>JAFLDV010000009.1 GCA_017302255.1 Gammaproteobacteria bacterium | reverse complement strand
CCACAATAGACATTTTGGCCACTATCACTGTCCAGCCAGCTGACTTCTGCAGAATGGACAATACCGCCGACGATGATGTTGTCGCCTTTGGGCGCTCGGATCGTCAACTGCCATTGGTTTATCTCACTTGCACAATATTCAGCGCAGGCAAAAAACCGTCCAGAATGCAATAACATGCCCCCGTCACTAAAAGGCGAAAAAGGTGCATAATCTTTGGGCAATACAACATAAGAAGTAGTGAGGCCAAATTCGACCTCAGTGAATGGTTTACCGTCCATACGCCTTACCGCTTCAAAATCATTGTTGATTTTCAGTATTTCAAACTCAGCAGAGGTCGCTTTCCAGCGTTTTATCCTTGAACTATCCGGACTTCGGTGGAACGAGATCTGCTTAACCGGCTTTTTTGCAGAAAAATGAGCGCGCCAAATGCCACTATCAGTCTTAGTGAGTACAGTCGACACTTCATTTGTTGCCAATACTTGGAAAGGGCAAAGCGCAATAATGAACAAAAGTATCTGACAATAAATAGCCATTGAAAAACTCCATCGAAACTTTGACATCGCCAGCATGGCAAATTTTTTGATTTGATTGTTACACTTACCTTTTACACTAGCATGCGATAAACATCTGAAAACAAGAGAATTGTAACCAATGACCATTCAGATATATCGCTGAACTTTTATAGATTTTCATTACAATGTGTCACAGCTTGCCGACTTTAGAATGAAGCTAGCTACTAGCCCTAGAGCCACGTTGGTTATAACCATGCGACTTTCAGCAACGCTTGCTCAGCCGCTTCAATACACCCAGCAAGATAACCTGGATAATTCGTCGACCATTCACTGCCGGCGCCGAATAACTTGTGTTGCCAAGGCCCATCGGCCACAAAGTAACTTGGCGGCTGTGGATGTGCGGCTTGGCCTGAACTATCGGTAACAGTTGCCGTGAGTGGATCTTGCGCCCAATCCTTTAATTCAAACCCTTCCACAGTCGCAGCTAATGGCCCGAATAATCGCAGCAACTGCGCCTGACATTGCTGCTGCAATTGTTCAGCGCCCAACTGCCGGCGCGCTTCGGCCGGATAGCCAACAAAACCAAATAATGCCGCCTTACCGTTTGGCAAACTAGCGTCATGAATTTCGACCATCGGGCCAATGTTGCTGCGCGCCGAGCCAGACAAGCCTTGTTCCCGCCAAAATGCTGTGGGAAATACTGCTAAGAATTTCGCATGCGGTGCCATCCAAGTATCGGTGGCTAGCCATGCTTGTTGCAGTTGATTTGGCAGTGCCGGTTGAAAACTGACCGTGCTGGCGATAAGCCTCGGCGGCGCGGCGATGATTACTTGGTCAACATGCGCAATCGCGCCAGAAGCCAACTGCAAAGTAACTTCGTCATTCGCTAAAGCAATAGCTTGCACCTGCTGCTGATAACAAATTTTATCGGCAGGAATTTTTTCCTGCAAAGCGGCAATCAGCGCCGACATACCGCCTACTAAACGCATTGTCAGCAGTTCATTGCGATAGCCTGACATGCGCATAGGAGGGCTACTCTGCGAGCGCTCGAATAACATATCGCCCTGATCGTATTGGGCAAAAGACTCCAGGCCTAACTCGGCAATTACTTGCGCAAATGCGGGCTGCATTTGTGGCCAATACCAAGTAGGGCCAAGGTCAAATCGATCGCTCGAGTTTGCGTCTGACATGTCTGCGCCAGCTAAGCTGAAACCATCAATGCGCCCGCCAAGTCGAGAACGTGCCTCAAATATTTGGTAATTGGCAAAACCGCGCAGCTCCAGCAAATATGCGGTATAAAGCCCACTTAAACCGCCGCCGATGATAGCAATGCGAGATGTATTGCGAGTCATGCTAAATGTCCAGTTTTGAGATAAAAACGAGCACCTGCCTCACCTGCTTGCAACTGTAAATGGCTGTGCGCTGGCAATCTGGCCCAAGTGTTTTTTTGCCAAAGCCCTTTAGGCCAAATCTCTGTTGTAGGATAAATAGCTGCAGACCAAATCTGCGATTGCTCGGTTAGCTGCCCCGCTAACACCAAAAGTTCAGCACCCGCAGGTAGCGCCAAACTAAGTTCGCCCTGCGCTGGCAATTCGACTAATTCCACCCGTTCCTGCGGGTTTTCAAACAACAAGCAGAAACGTGCGGTTGGTCCATCCTGCCAAAGCTGACTATCGCTGGTGTCGATACAAACCGTTGCTTGCTCTGTCTCCAGCATTTGCATCAGTTTGACGAAAATCACCGTGCCATCATCGCTATAAGGTTGATGGCTTGAACCTGGCGGATTTCGCAAGTAAGTACCGGGACCATAACAAACACCATCCGCACAAAAATGCCCCGACAACACCAAGATTTCCTCGCCAGCTGGATGCTCATGCGCCGGAAAAGATGAATTCGCGGCATAACGCACCAAACTTGTCGCACGTGCTTTTTCCACCCCAATGCGATCGAGCATCACCCGCTCAATGCCCGCTTGCGGCGAAGCGATCCACTGCTGCTGTTCAGCTAACACCAAAGCAGGTAGAGAAAAATCTGCGTTTATTCGCATGAAATAGCTCCAGAAGACGATCAATAAAAGGCCCATCGGTAGTATTACCCCGATAGGCCGCAAATCATTGTGATGCAACGCAACATAGGCTTTATTTGCGTCACAGCAAATCGAGTAATTCGGCTTAATTACGTCCTGCCATCACGCCACCGTCTACATCCCAAATCGCGCCCGTGACCCATGACGCTTTGTCTGATAATAAAAAAGCTACGGTTTCTGCCACATCAAGCGCGGTACCCACACGGCCTATTGGGTGAAAACCATTAAAGCCTTGCAGCGTATTATGCACCTCATCTTTTGGAATAAACCCTTCATAAATCGGGGTTTGCACCACAGCTGGCGATACCGCATTCACACGAATTTGCTGCCCAGCGAGTTCCATCGCTAAATGTTGGGTCAAAGAATGCAAACCAGCTTTGGCCATTGAGTATGCCGAGGATGGCGTGGCGGCGATGGCTTGTTTCGCCCACATCGAACCAATGTTCACAATAGCACCAGGACGCCCAGCATTCACTAAATTGGCGACAACTTGCTGTGTAATAAAGAAAAAAGCCTTATTTAACAGCATATATTGCTCATAATCAGCCGCCGAATGTTGCAAGAAACTTTTCGGGTAAAACACACCGGCAGCATTGACCAACAAATCAATATCGCGATGTTCCAGCATTAATTGCGCCAACAAAGTTTGCAAGCTTTGCGCATCGGTCAAATTCGCGGTCAGTGCGGTAACAAGCCCAAACTTTGCTAATTCACGCGCGGCCTGCGCAGTTTTTTCGGCTTTGTTCCCCACGATAACCGCAGTTCCGCCGCCTGCCAAAACCAACTTGGCGGTTTCGAAACCCATGCCACTACTGCCACCGACGACTAATAATTTTTTACCATTGAATTGCTGACTCATCGTTAAATCTCCGCTTTGGGGTTGAAGTAAATTTCAAGCGTATTTTTCGCTTATTTACCAAGCCTTACAAACGAGATAATATTGCCAACATGCAAAGAAAATATTTAACGAAATGAAACTACCAATCCATCTCAATGGCCTCCGCGCGTTTGAAGCGAGCGCTCGCCACCAAAGTTTTTCTGCGGCAGCAGAGGAGCTCAATGTCACTTCAGCGGCAGTCGGCCAATTGGTGCGGTCTTTAGAAGATGTGCTCGGAACTGCACTATTTATCCGCAGCACCAGCGGTCGCTTGCGGCTAATCCCCACTGAAGTCGCCGAGATGGCACTACCCGATTTACGCGCAGGTTTTGAGCGCCTCGCGATTGGTTTACAGCAACTGCAAAACGGCGTCGGTTCTGAGGATCTACTCACTGTCACGGTGAGTCCTGCCTTTGCCGCAAAATGGCTGTTGCCTCGCATCGAACGCTTTCAGCAGCAATGGCCGGAGATCAACGTGCGGTTGGATACCAGTTTGAAACCGGTAGATTTTAAAGCTCAGCGGGTTGATGTCGGTGTACGATATGGCAGCGGCTCATGGCCAGGATTGGTGTCAGAAAAACTTATGGCGGAAGAGGTTTTCCCAGTCTGTTCGCCAACATTACTCACTACCCACCCAGACGATTTAAACTTAGCTCTGTCAGATCTGACGTTAATTCATGATTTATCTATGGACAGCCACAGCGGTTTTCCAACTTGGCAACGCTGGCTTGCCAACGCCGGTTGCCAGCAGCAAAACTCGACTCGGAGCATGCAAATCAATAATTCGGCGGCAGTATTACAGGCCGCCATTGACGGACATGGCGTTGCCTTGGCTCGAAGTGTGATGGCTCACGATGATTTAGTGAGCGGTCGACTCGTCAGGTTGTGGCCGCATATTCAATATGCTTCCAGCCTTGCTTATTACTTGGTATACCGAACTGAATGCAGCAATTTGGCAAAAATTCAGGCCTTTCGCAGTTGGCTGCGGCAAGAGGTTGACCGAAGCAACAGGCAGGCTAATGCAGGAGGTCTGTTAGGCCATACAAAATAAATTCAAATTTTTTGTCACAGTCGCAAGCGCTGCCGGTACTTAGTATTGAACAGGTTATCCAACAACCCAATTAAACTAAGGAAATGATTATGAGCAACGTAATGAACCCAACAGCCTTACCACGTCACTTAGCGGGCATCGCCATCGCCACAGTTGGTTTTATGGCCGCATGTAACTACGGCCACGGTTGGTTTATGCCGATAGTCACTTACATCTTTTTGTTCGCAGCAATAGTCGGCACAGCGGTGCACCATTTGCCAGCAGAAAAACGCGCCAGCCGCGCCGCCATCTTCGCCATCAATGGCTTTGGTTGCACGTTATTGGTTTCAGCATTGTGGTTTAGCGGGCGGATGGCGCAGATGTTTTGACTAGCAGATTCACGCCGATACTTTCTTTGAGCATCAAAGAAAGTATTGGCTTCAACTTTGAGCAACAAAGAAAGTATCGGCAAAACAGGCCTGCCGGCTGCAGGCCAAAACCATTAATGCCGATGCCTGTGCACACTACCACCCGCCTGCCCTGCAGGCATTGGCGTTTGTTGGATTGCGGGTAGTTCAGTCACGAATGGCTCAATGCCCATGGCTTTGTATATTGTTGCTGGATACATGGCTTTACCTTGGGTCACTACCATCGCCAGTTTGCGAATATCAGCAATGTCTTTGGTTGGGTCGCCATCGACCAGCAAAATATCAGCGTCCATTCCCACAGCGATTTGGCCTTTGTGACTTGCTGCGTTGCTAAAACGAGCGCCATTTAAGGTCGCAACTTGTAGCGCTTGCGCTGGGGTTAAACCGGCTTTCACCAACAGTTCCAATTCGCCTTGCAGGGTAAAGCCTGCCAATTCATCAGTACCGGCAACCACTGGAATACCCGCTTTGTACATCATGCCAACGAACTCGACCATTTTGGCGTACGACTTGGCATAGACTTTCGCGGTTTCCGCATCCGGGATTTCCAGCTCTGCAGTGTGATAACGGCGCTGCAGATCTGGCGGTAGATGATCAACGATGTCTTTCCACGGGTCGCCAACAGTACCATCAACTTTTTTCAGGAAATCAAAAGTTGCCAAGGTAGGGTCAACTGAAATCCCTTTTTCTTTCATAAGCTTGATATATTTCTTAACTTTCGGACTTTGCAAATCTAGCCCAGCAACTTGCTTCGCTGGTAAATAAAACCGCTCTAAAGTGCGGGTATCAGTGTCCGGTTTTACTAAGAAATTCAGCAATAATTGGTTAATGTGCTGAATTTCGTCAAACCCTGCATTGATTACCTCTTCGGCAGTCATAAATGCTGGCACATGGCCACTAACGCGCAAGCCACGTTGATGAGCGTAGGCCACAGTCTCTTTCAGAACTTCTTTCGGGAAAGAGTTATAAATCTTCAGCTGGTGGTAGCCGTGACTGGCGTACCAATCAATGGCCAGTCTCGCACCTTTTAAGTCTTTCACCACAAAGCCGTTTCGCGCTGAATACGGGCTTTCGCCTTCTAAAAAGCCAGTTGGGAAAATAGCCGGAGCCAGCAAGCGGTCTGAGGATATTTCATCGATCATTTGTTGCAGGCTGATATTGTCGTTGCCCATGTCGCGCAATGAGGTGACACCAGCCGCCAAATGCAATGGCCCTTCCCAACGCGAAATATGGCCGTGCATATCAAATAAGCCAGGGACCACAATACGGCCCTTGGCGTCGATTTGATTTTCCGCAACTGTGGTTAGGCTGCCGACTGGCACTATCGCGGTAATTTTGCCACGTAAAAAGTAGATGTCCTTGGCTTCGCCAACTTTGGCGCTGACGCTGTCAAAAATGCGGGCATTGCGGATCACCGACAAACCAGGTAACTCCACAGGCACATCTGTGGCTAATTGCTCAAGTAACTTAATTTCCGCGGCTTGCTGGATGCTCGCCATTTTGTCAGCATTTTCCTGCCAACCTTCTTCAATCATGGTTGAAGAACCTGGTGAAATACTGGCGAATAACCGTGGATTTTCGCCAGTTGTGGCCCATACAAAATAGGGTTCAAGGCCAACGCCAGTTTGCACCAGCAACTGAACTTGTTGTTTTTCACCTGCTTTTTCTACGATTAAATCGCCAACTCGTTTTTGCGTCAGTTGGCCTGATGGCAGCAAGGCAATGTGATCTTTACCACTGCGGGCAATGGCGTTGATGGAAATTGAGCTGATTTCCGCAGAGCCGTCTACCGGCAAATACAAAGCACTGCCGTCAACTTTGGCGCTACCTTTGCTTTCGCCAGCAGTCCAACTCGCTTGATTGCCTTGGCGTTGATAGCTTTCTTTAATGATCGAGCCGAAGGTTGATTTACCTTGGCCAACATAGCTGGCAATAGTGCCGTCAGCATTTAACGTGATGGTTTCATTAAGCTCAGGGCCACGGCCGTTGTCTTTGAAAATGAAGCGAACCTTGGTTTCGCCTTTTGCATTGATATCGACAATTTGCTCGCCAGCTTTCACACCGTTGTCGACCAAAATTGTATAACGACGCTGCTCGTCAGCATGCGCAATTCCAGCGAGTGATAATAAGGTTAACCAAGTAATTGTATTTAGACGCATCGACGTGCCCTTGCTAGCAAAAAAATTAGCATAAACGAAATTGGTCAAAAAGGGTAAGTACCGCGTATTGCTTAACGCAAAGCATCAGCAACTAGCCGCAGATCGGCGAAAAACTGTTGATAGCGCGGTGAGAACTCACTGCTCAGCTTTGGACTCTGGGCAATGTGAGGTACAATGCCCGTTTTTCAGCCGGTTACGGCCCTGAGTTTTTGCTAAGGTATCATGACGACATCTGTTTTTCCGGTTAGTGCAGCACAACTGCAACAATGGTTTGACCCTGCGACTTTCCAGCGAGCTCGTGCTTATTGGCAAGCGGGCAAAGTCATTAAACTTGAATACAGTGAAGATTTAGCGCAAGTCAGCGCCCAAGTATGGGGTGAGGCTTTAACCCCGTATCGGCAATTCATTTCCTTAAAAAAACATGGTCCAGACTGGCGTCTCACCGATTCTTGCAATTGCCCAATTGGCGGTCGTTGTAAGCACGTTTTAGCGGTGCTGTTGAAACTCAAACATAGCTATGAGCAGCAATTAGTCGACATGCAAAAGCTGCCACTTCGCCAGCTAAGTCAATGGTTTAGCGATGTCGAACGCACCACAGGTGCCGATCCTGAAGTTGGAAAACTGAAAGATGTGGTGCTTTATATCCTCAGCTACGGCCAATCGGGCTTACAGTTGTACCCACGTCGAGTTAAAGCCAATAAAAAAGGCGGTTACAGCAAAGGCCAAGCCATTGGCGCCCAAGAATTTTCTGGTTATCTGCTGCCTTACTGGATTGAAGAAGCTGATTTTCGACTCATTAACTGGTTCCGCTCGCAAAATGTTCGCGATCAGGCCTTAGTCGAAGATGCGTGGGGCTATCAACTCCTGCAGCAAATGTTAGCGACTGGCCGCTGTTTTTTTGGCGAGGCTCGCCATGATTTGCATTGGGGTGAACCTCGGCCAGTGACGCTAAACTGGCTGCAAAGTAGTGCTGGCTTTCAACTGGTTTGTGAACTGGGCGATGATGCCGACCTCGAAGTGGTGTACACAGATCCACCATGTTATTTGGACACGACCCACTTTCAAATTGGTTTAATTGATACTGAGCTCACCGGTCGCGAATTAAAATTGTTGGCACGCATGCCGCCGGTACCGTTAAAAGCAGCACAAGAAAGTCTATCGCGCTTACAAACGCTGTTTTCAAAAGTGACACTCCCTGTGCCACAAGGGGTTGCAGTACGTCGGTTAGAGCCAACCCCTGCGCCGATTTTGCAATTAAAAATGCAGCAAATTGGCGAGCGTCGCGAACCAATCGCAGTGTTAGCCTTTGATTATGCTGGATTTCGCTTGCCGCTTGATTTAACCCAAGCGCAGACAGAACTGACCCGTGATGGCGAAACTATTTTCATCAAACGCCAACGCAATACCGAAGTCAGTGCGCTGGAAGCTTTGATTGGCCTTGGTTTAACCCAGCAAACCTCAAGCGGCACCCATGCGACTTTTGGCGTTGGTGACGGTCCAGATAATCCGCAATTATGGCAACCGCTGTTGCAGCAATTGCCCGAACTGAAGCAGCAAGGCTGGATTATCGAACAAGCCCCAGATTTTAATTTTGATATCGTTAGCTCCAAAGCCTATCTGCAAATTGCCGATAAAGCCCAAGGCGGTTTTGGTGTCGCAATCCAAGTCGATATCGACGGTGAGAAAGTCCCGTTATTGCCACTGATCACCCAGTGGCTGCGTCAATACGGGTTACCGACCAATGAACAACATATTTGGCTGAGTTTACCGCAAGGTAAGTTGGCGTTACCGGTAAGCCTGATCCAGCCGCTCATCGACACCATCGTCGAGTTGCTAAACCTGCAACGTCCAGTCTATGAGTTGGAACTACCGGACTATAAAGCAGCAATTTTACCGCCACCGGGCGCCGCCGAAGTTCAGTATCTCAATGCCAATCGCATCGCCAATTTGACGCGACAACTGCATGATTTTTCGGGCATTAGTGAAGTTCCAGTTCCAGCCAATTTATTCGCACAGTTACGGCCGTACCAGCAACAAGGCTTAAATTGGCTGAGTTTCCTGCGCCAATATGGTTTAGGCGGTGTACTCGCCGATGATATGGGCTTAGGTAAAACCCTGCAGACCTTGAGTTTTGTGCAAAGTGAGCGCGAAGCTGGTCGACTTAAGGCCCCGGTCTTAATCATTTGTCCAACCAGCTTGCTCGGTAACTGGCAACAAGAAGCGGAACGCTTCACGCCAGATTTACGAGTCCTGCAAGTCTATGGTAGTAAACGCGCGCACCTGTTTGAAAACCTCACTGATTACGATTTATTGGTGACGACATACCCATTAATCGTTCGAGATATCGCAGTTTATCAACGCTTTAAGTTCAGTTTGGTCGTGCTTGATGAAGCGCAACATATTAAAAATTCAGGAAGCCAAGCGGCGCAATCGGTACGGTTACTGAAAGCTGATTTTCGCTTAGCACTGAGCGGTACGCCGCTCGAAAACCATTTAGGCGAGTTGAAATCGCTGTTCGACTTTGTGCTGCCTGGCTTACTTGGCACCGAACAACATTTTAATCAGGTTTATCGTAAACCTATTGAAAAACAAGCCGATCAAGAACGAGCTAATGCGCTGAAGCAGAAAATTGCGCCCTTTATTTTACGCAGGACCAAATCCCAAGTCGCCACTGAATTGCCGGAGAAAACCGAAATTCTGCAGTTGCTGGAGATGGAAGCCGATCAGCGTAACTTGTACGAAAGCATTCGGTTGGTGATGGAAACCAAAGTGCGGGAATTGTTCTTGCGCAAAGGCGTAGCCGCCAGCCAGATCGAGTTTTTGGACGCATTATTAAAACTGCGCCAAGCCTGTTGTGATGCGCGTTTAGTGCCAATAGAACAAGCGCAATCGGTGAAACACAACGCTAAGCTGCAGTGGCTACGCGACAATTTGCCAGAAATGATTGAGGAAGGCCGGAAGATCCTGCTGTTCAGTCAATTCTCTAGTATGCTCGGGCTGATTGAGCAGGAATTACAATATTTAGGCATTAGTTATAGCAAGCTGACCGGCCAGACCAAAAATCGTCAGCAGCAAATTGATGAGTTCCAACACGGCGACAATCCGGTGTTTTTAATTAGTCTAAAAGCCGGCGGCACCGGTTTGAACCTAACCGCCGCCGACACCGTCATCCACTACGATCCATGGTGGAACCCGGCAGCAGAAAACCAAGCCACCGACCGCGCCCACCGCATCGGGCAGGACAAAGCAGTCTTTGTGTACAAACTAATCGTGCGGCACACCGTCGAAGAAAAAGTGCAAAAAATGCAGCTATTTAAGCAAAGCCTAGCAGACCAAATCTTCGCCGGCGGCAAAGGCCAAGTCTGGCAAGGCAACGCGCAAGATCTGCTGTCACTGTTTGGCGAGCCAGAAGCCAACTAGGGGTGTTTGACTTGCAGTCGGCAAGCCAGTTATGCCGATACTTTCTTTGATGCCAAAGAAAGTATCCAAAGAAAGGCACCCCGGATCGCTCGAAAGCCCGAAGCAAATTCAATGCTTTAAGGCACGGGCGAAACTCGCGGGTCGCTAGCGTCGCCCCGCTCAAACAGTCGCCCGTTTAAAACCTTAAAGCCTTGTTTTGCTCCGGCTCACTTTACGGGGCCGTGAAAAGCAAGAGAGCAAGAGAGTTAGAAAAGCAAAAGCTCGTTTCTCTTGCTTTTGAACCCGTTATACCGAGCCGTTAGAAGATGCTGATCTGAAGTTTTAAGAAGAGGGTAACCATAAACAAAGCCCATTAGTGTCTTGCTGTTGCCCTTCGGCCCCGTTGTAGCGAGCCGATGGAAAATGCTGTTCTGAGGTTTTAAGAAAACGGCTGTTTGAGCTTGCTGACGTTAGCAGCAAGCGAGTTCCGTTTTCGCCTCAGAGCGGCAATTTTCCAACGGGCTTTCGAGCGGGAAAGGGGTCGCCTTTTCTTTGGTTCTTTCTTTTGGCGAAGCAAAAGAAAGAAACTCGCCGAATAGGCGAAAGCTTGTTCGCCAAGCATGGCGGGCCGACGGCAAGTCAAAGAAAGTACCGGCGTAACTGACGTCATGACTGCAAGTCATACCCCTAACTGCAGGTCAAAAGCAAAGAAACCCAATCAACACTGCGTGACAACCAACAACCACAGCAGTGAGTTGTTGACGCAACTGCAGGTAAGCTGGGTGGTATTGCTCGTCAATCTCGAACCAGCGTTCGCCTAAGCGTAGCGAGACAAATAACGCGAGCTCGACTGTGAGTGTTGCTATCGTTGGCAAAAATCCGGCGAGGAAGCTCAGGATTGGCAGACTTACCGCAAATAATGCTAGCGGCCACACTGACAGTCGTTGCGACCAAACTGGCCACAATACTCCGGCCATAAATCCGAGAATAATGGCGCTATAACGCTGGAACATCGCTAACGCGTCCAATTGCGGTAGCCAAGGTACTATCGCTAATAGCGTCAACAACAAAAACGGCAATAACCCGAGATAACCTAAAATATGAAAAACCGGCATCTTACATTCAACTAAATTGGCAATTATTAGCATCACCTACGTAATGATTTCCAATGCCGATCAGTGCGATTGCCTATTTCAACCAACCCCGACTGATTTGCCGAAATTGCTCGGTCCCTGCCCGATTAAGCCACTCAAACGCCACCATTTCACGACTCACCACCACCCCACCGGCTTGCTGAAAACGCACTAGTGCTAGTTGTTTATCGGCGTCGCGACGTGAGCCGACCGCTTCGTGAACTAAATACACCTGCATGCCTTTCGCTATCAAGCCGAGTGCAGTCTGCAGCACACAAACATGTGACTCAGCACCTGCTAATACCACTTGTTTTGTCTGATGATCCAGCAATGCCGCCATAAACTCCGGCTCTTCACAGGCATTAAAGTGAATTTTTTCAATGATTTGATCGCTCTTCATTCGAGACAATAAACTAGACACTGTGACGCCAAGGCCATGCGGATATTGCTCGGTCGCCAACACTGGAATGTTGAGCTGATGTGCAACATCAATTAGCCAACCACATTGTTGTTCCACTTCCGCAAAATTATTGATGACCGGCGCCAAGCGATTTTGCATATCAATAATCACCAAGGCACTATGCTGGGCTTGCAATAACATAGAACTCTCCTATTTAGATTCCAGTAATCAGGGGCTTTTGTTAGTTTTGCACATTAACCGCGACTTCGCCGAAATATGCATGGCACCAGCACTATTTGCAACTCATCGAAAAAAAGCTAGATTTGTGCAGTCACCCGCAGCTAGTGCATTGGCATAAGTAACTTTTGCACTAGCCAATCACCAAAATTACAGTAGCCGCAAGGAGCTATGTATGCGCACAAATCCAGTTTGTTGGTTTGAAATCTATGTTCAAGATATGCCTCGCGCTAAAGCATTTTACGAAGGGGTCTTTGCTGTCAGCTTAGAGAAGTTAAATAGCCCAGGGATTGAAATGTGGGCATTTGGCATGGATGACAATACGCCGGGGGCTGGCGGCTCTTTGGTTTGTATGCCAGGCATTCCGTCCGGTGGCAACAGCAGCCTGGTGTATTTTGCATGTGAAGATTGTGCCGTTGAAGAAGCGCGAGTTGTCGGTTTCGGCGGCCAAGTTGCTCGGCCCAAAATGTCGATCGGTGAATATGGTTTTATCTCGCTAGCTATCGATACCGAAGGCAATATGATTGGACTTTATTCGCAGAAATAACTCACTGCACCGTATTTGCCGCCGCGACGCTTTGCCGTCTGCGGCTGCAAAACATGAACTCGCCGTGACGTTCTCGCAGCTGCGACTTCAAAACGCAGACACGCCTTGACCCAGTCGCGGCTGCGGTACCAAAACGCAGACACGCCGTGAATACCTCCATGTAGGCTCGTAAGCAGCTATCCCTGCTGCTTACGGTCTGCTTATTTGATTCCGCAGCACGCAGTTTTGCACTAAAGGCACACATTGAACAGTGGTTGAGTTCATGCGTCCTCGGGTTAATCATTTGCCTGATAAAAACAAAATGCGAGTTTTCTCTGTACTCACACCAAAAATAGAACGCTGTTGCATAATTTGCACTTGATCATTTGGCCTCAGCTTATCCAAAATGTGCGTTGGTACCTGACATACCTCTTCCACCTGATCATCTTTCATCTGCAACAACAACCGTGAACGACATTTCCATGCTGCACCGTGATAAGTGTCCAATACCACAGCAGATTGCTTGGCAAAATCAGTCGTAAAATAATGTATTTGCATCAAAGCAAAAGGAATTAAAGTTACACCAACAAAGAGCATTATCATCAGTTTGTTACGAGCGTTTTGAGCAAATTCGACATGCACGTTTTTAAAAATTGGTGGTATCCATCGACACAAAGCAAAACAAACAACCACAAAAATAAGCAGAAGCGCCAAAATCGAGAACCTGAAATTTCCAAACCAATAGAAAATCCACCACAGGTTCATGCTGCCCAAAAATCCTACCAGCTGTATACGAAGCTTCGCTGCAATCTCATTACTATTGTCCATTTGCTCAATCGCATGACTTGGTTCGGCGGATTGTGCACAAGGAGATGGCTCGGCAATTATTTGCACATGATAACGCGTAATACCTTCGACAATTTTAGGAGTTTCCACATAATTCACACCGCGTAATTTCAATTCAGCGCGAATTTGGACTAGCCGCTCCCTAAAACACTCACGATCCAGCAGAGCCAAAGCGTTCAGTAAATCGCAGGTGCTGTAAGTTGTGTAGTCAGGAGTAAATTCAGCCATGGCACTCTTTATTTAAACGGACTTGCTGATGGTTGCTCCGTTGCAAAACTGCAGTAAGCAATCTGGCAACGCTTCACTTCTCGATGATAGCAATCCTGCCACTGTCGACAGTGATTCCAAACACCGATTTCAGCTGTTCAATCTGTACCTGATCGTTCGGCCGAACTCTATCGAAGATGTAACTTGGCACTCCGCAGACTTCCACCATCCGACCGTCATTGATTTCTAACAATACACGCTCATTACAGCTCCAACGATTGCCATTGTAGATTTCCAGCACCGTAGCATTTGGTTTGGTTGAAGCGGCTATAACCTTATGTAATTGGGCGAGTGAAAACGGCAAAACGCCTATCCCAATAGCCACCATTAATAGCAGGGTCTTTCGCGCTTGATCCGCTAAATCTTCGTTGTTGCGCTGTAACACCTTTGGCAAAAGCATAAACACAAACAATCCGATAAATACCAGCATCAGTGATTTTGTCAGCAACGACGGGTGAAAATTGTCGTTCCAACTGGAAAACCACCACAACAAACCTAACGCAAATAGCCAGTAGGTCGCATCCCCCAAATGTTCAGCTTCCTTTTCGTCTTCATCACCGATTTCCACGTCGTGGCTAGTCTGTTGCCATTGTTTTGAGAGATTTTCGCTAGGCACAGTTTTCAATAACTTGACCTTATAGCGCGGCTTATCACCGTCCATTTCGCGGGTTTCTTCATAACGAACCCCACGTCGAGCAAGCTCTGAACGAATATCCGCTAACCGACCAGCAAAACGCTCCCGGTCCACCAAAGACAGTGAATTTAGCAGTTCGGTAGTGCTATAACTGCTGTAGTCGGGGGTAAATTCGAACATAAAAATCCCTTTTTAATTTTTGTTATCGCCAGATTTGACCAGCAACAATTCCAATAAACAACACCAATCCGACATAATGATTGGCCAAGAATGCTTTGAAGCAACCGTCGCGTCCACGCAGTGCCAGCCGGTTCTGATAAAAAAACAGGATCAACGCGGCTAATAGTGCCGCTGAAAACGGCCAACCAAGTCCTGATAAAGCGCCAACCCATTCTAATAACGCTAGAAATGCCAGCTGAAGTAAACCAATAATCCAAAACACATAGCGACCAAATAGACGCGCCGTTGATTTGACGCCAATTTTCTCGTCATCGTCTTTATCGACTAAAGCGTAATAAGTGTCGTAAGCCACTGTCCAGCATAAATTCGCGGCGTACAGTAGCCACATTACCAGCGGTAACTCACCTTGGATTGCCATATAACACATCGGCATGCCCCAACTAAAAGCCGCGCCAAGTACAACTTGCGGCAGATGGGTATAACGCTTCATAAACGGATAAGCTGCTGCTAACGCTACCGCAACAAGGCTGAGTAACGCAGTATTCCAGTCTAAAAACAGTAGCAATACGGCACTTAACAGCAATAACACTACAAAAAGCTGTAAAGCTTCACGCGGTTGCACCAGCCCTGCAGCCAAAGGCCGCTGCTGAGTACGCGCTACAGCGCCATCAAAGTTACGGTCCGCATAATCATTAATGACACAGCCAGCGGATCGCATCAGCAACACACCTAAACTAAACACCAACAGCATCTTGATTGATGGCATGCCATTACTGGCTAACCATAACGCCCACCAAGTCGGCCATAACAATAAATAGATGCCGATTGGTTTATCTAAACGCATCAGCTGTAGGTAATACCGCCAATTGGCAGAGGTTAAGTACCACGACATAATTCAAATAATCCCGGCAGAAATAATTCCTGCACTAACAGTTGATGATGATTAAGGGTAAACAAAGATCTGCGACCGAACATGGCGGCCTGTGCACCTAGCTCTGGCAATCGAAAGCCGTTTGCAAACTCAGCGAGTTCGATGTCCCCTCGCTCTAAACTCTCTTGCTGAAAAATATACTCACCAAGCGGTTTTTCACCTAATTGCGCTAAGGGCGTCAAGGCTTGTACTGTCGAGATTGGCATGAAACTTTGCGCGTACACACAAGGAACATTTGCAACTTTTAACATGACTTCCCGCACCACGCCTTCGGCGCAAGACCAGTGTTTTGCTAACGCTTCTGGAAGGAGCAGCGGTTGCTCTAAACGCAGTACCAGCTTGAAATCACCAGGCAAAGCTTTTAAGCGCGCCGTCAGCGATGCGGTGTTTAGCAGCCAATCACGCTCATTAGGCGTTAATGCAAACGCCGATGCCGGTAGCCAACGCGCTTGCCAAATTTCTGAAACTTCGGCGCTCATGGCAACCTTCTAAATAAATTCATCGATTGCATCATAACAAGGATTTGCTTTGCTGTTAATCGTTGGCGCCAGCCAAGGCACTGCGAATAACTTGTTGAAAGGAGGAAACTTGGCCGCCAAAAATTCCGCTGAACACAGTTGTATCACGGCGCTTTAGAAAAGATTTTTGGCAAGCCGTTGCCAGTGCTTAAAAAATTGCTAGAGTAAGTAGAGCGAACCTGAATTGACTAGCCATCGAAAGATGGTCTTCAGGGGCGGACTCAGGTACACTTGTTAACGAATTTAATGTTCAGACTCTGCGTGGTATCCATGAAATATATTTGTGTGCTGTTGATGATGCTGGTTAGCTCTAGTGTTTGGGCTGAAGATCCGCCACCAGCGGATGCGCCGGCGAAGCCTAAAGTGGTCTATTTTGGTTTTGACCCTGATATTGTCACTAACTACGTTACCGCAGGGCAAAAAAGCTTAGGTTATGTCCGAGTCACCATGGAGTTGATGATCAAAGATGAAAAATTCCTGCCGCTGATCGAACACCATGAACCAATGATCCTCGACGCGATTGTTGGCGTGTTTGGTAAAGAAGGCGAAGCGACGGTGAAATCGCTGACCGGCCGTGAAGAAGTTCGGATTAAAATATTGAAAAAGCTAAACGAAATCACGAAAAAAGAGACTGGTGCCGAGCTGATTCAAGACGTGTTATTTACCAAATACTTGTATCAATAACGCGTAGTTGGAACTTTAAAGTAGAACAAAAAAGGCAGCGAAGCTGCCTTTTGTATTTCTAACGTCACTAGTTGCTAATAGCTGCTGTTACCGAGGCTTGGTGGCGGGAAACGGCAGTAGTGCCAACACCAAGCCAATTACAAAACCACCAAGATGAGCATAGTTCGCCGTATTTACCCAGAGCATATCGGCAAAACCTAGCGCCAGAAATATCAAAGACACCACTAAATCAGTGCGCTCTGCATGTAGGATTTGTTTCGGATAACGAGTCCCATACAACCAGGCAAACCCGAACAGCGCAAAACAAACGCCAGACAAACCGCCAAAATTCGGCCCGGTCGCCAACCATTGCAGCAGATTGGAGGTGACGGCAGTCACTACTAAAAACCCAAGCAAAAACTGACTACCCAATTGACGTTCCATGCGGCCAGCATAAATCATCCACGCAAGTAGATTAAAAGCCAAATGCTCGATGGAGAAATGCAAAAATGCAGGCGTCAACCAGCGCAAACTAAACCAGCTGTTATCCGCCTCAGCAGGTGCCATTAATTCGTTTAGCAGCTGCTGTGGAAAAATCTGCAATAGCACAAACAGCAACGTACAAACTGCAACCACGAGTACAGTGAGCGGTCCGGTTCCTTGCCAAATCCGGCGAAATAAAGGAGTTATACTTTTCGGTAGTTTTAAATCCTTCGGCACCGCCAATTGCCATGCGGCCGCTTGGTAGCGTGGATCGGTAGGATGTTGCTGAAAGTGCAGAACTTCTTCATGCACTAAATGCAAAATGGGCGCCGAGACGTACAAAACAGCCTTGTCATCACCGAGAGGCTCAACTTTGACTTGCCATCCTTTTGCTTCGCAATAATCAGCAAAAATCTGCGCGTCGCGGCGATTGGTAAATTGAGCGATTGCGATCATTAACTCAAACGCCGATACAGCATATTACTCGCCACCTTGGACAAACGGGTGGTTGTGCCGCCAACCTTCAAAACCACCATCCATGCTATAAACTTCATCGAAGCCTTGCTGGGTTAAGTACTGTGCAGCACCTTGGCTTGAGTTGCCGTGATAACAAACCACAATCACCGGCGTGGCAAAATCAGTCTGCTGCAAAAAACCATTTAAGGTGCCATTGGTTAGATGGTAGGCACCCGCAATGTGGCCACCTTGAAAACTTTGTTCATCGCGAATATCGGCAACGACAGCTTGGCCTTGGTTGATCTTCTCTAGCGCTTGGCTAATCGAAATGCGTTTAAACTCACTCATCTCATACTCACTTATATTCTGGATGCCAGTAGACCTTGTCATACTAACGGAAAGTGAGTTTCTTTGCAGCCAACTTCCGAACGAGCCATCGCAATTTGCCAAATGTTTTTTCGTTTAACAGCGCTAAAATTTAGCGAATTGCTGGACAAGCTATTAATTTATTGTTACCAATGTATCAATCAATGAACCAACGGAGTTTTGGAATGGCCAGTTTAATCACCCTCGCAATTCTTGCCTTACTTGTATTTGTCGTCATCGGTATTTTTAACAAATTAGTTGCGCTGAAGAATCGCTATCAGAACGCATTTGCCCAAATTGAAGTGCAATTAAAGCGCCGTTACGACCTGATCCCTAATTTGGTGGAAACCGCAAAAGGCTATTTAAAACACGAGCGTGAAACTTTAGAAGCAGTAATTGCTGCGCGTAACACGGCAATTTCTGGCTTGAAACTGGCGTCAAACAACCCTGGCGACGCAAGTGCGATGAACGAATTGAGTGGTGCAGAAACTGCATTGCATGGTGCGATGAATCGCCTCAGTGTGGTGATGGAAGCTTACCCAGACCTCAAAGCAAATGAAAACATGCTGCAGGTCTCAGAAGAGTTAGCGACAACTGAAAACCGCTTAGCTTTTGCCCGCCAAGCTTTTAACGATGCTGTCACTGAATACAACAGTTATAAACAAAGTTTTCCTCCAGTAATTTTCGCTGGCATGTTTGGTCATCAGCAAGATGCCAAATTGATGGAATTTGCCGACAGTGCCGCATTCCAAGCTGCGCCCAAAGTGAGTTTTTAACCTTAAATGGCAATAGATTTTTTTGGTGAACAAGACAAAGCCCGGCGTAATACTGGGCTTTTAGTTTTTCTGTTTGCGATTGCGGTCGTACTGCTGGTGTTATTAACCAATTTGGCAGTTTGTATCGGTTTTAATCTAATTGAAGTGGAGAGTATTCGTTTTGCTTACCAGCAAAAAGGCGCTTTCCCTTGGTATTTACTACCAAGTAAAGCCATAGTGCTGACAACAACTGCCGTGCTCGGCGGCATTACCCTGATGGTCACGTTAAAGTGGGTATCACTGCGTGATGGTGGTCGTGCCGTGGCCGAGAGTTTAGGCGGTGAGCGGGTTACTTATAGTAATGCCACAGCACAACAACGTGTGTTGTTAAACGTCGTTGCGGAAATGGCCTTGGCGTCCAATGTGCCAATGCCGCCTGTTTATGTATTACCCGAATCAGCAATCAATGCTTTTGCTGCTGGTTATTCGCCGGCAGACGCGGTGATTGGGGTGACTGCGGGCTGTATCGAACAACTCAATCGCGAAGAACTCCAAGGCGTTGTTGCTCATGAATTTAGCCATATTCTTAATGGCGATATGCGATTGAATATCCGACTGATGGCGTGGCTTTATGGCATTTTATGTATCGCCGACGCGGGTCGATTTATCCTAGAGCACACCAGAGGTGTGCGTATCAGCAACTCCAATGACGGGAAATCAAACCCACTGCCATTGATTGGTTTAGCGCTGTTGATTATCGGCGGGCTTGGGGTGTTCTTTGGCAACTTGATTAAAGCTGCAGTTAGCCGCCAACGCGAGTTTTTAGCGGATGCTAGCGCGGTGCAATTTACTCGGAACCCACATGGCATCGCTGATGCACTGAAAAAAATTGCGGTGTATAGCCAACATGGCGAGTTGAAAACCAGTGGTGCAGAAAGTGCTAGCCACATGTTTTTCTCATCGGCAATTTCCCATTTCTTAGGAATGTTTTCTACCCATCCACCGCTTAATGATCGGATCAAACGAATAGATCCGAGTTGGGATGGTCGATTTGCTGTGGCCAAAACAACTAAAAAGACCCAAGCCACTGCAGAAAATACCGACAATGCTTTTGACACAGCATTGGCTTCCTCGGTTGCTATTTCAACATTGTTAACGCAAAACAATCATGGCGCAGTCGTAGAACCACAATCTCTCGCGAGCTTACCCAAATTTTTATTGACCAATTGCCAGCATTTCTCTTCTGCATCAGCAATTTACCTTTCAACGCTATTGCAACCAGAATACCTTGCTCGGCAAATGTTTTTGATCCGCGAGCTTGGTAACGCAGACCTAGTTGCTAATGTTGACCGGTTATCGGATCGGGTCATGCAACTTAATCGACAGCAACAACTCAGTTTGTTGCAGCTGGCGATCCCAACACTCAAAGAACAAACAGCCAGTCAGTTCCGTATCTTTCAACAACTAGTGCATGATTTAGTCCAAGTGGATAACCAGCAAGATTTGTATGAATGGATAGTGCAAAGCTGGCTATTGCATTGTGTTGGCGTGCAATGGCATTGGGTGGCAGTGTCGTCAGCCGCCCGAACTGAGTCAATGGCAAAACGCCAAAGCGAAATTTTATGCTTATTGAGCGTTACTAGTGCTCACGCACACTCTAGTGCCAATGCAGAATCAACCGGACAGAATCGTAAACAACTAGCTTGGCTTGCTGGCTTAGCGGCCCTGAATTTACCAGAAGGCACGGCCAATCCACATGCGAGTTATGCTGATTTAACTGCGGCATTGCCGCATTTATTGAATTGTGGTCCACTTTTAAAACGACAAATTTGGCAAATGTTGCAAGCAGCAATTCATGCCGATGCGCAAATCAGCGATGAAGAACAGCTGTTACTTCAAGCATTTGCCTTCTTATTGGAAATTCCAGCAGTCCCACAACGCGCGTCGACCAGCGCATAACGAAATTTGTGCTTTAGCTAAGGCCGCAGCTTAGGTAGAATATGCGGCCCTACTGCTTCGAGAGTACTTATGTCTGACCAACGCCTATTTCTAATTTACGATGCTGCCTTTGACGATATGGACGCAGAAGGCTGCCCGGCATTTGGTTATGTACTGCTGTTTAACGAAGATGATGTGGCGGAATATCGCTCCGGCGAAAACCCAGCCTTCCCAGCGGTTTCACTGTTATTTACTGACCATGCCGATGGTAGCATCAGTGGTGACTTGTTGGGTTGGTCTGCTCTTGATCATGATATTTTCCAAAGTTTTGCCTTGGGCAATTTCTTCATGTTGATGGAACAAGCCGCACAAGTTGCGATCAACGCCTATCGCCAAGTCGGTCATGTACCAGATCGTTTGATTGCGTTGAGTATGCCGGAAGATGATTTAATTCAATTCGATGTCCATTTTGCCGATTTGCAATTGGAAAACAGCGATGCCGAATTGCAACTCGCACAAACCATGATGGCTGGTCGGCCTTATCTCGATTCGTAGGAACAAAAGCAGTGGCTTATCGCGACATAAGCTTTAAACACTGCAAAGTTCGAAACAATTCTCTACAACTCTAGTGTTGAAGACCCTGCAGGCTGCGCTGCAATTGCCCTCGTAACAGCCAAAAACTAAGTAGCCCTTGCAGCAGCACACTGGTGGCTGAACAATACCAAACTGTCGCGGGCGAGAAGCCGTCCTGCGTTGATAGCCACATCACCGGAGTGATAAAGGCCACAATTCGAAAAGTTGAACTCAGCAGCGAAGGCCAAGTGTTACCAAGCCCTTGGAACATGCCTGAACAACTTAGCACCAAGACCACTGATAAGCAGTTCAAGCTAATAATTCGAAGGAACAATTCGCCTTCTTTAAGTACCAACGGATCGGTACTAAACAGCGCAACCAGTGGGTGAGCGAGTACTTGGCACAAGAGAAATAACACCAACATGACCAAAGCCATCTGCTGCACGCCATAACGAAAACATTGGCGCACTCGCTGCGCTTGTCCGGCGCCGAAGTTCTGTCCGACAATAGCGGGCAACGCAAAAGATAGCGCGAGTGCCGGCATGGTTATCGCTTGCAAAATACGATTGCCAATCCCAAAAGCCGCTTGCGTCGCAGTACCAAAATCTTGGATCACCCAATAAACAAAGGCGGTGAACAGAAACATCAACGCGAATTCACCACCGGCCGGAATACCAATAGCGGCAATTTGCCGCCAGACCTTCGCATTAAAGTGCCAACTTTTCGGCGTCTGCAATACCGAATGGTCGCTGCGCAAAAAATAACGCCATAACAATAAAACCCCGACCAACACCGAGATAGTGCTGGCCAAACCGGCGCCCATAACCCCCAAAGCATACCCAGTGCCCCAGCCAGCAATAAGCACTGGCGCTAGCAGAATATTGAGTAAAACCGTGACCAACTGTACCTGCATTGCCGGCTTTACCACGCCAACAGCTCGAAGCGCGGCAGCAATTGCGGTCGATAGAAACATTAAAGCTAAACCAGGCAAATAGGCGGTTAAGAAGGCACTGGCTTGTTGTTGCACTTGAAGATCGCTACTTAGCAACTGAATGTAAAAATGACTGCCAGCAAAGCCTAACAATAAGGTCAACAATGCCAGAGCACCGCCCATCAGCATTGACTGCTGAAACACCACATTAGCCTCATCATTCTGCCGAGCGCCAGTGTAGCGGGCGATTAACGCGACACAACCAACATTAAGCATCTGCGTTAGTGCCATGATTAACAACATTAAATTCCCGCCAGCACTCACTGCCGCGACAGCTTCCGCACCCAAGCTGGAAACAAAATACAAATCGACAAAAAAGTACAACGACTGCACAAACATGCCGATCATCATCGGCACCGCCATGACCCATAAATGTCGCTGCAACGATCCCTGTGTCAAATCAGTCATGAAATTCCCCTACGACAAACGTCCTAATAAATCACTCAATTGTTCTTGCTGTCGTGAAGTCAGTGGCGAAGTAAATTGCTCGGCACAATAACTCAGAGTGGGCAGTGCATCCTGATAAATTTGCATACCAGTACTAGTTAGTTTGACCAAACTGACTCTCGCATCACGTGCAATTTGCGCTTTTTCTACCAAATGAATTTTCTCAAGCGGCAATAACAACCGTGTGACCCCTGAAGCACTTAAACCCACAGTATTTGCCAGCTCAATGCGGCTGAGTTGCTGCAGAGGTGCCTGTGCAAGGCAATGCAAGATAGAAAATTCAGTGAAACTAATTCCATGCACACTGAGCTGACTATCAGCCCGCTTAATCAGCTGTGACCAGAGTGATGCGCTTTGGATTAGCAGCGCAACAGACGAATTTAATTCGGACATCAGTAAAGCTCTCGCAAGATAACAACTTGCAATATACTTGACTACGCAACCATTTATCAAGAATTAATGCCAACTAAGCATTTATTTAATAATTTAATTTTCAAATGAATAGAGAGAGTTTGTTTTTGACTTTTTTAATAAAATCTACCTAAAAGCAACTCACCGCCTGCGTCTCTTTGCTGAAACTATCGTCGGGATCAAGATCGTTTTTGCCGTCAATACGTAACTGATAAAGATTTGTACAAAACGTTGTGTTGATCTGGCAGCACAGCAATTCAGGAGAAATTCAGGTGGCACACCACAAATTGCATCTACCAACCAAAATTTGCCAATGCTGCCAGCGGCCTTTCGCTTGGCGGAAAAAATGGCAACGCGATTGGCTACAGGTCAAATATTGCTCTGAACGATGTAAACGCCAGAACAATGCGCGGTAACATCTTGCAACGGTTTAGCGCTTTACGATGCAAGAGCAGCCTCTGCATACTGGTACAAATTATTTACAAGGAATGATGATGATGAAGAAGATAGGTTTTTATTTAACCCTCGGTTTATTAAGCGCTGCGAGTTTTAGTAATTTCGCTCAATCCGACACTGAAATGGCCGCGTTAAAAGACTTACTCGACCATCGCAAATATCGCGTCTTGTCCGCACAAATTGAGCAGATCCCAAACCACCAACAACAGCCTGAATTGGCCTTGTTAAAAGCCAAAGCCATGTATTTGTTGAAGGACACCGAAGCATTAGATACATGGATGGTGCAGTTACTGAAAGACAATCCTACCCATGCGCAATTGCATTATATTGCCGCATTGAACAAATTTAATCTGGCTCAAGAAGCCAGTATCTTCTCTGCCGCTGGTCACGCTAAGGATGGTTTAGCTCTGATAAAACAAGCAGTCGCCTTAGACCCAGCAGATTTAGAAATTCAACACGCCTTGATTGGTTTTTACTCTGGCGCACCGAGCATTGCTGGTGGAGATGAGAAAGAAGCGCAGCGACTTGCCGATGCCATGTTTGCCAAGGACCCAGTACAAGGTACTGTCGCCAAAGCGACCTTATTGTTAAAAGATGATGATAACGTCGACAGTGCCAAGGCGATGATTGAGCAGCAATTGGCCGCAGCGCCACAAAATGTCGATTTACTTGAACTCAAAGCTGCGATCCTCGCTAGCCAAGACCAAGATAAAATGGCGTTTGAACTGTATCAACAGGCCGCAACGCTTGCAGAAAAACCTAATGATCGTTATGCCAGTTTGTATCAAATCGGTCGCTTAGCGGCAGCGAAACAACAAGATGCCAACAAAGGCATCGAGGCTTTGGAACAGTACATTAGCTTTTATCAAGATAGCGATGACCGCCAGTTACACTGGGCAAAACTGCGCTTAGCGCAAATTCACTTCGCTCGAAAAGATTTCGACAAGGCGAATGCTTTAGTTCAACAACTCCGCTCAGAAAAAAATGAGCAAGAGAAGTTCGTCGATGAGTTAAAAGCCTTTGAAAAACAACTAAAAAAAGTTAAAACTTCTTAATAATCTGTGCAGGGTCGCAAATTTTTTTGCGATCCTGCCGATTTTGCCACTGCCACCACTTCTGTTCAGGCAATAAGCGGATATACTTGAATTTCTGCTGATAACTGGAGTGGTACAGATGGTAAAACCTATTGATATGTCGATGGTCGAGCAAGCGTTAACTGGCTTTACTATCCCACCGCAACCGGAAGTCTTATTGCGGATCAAGCAGGAAATTGAACTCGAAGACCCCAATATCAATACCATCGCTAGTTTAATTAACATGGACATCGGCATCGCCGGTTTCACTTTAAAAGTAGTTAACTCAGCATATTTTGGCCTGCGCCGGAAAATCAGCTCCATTGAACATGCTTGTAAATTCCTCGGTTTGAATCGTGTCGTTAAACTCGTCAGCAGCGTGGTACTGCGCTTTACCCTAAGCAACGGCCAGACTGATCCCTTTACCTTGCGCCAGTGGAACAGTGCCATGGACGTCGGCAGCGCAGCAATGTTGATTGCCCAGCACCTACGCCTCGGCTCCGACTGTGCTGATGATAGCTATTCACTCGGACTCTTTCATAATGCTGGTAGCGCTCTTATTCATGCACAATTCCCCGACTATGCCAAAGTGATGAAAGTTGGCTTGAACAAGCAAATGACTATTGCCGAAATCGAACAAGTTTATTTTCATGTGACTCATGAAACGCTTGGTTTTATGATTGCGCAGTCATGGGGGCTCGCGCAAGAAATTGCCAACGTGATCGCATATCACCATCATCCAGAGCAACTGCTCGGCTCTACAGATCTCTACGAAAAACGCCTCTTTGCCATTTTAAAGCTGGCAGAGCACATGACTGGTGAAGAAGCCGCATTGTTTGAAACAGCCAACGAATCGGAATGGCAACAATACGGCACTGCCATCTTGGACGTTTTGGAACTTGATGAAATGCACCTACTCGATGTCGGTGATTTTTTATTGGAAAACGGCGTCGAAAACCATTTCCACCGTTAACTTTCGCGCCCACTTTGGGGACTCCGAAGTGGGCAACTTAATAAATATCCGACGCAACCTCGCAAAATTTCGACCTGCCCATGACAAATCAGCCTTTCTCTTCTAGGCTGATCCCATTAGTGCTTCTAGGTGTGTTTATGGCAGAGCAACCCACCCCCAATGAACAAAAGCTGATGCGGTTGTTATTGGCTGAACGGAAAACTCGCGCAGAACTTGAGCAGCGTATTGTCACTCAGGAACAAGCGTTATTTCGCAGTGACGTCATAGCACAACAACAAGGTGCACAACTGCTTGCGCAAGAGAAACTGGCAAGTATCAGCACTCTGGCTGCTGGGCTTGCCCATGAGCTCAATACGCCTTCAGGCTTTATGCGTTGCAACCTGCAGTTAATGCTTAAACACTGGCAAACCATCCGAGAATTTGTCGAGCGCACTAGCGATCAACCTTCGCAACTTGCCGAAATCCGTAAGGAACTTAACCTCGATTACCTGCTAGAAGACGGAACTGACTTAATCGACGAATCGCTGCTCGGCATTAATCACATCAGCTCAATAGTTCAAGATTTGCGGATGTTCGCTGAAGATACTGCTGATTTAACCGGAATTGTTGATCTTAAAGATTGTGTGGAACAGAGTATTTGGGCACTTGAGCTTGAAGGTGCGGCATTACCGGCTTTACATCAACATTTGCAACAGGTGCCGCGTTTTGCCGGGGATAGCGATAAAATAACCCTAGCAATCATGCAAGTGCTGAACAATGCCTGCCAAGCCGCGGGCCCAAGCGGTCAGGTGTGGTTAGATCTGCAAGTGAAATTCGATACTCATATTGTGCTAGAAATCCGTGACGATGGTCCAGGCATAGCTGCAGATTTACTTAACCGGATTTTCGACCCGTTTTTTACTACTAGACCAGTAGGCCAAGGTCGGGGCATGGGGTTAGCTGTCGCTCGGATGATTATGACCCAACATGGCGGCGGCATCCGTGTAAAGACAGAAGCCGGTTTGGGCAGCAAATTCGCCCTCGAACTGCCAGTTCCGCCTTTAGCGCTTTAATCGTCTGCTCTGAACTTTTTTGGTGCGCGCTGAAGCTTGTTGTTCGCCGCACTCTGCGCAATTGCACCAGCGCCGATCAGCTCAACCTCACAATGCACCTTGCTGGCGCAAAACGCCCATTTTGAATACGTATTCATCTTGTTGTTGCAGGCAATTCAAGTTATCAAGGATATTCGGCATCACTATTTTAGCGTGCGGCATGTGATAGCAGAACTGTTCCTGGATTGACAAGTTTGGGGGAGAATCTTCTCCCCCTTTTTTCTGTCTGTGAAGTTAACCGCTAACTCAAGGCTTGTTGCAAATTGCAATAAGGCTGTCGCTCAAGCTTCTGCTATGCTCTAAACACAAAAATAACAACGGGGAATCACCATGCATCAAGCCAAACCAACGATTAGTTTTTGGCAAATTTGGAATATGTGTTTTGGCTTTTTGGGGATCCAATTTGGCTTTGCACTGCAAAATGGCAACGTTAGCCGGATTTTTCAAACCTTAGGCGCAAGTATTGATGAAATACCTATCCTCTGGATTGCCGGACCTTTAACAGGTCTGTTAGTACAACCTGTTGTCGGCTATTTCTCCGACCGCACTTGGAATAAATTAGGTCGCCGCCGTCCGTATTTCTTTTATGGTGCTGTGCTGACAACCCTCGCCTTATTTTTTATGCCTAACTCGCCATCGTTGTGGGTAGCCGCCGGCATGTTATGGATCCTTGATGCGTCCATTAACATCACCATGGAGCCATTCCGCGCTTTTGTTGGTGACAACCTAAATGAACAACAACGTCCGCTTGGCTTTTCGATGCAGAGTTTCTTCATCGGTGTTGGTGCTGTAGTCGCTTCAGCGCTGCCATATATGCTGAGCAATTGGTTTGGTGTGGAAAACACCGCTGCTCCCGGTGAAATCCCACCATCAGTCAAATACTCGTTTTACGCTGGTGGCGTTGTATTATTTGCCGCAGTGCTTTGGACTGTCATGCGTTCAACTGAATATAGCCCGGAGCAACTGGCTGCATTTGGTGAAGAACATGTTGAAGAATTTAGTAGCAACGATCGCATGTACTGGCGCAGCGGCACCTTGTTTGTCGCGCTCGGCGTAATCGCCACCGCCTTAGTCGCCAGCTTACAACTAGACAAACAGCTGTATATTCTCGGTGGTGGTATTGCCGTCTTCGGTTTATTCCAATGGTGGGTATCATTTGATAAAAAATCCGGTCGCAATGGCATGCTGGTGCAAATCGTCGATGATTTATTCACCATGCCAACAACCATGCGCCACCTTGCTGTTGTGCAGTTCTTCTCTTGGTTTGCGCTGTTTGCCATGTGGATTTACACCACTGCCGCAGTGACCACTGTGCACTACGGCTCGTCAGATCCAACTTCAACAGCATACAACGACGGTGCTGACTGGGTTGGTATGTTGTTCGCGTTCTACAATGGCTTCGCGGCAATTGCGGCGATTTTTATCCCATGGTTGGTGCGTAAAACTTCATTGCAAATTACCCACTGCTTTAATCTGCTTTGCGGCGCGGCCGGCTTAGCCTCATTTATGTTTATTAAAGATCCGACTCTGCTGTGGGTATCGATGGTTGGCGTAGGTATCGCTTGGGCATCTATTTTGTCACTGCCTTATGCGATGCTTGCAGATTCGCTGCCTTCGCACAAAATGGGTGTGTATATGGGCATGTTTAACTTTTTTATTGTTCTGCCACAATTGCTTGCAGCAACAATTCTCGGTTCACTGCTGACCCATGTGTTCGACTCTGCAGCGATTTATGCGTTATTAATGGGCGCGGTTAGCCTAGTAATTGCAGCAGTTTATGTGCTGACTGTGAAGACTCACACTCGTTAAAACAATCGATAAACGCTAAATCCACGATGTGGCTCTTTAGCGTTTTAAAGTTCGGTTACAGGATTTTCAGATGAAAAAGAGTTTTGTGTTATCAGCCTTGTCACTTGCCCTATCCCTCACCGCATGCCAACCAGCCCCTGAGCAAACTGGTGCAGTGGATACAGCCGTCAGCGCTGCCCCTGGCGCGCCTGGTTTGGCTTCAACCTGGTCTTTCGCCGGCAAAACTGGGATAGGCACTTCCTACGAGCAATACCAAAACGGCCAATATCAAGACAACGCTACCACTGGACCAGTCTCCAAAGTGTGGTTCTCGTTGGCGCAGGGCATTCTCACTGAAACCATGTCTGGACTTATTCACGAAGCCCAGCTTCGCGAAATGCAACTGGTGATTGTCGGTGCCGATTTTGTTGATGAAGAAAAAACGGCAACTATCAGCGAAATTGACTACTTGGCAAAGGATGAACAGGGACGACCAACATCCTTAGCGTACAAAGTGGTGAACAAGGCAAAAAATGGCAAATACCAAATAGAAAAACACTACTTCACCGATCCGACCAACCAAAGCATGGTGATCCGTACCTATTTCAAAGCATTGGTGGATGGGTTAACAGTCTATACCTATTTAGATCCGGCGCTGAATAATACTGGTAGCAACGATACTGCAATCGTCAGCACAGGTTCGGTCACTGCGATGGAAGCGGATTCAGCGTTAACGCTAATGACTGTGCCAGCGCCAGTTAATGCCACGGTCGGTTTTGTCGGTGTATCCGATGGACTCACTGAGCTAAAAGCACAGAAGACTCTGACTAAATCATACAGCAATACCGGCGAAACACCGGGCAACGTCGCGGCACTTTTAACTATGCCTGCCGTGCAAAATGGCGTGACTAGTGAATGGCAACAAGTAATAGGTTTTGGCAAAGACGCAGCATCTAGTCAAACATCTGCACAAAACACGCTAAAGCGTGGACTTGATCCGGTGTTGGCAGAATTTAATGGCAGTGGTGAAGCAATTGGCTGGCAGGATTATTTAACCAGCCTCAGCGAACTATCAAGCCTATCGGCGCAAAGCATGGACAATGGCAAATTACTCTATGCCAGTGCCATGGTGCTTAAAGCGCAAGAAGACAAAACTCATGCAGGCGCTTTTATCGCCTCATTATCGAATCCTTGGGGCGACGATAAATCCGCTGAAGTTGCACAAACCGGCTACAAAGCGGTTTGGCCAAGAGATTTCTATCAAGTGGCAATGGCACTACTTGCCCTTGGCGATACACAAAGCCCGAAAGTGGCGTTTTCTTATTTAGAGAAAGTCCAAGTCAAAACGAATACCGCGGGCTTCAGCGGTGCTCCTGGCTGGTTCCTGCAAAAAACACATGTCGATGGCCAGATTGAATGGGTTGGCGTGCAAATGGACCAAACTGCAATGCCCATCATGTTAGGTTGGCGTTTATGGCAGGCCGGCATCCTCACTGACGCCGAAATTACTCAGTGGTATCAGCAGATGCTAAAGCCTGCTGCAGATTTTCTGGTTCAAGGCGGCAAAGTTAAAATCGATTGGAACGACGCAGAAATTATTCCACCGTCTACTCAGCAGGAGCGTTGGGAAGAACAAGCTGGATATTCGCCTTCAACTATGGCGGCAATCATTAGCGGTTTAGTCACTGCCAGTGAGATCGCAGCTAAAGCTGGAGATAGTGAAGCTCAGCAGCGTTACGCCAGTGCTGCAGATCGGTTTGCTGCAGATCTGGAAAAACTCACATTCACCACACAAGGCAAGCTGAAAAATGGCGGTGCTAGCGATGGCCAATACTATTTAAGGATCAATAAGGACACAGATCCAAACAACCATGACGTTTGGGAGCTGCGCAATGGCCAGCAACAAGTCACTGAGTCTGAGGGGGTTGATGGCGGTTTCCTAGAGTTAGTGCGCTACGGTGTACGCCGTGCAGATCATCAAGCAGTGCTAGCCACTTTGGGCGAGCTCGATGACGAGCAGCTACCAGACATCAGTCGGGTGAAATACAGCTTCAAATTTGCCGAGCAAACGGTCCCAGGCTGGCGTCGATACGGTCATGACGGTTATGGCGAAGATATCAAAACAGGTTTGGCTTATGCCAAAGGTCCAAATGATACAAGCACTGCCGAGCAACGCGGTCGAGTTTGGCCAATCTTTTCTGGCGAACGTGGTCATTATGAGTTAGCGCGGATGTTGTTAACGACGGCGAGTCCGTCTGACTCCGACCTACAACCGCTGCGCCAACAATATGTTTGGGCGATGGAGCAATTTGCCAACGAAGGCATGATGCTGCCTGAGCAAGTGTTTGATGGTGTTGGCAACAACGATGTGTACAAATTTAGCGTTGGTGAAGGTACAAATGGCGCGACGCCTTTGGCTTGGTCACACGCAGAATATATCAAGTTACTGCGTTCGTTACGCGACCGCCAAGTGTTTGATCATTACACGCCGGTATCCACCCGATTTGGTGCGGGTAAATAAACGACTCTCCCTCCCGGCACTTGCAAGGTTCTCGTCAAACTGCGCAAGTGTCGGGTTTTTACCGATTAAAGCGATGCTGCCGCCAAAGTTGCTGCTGCACCTCGGTTAAATAAGTCCAAGCGACAAAACGACTGATTTTCTGGCCTTGTCCCATTTCGACCACTTTGACCTCAACAGCACCAAGTTTCCACAGCTGTTTAACCAACGCATCCACATGAATTTGTTTTGATACCAAACTGCTAAACCAAAAGACCTGCGCGGCAAAATCACGGCTTTCATCGGCCATCAGTTTAAGGAAAGCAGCCTCACCGCCCTCGCACCACAACTCGTGATCGCGCCCTGAAAAATTGAGTAATGCGGCATCGGCGGCAAGTCCCAAATTCTCTCGTTTGCGTGTACTGCCTGCTGCAGCCTCTTCAGCGTTTTGATGAAATGGTGGATTACATAAGGTGACATCAATCACATCAGATTTATTAATAATCCCGTGAAAAATCGCGGTAGATTTATGCTGTTGGCGGATGGCAATCCGCGGTTGCAATTGATGCTTGCTGACAAGCGTTTGCGCATGCGTAATGGCTTCACTATCCAATTCTGCAGCAATTGCATGCCCACCCACGGCCTTTACCGCTAGCAGCGGATAAATCAAATTAGCCCCACAGCCAATATCTAACCACTGCAAGTTCTTACTTTTCGGCGGTTTTCCCAAATTGGCTGATGTCAGCAGATCGCGCAAATGCAAAATGTAATCTAAACGTCCTGGCACCGCAGGGCATAAAAAACCATCCGGCACATCCCAAAATTTCAGTTGGTATTGATAGGCCAACAGCGCTTGATTGAGGCATTTCACTGCGACTGGATCGGCAAATGGAATACTCAATTCACCGCGGACCGTAGTGATCACATGCGTTTGCAGTGCGGGATATGCCTTGATTAACTCAGCCATTGGATAGCCGGTTATAAATGGATTTGCTGGATGCATTTTACTGGCAGCGGCCCGCACTGTTGCGGCCGCCTTGACGGATTTAGCCATAGATTACCTAGTCGAGCGCGCTTATTGCGCGCCGCATGAACGCCTGACAATAATTTTAGGCTCAATTTCGGTTTGCGCTATGCCTTCGCGGGCAATTAACCGCAGTAAATTCACCACCAGCATTTCCCCTGCAAGCGTGGTATTTTGCTGGATGGTCGTTAACCCAGGTGATGAGAACGACGCAACAGGAATATCATCAAAACCGACGACCGCGACATCTTCAGGGATACGTAAGCCTTTGTTTTGCAAGGCACGCATAATGCCGATAGCGATCAAGTCTGAAGCAGCAAATATTGCCCGTGGTTGTGGCCCCGCATTCAGTAATTGCAGCGTTGCCTCAAAACCAGCTTGCTCGGTGGATATCGCATCAACTTGCGCCACGGCCGCTGGATCTATGCCTTTCTCAGCCAAGGCTTCAATATATCCTTGATAACGTTCATTAAATTCTGGTGCGTGTGCTGAAGCAATACCGATAAATGCAAAACTCTGATAGCCAAATTGCAACAGATGCTCAGCAGCAAGACGGCCACCTTGGCGATTATTGGAGCGGATAGTAAATTCTGGGTGACCTTCGACTTGAGCCCCCCAACACACAAAATGCGTTTGTTGCGCTAATAACTGATTCAGTTTTTCTTCGTAATCAACATAATCGCCATAGCCCAACAAAATAATGCCATCGGCCTTTTTGCTATCTTCATAGTCAGCATGCCAATCGTTGCTAAGCTGTTGAAAGGAAATGAGTAAATCGTGACCGCGTTTTGTACAAGCGCGAGTTATGCTGCCCAACATCGACAAGAAAAAAGGGTTAATTTGCGAATCATCGACTGTTGGATCTTCAAACAGCAGTAAGGCTAAAGTGCCACTGCGCTGTTTGCGCAAGTTGCTGGCATTTTTATCCACTTTGTAATTAAGCTGTTTCGCAATGGCAAAAATGCGGTCTTTGGTTTCCTGATTTACTGCTGGACTGTCCCGTAATGCACGCGACACGGTCGATTGCGACACGCCAGCCATATAGGCAATATCAAACGACGTTGCTTTTCCTTTCATGCCACATACTCCTTGAAGCCTTGTGGCCAGCAAATGCCTAACAACACGGTTTACACCTCAATTTGGGACTTGGCTGCGCAGCAGCGTTTTTTTAGTTATTCCAAGCTACGGCTAAATTGCCACAACCAGGTCACTTTAAGCAAGGTAATGCGATAAGAACCGCAACATCTGCAGCAAAATCCAGCAAGAGTTACCAACAAACAAAGCAGAGTCGTGGCGTTTTTGTGAAACATTGTTATTTTTGCTGAAGGCCTCGGCGCTGAAGTGGTAAAGTGTTGGTATCAGGTTTTTGCAAAGAAGTAGCTTATGACCTCGCGTTTTGCGGTTCCATTTATATTTGTTGGTTGGTCTGTGGTTAGCGCCGCAGCGCAAGCGGCTGGCTGTTCGGATGCGACGAAAACTTCGGCAACTGCGCCTTGTGAAACCACCGATCAATTCCACTTTTCCCTCGCGATGGGCGCGGGATTTCGCTCCAACCCATTACATGGCGGCCACAATATGCCGCTGTGGTTGATGCCAGACTTGGCCTATTACGGTCAACATTGGTTTTTTGATAATGGGACCTTAGGTTACAGTTGGGTGTTATCACCAGAGGTCACCTTAAGCTTGGTTAGTCGCTTCAACGAGGAGCAGGGATATTTCCGCCGCGCGTCTTTTAGTAATGTATTTACTTCGCAGCGTATTGCCGACGATGGTTTAGCCGGCCCAGTCCAAAACAACGAAATATCAGAGAGTGTGCGAGTTGTCGATATCGGCCAAGTCAGCAAACGGCCGTGGGCGCTTGATGGCGGCTTACAGCTCGATTGGCAAAAAGCCCAGTGGCAAGTGCGGGCCAATTGGTGGCATGATGTCAGTAACGAATATCAGGGCTCACACGCCAAGGTCTCAGTTGCATACCATTTAAGTCATGTCACTGGCGACTGGGGCTTTAGCTCTGCGTTGGCATGGAAAAGTGCCCGATTGCTAGACACCTACTACGGTATTTCTTTTGATGATGGTGGCAGTCCAGACGTGGCTTCTGCAGGTTTCCAACCTGAAGTTGGCGTGCATTGGAGCTATGAGCTCGACAAAAACTGGGCACTCTTAAGTTTATTCCGTTATCGTTGGTTAAATATCGACTTGAAGAATGCCGAAGATCCTTCAGTCGACACACAACAAAGCCCATTACTGGCAGAAACATTTGTCCGGTCCTGGTTTATTGGAGTCAGTTACCGGTTTTATTGATGCAAGGACTTAATTTTTTAGCTGTATTAGTCTTTTCTAGCGGAGTTCTCGCTGCTGAACACACTGCGCCTTGTCTTGATGCGGTGTGCTGGGTCGTCGAACCGACAGTCTGCGTGGTCGATAAACAACAGGCCCAATGTGAAATGGCGCTTAGCCTGCATTGGCAGAGTCAGCAGCCCCGCTCGTTGTGTGCATTTCTCGACGACACCCAATTGCAATGCTGGCAACAGCAACAACAAGGCAGCTGGCAACAAACACTGCAGCTCAAGCAAAATAGTGTGTTACAGCTACGCGAAGCGCAGCAACCGGTTTTAGAGCAGTCGTTAACAATTTTGAGTCGCCAACCTGACCGGCGACGACGTTTGGTTGCCCCATGGAGTGTGTTTTAATGAGTAAAATTCTGTTGGTCGAGGACGATCAGCGATTATCTGATTTAGTCCAAAGTTACCTCACTCAACACGGTTTTGTCGTTCGCCAAGTGTTTAACGGTCTTGAAGCAGAAGCGCAATGCCGCGATTTTAATCCGGACTTAGTCATATTGGATCTGATGCTACCTGGGCTAGATGGCTTCGCTATTTGCCGCGCTATTCGTCCTTGGTTCAAACAACCGATCCTGATGTTAACCGCAAAAGAGAGTGATATTGATCAAGTGCTTGGTCTTGAACTCGGTGCAGATGATTATGTTGTCAAACCGGTAGAGCCACGGGTACTGCTCGCGCGAGTTCATGCACTGCTTAGACGCACGCAAACCGCCAGCAATCAAGAAAGCACCACACTATCATTCGGCCGCTTACAACTGAACCAATCAGCTCGTGAAGCTTATTATGATGAGCAGTTTGTTGAGCTCACCAGCTACGAATTTGACCTGCTATGGATGCTGGCCAAACACGCTGGGCAAACAGTACGTCGGGAAGCAATCCATAAGCAAATCATCGGGCGCGAGTATGATGGTTTAGATCGTACCGTCGATGTTCGAGTCTCACATCTTCGCCGAAAACTTGGCGATAATGCTGATACACCGTTTCGCATTAAAACAGTCTGGGGTAAAGGCTACCTGTTTGTAGCAGACGCTTGGAACTGACATGCGCCGGCTATTTTTACACTTCTATTTGTTTATGCTGTTGGTGTTGGTCGCCATCGGCTGGAGTGTGGAAAGACTCTGGGAACATAGCCAAACTGAGACGATCCCCGGCTGGGTGAACCTGCTGGGGCAAAGTTTGGCTTATCAGCTAACCGCGCCAGATAGCGATCCCAAACAGGTCGCTGCGCAGCTCAATTTGAGCTTACAAAACCTGCCTGTTAATGCCATTGACTGGTCGCCCGAAGAACTTGAGGCTTTAGCTCGCGGGCAATTGGTGCCACTTTTTGGCGAAAATTATGTCTATTTCTACCAACAAATTGGCGACCAGCTACAACAATTTGGCCCAGTAGAAGTCGAAGTCCCGTCCAACTACACCTACTTATTCACCATGTTGTTTTTCCTGCTGCTTGGCGTTGCCTTGGCGGTTTGGCTTTGGCCTATAGCGCGCGATATTTCGCATTTACAGCGTCAACTCGCGCAATTTGGTCAAGGCATGCAATTACCGACTCAGCCATTGCCAGACCGCTCGCTGCTCGCGCCAATAGCGCAAAGCGTGCAGCAAATGGCGAACCAAATTAAACGGCTAGTGAATCTGCAGCGTGAAATGACACATGCGGTTTCCCATGAATTACGAACGCCACTGGCCAGATTAAGTTTTGCCATCGAAATGCAACCGCTCAGCGACGCGGAGAAACTAGCAATGCTTGGTGATATTCGCGAGCTTGATCAATTAGTTGACGAGATGCTGGATTACGCTCGTATGGAAAGCCAAGTGGTTCGTTTGCAATTTGAAGAGGTCGATTTAACCCAGCTTATCGATAATCTCAGTGAAAAATTGGCACCTCTGCCCGGTGCAACTATTGTGGTCGAACGGCCAGCAATTGCTTGGCAACAAGCTGACGGCCATTACCTTGAACGAGCACTGCAAAATCTGCTGATGAACGCAAAGCGTCACGCCCAAAACCAAGTGCTGCTCTCACTGCAATTCACCAATGATGAGGCGATTATCACGGTCGATGACGACGGCCCTGGTATCCCTGTCGCGCAACGTGATGCAATTTTGCAGCCTTTTGTGCGCTTAGATGCTGGGCGTAATAAAGGACAAGGTGGTTTTGGTTTGGGTTTAGCTATTGTCAGTCGTATTGTGAATTGGCATCAAGGCCAATTAAGTATTGATAGCTCACTGCTGGGTGGGGCGCGCTTTAGTATCCGCTTGCCGAAAAAAATTAAACCCTTGCCAGTTGCCTGACAAGGGTTCTCATTCTTTCGCTATTACCCTAGCTTGCTAATGTTTAAAGACCTAGATTAGCGAGGAAATCGTCGTCCGCGGCATCAGCTGCAGCTTGCGCTGTCTCTGCTTGTTGCGACTGATGAGCACTGTGGGCATTAGCCAAAATGTCATCGACATTTTCTTCTTGGGTCGCTTCAAAATCATGCAATTGGATAAATTCGGTTTTATCCATCGCTAATTCCATATAGAAAATGTTGTGCAACGGCGTACTAAAGGTCACACGGCGAGCTTGTGGTTGGTCAAGCTGAGTGTTGATCAGAATTTGTACTTGTTTATTAATCGCCATCATTTTGGGTTGGCTTTGATTAATTGAAGTTTGCAAATTGACCCGAACTTTATTGGTGAAATCGCCAACGATTTGGTTCATCAACTCACCCATCACGTTGCCAACTTCATCTGAGGTATGGAACTGCGCTAATTCCGATTCCGGCATGCCCATACTCATCATGTACTTACGATAGATTTCCATCGCAGCTTCTGAGGTGAAATTGATAATCACTAATCCAGAAAAACCACCATCAAACAGCACAAAACAGCCAAGATCTGGGCGCAGAAAAGTTTTCTGAATTTTTTGTACCATTGGCGAATAGGCAATTTGCGCATTACCAGCAGCTGCCAACACTTGAGTCACTGAAGAGCAAAGCGTTAATAAAACTTCGTCGGTCGTAATGACTTTATTTTTTCTCATGGGGGCTCCTATATGGGCCACAAACGGCAAGGAGTGACTGCTGTCAATTTACAGTCACCAGAATCACTTAGTTAGTTTAGTCTTCAAATACTATGCCAGCATCGGACTCCGTGCAACTTTGTTCCGCAATTGATTTCAGCAAACTGGACAATTCGACGGACAAAGCTTCCGCCTCAGCCATACTTCAGCTATCGTATTTCATAGAACCGTTAGAAATTAGCTCGATAGCTATGACAGAGCACCCTTGGCATGCCACTGACTCCAAAAAATTCTCCCGAAAAGTCCTACGTCCGAACCGTGCGCAAACTCATCGCCAGTTTGCTGTCGGGCAGTAAATTTCAGCAGTCACTGTTTGGCCAAGCACAGCAGTTTTTTGAATTAGACCAAAGCTGGCAAGCAGAACTGACTCAGTTGCATCAGCAACTTGAGCAAAGCCAAACCCAGCTGCGCCTAGCAACCCGCAAAACAGAGGCCGCGCTGACCTTAGATTCTCAGCAAAAGCGGCAAGCCCTGCAAAAAGCGGAGCAAGCTTATGAAAACCGCCAGCAACAGCGCTACAACCAGTTGCATTTATTGTGTCAGCAGATTTTAGAACTGTCTGAGGGGTCTTCTCGCGTTGAGACGATCAGCCGCTCATCGCGGTTATTGGGCACTTTACAGTTATTAGCGCCAAGTGAAGGCGAGCAACTGAGCGCTGTTCACCTGAAATACAAACCCTTCTATAAAGCGGTATTAAGCCTACGCCTGTTGGATCATTTGCTCGAACGCCAGCTCATCACCAACAGTTATATTTTGAAGAAAAGCAAAGACCGATATCAGCCACAACCTTCGGCCCAAGGTTTGGAATACCAAGCGTTTCGTGATGATGTGCAAATCCCGTTGTTAATGGCGGTCTTGCTGCAGGATGTTGGGCATTATCATCCTGAAGCACAACATATGCTGCAGGGTGAACAACAATCTGCACGCTGGCGTGAATTTGATGCCGAAGAACGGTCGCAATTTTTGACCATCTCGCAAGCAGCAACACTGCGGTTTGTCAGCGATGGTATCGGCGTTTCCCGCTACCGGGGTAATTCACGAACTGAGCGCGATGAGTTTGTGAAGACTGAAGAAGAGAAACAAGCTTTCTGTCTGACTTTACTGAAAATGTCGAGTAAGCCAGGACTCGGTATCGGTAATTTATTGCGCTTACCGCAAGTCTACGCGTCGGCAGTTTTGCCTGGACGTGCGCGCTTTGTCTATCAGTCGCTGCCGAAGGTTGCGCTCATTCTAAAAAATGGCGCCAAAGCAGGTCATTACGATGAGCGGATGGTCGATCAGTTACTCACCATCACTGGCGTGTTTCCGCAAGGCTATGGTGTTGTCTATATTCCAAAAGAAAAACAAGGGTTTGCCGGTGAGCGCTATGAGTTTGCCATCGTCAATTCACTCTATCCACCAAGTCCAGAAGTCCCATTATGCCGGGCAGTCAGCCGCAACTTGCAGTACCGAGGCAATGGGTTGAATTTAAGTGTCAGCGTCGAGCACAACCTGTATTTTAAACCTGCACGGCAAAAACTCACGGTAGTGCCGGATCAGCGTCTGCAAGAGATATTAAGTAAACTCACCGCGGGTTTTGAACCGGGTAAATTGCGCAATTTATTGCCGCGTTATTGGCATCCCGACGAATTTTTTGCCGATCCGAAGCATCAAAACCTCTGGAATAGAACCGAACTGCTGGATAATTAAGAAAAAACGCGAGCAACTGACTAACCTGTCGCTTTTTTGCTGCCAAAGTCAGATGAGCTTTCTAAAAATACGCCCATTTACCGCACAAAATCCCGGTAAAATAGCGTTTTTTTAGGAAGGAGCTCGCGCATGGCGCAACCTCGTTTGGCATTAATCGCCTTGTTAGCCGCTGTCGTCGCTGTTACCCCGCTCGCTATCGACATGTATCTGCCCGCAATGCCACAAATTACTGAGCAACTGACCACGACCCCAGGGTTAGTGCAACAAAGCCTCAGTATTTTTCTGGCGTTTTATGCTTTAGGCATGCTGCTATTTGGGCCCTTGGCCGACATGATTGGTCGTCGGAAGCTGGCGATCGGCGGACTCAGTGCCTTTGCGCTGGTATCCCTTTTGTTAAGTTTTGCTCCAACCATCGAATGGTTTCTGGCCGGGCGGGCGGCACAAGCCTTTGTCGGCAGTGCGGCTACTGTCGTGATCCCAGGGCTCATTCGTGCCTTATACCAAGAAAATACTGCAAAGGGCATGTCCTACGTATCAATGATGATGATGCTGGCGCCTTTACTGGCGCCTGCTATTGGTAGCTTGCTGTTACTCTGGGGGCAATGGCCGCTGATTTTTGTGGTATTAGCTGCCTACGCTTTAGCGATTGGCCTGTTGTGTATGCGGTTTTTGCCAGAAGTGCGTATCCCGCGGCCTGCGGATAGCCCTGCACCGGCATTTTTTAGCTCTTACCGGTTGGTCTTAAACAACCGTCTGGCACAGCCGCTCATTGCGATTTCGATGTTCGCTTCATTTTCCTTTTTCTGCTTTTTAACCGCAGTGCCATTTGTCTACATCGAGCATTTTGGCGTTGACGCACAGCTGTTTAGTCTGCTGTTTGGTTTTAATGTTTGCGCTTTAATAATCGCTAACTTCAGCAATAGCAAACTGGTCACGCGATTTGGCAGTGAGCGATTACTACACTGGGCTTTTCTCAGCGGTTTGCTGTTTGCCAGTATTTTAGTGGCGGTGAGCATCTTTGCAGGGCCTTTGTGGTTAACCGCGCTGGCGATAGCACCGTTAATGGCCAGTCTGAGCGTTTGTGCGACCAACGCTGATGCCTTAATTTTGATTCGATTTCCGCATCATTCCGGCACTGCTACAGCGGTAATTGGCACCTTACGTTTTGGCGCAGGCGCTATTGCCGGGCCATTACTCGCTATGGGCGGCCATGACTCTATAGTGCCTTTTGCAGTTTTGATGTTCAGTGGCGTATTCGCGATAAGCGTTTGCCAAGCTTGGCGGCGGTGGCGGGTTGCAGCGCAAAACTAAATGCTAAAACTAAGTGCAAAACCTTAGGCATTGCCGCCAAAGCCTAAGGTTACTGTTGTGACGCTAAATTGGCCTGTAGCAAGGTGACGATATCGCTACTTTTCCGCAGTAACCGCAATTGCGCAAATAGCTGTTCGGCTTCTGGATATTGCAGTTTCAAATAACTAAACCACTGCTTGATGCGATTGGAGTAATACAGGCCTTTGTCACCTGCGATCTCAAATTCGGAATAACGCATGAGGAGCGCCAAGACTTCAGGCCATGGCAGCGCAGCGCCACCATGTTTAATCCGCATGGCTAGGTTTGGCTGTGCCAAAGCGCCCCTGCCGATCATGATATCCGGACTGGTACTTTGTTCGCGACAAAGCACTGCATGTTCAGGCTGCCAAATCTCACCATTTGCGACGACATTAATGGCCACCACTTGCCGAATTTTGGCGATCCAAGGCCAATAAGCCGGTGGCCGATAGCCATCAGCTTTGGTGCGGGCGTGCACGGTAAGTTCTGAGGCTCCAGCCTCTGCCAACGCACGGGCGTTATCCAGCGCTAGGTCGGTATCATCATAGCCGAGGCGCATTTTCGCAGTGACTGGAAATTGACTAGGTACTGCCGCGCGAACGGCTGATACGATGCGGTACAACTGCTCGGTCTCACGCAGTAACACAGCTCCGCCTTTGCTTTTATTGACGGTCTTGGCTGGGCAGCCAAAATTCAAATCGATCCCTGGAGAGCCAAGTTCTACTGCTCTTGCGGCGTTTTCCGCCAGCCACTCCGGCTCTTGCCCTAACAACTGCACGCGCACAGGAGTGCCAGCCAAAGTTTTGCCATCTTGCAATAACTCAGGACATAACCGGGTAAACACCCGGCGCGGTAACAATTGGTCCACGACTCTGACAAATTCGGTGATGCATAAATCAAAACCACCGATTTCGGTAAGCATTTCTCGCATCAGGTGATCGACCACACCTTCCATCGGTGCCAAAACTATACGCATCAGAGCCGCTCCAAAACTGGGGGCGACAGTTTAATAAGTTCGCGGGGAAATAGCTATCTTCGCCTAAATGCGCGCTTGCACGCCTCTAAGCACAGTGTTGGTTCCGCTTAGCCGCAGGATCGGCTACAATTGCCATCAACTTTGAATAATTAGAGCCCAACATGAGTTCAGCAAAAGCCCTGAAAAAGAAAATCGCAAAACGCGCCAAGCAAAAGAAAAACATTCAGGTGAAAAATTCCATTCGCCTCAAACAAGCAAAAGCAGAGCAAACAGCAGCGCCAGAGACCGCAACCGTGGCTGATGTTGCAGCAACTGCAGCCGCTGAAACGACTAACGTCTAGTCCACTTCTTCTTCATGCGTTACAAACGCATGTAAGTGAGCGAAGAGCTCGCCGCTTGACCTTGAAAACTAGTCTGCACCTTCCCAATTCGCTGTTGTCACGGGGCTGCACCCTAAATTTTCAACGAATTCGGGATAACTCGATGCTTACCGCGGCATGGTCACTACTGTAGCCGTCAATGGCAAAATTGGGCCGGACCAAATGTTGGTCATAGATTTGATACGCGCTCACTTCAGCCACGCCCTGATGGTGGCGTGGATCGAACTCAGCGGAAAGCAACACATAATCTAACACTCGGCCATCAGCACCATAATAATGAGTCGGCGCACGACGCCCCTCGGGCGCCAAATCTGCGGCATCCTGCAGCAAAAACAAACCGTTTTTGGTTTTTGTCGTGGCGTGCAGTGGCTGCAATATTGTCGATGACCAACTATCGTTGAAATCCCCCATCACAATAGTCGGCAAGGGTTGCTGCTGATACAGCTGGTGTAGCTGCTGCCAAAGCATCGTCGCCTCCATGCCTCGCTGCTGTGCCGATTGCCATAATGCGAGAGCGGGATACGCCTGTAACTCGGCAACGGCGCGCGCCGACTTTAAATGACAGACCACAACCCGAACTTTGCCAAGTAATGGCAATTCGACTTCAACCAGCAGTGGCTCACGGCTAAATTGACAGTGCTGCATCGCTGATGGCCAGTCGCTGGTATCAAGCTTAGGCAATGATTGCACTTGCAACGGATAACGGCTTGCAAGCAATTGTACTGGCTTTTGAAAGACATGGTCGTCAACTAGCACCGGCTGTGCCGATACCGCCCAATGTGCAAATCCGGCGGCACTAATCAGCTCAACTAAGGCGTCAACGCTAAACACTTCCTGCAACGCGAGCAGATCAGGTTTCAGCTGTTGCCATGTTGCCAATAACCACTGTGTTTTTTGCTGCCACTGCGCTTGGCTATAGATATTGTCCCACTCGTAGCAGGCTAACGGCGGGGCGGCGAAGTTATGCAAATTTAAGGTCGTCAGTCGATACGACTGGCGCAACTGCTGACTCATGCAATTCCTTGTGGACTGTGACTGGACTAACTTATGCTTTAGGATTCAGGAATTATATACGCAACAATGCCTTAGCATTGCCGAACTTTAGAGCAAGTGGCGAATATGCACAACTGCAACTCCACGAGTCGCTGCATTTAAAGTGCTAACTGCTAACTTCTAACTTAGCGCGACTCAGCTGCGGCTGATGGATTGATGATCATCAGCAGTTTGTCCAAATTAAGTCGTTGATATGACATAGCGCGGCTTGGTTTGCCTGGCCGCTCAATACGCAAGCAGTCATCTTCAAAATATAAATTGGCAGCAGCGGTGTAGACACAATTGCCATCGATGCGAAATGCACAATGGGTCAATTGCAGAAAATGCAGGATACGGCTTCTAATTTTACTCACCATACAACGTTTCCTCTGATCTGATTTTTATTATTTGCCAGACGAACACCTAAGGGACTTTGATGTGACTCGGCAAAATGTCAGAGGTTCATTTTTATACAGGGGAATTTAAACTAATCAGACCAGTGATGGCGCGCCGTCACTGGTCTGGTTTGGCAAACTAGGGTCTTTGCAAACGAATAAATGCATCGTCGAGCACTTTTGCACTGTCGGCTTTACCACCGCCAAAATTCCAAGGCGATGGCTGCTCTGCGATGCTGCGCAGCGCGCCTTCGCCGGTTTTATCCCAAGTTGACAGGTAAATGGAGGCATCACGCCAGCTATTTACGCCAAGCGCTCGTCCGTCGTAACGAATTCGGATCACTCCAGCCTTGGCATCAACCTGCACTGTCGGCGCTGCACCAAGTTTTGCTGGCGCATGCTCAGGTGTTGCCGCTTTTGCGGTAAACACCGAATTGCCCCAACCAAACAAAAAGTGTCCTAACTGCCAACTTTGCGCATTTGGCATTCGGCTCGCTAAACCAGGCAATTGCTGTGCATTTGCCGTCAAACCGCCAGCGGGCAAATCAAAGAATATCGCAAAATGCACGTTATCAAAGCCATTTGCCGGGCCCCAAAATTGACTGACCTGCGCCATTTTAATTTCTAGCTCTAAATTAGCACCGGCAGCTTTAGCACTGACGGCAAGCAGATCCTTTTGCCGCTGCGAATGCGGTTGGGTTGGCGCGATATAACGACCTGTCGGGCCTTTGTCATCGCCTTGAGCATCCACCACAGTCGCGACAAACTCCGCTTGCTCTACTCGAGTTTGCACGGTCAGCGTTGGACTAACCGCGTTTCCGGCGCGCATAAACGCGGGAGCATACACCGCAAGTTGCAATGGGTTCGCGCCCAAATCACGCACAGTCACTGGCAGTTGGAAATTGCCATTCTTATCTGAGTGAGTGCGAACATTCGCCGAATAATCCCCATTTCTCAGTAAGACGAGCTCAGTATTGGCTGCAGAAACTTTGCCCTGCAACACAAAATCCTTGCTCAGCACTTGCTTTGGTAACGGCGCCATTTGCCAGTGAAGGCTGGTGGCTTGCTTAGCGTTGGGATTAGTCACATTGGGCTTAACAGTTTGGCGACTAACAGTATCGGCATTTGCTGGCATTGCCGTTTGAGCCAGCACCACCACAGCCCGCGCCGGCAATTCAGCAGTGATACGGCCCTCGTTATCTGCGGCCAATTGCTCAAACTTGGTCTGATACTGCCAAAGCGGTTGCCAAGTTCCTGCGCCAATCGCCACATTTGCCAGCATTCGTGGACTGTCTGCGGTATTGAGTATCACCACCGCCGTTTCACCTTGGTGCTGCATTTGGTAGACCAACACACCTGGCCCCTCGCTTTGTGCAAACAACACTTTGAGTTCTCCACGACTAAACAGTGGATGCTCACGACGCATTTGCGCTAACTGGGCAATAGTCTGATACATCGGGGTTTTGCTGGAGAAATGGTCCTGCTCGCTGCCAAACCCGCCTTTAAACATAGCCTTGCGACTTTCGGTAAATAGCTGCTCATCGCCTTGGTAAATCACTGGGATACCCGGAACGGTGAACAGGGTGGCGTACCCTTGCACAAAGGCTTCAACGCTGCCGGAGGCTAAAAAACGCTTGGTATCATGGTTGTTCAAAAAGGTCGGCAACAAGTGTGGATCAGCAAACAGCTGGGTATGTTGTTCAAGTCGATAACCAAGCTGTGCCGGGGGCGCACCTTCAGCAAGCACTTGGTTTAACTCAAAATACAGCGGAAAGGCGATAACTGAGTTAAGTTCTGGCCGCTCTTTAGATCCCAAAAAGGCCTTAATCTTGTGCTCACCCTCGGCATTAAATGGCTTGGACGCTTCAAACACTTCGCCAAATACTAAAAAGTTGTCCTTACCCAAACTACGCGCTTTGGCAAAAATGCCATCATCGCTGTGCAAAAAGTCATGCCAAAAATCATGTTCGACATATTTGGCGGTATCGACGCGAAACGCATCAACGCCAACTTGCTCGAGCCAAAAGCGATAACTGTCTTTGAAGGCAGCGCGAACTTTCGGATTGCTAGTGTTGATATCCGCCAATCCACCAAGCTGGTAACTAAATTCTTGCCCTGGCACAGAGGCATCAACAATTGGTGGCGTCCAGTGGTAGATATTCTCCGCAGCAGCTTTAGGATCCAGTCGATTAATTAATGAAAAGGGATATTGGCTGGGGGCCGGCTGTTTACTGTCGGAGGATTCATACAACACAAAGTTTTTCGCGGTGTCCTTTGCGTCATAATCGCCGCTGTAGCCAAAAAAGTTGCCGGTATGGTTGAGCACAATATCTTGAATTAGATACATGTTGCGTTGATGCAACGCCTTGGCAAGCGCCTGATAACTTGCCAAAGTGCCGTAGTGCGCGTCCACCGCTTTAAAATCAGTCGCCCAATAACCGTGATAGCCGGCATATTGCAACTGTTTACTCCACCATTGATTCGCAACGGGCGGAGTTAACCATACGGCACTCGCACCAAGCCCCTGAATATATTCCAATTTACTTTGAATTCCAGCCAAATCGCCGCCACTATAGTGACTTGGCAACTGTGGATTATATTCACCCGCGCCTTGGTCGTTATTACTCTGATCACCATCAGCAAAACGGTCAGTGAGCACAAAATAAATCACCTGATCGCGCCAGTCTGGCGATTTCTGCACTGATCCGAGCGGTTTCGCAGTAACGTCTGCGCAATAGCTTAAAATCAACAACCCTAACAAACTGCGGTTTTTCATTATCTACTGCGCTCCTGCGGTCAGCTTACTTGCCGAATGGCTCGTTGAATAAAATCATCATGACTTGGCAATTTTGACAATGGCTCTTCTTTGATTGCCCGGATCCCCGCCAACATTTCTCTGAGCTGTTGGTACGAGAAATTATCAGCAATTGGATGGTAATCTTTTGGCATGATGCCCTGACCCATCATGACCTGCAGCCAGGAGCTATCTTGGAATAAATCGTTATTTTCTCGAACCAAGGTACCGTCCGCAGCAAAAATGGCAATTTTATGAGCCAGAGAATCCGGAATTTCGATCTCCTGCATATCCCGCCAAAATTGGCTGTCATCTCGCTGGTTGACATGATAGTGAAAAATTAAGAAGTCGCGGATCTGGCGGAATTCCAACTCAGATTGTTTGTTGTATTCAGCGACTTTTGCTTCATCAATGCCTCGATGCGGAAACAACTGCAGTAATCTAACAATACCTGACTGGATTAAATGAATACTGGTCGACTCTAACGGTTCTAAAAATCCGGAAGACAAACCGATAGCCACTACATTGCGATGCCATTGCTTACGTGCTCTGCCGGTTTTAAAGCGGATCACTCGCGGCTCGCCTAGCGCTGGACTTTCTAAATTCTGCATCAACAGATCCATCGCCTGCTGTTCACTATAGTGGGCACTACTAAACACCAAACCATTACCGTTGCGGTGCTGCAGTGGTATGCGCCACTGCCAGCCAGCTGAATGGGCGATGGAACGGGTATAAGGCAAAGTTTGCGCAAAGCGCTCAGACGGTACCGCAACGGCCCGATCACAAGGCAGCAAATGACTCCAATCGTCATAACCAGTCTGCAGATGTTGTTGCAACAGCAATGAGCTAAAGCCAGAGCAATCAATAAAAAAATCCCCAGCGACTTCACGGCCATCCGTTAACAACAGACTTTTTACATGACCATTATAGTGGCGAGTGACATTGGCAACTCGGCCTTCGGTGCGCACTACTCCCAAACCTTCACTGAACTTTCGAAGATAACGAGCATATAAAGCTGCATCAAAATGGTAAGCGTAAGGCAACTCTAGGATGTGGTCTTTACTTTGGATCGGCGCAAATTTACCTGCCGTGGCGCAAAGATAATTTAAATCGTAAGCCCACAATGAGGTGGTATCGCCCGCCTGCCGCGCTTTTTGCCATAAATGGTGGAAATTGCAAAATGCTAAGCTGCGTCCTGGCGCACCAAAGGTATGAAAATAACTTTCACCCTGTTGTTTCCAATTTTCAAACTTGATAGCAAGCTTGATGGTGGCATTGGTTTCGCGCAGGAAATCGGCTTCGGAGATCCCAAGCACTTGATTAACCAAGCGGATTGGCGGAATAGTCGCCTCACCCACGCCAACAATACCAATTTCATCAGATTCCACCAGCTCAATATCTATCACCGAACCAATGACTTTTTTCAGCAAGGATGCGGCTAACCAACCCGCGGTGCCTCCGCCTAAAATCACTACTTTTTTCACGATGTCCATGGTTTAAACCTTAAAAAAAACCCAATCAGCGAACTGATTGGGTTTTTATCAACTTCAATTACCAACCTAACGGCATTAGAACTTGTAGTTCATGCTCAGCATGAAGTTACGACCAAAGCTTTGGTATTGAGTGATCTGACGTGAATCACCACCGTTCGCTTGGATTGTCTTCTCATCCGTTAAGTTTTGACCTTGCAATGATACACGCAGACCTTCTAACTGGCTGATACCTGACTCGCCGAAATCATAGCCGATTTGCGCGTCAACCAAAGTACCACCTTGGTCAGTAGTAGGTGCCAAGCTCAAGCTCAGACCACGAGTTTCAGTAGTGAACTCATCACGTTTAGTACCAGAAACGCGGAATTCAAAACCAGCTTTTTCATAGTAGGCAGTTAAAGTATAAAGTTCGTTTGACAGACCTGGCACGTTTTGACGAGCGTTGCCTTCACCTAATGAACCATCTAACTTGGTTGCACTAGCAACCACACCTAAACCATCCAATGATGCGTGGACGATCTCAAATGGGAAGCTCGCTTGGATTTCATAACCACGGACAAAACCTTGCATACCGTCTTCACGGAAGTTCAGGATACCCATCATAGTCGCTGGTGCTTGACCAGTACTAGTTTGGTGGAAACCAGGGATGTAGTTAGCGCTAAAATCATTGATAGTTGCGCCAGCAACGTGCCAATTCACTAAATCTTTGTAGAAGAAGCTAGTGGCGATATAACCATTCTCGTGGTAGTAGTTTTCGTATGATAAATCGAATTGGTTAGCTTCTAATGGCTTCAATTCAGAGTTACCAGCGTTACCACTCCACGCACTGTTTGCTGGGTTAGTCGACAAAATATTGTTGTCGTTGAACGCAAAACTTACTGTTGCGTTTGGACGTAAATCGTCGATACGCGGACGGCTAGTTACTTTAGATACCGCAGTACGGACGTACTGATCATCAAGCACTTCTAAGCTTAAGTTTAAGCTTGGCAGCACGTCAGTGTAATCTGCACCACCACTTACCGCAGTAGCACGAGTGTAACCGCCAACACCGGTAGTCGCGTCGAAACCTTGACCAGATTGTTTAGAGCTAACAATCTGCACACCAACGTTACCTTCTAACGGCATGCCAGCAACTTCAGTGCTGATATTTGCCATTGAGTACAGTGTGGTGATTTCTTCATCGATAGTGTAAGTGTCACCAAAACGGCCGTTTTCCAACAGGGCTGCATCGGTAGAAATATAATAACCGCTGTTGTAAAGCGCTAAGCTGTCATAAGCCAACACACCTGGAATACCGATGAAGCTTAAATCTGCAACACCGAGCACGTTAGGAATTGGGTCTGAATTTGGCCATACTTTTGCGGTCAAATAAGCACCATTGTTGATCTTAGTTTTTGAACGTTCTTTATAAACTACGCCCGCTTCAAACTTGTTGATCACGCCCCAATCCACTTCACCGTTCAGTTGTAAGCGGACGCTGTCTAATGATTCATCAAAATCTGGTTGGTTAACGAAACCGTCTTGTGCGGTAGAAGGACCAAAACCGTTAGTGCCTTGGAACGCTGGAACTGGAGCTAAGCTACCACCCCAAGATTGCGGACCTGCTAAACGGATTAATGAAGCGTTGGTGTAATCTACTGATGGTAATGTTGGGTGTGCGCTATACATGACGCCAGAAGAGGTCATAGTCCATGCACGAGCCGCCATTGGACGGTTTGGCACTGTGGCACGGCCAACACCTGAATAACTTTCGATATCAGTGATAGTTTTGTTTACATCGCCGGTAGAGATGTCAACTTCAGCTGCCCATTCATCGTTGATTGCGTATTCAAGGTTTAAACCGAAAGTTTTTAAGCTTGCATCTTGCTCACGAGCATCGTTACGGATAACTGAGTGGAAACCGTCATAGAAACCTGAAGTTACTAAGCCATTTTCAACACCAGTGATAGTGTAAGCGCCAGTACCCCACTCAGCACCACCTTCTTCTAAACCACGACGAGCATCTTTTTCATTGAAATCAATCAATAAAGCATCAAACTTGGCTTTTAAGCGGTCAGTTGGTGCGTATTCAATGATTGCAGCAATTGAATTACGCTCTAACATCGCTGAACGAGTGAATGAGTCGTGACCACCTAAAACTACAGTACCAGCAGGCACTGTCACACCTGGCGCAGCTTTAGCAGCGTTAGCACCGGCATAACCCCAACCACGGAATTGTTGTTCTTGACGTGGCGATTCCATAGTCGCAGCAACTACAGCAACACCTAATTTATTGTCCATAAATTGGTCAATAAAGTTAAATGACGCACGGTGACCATTGTTGTCGAAATCTGGGTTACCAGAATCCTGACCGTTTTGCTCATAGCTTAAGTTAAATGCAACTGTACGTTTTGCAGTGAGTGGATTCGCTGTTTGGATATCAACAGTACCACCAATGCCTTGTGCCATTAACGAGGCTTCTGGAGTTTTGTAAACTAAAACTGTATTAACGATTTCTGATGGATATAAATCGTATTCAACGCCGCGGTTATCACCCATACCGAGTAATTCGCGACCATTTAAAGAGGTGCCAACGTAGTTTTCGTTAAAACCACGCACTGACAGACCGCTAGTACGGCCGTTACGACGCTCACCGGCTAAACCTGGTAAACGTGATAAAGATTCTGCGACTGATGTATCTGGTAATTTACCGATGTCTTCTGCTGATAAAACTTCAACAACAGAGTTTTCGCTCATTTTGATCAATTGCGCTTTTTGCAAGCTACCACGGTAGCCTGTCACGCCGATCACTTCAATTTGCTCTTCGACAGTTTTTTCTTTGGTGTCTTTTAATGCTTCTTGTGCAACGACGCCATAAGAACTTAATCCTGCAGTCGCCAATGCTAGCGTTAGTACGCTTAATTTGTAGTGTTTCATTGCCCTTCATCCCCGGTGTGGTGTTGCTCTAATTATTAGTTGCGCGCTCCATACCCATAGGCATGAAGTATGACAACCTTGCTATTTCTATGTGGAACGGCGCAACTACACAACATGAATACGTATTCATAATGCGCCGTGGTAGTGCAGCCCGTCATCGACTTGCACTGCCGCTGTGCAATTTGTTGAAACAAAATGCAACTGTTCACAAGAAATGCACCAAATCTCAACGAACTGGTGCTTAACGCACATTAAGAAATAGCACAGATTTCTAGGTTGGTAGGTCAGAACGCCAGCAATTCTTGAAGTTTTTTTCGACAGCGATTGAACTTAATGGGAACATTTTAGGTCTTGCGGCAATTACCCGGGGCCATGGTCGGTAAGAACGTGCCAGAAAAATTGCATTTTTATTGCATACGTATGCAATCATTCAGCATCCTCCCTGACTCTTGCTGCCCGATAAAAACGAAAACGGAGCCCAAAGGCTCCGTTTAACGAATGGCATTTAACCGATCACTACCAAATTTTCACGCGTTGCTCAGCAGGGCGATACATCCCATCGCCCGCTTTCACGTCATATGCTTGATAGAATTCTGGCATATTCGACAAAATCCCTTGCACACGATACATGCCTGGAGAATGTGGATCGGTAATCAACATTTGTCGCAGCGCTTCATCACGAGATTTATTCCGCCAGACTTGTGACCAACCAATAAACAGACGTTTCTCACCGGTAAAACCATCGATCACCGGAGCGGTTTTGCCGCCAAGTGAGTTTTGGTAAGCACGGTAAGCGACGGTCAAACCGCCTAAATCAGCAATGTTTTCGCCAAGCGTTAGCGCACCCTGTACATGTAAATCATCAATTGGGTTGTAACCATTGTACTGATCAATCATCAGCTGAGCGCGTTGCTTAAACTGACTTTCATCATCAGGTGTCCACCAATCCCGTAAATTACCATCACCGTCAGAACGGCGGCCCTGATCGTCAAAACCGTGGGTAATTTCATGACCAATTACACCACCGATTGCCCCGTAATTGACTGCGTCATCGGCTTCCACGTTAAAGAACGGTGGTTGCAAAATGGCTGCTGGAAACACGATTTCATTCATAGTTGAGCTGTAATAAGCATTGACCGTTTGTGGTGTCATACCCCACTCGTTTCTATCGACCGGCTTGCCTAAACGGGCAATCATCCGCTGATATTCACATGCATTACTGCGTTTAACGTTGCCAACTAAATCATCCACTTTGATTGTCAAACAGCTGTAATCCCGCCAAACATCTGGATAACCGATTTTCGCGTTGAATTTCTGCAGTTTCACTTGCGCTTGTTGTTTAGTCGCAGGACTCATCCACTCTAAATCATTGATTGCTTGTTCGAAGGCGACGCGCAAGTTTTTGATGAGTTGGTCCATCCGCTCTTTCGCTTCTGGCTTGAAGTATTTATCGACATAAAGCTTACCAACCATGAATCCAAGCGCGTCATCGATTGCAACCACAGCACGCTCTTCGCGCGGCTTTTGTTCCTGCAATCCGGTCAATACTCGGCCATAGAAATCAAAATTGGTTTGTTCAAAAGCGCTGCTTAGTAACGTCGATTTGCTGCGTAACAAATGAAACTTCAGGTATAGCTGCCAGTCTTGTAATGGCACGTCCGCTTGAATTTTGGCAAATGCGGTTAGGTAATCTGGCTGACGAACCACAACTTCGTTAACCGCACCTAGTTCGGCGGCAGTCAAAAACGCTTGCCAGTCAAACCCTGGAGCTCTAGTACTCAACTCCGCAATTGTCATTTTATTGTAGGTTTTGGTGCGGTCGCGATTTTGCACCCGACTCCACTGCGCATTCGCGAGTTTGGTCTCAATCGCGAAGATTTTCTCAGCGGCTAAACTGCCCTCAGGCCAACCGGCTAACTCCCAATATTTGGCGATCATCCACTGATATTGTTTTTTGATTTTTTCGGCTTTTTCATCCGACTTCAAATAATAATCGCGGTCAGGTAAGCCAAGACCGGACTGGTTCATACCAGTTATATATTGGGTAGAATTCTTCTGATCTTGACCGACGAAAACCCCAACTGGCGTGCCGTAGCGCTCAACCTGCAGTTGCCCCCATAAAGTCGCAAGATCTGCAGGACTTTTCAGTTGATCGATCCGAGCGACGTCGGCAGCAAGTGGGCTCAGCCCCAACTTTTCGATGGTTGCGGTATCCATGAATGCACGATACATATCACCGATTTTTTGCGGATCACTGCCAGCCTCAGCCGGTTTAGCTGCTGCATCTTTGACAATTTGCAACACATGTTTGCTGGAGCTATCTCGGAGTTCATCAAAACTACCCCAACGGGATTTATCCGCTGGAATTTCAGTCTTGGCGAGCCAATTACCGTTCACATAACGAAAGAAATCATCTTGTGGCTTAATTTGGGTATCAAGATTACTCAGATAGATCCCCGATTTTAAAGCGCTGCTGGCAGCAACATTTCCTTGGTTTCCAGCAGCCGAAGCAGTGGTCTCTGCAGCAGGTTCACAGCCGGAAATACCTAGAGCCAAAGCGACACAAAGTGCCATCATCGTTTTATTTTTCATGGAATTATCCTATCTAAACTGTATAAATCTTGTCAGTGCGAGTGTAGAGGCTTCACTTGTATTGTCCAGCCCAGCACAGGGGCAGAATGCTGCATCTGCGACCAAAAGCCGAAATAGCGCCACGAGCGACCAACACTGACGACTGTTATCGACAATGCTGGTCACATGGATGAAATAAATCAGCGGGATTTTAGACTTGGAACAACGCGGCTTGTTGGGAAATCCTAACCGCAAGTACCGATAATTCTTCACTGGCCTCTGCACTTTGCTCGGCACTGCGAGAGACTTCACTAATACTTTGGCTAAATTCGGTGATGTTTTTACTGATATCTTCAGCCACCACAGTTTGTTCCTCGGTTGCTGCCGAAATTTGCGTATTCATGTCAACAATACTACCAACGGCCTGCTTAATTTCGCCAAGTACTTCACCGGCGGCATTGGCATTAGTCACGCTATTGGTGGCATGTTGCTGGGACAATTGCATTGCACTCACTGCATCTTTGGCGGATGTTTGCAAACTCGCCATCATAGTGCGGATAGATTCAGTTGCCTGATGGGTATTGGTCGCCAAGGTGCGCACTTCATCGGCGACCACGGCGAAACCGCGACCAGCATCACCAGCCCGCGCAGCTTCGATAGCGGCATTTAATGCCAATAGATTCGTTTGGGCGGCGATGCTTTGAATAACCGTCAGCACTTGGCCAATTTTCTCGGATTCACCATTGAGGGTTTCAATGACCACACTTGCACTTGCCACCGCATCTGATAAGTCAGTGATGGCCACCACATTTGCGCTCACCTGTTCGTAGCCGACTTGGGTGCGACTATCGGCATCACTTGCTTGAGTTGACGTTGCTTGAGCACTGCGGGCAACCTCAGCAATAGCCACCGTCATTTCATTCACTGCAGTGGCTATCATGTTGGCGTTTTGTTCTTGGGAATGTGCTGTCGAACTAACATTTTTACTGATCACACTCATTTGCTCTGCGGCAGCAGCAAGACTAACAACGGCTTGGCTCAACTGCTGAAAAAACTGCTGGACGCGGGTCAAAGTTTGATTGAATGCCTGGGCGGCATCGGCAATTTCATCATCGCCTGCAACAGGCGCTCGCAGTCGTAAATCCGAACGTTCGCCCACGGCCATCATGGTTGAACGCAGTGCAATAAGCGGCGTCGAAATAGAACGAGATACTAAAAAAGCCAAAACACTGAGCGCTATCACCACCGCAATTACGATACTGCTAAACAACCAGCTCGTAGCACTTAGTGTGTCATGTGCAACATCTACGAACTTTGCCGATTCGCGCAACTGCAACTGTATCAGAGCTTCTAAGGCGCCACTCAATGGATCTGCAGTTGCGTAAAGTTGCTGATTAAATTGTTCATTAGCGACTTTCAAGATAGACCCGTCAGGGATCGCTTGTTGATAGCCGCGGATTTGCACCAGCCAAGCATCAATAAGTGGTTGGGTATCAGCGATTAATCTGGACTCTTCCGCTGTGAGTAAGGTTGATTTGTACAATTGCCATTGATTTAACGCCACTTGCTCTGCTGTTTTTAGCGTTTCTGCAGCATCTGCCGCCGCAACAACCCCGGCACGATGTTTATGCAATGTGTCGACGATAGTGACCGCAAACGAATCAGACACTGTCTTGAGTTGCTGCAGTGGTTTAACCCTATCTTGATACAAACTATCGACACCTTTGGCTAACTGACTCATGTTTGATAAGGCGCCAAAACAAATGCCAATCAGCACCAATAGCGGCACTGCAGCCAACATCGCTAATCTTGTACTGACCTTAAATTGATTTAACATAGCTGTTACACCTCTAATCGATTGATTTACAGTGCATATCAGAAAGACGTCTGCTCGGATCCAGCGTAGTCTAGTAATTAAAAGCTGTCGTTTTTTTAACCAAAAAAACCTCTTTAACTGACTTTACTCTGCTTGACGTTGCGTTTCTTAGTAATTTTCAGGATGATGCTCAAAGACCACAAAAAAGGAATTATATTTATGTCAGAAAGTCTGCTCGCTTCTATCGCTGGTTTACCAAATTTCCTTAGCTTTTTCGTCTTAGCCATTGTGCTGATACTGCTATTTGCGCGGATCTACAGCTGGATCACGCCGCACGATGAATTTGGCTTAATCCGTAGCAATAATCCGGCAGCTGCCTTGGCTTTTGGCGGCGCCATCCTTGGTTTCGCATTGCCATTAGCTAGCGCTATTACTCACTCAGTTTCTTTAGCAGATTGCGCAATATGGGGTGCAATTGCACTTGTTGTGCAATTACTCACATTCTTAGTGGTTCGTTTGACCATTCGCCAGTTGCCAGAGCGCATCAACAATGGCGAAGTTGCTACAGGGATTTTTTCAGCTTGTTGTTCAATTGCCATCGGTTTGGTGAACTCAGCAAGCATGACTTTTTGAGGGATAAATGATGTCAACTCGATTTAAACGCAGTAGCAAAGTCGCTTTGATGGTAATGGTACCGGCGACAACAATCATGCTCGCAAGCTGCAGTTCTGAAGAGCCAGTGCAGACCGCAGTGTATGAAACTGCTGACCAATGTGCCAGCTACTACAACCCGGAACAATGCCAAGCTGAATTTGCAGCAGCCAAAGCGCTTCATCCGCAAGTCGCTCCGAAATATACCGACAAAGCTGCTTGTGAAGTTGACTTTGGCGCAGGCAACTGTGAAGCCCCTGCGGCCACGACGGCTTCAACAACCCCAGCAGCGACGTCTTCTGGCGGCTTTTTTATGCCGATGATGATGGGCTTTATGGCTGGCCAGATGTTTAGCGGCGGTGGCCGTTCTAATCTGCAAGCGCAACCTTTGTATAAATCACGTGATGACAACTCTACATTCCGTACCGCGAACAACCAACCAGTATCACGTTTTACTGGCCCGGTGAAAGTGATGCCGTCGCGGATGGCTCCGCAGGCAGGAAAGGTAGTCAATCGCGGTGGTTTTGGTGCGCAGGCACAAAAACGCAGCGAACAACAAAGCAGTGGCGGCTAAGCACTGATGAAAAAGATCCAAATTGAAGAACGTCCAGGTTGGCGTGGTTATGCCGAATCTGTTGGTTTTAATTTTCACACCTTTGATGGCGAACCATACTGGGATGAAAGCGCTTATTACCAATTTAGCTTGGAGCAAATTGAGGAAGATTTAGAAGCGCCGACTGAAGAACTGCATCAAATGGCACTTTCTTTAGTGCCAGAAATTTTGGCAAGTGAAGAGAAATTAACGCAGTTAGCCGTGCCTGAAGCTTATTGGGATTGGGTTAAACAGTCTTATGAAAGCGCGCAACCGCACCTGTATGGCCGCTTAGATTTAGCCTATGACGGCACTGGCCCGGCCAAATTACTTGAACTGAACTACGACACACCAACGTCATTATACGAAAGCGGATTTTTCCAGTGGGTTTGGCTCGAAGACCAATTATTACGCGGAAAATTACCGGCAAACGCTGACCAGTTCAACTCACTGCAAGACCAGTTAGAACATCGTTTCGCCAATTTGCAGTTGGCTGAGCCTTGTTATTTCAGTTGTGTCAGCGAAAATATTGAAGACAAAGGCACAGTGCTTTATCTACTTGATATCGCTCAACAAGCTGGTATTGATGCGCGTTTTCTTGGTCTCGATGAAATTGGTGAAATAGATGGCCAGTTGGTTGATGGCGATAACTTCCCTGTTCAATCGATGTTTAAACTCTACCCGTGGGAGTTTATGGTCCGGGAAGACTTTGGCCGGCATTTACTGACCAGTAAAACTCAGTGGGTAGAGCCAGCCTGGAAAATGCTACTGTCCAACAAAGGGATTTTACCCCTGCTGTGGCAAAAGTATCCAAACCATCCGAACTTGCTGCCAGCCTTCTTTGAGACTGATCCAACGCAAGCACTTGGCACTGGTTGGGTGCGTAAGCCTTTGTATTCAAGAGAAGGCGCTAATATCGAACTGGTTGATTTACAGGGGCAGCGATTACAAGTTGACGGCCCTTATAATGATGCGCCTTTTATTCGTCAGGCCTTTCATGCGCTGCCGAAATTTGATCAGAGTTATACCTTGATTGGCTCATGGGTGGTTGGTGACAGCGCTGCAGGTATCTGTATCCGTGAAGATAACTCTTTGATCACCAAAGACAGTTCGCGATTTTTGCCACATATAATCTTAGATTAGGTCGGCCACACGCTAGATCAGGTTATCTGAAACAAAAGCCCCGCATCTTGCGGGGCTTTTTCATCGAGTCTCGCAATAAGCGGATGCTTATTGCTTATCAACAACTGCGTCTGGCGCAGCCGCTGTTGTCACTGCGGTTGCTAAGTTTGGAGATACTCCGGCTGCAGCTTGAGTAAAACTCTGCAAATCCGCACCTTTGATGCCAATCTCTTGCAGTAAGCTGTCCAATAATGGTGCTTGCGTGCGGTAACGCAAGGCACTATTGACGACCTGATCAGGCAAGGAAGCGCCGTTGTTGCTTTGGCCTTCGGCAACACCGCCAGCAGCTCCAGCTAAACCATTGACTTGCAATATTTTAATGTCGCTAATTTGCTCCATCGGTTTCACGCTTTGCGCGATAATTTCCGGCAGACGCTCAATTAACGCCAAGCGAATTTGCATTGCAATTTGATCAACCGACAGCATGTTTGCTGCAGTGTTAATGGCTTTTTGACCTTCAGCATCAACCGCATAGGTTCTGGCTTTAGCTTCAGCCAGCAACAATTCAGCGTCCGCTTTACCTTGCGCGGCTAAACGTTCTTTGTCAGCCAAACCTTGTGCCGCTAAACGCATCGCTTCTGCTTGGTCTTCTGCAGCCTTTTTCTCAGCTTCTGCAGTCACCATCAGTTGGATAGCTTCTTTTTCCGCTTGTTGACGTGCAGCAACCAACTCAACTTGTTTCGCCCGCTCAGCACGTTCAGTTTCACGAACTGTGACGACCGATTCTTCTTCTTTCACCGCCAATGCTCTAGCTTTATCGGCTTGTGCTTTGGCTTCAGATTCCGCTCTTGATTTCTCTGCAACTGCGATAGATTTCTCTTGAGACGCAAGCTCTACTGCTTTAGCACGCTCAATTTCAGCTTGTTCAATTGCCCGTTGCTTAGCAATTTCCATTTCACGAACGGCTTTTTGCTTTTGGATAGTTTCGTTTTCGATATCCCGTTCAGAGAGAATTCGCTTTAAATCGATTTCACGTTGTGACGCGATTTGCGCTTCTTCCGCTTCACGCTTTTTCTCTGCTTGTTCGCGAGCAATTTCTGCCATTTGCGATGCACGGCGGATTGAAACTTCACGTTCTTGTTCTAAACGTGCGTATTCTTCTTCTCGCGAAATCTGCAATTTCGCCCGCTCGGCTTCTAAGTTTTTTTGCTTAATGGCTAAGTCGGTTTCTTGCTCGATGTCATTTCGAATTTTACGACGAGATTCAATGGCTTGAGTAAGTTTGGTTAAACCTTCAGCGTCAAAGGCATTTTGTGGATTAAAATGCTCAAACGCCGTTTGGTCCAGACCTGTTAATGACACAGATTCCAACTCTAAACCGTTTTTCAGCAAGTCTTCTGACACCACTTGCTGAACCTTCTGCACGAAATCCACACGCTTTTCGTGGAGTTCTTCCATCGCCATTTCAGCGGCAACTGAACGCAATGCATCGACAAACTTACCTTCAACTAATTCTTTTAATTCACTTGGGTTCATTGTTTTTAAACCCAAAGTCTGTGCCGCGTTTGCGATAGCTTCCACTGTCGGTTTGACCCGAACATAGAATTCTGCCGTCACATCCGCACGCATCCGATCGCGAGTGATCAGCGCTTGTTCCGCCGCGCGGCGCACTTCCAAGCGTAACGTATTCATGTTTACTGGGATGATTTCGTGCAATACCGGTAACACCAAAGCGCCGCCGTTGACGATCACTTTTTCGCCACCAAAACCGGTGCGCACAAACGAAATTTCTTTGGTTGCTCTTTTATACAGACGCGCCAAAATCAGACCAAAAATAATCAGCGCAACTAAAACTAAACCTGAAATCACTAAAATATCGGTGAAATTCATCACACTACTGGTAATGCTACTTGTGTCCATACGACTTCCTTTTACTACTTTTATTGTTGATTTATAACAGGCTTGGGTGCTCAGCAGGAATTGCTTTGTACACTGCTGATTGCCGCGAAACTAATAGCACAGCTTGCCCTTGGCTAAACTCAATCTCCGGCAAATCTGGCTCGACTAATAAATAATGGCTATATCCATGCTGATCTTTTACTTTCGCTTCTGCCGCAGCGCCGACTCTGGCAACACCTAAGGTCACAACGGCAACACGACCAATCAAACTATCTTCGCTAACTGCGGTGGTTTCATCTTTTGGCATTACTTTGCCAAGTCCAGCAAGGCTGATGCGTAATATAGGGAATGTCAGCAACAATACTGGGGGTACCACTAACCAAGCACTTGCCCAACCGCCAGTTAATTGATGCGCCCAAGTTTGCGCACTAAAACCGATTAAGCTGAACTCAAGTAAGAAAACTATTAAGCTAATCAGCGCTGGAACTTGATCTATTTTCAGCCAGCCGAAGAATTGGTTTAAGGCATTATCGTGCGCCAAGCCGAAATCCTGCTCAGGCAAAAAACCTTCCAGTAAATCGGATAAGCCAGCGCCAAACAGCGCGCCTAACAATTCCAGGGCGCCAAGCAATAGCATTAAGCTCAGGCAAACACTGAACACCCGATTTTCAGGTGCCAAAAAAGTTTCAATCATGCGAAGCGTCCTTCCGTAATGCGGCAAGCCTTTGTTCTAACTGTGCATCTTTCACAAGCGCATTGAGTTCATCTAAATGAGATACCACTGGCTCGCTTGGCGATTTGTTGAGTCGTAATTGCAGGGATTCAATGGTGTCGGTTAACGATTGAATTTGTTGGCTGCGCTCAGGATCTGGATCTACTAATTGCAGTTCAAGTTCGATTTGCTGCGATAGTAGCTTCCGCGCCGCTATATCATCGCCTTGTTGCACAGATTGCAGCGCCTGCGCGTTAAGTGCGCTGATGCTTGCTTGCAAACGCATACGACGCTGTTGCTCGTGATGCTCCTGCACGAGAAGGAGACCCAATGCAGCTTTGCACTCATCAAGCACAGCACGTAATTGCATCTCAGTGGCTGAAGCAGCACCATCTCGCAGCAAAGTCGCTAACTCTTCGTAACTGCTGCGTAATTGCGCCTGGAGAATCATGCGAATCCGCTCAAGTAACACCTGCGACATCAATACACCTCCTGTGTTGATCCTGCGCTAGTTCTAACGATTGTTTCTTATCTGTTAAAAACTGTCAATCACGGCATTGTAAGCAAAATCAATTACTGCAACTTGCTGTGCGGAAGTCACTGACTTGACTAGCATTTTTGGGGTCATTTCCAAACCTCGGCACCTTTTAAGCATATTAATTCACATTTAATGGATTTATAGTTGATTTTCGCAATTTCAATGCTTTCAGCATAAATTAATTCAATCGCTAGAGCCCACTGGATAAAGCAGAAAATTTCACCAATATTTTTGTTGGATATTTATCCACTTTTACATTAAAGTACGCGCATTTCCTGCACCGCATCTTTGTCCGACGACGATATGCCGTCGCTAACAGACTATGCGGAATTTTCGCCTACACTTAGTCATCGAATTGCAACACAAAGTCGAGAAGCTGAGCAAACTTTTAAGAAGGAACCAAACAGAGCGTGCGTACTACTGAAATAGTTGATGGATTTCGCCAGTCGGCACCATACGTTAATGCACACCGTGGCAAAACCTTTGTGGTAATGCTTGGTGGTGAGGCGATGCAGCAAGCAGGCTTTCGCAGCATTATCAATGATATCGCTTTGCTAAATACCCTAGGCATTAAAATTGTCTTGGTATATGGCGCGCGTCCACAAATCAATCAGGCATTAGAGCACGCAGGTTTGACTGCGCATTACCACAATCGCATCCGCGTTACCGACGATGATTCCTTTCGTTTAATTAAACAAGTCGCCGGCGCGCTGCAGCTTGATATCACGGCTCGTTTGTCGATGAGTTTATCCAACACACCGATGCACAATGCCCAAATCAACGTGGTCAGCGGCAACTTCGTGATTGCTCAACCATTGGGCGTTGACGAAGGCGTCGACTATTTCCACAGCGGTCGGGTCCGTCGTATCGACGTTGCCGGTATTCGCCGACAACTTGATCAAAACTGTATTGTGTTGATGGGACCAATTGCCGCTTCTGTAACCGGTGAAAGCTTCAATCTAACGGCAGAGGAGATTGCAACCCAAGTCGCGATTAAACTCAAAGCCGACAAAATGATAGGTTTCACCGACGAAGGCGGCATCATCGACCAAGATGGCGAAATCATTGCCGAGTTGATGCCAAATTATGCGCAAACCATGATGGAAACCTTAGAGGCGCAGCAAACCGCCTGCACCTCAACCTTGGCATTTTTGCACGCGGCCATCACCGCTAGCCGCGCTGGGGTTTCACGTTGCCATTTAGTCTCAAGTTCAATCAATGGCGCCTTATTACAAGAATTGTTCTCGCGTGATGGTATTGGTACCCAAATTGTTACTGAAGCAGCCGAACGGCTGCGGTTGGCCACAATCAATGATATCGGCGGCATCCTCGACTTAATTCGGCCATTGGAACAGCAAGGCCTGTTAGTGCGACGCTCGCGGGAACAGCTGGAAATGGAAATCGATCAGTTTGTGGTGATTGAGCGTGATGGTCTGATCATCGGCTGCGCAGCGCTGTACCCATTCCCAGAAGAAAACGTTGGAGAATTCGCTTGTCTTGCCGTGCATCCAAACTATCGAGATGCCGACCGAGGCACTTTGTTGCTAAAACACATCATTCAAATCGCCCGCCAACGCAAATACTACACACTGTTTGCATTGACGACTCGCTCGATCCATTGGTTCCTGGAACACGGCTTTGAATTAAAAGATGTTGAAGATTTACCAGCTAAAAAACAGCAACTGTACAACTATCAGCGCCGCTCTAAAATTTTGGCTTTAGATTTACGTTAACATTTGCTATTGAACTCGTCGCTAACAGCTAAACACGGCTGTTAGCGTTTTTTTGAAAAAAAGTCCGCTTTTTACCCCTAATACTTATCTTTTTCGCGAAAAAGCCGTCATTTCCTGCAAAACACATACTGCGCAATATTTACCCAAACTGGCAAATATGGTAAATTCGCTAGTGAAGAATTTAACAAAAAAACCAAAATCTTCACTACTCACTGTCGAGTTAACGTACGTCGCTCCGCGCGTCAGTTCAAATCTTAATGACGTTTCAACGTCTGCTAAAGGAATTACCAAATGATCGGGAATATCCCAACACGGAACGCTAGCTTCTGGCTGGCAGGTTTTATCGCGCTTGGTTTGGCACTTGTGCCAGCAGCTCAAGCAAGACAAGAAACCCAAACACCTATTGATGCAGCTTATGACAATGCCAGTAAAGCGATGGTCAATGGTCCTGCTGATATCAAAGTACTTAGCCAAGCAGAGCTTAAGCTGCCTGAAGGTTTTGCTTATGTACCAAAGGCCGAATCAATTAAATTACTCGAAGCAATGGGTAATGGCATTGATAATGAAGTGGAAGGCATGATTTTTCCAACCACAGGCGAAGGTCAAAATTGGTTTATCGTGGTGAGCTTTGAAAACTCTGGTTATATCAAAGATGACGATGCCAAAGAGTGGGATCCGGCCGATCTGTTAGAAAGCATCAAAGCAGGCACCGAAGAAGCAAACAAAGAACGGGTAAAAATGGGTATTCCTGAAATGGAAGTCCGCGGTTGGGCTGAAATTCCTCGTTATGATGTGAGCACTCACCAATTAGTATGGTCTTTGAAGTCTGTTGACAAAGGCGCCGCCGATGAAAGCGCAGCTGGTGTTAACTACAATACAATTTTACTTGGTCGTGAAGGCAAAATCAGCATGAACTTAGTTGCTGACTTGCAATCATTAGAGTCGTTAAAACCGATGGCTAATAACATGCTGTCACAACTGACTTTTGTTCCTGGCAAAGCCTACAGCGATTTCAACGAATCAACTGACCGCGTTGCTGAATATGGCTTAGCTGCCCTAGTTGCTGGTGCGGCAGCGAAAAAGTTAGGCCTGTTGGGTGTTATCGGTCTGTTCTTAGTCAAGTTCGGTAAATTCATTTTAATTGGCTTGGTTGGCGTGGGCGCTGTGTTACGTTCATTCTTCTCAGGCCGGAAAAAAGCAGATCAATAATTTTTGCTTTGGCTTCAAAACCAGCGGCAGTTTTGCTGTCGCTGGTTTTCTCCACTTCCTTGTAGTTTTCCTTGCTTACAAGATTCGTAAATCAGTCGACGCTCGTCACTACGGCGAAGGACAATTCCGGTTTTAGCGTAGTGTAATTTGCAACATCAGCCATTAACTTAGCGCCTACTGCAGTCAATGCCGCCTTCGCGATTTCCAAACTGGGAAAATAGGCGTGCGATGCTGCGATTATCGCTCCTGGCTCTGCTAGATTCGCCGTTAAATAACGGTCTGCCTCCAATCGCAGCAACCCAAGTGGCATCAATAAATCTCGAGTTAGCGGCATATGTGTGTTCTGGTAATACTGATGATCAAACGAAGCACCTTCCGCCCAGCGATAAATCCCTATCACTCTAATCATCTATCGACTCCTTGTTAGCTTGGGCTGGGTTATCCACCCGAGAATTTAACCTGTTCAAGTACATGCTTCGCCAAAGCGCGAGCAGTAGTCCACTTACCGCCAGTCACAGTGAGCAACTGACCTTGCCAATTCATCGCGTACTCTCGACTTGCTCGCGTTGCTTCCGCGCTGCCACCTAATAAGGGGCGAACTCCGGCAAACTCGCGCTGAATATCGGAAATATTGCGCTGACTGATAAAATAGTGGTTGTAGACTTTCAGCAGATAATTACGTTCTTTTTCACTACAACGGATGGGCTCTGCCAGCGTTTGTCGCACTTCTGTAGTACCTAGCAAGGTTTGGCCTTGATATGGCAGCACAAACACAATACGGCCCTCGCCAGGCACTTCTAGCATATGACCATAACGACTTACAGGTGGAAGTAACAGATGGCTACCTCTAACCAAATCAATTCCCTGAGGTGGCACTATGCCAGATTGTTCAAGGAGCAAATTGCTCCAAGGTCCAGCGACGTTAATGACTCGATCAAAATGCAACCAACTGCCATCAGAACCTAAGCGCAGCCGCGCTTCAGTATCAACTTCCACGACCGGACAGTGCTCGTGGATCTGCACCCCAAGCTTTTTCGCTTGTTCGGCTACCCAGAGTCCCAGTTGCTGATCTTGCATTTGGCCATCAAAAAATAGATAAGAACCGAGTAAGCCTTCAGCTTGGATATCTGGACTACAACGGATGGTTTGCACCGCATTTAACCAACGATGGCGGCCTATCCCTCGACGCCCAGACAATAAATCGTACAATGACAAGCCAATTTTTAGCTGCCAGCGCGGTCGGCGGCCATCGCGATAAATTGGATATAGAATAGGTAAACGACGAGTGAGCTTCGGCGCCTTTTTAATCCACCAACGCCGCTCCTGCAGCGCTTCGTGCACTAACCGAAATTCACCTTGCTCCAAATAACGTAAGCCGCCATGCAGTAATTTACTGGAAGCTGCGCTGGTTGCTTTCATCAATTCATCACGCTCAAATAGCTGAACTTGATGACCTGCCTGGGCCAATTGCCACGCAGACGTCAGTCCATTGATGCCTCCACCAATCACAGCAATTTTCAAATTACCGCTCCTCGCTTACTAACTATTTGTTTAAGAAAAGCAAATTTACTAGGTTTTGTCGAATATTGCTGTAGTTCCAAAGGAGATTTTTCCATCTTAGTCACAGCATTAGCACTGGCATATCGAGCAAAAGCCGCTAAAGTTTAAAGTCTAACTTATTGGACGCAACAACAATGGTCATGGCTAAGGAAGTTCAGCGGATGAATCAGCCCTTGTTTGGTGATAGTTCGGTTAGCAAAGCAGTAAAGGAACTGCTCTACCGAATTCAAGATTCCAATCCACTCTCGCAATCCATATACCAACAAGCCGCAACGTTTTTCACCGGTGAAGAACAGCTTGCGATTGACGCATTGCAACAACAAAAAGCTGATTTGCAGCGACGCATCGATGATGCCAGCAAAGGCGCCCGAGTAAAACTAGAAAAGCGCTTAACTGACACGCAAAATGAACTAAAAGAAAAATTACGCCAGCAAGAAGACAACAGACTAGGCCGCATTCGCCAGTTAAAGCAAACTGCCAAACATATTTTGGAAGCTGTGACCGGCGATTCCACCCAAGAAACGCAGCAGCTTTCTGCCCGGATGCTTGGCACCATTCAACTGCTATCGCCAACCCACGGTAAAAACATCGCCGCAGTCAACCAAAGGCATAAACATCTCTACAAAGCGGTATTAGCGCTGCGTTTATTAGACCAGCTGTTGGCCGACCAATTAATAAAGAACCGTTACGTGTTCAGTAAATGTGCTGACAACACCGGCAATTTGTTCCGGGCACAGGTGCAATTGCCGCTCATTATGGCCTGTCTACTTCAAGATATTGGCTTACAACACCCCGAGGTTAAACTAATACTCTATGGTGAAGACGGTAGTCAGGATCCTTACCGCATTTTGCAAGGTTTAGAGCGTGAACAATTGCTGCAGATTTGTTTTGCGCAAAGTCAGCGTTATGTGCAGGAAGGTTTGGGACTTGATACCTATGTCGGAAACTCTAAAGCAGAGCGCGATGTCTTTGTCGCTATTGAAGATGAAAATCAAAGCTTCATTTTGCATTTACTAAAATCTGCAATCAAACCAGAAGACGGTATTGGCAATCTGCTGAAAATTCCTCAAGTCTATACTTCTGTGGTGCTGCCCTCAAAGCAGATGTATCAATACGAACACTTGCCAAAAGTCAGTGCGCTGTTGAAAGCCGGCGCCGAGAAGGGTTGGTACCCACAGGCCATTGTTGAAAGTTTGCTTAAAATTACCGGCTATTTCCCGCAAGGATTTGGCATTACTTATATTCCGAAAGATTCCGATAAACGCGATTTGGACCGCTACGAATACGCCATCGTTAACGGCTTATATCCCCCAGAACCAGAAGCGCCGATTTGTCGCCAAGTCACCCGAAACCTGACATTCAACAGCTTTGGCATTAACTTGGTGATTAGCGCTGAAAACAACCTGTATTTCAGCACAGCGCAGCAAAAACTGGAGAAAGTTAGCGAAGAGCGGTTAAAGGAAATTTTGAGCAAACTAGTTTCAAATTTTGAGGAGCGAACCAGCACTGATTTAATTCCTAAATGCTGGTATCCAGATGAATATTTTAGTTATCAGAAAAATCAGAACCTGTGGAATCGCACTGACACTATTCGCAACTGATAAAACCACAGTGCTAAAAGTTCTTGCTGATGCTTGGCAAGCATATAAAACCAAGCCGCGCAGAATAGATTCTCAAATAGCAGAGCCAAAACTGCCGATTGCAAGGCACCAAGGCGCAGTCGAGAAATGCGTGCTGAGATTACTAGCTGTGTGGCAGATTTGTATTGATGATCAACTTCTAAATTGAATAGTGGTAGCAGGCTGCAAGGAAAAGTTTGTTTCCGGCAGCCTGCTATTTTTGCCGGTTGCTGTTAGAGACGAACCTGACCATCACCTATCACGATGTATTTCTCAGTAGTCAGTGACTCCAATCCCATTGGCCCGTAAGCATGTAATTTGCTAGTCGATATACCAATTTCGGCGCCGAGCCCTAGCTCACCACCATCTGAGAACCGCGACGAGGCATTCACCATGACTACTGCGGAGTTAATCACCTTGATAAACCGCTGTGCACGGCTAATGTCTTGAGTACAAATGACTTCGGTATGGCCTGAACTATGCTGTTCGATGTGCGCAACTGCTTGAGCAAAATCGCTGACTACCCGCACTGACATTGCCAATGACAAGTATTCGGTATCGAATTGCGTTGGACTAGCCGCTTGTGCATTTTCAAAATAAGTAATTGATTTATCACAGCAATAAACTTGCACCTCAGCCGAGGCCAACGCCTTTGCCGCTATAGGTAAAAACTCATCAGCAATAGCTTGGTGTACCAACAACGTTTCTAAAGCGTTGCAAACACCCGGCCGTTGCGTTTTGCCGTTTAATAACAGTGCTAGCCCTTTCTCAACATCTGCTGCTTTGTCGATGAACAAATGACAAATGCCTTTGTAGTGCTGGATCACTGGGATTTTACTGTGTTCACTAACAAACCGAATTAAGCCCTCACCACCTCGTGGGATCACCAAATCTACGGTTGATTGTTGCTGTAATAACGTCAGTAATACCGCCCGATCTGGGTCTGGTAGCACGCTGATGGCAGCAGGATTGATCTGATGGTCGCTGAGCACTTGCTGCAGCACTTCGGCAATTGCCAAGCTTGATTGCAAGGCCTCACGGCCCCCACGCAAAATAACAGCATTGCCCGATTTCAAACATAATGCGCCCGCATCGGCAGTCACGTTCGGCCGAGCCTCATAAATCATCGCGATGACACCCAGTGGGATGCGCATTTTACCGACTTGGATACCATTTGGTCGTGGTTGCATCTGCCGGATTTGCCCGACAGGATCTGGCAGTGCGGCAATGTGTCGCACCGCCTGCGCTAGTTGTTGTAAACGAGCTTCGGTCAGCAATAACCGGTCTTGCATCGCACTCGCTAAGTTGTTGGTGCGGGCATTTGCCATATCAAGCGCGTTTGCAGCCAAAATTTGCGGCATGGCAGCAACTAAGCCGTCTGCCATAGCAAGTAGCAATTCATTTTTCTGGCTTTCCGTCAGTTGTGCGAGCTGACGCGATGCGAGGCGTGCCGCTTGGCAAAGCGCCACTACATCAAATTGGGTACTCATCATCATTCTCCGAAACTTAGTGCGACTAGCGTTGTTGATCTGTACTTAGCTTTTCTGGGCTAAGCAACACTAGATCATCACGATGGACCGCCACTTCACTTGGGCAATACCCAAGCACCACAGCAATCTCTTGGCTATGAATACCTTTGATTTTCTCAAGCTCAGGTGCGCTGTATTGGCTGACACCTTTAGCAAGTCGAACACCGTCGGTGTTCACCAACCAGACCGCGTCGCCTTTATCAAAGTCACCCTGAATACCACTGACACCTTTGGCCAATAACGATGCACCTTGGTTTAATACCGCTTTGGCGGCTCCTGCATCCAAGACAATTTCGGCGCTGGCTTTACTGCTATGCAATAACCAGTGTTTCTTCGCACTCAGCGTTTCCGCTTGTGCTTTGAATAAGGTGCCGACTGGTTGCCGATGCAACAACCCAACAAAACTCTCGGCTTTTTGTCCATTGATAATCAAGGTATCAATGCCCTGCGCGGTGGCTTTGGCCGCAGCTTGGATCTTAGTGAGCATCCCACCAGTCCCAATGTGGTGATGACTGCCACCGGCCATCGCAAAAATCTCCGCAGTGATTAATGGCACCACAGGAATAAATTGCGCATTGCTATCAGTTCGCGGATTGGCGGTATATAAACCGTCGACATCTGAGCAAATAATTAATGCATCGGCTTCAACGACAGTTGCCACCATCGCCGCAAGATTATCGTTATCACCGACTTTCAGCTCTTTGGTTGCGACCGTATCATTCTCGTTCACCACCGGTAACACACCATGGCTCAACAACGTTCTCAGGGTGTTATCGATATTGAGATAACGTTTGCGATCTCGCAAATCATCGTGTGTCAGCAGAATTTGCGCACAAGGACAATCTAGCAATTGGCTCCAAACCGCCATCATTCTAGTTTGGCCGACTGCAGCCATGGCTTGCTTAACGTTAATGGGCAAGGGTTGATGACTAAAGGGGATGGCTGAACGACCGGCAGCAACACTGCCGCTAGAAACTAATACAACATCAATTTGTTGCTGTTTGCATTCGCTAATAAACTGCGCGATTGCTAACAAGTAACGGGTCGAAGTGCCTTTGCCTTCGGGTGCAATCAAAGCGCTACCGACTTTGATGACAATCCGTTTCCAATCCTGCCCCACCATGAGTTTTGCCTATGCCTCTGCTGACTATTTCAGCAAAAGCTTACTCGTTTAGACGTATATATGTCCAGTAGAACAGGCATTGCGCTTGGCTTAAGCGCAATTGCTGGTAGGCTCACCGCAAAAATTCAGCCATAATTCAGCAAAATCGCCCTAGGCTCGGTTTTAGCCACTCAACAAGGATGACTCTTTACCCATGAATAAGTGCCAGCACACTCAACAAAGCCGACGTTGGCGTTGGTTAGTTCCAGCTTTAATGATGACTACAGTATTGGCTGGGTGTCAGCAATTGCCGCAGTGGCCGGCAGCGCAAAGCGAAGTGATTGCGACGTCACCTAGCCCCAGCAACTACCCAATTACCAAAGAACGTCGGGAATTAGCGGCAGAAGTCGGCGCTTTGGAAGGTTTGGCGATTAAGCATTACATGGACAATCAGGAGCAGGCTCTGCGCGAACAATTGCGCGGCAGTGCCATTAAGGTGCACAGAGATGGCGATATTCTGCGATTAGAAATTCCCAGCCAAGTGACCTTTGCCGTCGGTAAAAGCGAAATCCGCGCCCAGCTCTACCCAATGCTCAGCACGCTGGCTAAAGTGGTCGCAGAATACAGCAAGACGATGGTTGTGATCATTGGCCACACCGACGATAGCGGCGGCCTACAAACCAATATGCAGCTTTCACAACAACGAGCAGATGCAGTAAAAAGCTATTTGTTAAGCCAACAACTTGATGAGCGCCGCTTAGAAACTCACGGTGAAGGCCCAAATTATCCATTATTGCCCAACACAACTCCCGCCAATCGTGCAGCGAATCGGCGAGTAGAGATTTTATTGGCACCTTTGACTCTGTAGCAACCGCAATTCCGCTAGCCATTTGACTGCCATGTGAAATTTGGGACGAAAAAAAACTCTGCAAATGCAGAGTTTTTTTATATTCATCAGAAGATAGCAATTACTTTTGCACGTATTGCTGTTCCAAGCTCGACATTTGATTGCGAGTTACAACCAATTCAGCTTTCAGATGTTCTTGGCGTTCAGCCCACTCTTTATGCAGATTTTGCAGTTTGATACGCAGTACTTGCGTTTCATTTGGCTTCGGTGCAGTTTTAGTCAGGTTGTACATTTCCGTTTTAATACGTTCAACGGCAATTTTGTAATCTTGTTCAGCTTCAGCAAATTGGTATTCCAAAAAGCGATTACGCTTTTGTAATTGCAACAATTGCTGATCAGCATTGGAATTAATAGGTGCTTGAGTCAGTTTCTCAGATTGGGCAACAGGTTTTGCACCAGTGTCTGAATCACAAGGAAACTGGCTGAAGATGACCTTATTGTCTTGCTCACACTGATACACGTTTGCCTGAGCGCTTGCTGTTGCGCCCAACAAAATCAATGCAAAATACTTTTTCATCAGCTTCTCCTACTCAACCAAATTACAATGTACAAAAATCAACCGAAGTACGCAAGTAATTGTGACTAAATATTTCATGAAAAATTCAAATAGTTAACCCACTAATTGCCGCCGCATGAAGTTAGGCAGAGCTAAAGCAGCTTGGTGGATGTCTGCGTTGTAGTAGTCAGTTTCGAATTCGGCATCCATGACATCGTCGCGTCGAAAACCTGCAAACACCATGTCTTTCCTTGCCATAGTGCAGGTCCACCAACCACTTGGATAGATCATTTGCGGGAAGTTTAGGGTTTGCAGCGCGGCAAAACCGGCATCTTTCATCGCTTGGCGCATATCGTTTAGCAACCCCATGTGAATGAGTGGTGATTCACTTTGTTGCACCAAAATGCCGCCAGGTTTTAACGCCTGTAAACAGCTTTGGTAGAAAGCACGGTTAAACAAGCCTTCACCTGGCCCCACCGGATCTGTGGAGTCAACAATAATGACATCAACCGATTCAGCTGCAGTTTCTTGCATAAACTTGATGCCATCATCAAACATGATAAAAGCACGAGGATCATGATTGCTGGCGCACAATTCCGGGAAATATTGCTCGGCAAGTCGGGTGACTTGTTCATCAATATCGATTTGATATACCGATTCGACTGATCGATGTTTCAGCACTTCTCGTAATGTGCCGCAGTCACCACCACCGATGATTACGACGTTCTTTGGGTTGGGATGAGTGAACAATGCCGGATGGCTCATCATCTCATGATAAAGGAAATTTTCACGGGTACTGACCATAGTGCAGCCGTCAATCACCATCAAATTGCCAAAGTCGGTGGTTTGATAGATTTCGATATGCTGAAACGGCGATTGCACTTCAGTTAATTTTTGATGGATTTTCAGCGAAAACGCACTACCGCTTGGTTGAAAAATTTCCGTAAACCATTGTTTTGAATTGAGTTCAGACATAATTCCACTCTGTGTGCTGTTGTGAGGGGGCATTTATTTTGCCAGCTGCACGCCATTGAGACAAACTTTTCATGTTTTTTTGCTGCTATTGGTTTTAAAATAGCATCATTAACTTTTTAAGGGCACGACCATGGCAGATTGGGGTATCGACAAAGCAAGATCAATTTATAACGTCGCCGTTTGGAGCGAAGGCTATTTTGATGTAAACGCCAACGGGGATTTGATCGCTTATCCAGATCAAGACCACAGCAAACCTGGGATTAGTTTCCCAGAATTGACCGCTCGCTTTAAAGAAGAAGGGCTAACGCTGCCGGTATTGGTGCGGTTCACCGATATTCTGCAACATCGCGTCGAAACCTTGATCAGTTCTTTTGCCAAAGCTAAAGAAGAACGTGAATACCAAGGCGAATACACGGCAGTTTACCCAATTAAGGTAAACCAACAATATTCGGTTGTGAACAAATTAGTGAGCCACACTAGCGGTAAGGTCGGCCTTGAAGCAGGTTCTAAACCTGAGCTTATGGCAATCCTTGGCGTCACTGAAACGCCACTGCGTATCGTATGTAACGGTTATAAAGATAGTGAATTCCTGCGTTTAGCGACTATCGGCCAAATGATGGGCCATACCGTTTACGTGGTTGTTGAGAAATTATCTGAACTCAAAACCTTGTTACGTGAAATCGATAGCCTCGGTGCTGCGCCTATGATCGGGATCCGTATTCGTTTGAATTCGGTCGGCAAAGGCAAATGGCAAAATACCGGCGGCGAGAAGGGCAAATTTGGTCTAACCGCGACTCAGGTTCTGCAAGCTATCGATGTGCTTAAAGAAGCCGGTAAACTGGATTTATTGCAACTTGTGCATTTCCATATCGGTTCGCAAATCGCCAATATCCGTGACATTCACAACGCTATCCGCGAATGTGCTCGTCATTATGCTGAACTGCGTACCTTAGGCGTGCCGATCAATACGGTCGACGTTGGTGGTGGTTTAGGTGTCGATTACGAAGGTTCAAACTCGCGTTCTGCTTGTTCAATGAACTACACCATGTACGAATATGCTCGTAACGTCGTTTACGGCTTAAAAGAAGTGTGTGACGAATACGATCTGCCACATCCGAACATTATCACTGAATCTGGCCGCGCTATGACTGCGCACCATGCAGTGTTAGTGACTGATGCTATCGATATCGAACGCGCTCCTGGCTTACGTTATTTGCCAGAACCAAGCGAAGATTCGCCATCGGTAATTTGGGCACTTTGGGATTCATACCAAAACGTCACGCCACGTTCTGCGGTTGAAGCCTACCACGATGCTGTGCATTATTTTACCGATGCTCACGCTCAATACGTGCATGGTTTATTGACCTTAAAAGACTGGTCACTGTTGGAGCAAATCTACTTTGCAACCATCAACAAAGTGAAAGACATGCTGGATCTGTCATCACGCTCACACCGTGAAATTCACGATGAGTTGAATGAAAAGCTTGCCGACAAATTGTTCGTTAACTTCTCATTATTCCAATCGATGCCAGATGCTTGGGGTATTGACCAGTTGTTCCCAGTAATGCCACTTGAACGGATGAATGAGTCATTAGAACATCGGGCTATTATCCAAGACATTACTTGTGATTCTGACGGTCAGCTCAAAAGCTATGCAGATGGCAATGGTATTGAATCAAGCCTGCCATTACCAATCTATAAAGAAGACGAACAGTACCTTCTAGGCATGTTTATGGTTGGTGCTTACCAAGAAATCTTGGGCGATCTGCACAACTTGTTCGGTGATACCGACTCAGTGCATGTTGAACTAAACGAAGATGGTACTTACATGCTGACCAATCCACTGAAAGGTGAGACTGTTGCAGATGTATTGCAACACGTTGAATTTGATGCGGAAAAACTGCTGAAGTCTTACGCAAATCAATTGGAGAAACACCAACATTTCACGCCAGAGCAGCGTATCGCTTTGATGGACGAATTGAAAGCTGGTGTCTATGGATACACCTACTTCGAAGATTAAGGTACAATCGACAGGTCGGATGAGATCTAGCTATATCAAAATATCGTTGAAGCGCCATTGGCACTAGCAACTAGAGCGATATGGCTTGATCGGTCTTCGACCCTTCTCGTATAAAGAGCAGGTTAACCTGCTCTTTTTTTTGCGGTAAATTTAGCCAAAACCAGTAGCACTAACAGTTAAAGGTTAGTTAGATAGAATCGGAGCTGATATGTTGCATTTCCTTCCCAAGCCCTTAATCGGCACGCTCTCATTTTTACTCTATATCGGCAATACCTTGTTTTGGGCTGTGCCGATTTTGTTTTTAGCCGTGCTAAAACTACCGCCAGTTAAACGTTGGCAAACTTGGATGACCTATTTGCTGGATACTTGTGCCAGTGCTTGGATCACATTGAACAATGTGACTACCCGTTTATTCACTCGGATCCGCTGGGACATCAAAGGCATAGAAAACTTATCGGTGAAGGATTGGTATTTAGTTGTCGCCAACCACCAATCTTGGGTGGATATCTTAGTCCTGCAAAAGATTTTTAACCGGCAGATCCCTTTTTTGAAGTTCTTTCTAAAAAAGGAATTAATTTATGTGCCGGTCATCGGCATTTGCTGGTGGGCCTTGGATTTTCCATTTATGAAACGCTATAGCGCGGCATTTTTGGAAAAGTATCCACATTTAAAAGGCAAAGATATAGCGACAACCCGCAAAGCTTGCGAGAAATTCCGCTACAAGCCGGTCTCAGTGATGAATTTCTTGGAAGGCACACGCTTTGAACCGAAAAAGCATCAATACCAGCAATCACCTTTTCAGCATTTGTTAAAACCTAAGGCCGGCGGCATCTCCTTTGTTTTAAACGCCATGGGCGAGCATCTGCACAAACTGCTCGATGTGACTATTTATTATCCAAAGGGATCACCAAGCTTTTGGGATTATATTTCTGGCAAAGTCCATGACATAAAGGTTAGAGTGCGGGTTTTACCAATTGAGCGTCAATGGATTGGGGATTATGAAGATCCAGCATTTCGCGCACAATTTCAGCAATGGGTTAATCAGCTGTGGCATGAAAAAGACCAGCAACTCATTGAATTAGAACAAGGAGAGTCTCGATAATGTTGTCGTTTTTACCGAGTTTTATCATACTGCCGATCTCGCTATTTTGCTTTACTGTCAATTTAGCGCTTTGGGGTGGTTTAGTGACGTTGGCTGGTATTGGCAAATTGTTGCTCCCAGTTTCTGCAAGCCAACGGCAGTTTTCTCGACTCGCGCATTGGGCTTATCGACACTGGTCGCTGCACAACAAGCAACTGATTGAAATATTCAATAAAGTAGATTGGCAGCTAAGTGGACTCACTGAACTGCGTCAGGACAGTTGGTATTTACTAATTTCCAACCACAAAAGCTGGTTGGATATTCCTGTGTTGAGTCAGTTCGCCTTGTCGCGTATCCCAGAACCGAAGTTTTTCTTAAAAGAAGAACTGAAATGGGTACCTTTCATCGGTTCCGCGTCATGGGCACTCGACATGCCGTTTATGAAGCGCTACAGCCAAGCTCAAATTAAACGTAACCCGTCGCTGAAAGGTAAAGACATTGAAACCACTCGCCGCTCTTGCGAGAAATTTCAAACCATGCCAACGACCATTATCAATTTCGTAGAAGGCACTCGCTATACCGCAGCCAAACACCGTGCCAAAAATAGCCCTTTCGATTTCTTGCTACCACCAAAAGCCGGCGGTATCGCTTTTACCCTTGCTAGTATGGGTTCGCAATTTAATGCTGTATTAGATATCACTTTAATTTACCCAGATAACCAACATCATGTGCTTGTCGATATGTTGCTCGGACGCTTGAAACGCGTGGTTATCCAAGTTGATGTATTGCAAGTTGACGAACAAATCATCGGCGATTACTTTGAGGACGAATCCTTCCGTCAACAATTCCAATTGTGGTTGAATCAGCGTTGGGTCACCAAAGACCAAAACATCGCAGCTTATATGGCCAAACAAACGCCCAGCAAACCGGAATTATTCACTAGCTCAGAATCGCTTTGATCCGCATATATTCAATCACCCCCGCAGCAACCTATGTTGCCACGGGGCTAAGTTACAGGGATTAAGCTTAAGCCCGGCCGCGTGTCGCGGTTGCGGGCGATATCCGCGCGGCAATTAGCGCTGGATAACTGACCGCTAACTGACCTACCGCCAATAGTGCAAAACATCCAACAATCAACAACCCTGGCGTTAACGGCTTCATCGCAAAGCTGCTGACTAACCAGATATTTAAACCAATTGCACCTGCAACACCAAGCACCACACCGGCTGTGCTAATCAGCAAGTTTTCCAGCATGAAGTAGCGCATAATTTGCCATTGGCTAGCGCCCAGAGCGCGTCTTGTGCCAATTTGGCGAGTACGGCGATTGATGCTGAACATCGCCAAACCAACAATACCAAAGCCGGTGATTAAGGTGAGCACCACAATCACCGTAAATAAGATCCGGTAAGTCGCTTGATCTTCACGGTAACTGTCAGCACGGGTCTGTTCCATAGTTTTGACACTACGAATAATCCGGCCTTTATCACTTTCCGCCAGCGCCTTTTCCAGTTGTGGCATCAAGGCATCACGACGACCTGGCTCAGTTCGAATAAAGAAACGACTATTGCGACCGTCCAGTTGCTGTGGCACCAGCATCGCGTTTTCGACCTTGTCCCAACCATTCCAAGGAGCTTGTAAGGTTTTGATAATGCCAACAATCCGCATCGGTTCATGATTATTGATATACAAGGTTTGTCCGAGCGCTTTGTTCCAGTCGCCATCAAACATCGCCTCAGCCATCGCTTTGGTGATAATTATCTTGTCTGGCCATTCGGTCGCCGCCTCGTCCCGCCAAATAATGTCGCTCGGGGCAAAATTCTCACCAGCAATCAACTCGACGCCAAGTGCATCGACGCCTTGCTCGTCAACCATATAAACCGCAACCCCAGTACCATCGATATCATCGCCGGCTTTGTTTTGCAGACTCATCGACCAACCACCACCACTGAGCGGGATCGCATTGATTTGCGTGGCGGCAACGACACCTGGAGTCTCCCGAATACGTTGTAAGTCCTGAGCAAGTGCCGCTTGCAGGTTGTAGTCAGGAGCAAATACGGTGTTGGTCAGATAAAAAGTATTGGTTTCATCCAAACCACTTGGCCGCGCCATTTGCGCACTGCGCTCAATCATCATGAAAATTGCATTGACCATGATGGTTAAAGTTAAGGCGATTTGCAGTGCTATCAGCAGAGCACCAATTTTATTGCGCATTAAGGCGCGCAGCATAGGTCCGAGTTCTAACATGATGAGCTCCTTATTGCGCTTTCAATTGTTGCGATGGCTGGATTTGGCAAGCGCGCCAAGTCGGATATAAGCCGGCCAAGATACTCGAGACAATCGCCAAGGCTATTGCCAATAAAATCATATTCATATCCAACTCGGCCAAGTCACGGATCCAGTCGCCATACATGGCTTTGATGGCACTAAGACCAAGCCAAGCAAACACTAACCCGAGCAATCCGCCAGCAAGACCAATGACGCCAGATTCCACTAAATGTTGGATAAACAAGTCTTTGCGACTGGCACCCAAGGCTTGGCGCACGCCAATTTCACTGGCTTTGCCTAAGAATTTCGCGAGTAACAACCCCACTGTATTTAGCAAACAAACTGCGAGGAACATCAGCGCCATCGCCATCATCATACTGGCATCATCCGACACCACTTGCCGTTGCTCCAGCCAAGTCATGACGTCGCTCAGTTTGTTGTTGTTTTGGCGGGCAAACCGGCCAAATTTATGCTGCTCTGCGGCGTAAGCGTCAATAAAGCCCTGATAGGCATCCCGATCTGCTGCTGTTGGCAACTCCACCCAGACTTGGGTCCAAATACATTCGGAATCGAGGAAGGCTTGAAAGCCTGACTCACTAGGCTTCCAACAGTTGGTGTTGCCTGAGCGGTCAAAAAACTGCTCGGTAATCAGCGAAAATGGCACAAACACTTCTTCGACATCCTCAAAAGCACCGGTCGTGATATCGTAGAATTTTGGTTTCGGGTTCCAGCGCGCCATCACACCACTGATTTTGAAATCTTTCCCCGCCAAGCGCAGCGTTTCGCCAGTAGAATCACGACCACCAAATAGCCGCTCGTTTAATTCGGCATTAATCACCACCACCAACTCTTTTTTCTCGTCGGCTTGTGCATCCCAACCAGAACCAAATAAAAACGGCACATTAAACATTGGGAAAAAATCGGCACTACTGGCTCTGCCACCCACCATAAACGGTAAAGCGTCTTTGTTTTTTGGCTCAATCACCGCGGCCATGCCGCTCATAATTACTTGCCGCGTGGCTTTTTTCGCCTGCATCAACGCAGTCGCGTCGCGATAAGTTAGCTGCTCTGGTGGGTCGCCATTTTCAAAATAGGGCTCAGTTGGCTCCCAACTATCGAGCTGCACGTAATACAGCTGCTCGCTTTTCTCCGGAATTGGGTTGGCCGACATCAAATAATTCACGGTAACCGTTGTCATCGCGGCGCCAATGCCAAGCCCAATCGCCAGCACCATTAATAGGCTCATACCCCAAGTTTTTTTCGAGCTAAGCCAGGCTAATTTCAGGTAATAACTGAACATAAACGCTCCTTAACCTACGGCCAAATTGTGAATATTTCTATTGTCGGTAATTTCCTGCACTCGACCATCTTTAATGTAAATTTGCCGTTTCGCCTGCGCCGCCAAAGTGTTGTCATGGGTCACCATCAAAATGGTGGTACCGGCTCGGTTAATTTCTTCCAACAACGCCATCACCGACTGCGCCATACTGGAATCAAGGTTACCGGTCGGTTCGTCCGCCAGCAGAAAACGTGGAGATGTTGCCAAAGCCCGGGCTATCGCCACCCGTTGTTGTTGACCACCCGACAACTGCGACGGCAGATGTTTCATTCTTGATGCCAGCCCAACTTGCTCTAGATGAAACTCGATGCGTTTTTTCCGCTCTGCCGCGTTAAAGCCGCGATAGCGCAACGGCACATCAACGTTATCAAATAGATTTAAATCCGGAATCAAATTAAAGCTCTGAAAGATAAAGCCTATTTTTTGATTTCGCATCCGCGAGCGGCCTTTATCATCCAGCTTACTGATATCTTCACCATCCAACCAATATTCACCGGCGGTGGCACTTTCCAGTAGCCCGGCGATATTCAAAAAGGTGGTTTTGCCAGAACCAGAAGGACCAGTCACGCTGACAAAATCGCCTTCGGCCAAATCCAAGTTGATTTCGCGCAAGGCGTGAGTCACCACATTGTCGGTGGCGAAGGACTTGGTAATGTGTTTCATACTTAACATAAATTCTCCGTTGGGCTTGGCCCGTTTAATTCAGTTGAATGGTGTTGGCGCCCTTAAAAACATCGGTGCCCGAGGTAATAATTTGATCGCCAACTTTTAAGCCCTGTAAGATTTCCACGGCATTGATGCTGCGGGCGCCGGTTTCAATGGCTATTTTCACCGCAAGTCCATCACGCACCACATAAGCGAAACGGCCGTTGCCACTATCGAGGAATTGTCCACGCGCCACTTGCAGCACTTGTGGCCGTTGCTCAAGTAAAATGCGGCTAGTCAGCCGTTGGTTTTGCCGAAGTGAAGTAGGAATAGCCTTGGTGAACTGCACTCGCCCTTTCACTTGGTTTTCAAAGACTTCTGGCGAAATGGTTTTTAACTTGCCAGGGTAAATCTGACTTTCCACACTAATTTCTACCGGCAAACCAATGGTCAAATCGTTGGCGTAGCTCTCTGGCACCGCAATTTCGACTTCAAATTGACTGAGATCGACCACCGATAAAATCAGCTGATTTTTGATGATGTAGGTTTTGTTTTCGACCGACAGATTGCCGAGTAAGCCATCAACCGGAGAGCGAATGCTCAGACTATCCACTTGCCGTTGATAATCAGCCACCAGCAATTGCTGACGATTGAGCGCCTGCGCCAAGCTTTGTACTTCAAACTCTAAATTTTCTTTGTTGAGCTTGGCATCATCAACCGCATGGCGTAATTGCACTTTGGCGGTTTCTAAATCGTCTTGGGCTTTTTCCAGTTCGATTTGGCTAATTACTTTTAAGGCAAAACCTTGCTCAAAACGGCGCTTCTCGCGATCGGCGGTGGTCAGCATCATCTTGGCGATATCTACGGCTTTTTCATCCGTCAGCTGCTGTTTTTTCGCCAGGATTTTCTGCCGATCGTAGCTAGTTTGCAGACTAAATAAGGTGGCCTGTTCTTGCTGCAATTTACTGGTCAGTTCGGGGCTATCCAAAGTTGCCAAGACTTGGCCTTTTTTTACCTCGGTGCCAGCATCCAATAACAAAGTCACTGTGCCTTCAGCCGGGGCATACAATTTTGGACTTACCGCCGCAACCACTTGCCCTTGTGCTGAAATATCCCGAGTAAAGTCGGCGACTTTCACAGTATCAATGCGCACGCGTGACAGCGGAACCGACAAATCAGATTGCGACCAACTTTGAATAGCTGGCACAAGCAGCCAAGCGAGCAAGCCAATTGCGGCAATGGCTATGGTGGGTTTTACCCAAATTGGTTGTTTGCGGGGCGCGCGCAACACTTCATCTTGCGCACTGGTATCAGCTATTTTCATCAGGCAATCCTCTTAAGAATGCTAATGAGTCAGCGCTAGGTAAAAAAAGGTTTGAATGCGGGACAAATAAAAAGCGAGCAGGATGTAAGCAGATGTTTCAAGGCACGCAAAGTCGCCACTAACTCAATGATTTAGCGACGGTTAATTGCTACTCAATTATCGTTTTGCGCTTAACAACAAATTCCTCGGCGTTAAATTGCTGGCACAGAGTTCTTGTAGCTCCACTTGGTAACCCTGTTCGGCAAGTAACAGTGCTAGATCTGTCACTAAATACAGCTCCAACGGACGACGAAATACATGCTGGCATAATTCCAAACGCCGCTGATTTAGTAAGCGCTGCTCTGCGACAACAAGCGCCGACTCCATCACAGCTGTCGAAGGCACCGCCAGCACTTGCTGCTGACAGGCAAAAGCAAAAAAGCCTGCGATGTCGTCACTAAACATTTGTTTTGCTACAGATCGCAGGGGTCGATAGTCCGGTTGCCCCTGACTTTGGGCATAAACCCAGAAGGCGTGACGCCACAACATTTCTTGCTGACTTAACCGCTCGATCCGCGCGCCACCTGTAGCATGACCTTGCACGGCAAGCCGCAGATCTTGCTTGTTCAGTTGAAGTCGGCTGTGCCGGGCAGTTGCTGAGCGATGCAAGTAACTGTCAGCGCTTTGCAAATGATAACAACAAGGCACCAGCGCAATATCCTGAGTGCCAGCAGCAACGGCGTTCTGCAGGCCAACCCGATGTAAATCGCCGCAAGCATGCAAGGCAACCCATTGTTGGTGCTGCTGAAAATAAGATGCTGTTGGTTGCTTGAGCACATCCACATGATGGAAAAATTGCCGAAATTGGAATTTCCCCGCCAGTTGTTGCCCCTCATCGCACAACGAAGCTTGCCACTCTAAACTGTGCACCTCGTTGCCAAATTGGCCGGCGAACACTCGGCCAAGGTGGCCTTTACCTGCACACCATTCCAACACTGGCAGCTCTTTTTGGCCAATAGCCCCGGCAAATTGGCAAATTTGCTGCCATTTACGACCGGAAATGCCAGTCGAGAGCCAAAATGGCGCCGCAACTGGCTCAGCCAGAGTTCTTGGCAGCTGCGGGCATTGCCAGTGGGCAAAATACTTAGAGAAGCGCTCATTTAAGGCATTATCGTCAGCATCCAGTTGCGCACATTCGGCAAAATCTAATTGCTGCAGTTCTTCGGCAAACTCAGGAGGTAGAAACGCAAAAGGCTCAGTTAGCGCTGCTTGCTGCATTGGTTGGAATTGCCAATATGGCCGATAGCGCCATAGCTGCTGCTCGAGATCGGTAAATAAATCGTGGAAATAATTAAGGTTCACATCAACCTACTTGCACTTCAGGGCAGAGTCGCCATCAATCTGCCGATCCTCTAGCCAATTGGCATAAAAAGCAAGTCGACTTGCGGTGAACAAAAAGCTTGGTCAAGCAGATGGCCATTGAAGCATAGTCAAAAGCGCCCCTTAGCCGCAATCAACGATACTGTCTGGATGAACTTTTAAGACTATTGTTTGGCTTGTTTATCTTTAAATTGTGCAATCTTCGCTTTTACCTCTTTAAGCGTTGCAACATCTGGTGGGTAATGCGGGTTTATGGGAATAATCCCACTGCACGTGCTCACTGAATCAGGTATGTCAGTATGAAAACCTTGCTTAGGCATAAATACAATGTACCGATTGCCAGGCCAAGGCTGAAGCTGACAGCGTAGCGATACCTGTCATGATTCATGCAGAACACCGGATTTTCCATACCACAGCTTCGGTTTGGAATATCCGGTGGAGCAATCTGCTACAACAACTAACCTCAGTTCAATGCAGCTAGTCGCTCGTTAATGCGGCGGCGCATGGTTTCGTCTTGTTCTGTTGCCAACAGCTCGGTCAGGTAGAGTGATTGCGCTTTATCTAGGGCTTGGTCCGCGTCGATGCTGACATCAGGCTGCACGCCAACGCCTTCCCAGTCCGTTTAGTTTTGGGACAGCCACTTTTCATTTTATAAATTGTGGCTGTCCCGGATTAGTTACGGTGTCAGTCTCAAACCAATTTTTAAAATCTCATGGTGCCAATTTGACAAAGGCCCAGCAGAATGAGTTTAAAAATGGTATTAGACACGTTGCATGGCAAGCTAGTATAACTATGGAAGAAGGACTTGAATCTGCGGTTGATGTAGGGCGACTTCATGAACTAGGTGAGGAAAATAGCATCGATAGTATGGCTGATCAGCATAACAACGCCATTGGGCAATCAATAGGTCAGAGTGCCAAAGATCTTCATGGAATTATAGAGGCCATTGGTGCTGAAATTGCTGCTGGGAACATCATCACTAGTTATTCTGATTCGAGACTAAATCAAACGCTTCCAACATTTGTGGATGGAGACAGCAGTTACTCCGGTTCTGGAAGCACTAGTAGTGGTGGTAGTGGCAGCAGCACAAGCAGTTGCAGTAGTGGCTCATATTCAAAATGTTAGGTATATTACAATGAAAAATTCTTTTAAATACTATGGTGTAGTTTTTCTATCTTTGTTTTTGTTTTGTTGCTCTGAATGGTCACAAACGGACATTCAAAAGACGATCGATATTGGCAATGATATATCGACGAAGTTGGAGGTTTATAAAAGTAGCACTGGTAGTTACCCAAGTGATTTATCAAAACTAGTTCCAAATCATTTATTACAGCTTGATAAGCCATCAGTTGGAAACAAGACTTGGGATTATGAAGTAGATGGAGAAGGATATTACCTAGGTATCAATGGAGAAAATACTGAGTTAGATCCAGTTTTATACAGGACTAATAAAAGCAATAATTGGTTTATGGACACCAAGTAAGTATTCTTTCGCTTTGAATCCAAAGCACCGCCTATAGATGGTAAACTAAACCAGGCCAGTCAGAATTTAATAAATGGCTGGCCACGTTTAGGAAAAAGAAACAAGTGAGTCGCAATTTAGTATAGCTTTGGCTCGGTGTAAGTACTTTTCTACTTAAAAACAAGGCTTTAATATTTCTAAATTCGGGATTTTTGGCGCGAAGAACAATTAATTCCCATCGCCAGACTTTTAGTCAGCGTGAAATTTGAAAAATAGCTTGGGAAAAGTTTAGTTAGACTTGTGCACTAACCAAAACATCGTCGACAGCTCTGAATGCCCTGCAGCCATTTTTGACCAATCGCTTGGCAAAACTTTTCAATCGCAGCAGCAGGGCCGATGACATGCCGAAAATCATCCTCGAGCTTCTGACAATTTTGCAGCCAATTCCCTTCTTCGATGCCAAGTCTTGCCAGTATTGGTGGTGCAGTTTCACTGATGGCTCCACGTTTATCCGGACGAATTTGTCGGCCAGTCCAATCGACGAGTTCAATATAATCAATTAGATGCATAGTTATGTGTGGTGCATCAGTAATGCCTTTACCATCCATAAATGGCAGTAACTTTCCGTGAATTGCACATTGAAGGTCAGTTGTTAAGTTTCGTTCAGCAATCCGCTCGGCAATACTGGTGTACTTTGAACTTTCCGGCGTCACAGCAAGCTTGGCGCGGATTGGGTTTAAATCTATATAAACCATGGTGTTAATAAGTGCTTTTTCATCCAAAATCGCTTGAGATTTAAACCGTCCTTCCCAAAATCTGCCGCCACAGTTGTCTTCCGTATTGGCGAGCCTTGCGATGTGCTCATTCAAACAACGCATAAACCAGCTGATGCTGGTAAGACGCTCGCGATAAATTTCAGCCATTTTTTCAGCGGCTTGAATGTCTTCTTCAGCAATAAGATTGCCAGCTAAATATTGCTTAATGAAAACAGGCACTTGAAACAACATGCTCCAGCGTTCAAAAATCTCCGCAATCGACCATGCCGCGGCTTTTGCAACGCCAACCCTCACCAGAATGTGGTAGTGGTTCATCATAATGGCGTAAGAAGCCGAATCAATCGCAAACATACTCGATAACAGCTTTAAGCGCTCAACAATCCAGTCGCGACGGTGTTCAAAGCTAACATTGTCCACGACACCGCATAAATATGAGCGGCGCACACAGCGGTAGGTCAAATGGTAAAACGGGGTCTGACTTAAGGCGATTTGAAGGTGTCTAGGTCTTGGCATGATGTCATCCTGACAAAGTTTCCATGAGCCTCAACTATGGTTGCAAAATTGTTAATTATCAAGTTTGATATGTGGATGTCTTAGATCAGGAAAATAGATCAGAAAAGATGTTCATTGCGCCGAGCAGAAATAAGCGGCTTGAAACCGCAATCATGGAAAAATGCTTATACCATTGCAGCTGCCAGCAGACAGTTACAAAGCAGCAACGCCGTGACCGGATTCGAGCAGAACACCGGATTTTCCATACCAAAGCTCCTGTTTGGAAAATCCGGTGAAGATACCTGCTACAACAACTAAGCTCAGTTCAATGTAGCTAGCCGCTCGTTAATACGGCTGCGCATCGTTTCGTCTTGTTCTGTTGCCAACAGCTCGGTCAGGTAGAGTGATTGCGCTTTATCTAGGGCTTGGTCCGCGTCGATGCTGACATCAGGCTGCACGCCAACGCCTTCCCAGTCGGTGTTAGTGATAGGGCTTATCGTACGGCCACTTGGCACTATCATGGCAAAATGCTCGGTCAACCAATGTTCTGAACCTGGATGCGCACCGCCGCCGGTAGTTTCACCAACCAGGGTGGCGCGTTTGAGATTCTTCAGCGCATAAGCGAAATCTTCAGCGGCAGAGAAAGTGTCGTTGCTGGTCAGCAGATAGACCTTTTTCCGGCTACCGTAGTTTGGCCCGATAGGGGTATCTGTCCAAAATTGGGTGGTCTTATCCTCACCCCGATCATAAATATCGTTGAGCCGCGTTTTCTGCTCGAACAAATAGCTAGCGAGCAGCGCCACAGTTGCCGGTTCACCGCCCTGATTCATACGTAAGTCAATAATCAGCGCATCGGTGTCAGCTAGTAAGCTCATTGCAGCTGCAAACTTGCCAGCAGCGCCTTCTGGGTTGCTGAAGGCACGTAAATCAACATAACCAATGTTTAGCGGCAACCGCTCGGCGCGCGTAACACCGAAATTGCGTTTACGCTCGGCGACAAGGCTTTCAGGATTACTGGTATTGGCTGCAGCTTCAAATTCAGCTTTTGGCGGTAACGCTGCTGCACTGTATGCCACATCTAAATGCCGATCACCGGAGATGCGCTGGATATCTGCGGTCAGCGTATGCGCGAAGTCCTCGGCACTAGTGATGCTGTTGTATTCTCCGCGCTCATCACGGGCTCGAAGTTCTGCGGCCATCGCTTGCGCTTTGTCCGGAAACACATAATAGCCATTAAGATGGTCGATGACCTGACCTAGCACTTGCTGGCGCTGCGCCGCATCTAGCACCATGTCTGGCTGCATCGGTCCACGCCGCGGCGGTTGTAGTGGGTTTGGCACCAAACCGCTAAACATCGCGCCGAAACATAGGATGGCGATAGCGCTTCCGGCGATGGCGATTTTGCTAATTTTGTTCATTTTTAACTTTCCTTGGCGAGTTGGCTACGCGCATCGGCGATCCGCTGAGCAAATGGTTTGGCTTCAAGCGCAGCGATAGCGCTCTCAAGTGCTGAAGAAAGCGCAGCTTCTTGGTCCAAGCTATTTGCAGCAAGGTTAGTGGCAGCCCAACAGGCCTGCATTTTTGGGTAGAGCGCACGGCCTTTTTTGGTTAGCCGGATTAACCGCTGGCGAGCGTCATCCGGAGCCGGTTTCGCGCTGACCAAACCATCTTTGATCATCAGCGAAATGGTCTGTGTTGCAGCAGGTTGCGTGATGCCTGCAGCACTGGCAATTTGCCCAAGAGTGCAGGGTTCGCTTGCCGCAAGCGCACGGAATACCGGCGTGTAACGAGGCCGGGTTTCGACACCTGCTTCGATATAGGCATCCTGTACAGCGCCGTCCAGCAGTTCAATGAGATGACGCAATTGAGTGCCAAGTGTAGGTTTCATCATCAAGCCTTTGACTGAATAATAGACAACAAAATAACACCACTTATATAAGCAGTAAAGTAATTTAATTAAATACTCAGTATTGACAAGGCCTGCAGAGATTTACGCCATTGAAAAACAACAAAAAAATCCTGCACAAAAAGACACCTATTCAGCCAAATAAGCCTTGGAAATATTGCTTTGGGCAAACAATCTTGCCTGCCTTACCCGCAACTAAAGCAAAGGTTGTGACTTCAACACCTGTGATACCCCGTCCCGATAAATACCGACAAATCACCACCTTGGACTGGCAATGCGCAATACCTTATGACAGACTAATTAGAGAACTGGGATGAAGGTGGATATTAGATGTCGGAATTAAGACGAATCATGCATGTTGAGGACGACCCGTCGATTCAAACCGTTGCTCGAGTGGCGTTAGAAGCGGTTGGTGGTTTTGAAGTGTGCACCTGCTCTGGTGGCCAAGAAGCGTTAGATCGCTTTGAAAGTTTTGCGCCACAACTGATTCTGTTAGATGTGATGATGCCGACGATGGACGGCCCAAGTACTTTACGAAATCTGCAGCAACAGTTTGATTTAACAAAAATTCCGGTGGTTTTTATGACCGCCAAAGTGCAAACCAATGAAATTGAATCCTACAAGGCCTTGGGCGCGAGTGACGTCGTGGTAAAACCATTTGATCCGATGAAACTATCTGAACAAATTCAAGGCATTTGGCTCAGTCATCAACAGTGATACTTGCTGAGTTCCGGACATATTAAGGCAACAACATATTAAGCCAACAACGTGTTAAGGCAAATTGGTAAGACGAAAAAACAACCAAGGACTCAACCTCGAAAAATGCCAGCGGTGGGAGCCAAGATAGCATCCCACCCTGCGCACTTATGCTTACTGTTCTTTTTCTTCCTTCGCTTCTTCTAAACGCATTTCATCAACTTGTTTAAAGAGTTCAATGCTGTTTTGCTCAAATTCGCCCTGTGTCACCGGGTCGTTAAAGTAGAAACTTAATGGCATCAAGCTGGAATCGTACTGTGGCATCATCCGGCGGTATTCATTCATCAGAAAACCAGTATCCAAACTTTGTAGCATGAACACTAAGCCAATAGTGGCAGCAAACAGAATTTTGCGTAGCGTGGTTATTTGCAGGGCCAAATAGAAATTCGCCGACAAAGTGCCCACCAATAACAGCCAGTGCATCCCTTCTTGCAGCCAGGATAATAAACCAGCGCCGTTGGCACTGAAATTTAATACGCTAAACAACCCGTCAATAAGACTCCAAGCACCGACACAAGCTAGGGTTATCCCAAGCTGAGCGAAAAATCTGGCTTCGTGCTGATTAATCCGAGCCCAGACCGCAAGGGCTGCGGGCCATAATGACATCACCAGCAGCATCAAGGGTAAACCAACCAGCAGTCTTGACCACTCGTTGCGCTCTTGTTTTGGCACCTCTAGCCACAAACTGAACACTTCAAGCAGCAAGACCAAGAGCACTAAGACACTGACCACGGCCCAATGGCCAAATTTGGCGAGGCGCTGTTCGATGCGGTTATATGGCTGTGCTGGTGCGACTGGATGGCTTTCATCAAACACGCGTAACGCCTGTTCACCTAACCAACACAATTCACCGGACGACACAGCTGAAGTGCCATCGATGGGCTTGCCTGGTTCGGTGAAACTGCCATTAAGCGAGGACAAATCATGCAAATGCCAAACACCATCTTCCGCTTGCACCAATTCGGCGTGATGCGGACTGACGTGTTTATCAAATAACACCAAGTCGTTATCAAAGGCACGACCAAGCGCAATGCGAGCACTACTGAACTTGTGCCGTTCAATAACCTTGTGTTGTTTGTTTAATACTTCAATCATTATTGCCATAACACAGCCTCCGTGAATTTACGGTTGAAGCGCTGTGCAATGTCCTGACTAACGCCAGAAAGCGTGTAGTGACTGATTAAGCCTGATTGTTGTTGATCTAGCGCTGCGGCTAGATAAATCACATCGTATAAACCTTCGTATTGACGATATGCTCGCACGCAATAAATGGTTTTGGCGTGCTGTTGATTGCTCTGTTGTAGCACTTTATGTTGGCATTCAAATGGCGTGACATCTTCTTTGCCTGCTTGATTATCCGCATTGATGTGGCTGATATTCTGCTGGTAAAGATTGAAGAACTGCAGCGGGTGCAATTCCTTGCCTTCTAACCACTCAAACTGCATTTCGATGCGGCCAGTAGTGAATTGATTAGACAGAAAAATTTCGTCGGATTGACTGCAAAATGCTTGCACTTGTTTCAGCGCTTCTCGCTCTTTCTCCACATTAGACTCGCCCCAGCAACGCACAAAAGGCACAACTTCATCTGGAATTTTACCGATGCCAAACTCTTTGAGTTGCCAAGTCGCCGCCAAAATTGGCTCGAACATCTTGGCTTGAGATTCTTGTAACTGCTTTGCAATCGACTGCTGATCATTTGACAGTTGCTTTTGCTCTGCAGCCCGCGCCAACAATTCACTCAGTGCCTTCACTGGCACTAAAAAGCCTAATTGATTACCTGCCGATGCGACGTTGACTCCGACAATATTGCCTGCAGAGTCGACCACAGGACCGCCGCTCATCCCCGAATTCACAGCGCCGGTAAAATGAATTCGTGGGTAATAGCCAAATTTTTGCAGGCCGTTGTAGGTTCCTGGAACCACAATCATGCCCAGATCATGCGGATTGCCGAGCGAATAGATCGTCGCGCCTTGCGCTGGGCTTTTGATTTCTAAATGAAAACGTTGTTCTGGCTGGTAATCGGTTTGCAGCAACGCCAAATCATTTACAACATCAACTGCCAGCACTTTTAACTCACCTTTTTGCTGCTGATTATCTAAATATTCGAGGCGGTATTTAGCCGGAAATAACACTGCATCTGACACCACGTGATAATTGGTGACCAGTAGATTGGGTTGATCAATCACAAAGCCGCTGCCAATGGCAGCTTTTGCCCCAGAAGCTTGCTCCAAAACCCGCACTTGTAATAACGCGGGTTCATAACGAGCAAACAATTGCTCAGCGGAATCAGCCCGCGCACTGGTGCTTATCACCAGCTGCAAGCCAACCAATATAGTTGCGAACCACCAATTACGCATGCCGAGTCCTTTTCATGCTGTTTTATAAAATATTATATGAATCAATAAAGTAGACTATAGAGCTTACGACGATAGGCACCAGCAGTGGCATCACCTTTTGGCAGCACAGCTAAAATATCGAGGAACAATTTTTTACTTTCGCCAAAATTTAAATCGCGCTGCAAAATGGCGTAAAGCAGTGCTAACGCATCTGCGGAACGTTGTACTGCTTGATATTGGACAGCCAGTTGCTGTTGCAGTTCCATGTTGTCCGGAGCAAGCGCTAATTGCCGCTCTAATTCGCGGATCTCTGGACTATCAGCAGCTTGCTGCGCCAACTCAATTAACGCTACGACTTCGTGATACAGCGCATCTTGATCGGCAAGACCGATCTGATCAGTTAATTCGATGGCGAGTTCAATTTGACCCAACTTGGCCGCGCAATAAGCAAGTTGTAACTTGGCATCGGCACGCTCAGGCGCTAGTGTCAGCACTTGTTTTAATAAAGGCACTGCTTCAGCCCATTTGCTGTTGCTCAACAACGGCTGCGCTTGCGACAACAACAAATCTTGTGGCGATGGTAAAAATGCCGCTAAGCGTTGCCGGATTTGCGCTTCGCTTTCTACCTGAGCAAAGCCATCAACCGGTTGACCGTCTTTGATAAATAACACTGTTGGCAGACTGCGGACTCCAAACTGCATTGCCAATTGCTGCTCAACACTACAGTTCACTCGAGCCAAGACTAAATGCTCAGGATATTCACCGGTAATAGTCGCTAAAATCGCGGTCAACTGAGCACTTGGCTCGTAACCTTCTGCCCAAAAATCAAAAATCACCAGTTTGTGCTGTGACAAATCCAGTAATTCCCGAACATTATCAAAACTGACATCGACTTGATTGACTAACACGCCATTGATTTCCTATAAAATTCTTATAGAACTACTATGTGGTTCAACACCTTAATTTGCAAGGTTTGCGCGACGACTTTGTCGAAACTCACGCTAGTTTTTTACAAATATTCAACTTGTGAGAAAAGGAAGCATAAAACCTGCTGACAACGGCGCTGAAAGTCTAAAAAAGGGTCGACAAAACTTCGCCAGATCCCGTAAAGTAAGGGTTGAACGAGCCTCACCACAATGAACTGCGCAAAATCAGCAGTCACTACAACTATATAGGCCGTAGTTTGAACTTTGTTTGCAGCGAATGCTGCCAACTTTGACCACGTAAGCAGAATATCTTGTCACCCGACAAGTTCCGATCCGGCAAAGCCTTTGCGCTTCACCGGTATTTTTGCCTATGCAAACTATGAGACCTGAGTAATGAGCCAACCACATCAACCAGAAATGCTGTCTGGCGGCGCCATGCTAATCCAAGCTCTTCATGATGAAGGCGTGGAATATGTTTATGGTTACCCCGGCGGCGCCGTGTTACACATTTATGATGCTTTATTTCAGCAAAATAATGTCAAACACGTCCTGGTCCGCCATGAGCAAGCTGCAACACATATGGCGGACGCTTACGCCCGAGCCAGCGGCAAAGCTGGCGTCGTGCTTGTCACCTCAGGCCCTGGCGCAACCAATGCCGTCACTGGCATTGCCACTGCCTATATGGATTCAATTCCGATGGTGGTGATTTGTGGTCAAGTAATGAGCCACTTAATCGGCGACGATGCCTTCCAAGAAACTGATATGCTTGGGATTTCCCGACCAATTGTGAAACACAATATGTCGGTGCGTCGACCTGAAGATATTCCGTATTTAGTGAAGAAGGCCTTCTATATCGCGCAAAGCGGTCGGCCGGGTCCTGTGGTATTGGATATTCCAAAAGATATGACAATGCCGAATCAGAAGTTTCCGTATCAATATCCAAAAGATATTAAGCTTCGCTCTTACAACCCAAATGCTAAAGGCCATCCAGGGCAAATCAAAAAAGCACTGGCTACTATTTTGGCAGCGAAAAAACCTGTGCTTTACGCCGGTGGCGGGGTCATTTTAGGCAGAGCCTCTGAAGAGCTGACCGAACTTGCCAAGCGTTTAAACTTGCCAGTTACCAATACTTTGATGGGTTTAGGCGCATATCCAGCCACGGATCCGCAGTTCATCGGTATGCTCGGCATGCACGGTAGTTTTGAAGCGAATCAGGTGATGCATAACGCCGATGTGATATTTGCCGTCGGTGCCCGTTTTGATGACCGAGTCACCAACGCCACTAAAAAATTCTGTCCAAATGCCACCATCATTCATATCGACATTGATCCGGCGAGCATTTCAAAAACCGTCACCGCACATATTCCAATTGTGGGCTTAGTGAAACCTGTATTGCAGGAAATGCTGAGTCAGCTCGATAAAATGGCTGGCAAGCCTGATTCCACTATCGATGCGGCAGCACTTAGCAGCTGGTGGGCACAAATTAATGCCTGGCGTGAGGTTCATGGCGGTCGTTATGAACAACGCACAGATTTACTTAAACCACAGGCGGTTATTGAAGCGGTGTGGCGTCAAACCAATGGCGATGCTTACGTCACTTCGGACGTTGGTCAGCACCAAATGTTTGCCGCGCAATATTACAAGTTTGATAAACCAAATCGCTGGATCAACTCCGGTGGTCTTGGCACCATGGGCTTTGGTTTACCTGCAGCAATGGGCGTGAAATTGCACTACCCAGATGCTGAGGTGGTTTGTGTGACCGGCGAAGGTTCGATCCAAATGAACATCCAAGAACTTTCAACCTGTAAGCAATATGGTCTAGGCGTCAAAATCATCAACCTGAATAACGGCTATTTGGGCATGGTGAAACAATGGCAAGACATGAACTACGACTCGCGTTATTCGAGCTCTTACATGGATTCGTTGCCAGATTTCGTCAAGTTGGCGGAAGCTTATGGCCATGTGGGCATTCGGGTTACTCACCCAGACGAGTTAGAACCAGCGTTAGCGCGAGCCTTTGCGCTCAAAGATCGCTTGGTATTTTTGGATATTCATATTGATCCTAAAGAACACGTTTATCCAATGCAGGTACCTGGTGGTGCCATGAACGACATGTTCTTAAGTAAAACGGAGCGGACTTAATATGCGGCATATCATTGCATTATTGCTGGAAAACGAGTCTGGCGCTTTAGCACGTGTGGTTGGTTTATTTGCGCAACGTGGTTATAACATCGATTCACTGACTGTTGCGGCGACTGAAGATCCAACCATGTCGCGCTTAACCATGGTGACTCGCGGTGATGACCAAGTCATTGAACAAATTACCAAGCAGCTGCACAAACTGATTGAAGTGGTGAAACTGGTCGATTTGAGCGAAAGCGCACATATCGAGCGGGAACTGATGATGGTCAAAGTGAAAGCTAACGGCGACCAACGCGAAGAAGTCAAACGTACAGCTGACATCTTCCGCGCCCAAATTATCGATGTCTCCCCAACGACCTACACCATTCAGGTGGTTGGCACTTCCGAAAAACTGGAAGCTTTTATTGAAGCACTAACTGGCACGCAAATTTTAGAAACTGTGCGTACCGGTGTTTCTGGTATTTCTCGCGGCGAAAAAGCGCTCGCGCTTTAAGTCCTATGCTGACCCCAGCAGCCTTCGTTGCTGGGGTCTTTTCCACAAAACTGCCGGACAACTCTCAGCGCTAAGCCTTGCGGCTACTGGTCATACTTGAACATTTCTGGCATGCTATGCTTTTTTAGATTTAGGACACATCATGACCGACGGCAATCCAGATCAGCTTGATCACCAGTTACTCTTTGAGATTATTGAAAACCAACTGGCTGACGGTCACCCGAAAAAAGTCAAAGAAACCTTAATGCGTCTTTGCATGACTGGCCATAGCCGCGATGAAGCACTAGAGCTTATCGCCTGTGCGTTAGCTCCCGAAATGCATCTAGTGGTTGAATTAGGCGAATCTTTTAATCTGTCACGTTATGAAGCCCAACTTGACACGCTGCCAGAAACTCCATGGATTGCCGGCGAGTAATATCAACGCGCTTTGCTAATCAACTGCAGGATAGCTGAATTGAAGAACAATCTCGTGGTACTCGGAGCGCTGTTGTGGTTAGTCAGCGCTTGTCAAACAGTCAGCCATTCTCCAAAGATCGCGCCAGAAGCCCAGCTTTATCAGAAGACTGTCCAGTCTTTACCAAAACCAGCCGAGCTGCCTGCCTACGAGAAGTTGTATCAGAGCTATTTGCAGCATCCATTAATCCTGACTTCAAGCAAAAATTGGCAGGCATTTGAACAAAAAGCAACGGCTTTGGATATTGCGCAATGTCAGACCTTGCCTTGGCAAGAGCAATTGTCGGCAAATTTTTGGAGCCTCAGTTTCTATCGCCTCGCCACCAACTGTTTTGAAAACCACGGGGCAACTGAGCAGTTAAAGTTATTTAGCGCCTATCAAAGTTATCACCTGCAAGGGATTTTGAGCACTGGTAACGGCAAAAGTAGCTCTTCAGCCTATCGAATTAATAGTTTTGCCGATGCTCATGAAGTGTTGCGACATCTCGGCATGGAAACGCAGGACTACTACGCTGACCTAAACGCTTATGGCAGCGCCTTATTATACGTAGTTCAAGCCTATGATAATAATGACAATAAGTTTAAAAAAGTCTATTTCCAAAACGAGCCTTACCTCTATGCGCTCGAGCAGTACCCTTACCCATTTATTGGACTATCCAATGGCTGGCAGCGAGTATTGCTACCTGAGTTTGCCAAGGCTAATCCGGTTCTAGGTTTACCCTTAGCTCAGCAGGCTATTGTAGAAAAACGTTACACCGATGCAGTGCTCATCTATCGCAACGCTATTGCTGAAGATTCATTACAAGCTCGCGTCGAACTGGCTGAGCTGTGCTACCTCGCCAAGACCACTTTAAAACAACAAGATTGCTACCACGAGCTCATAGAAGCCGCAGATCGCGATTATGTGCCTGCGCTTGAATTGTTGTTGTACTTACATCACGAAGGTCGGATAGCGAACTCTACTGATAAAATCAAAGCGGATTTACGGCAGACTATCAACGACATGGCAGGCAATGGCCATGCTGAGATGGCATTAAGCCGTCAGTATTTCAATCAAACCTTTGAACATCGCAACGCCAAAAAAGCCAGTGAATGGCTGGAAAAAGCTATCAGCGCAGGCCATCCACAAGCGGCGTTTTACCAAATTGTCTGGCAGCTTGATCAAAAAACTATCAGCGATGAGAAGGCGACCGCACAATTTCGAAAACTTGCTAACGAAGGCTCATCGGAAGCCGCCTATCGCACTGCGTCGCGCATCATGCAGGATGACAAACCTAGCGCCAGCGATATCCAGCTAGCGCAGACGTTATTGCTGCAAGCCAAACAAGCCTTCCATCCAGAGGCAGATTATCTGCTTGCTGTTGGTTACGAATCCAAAATTTTCCAGTTACCCCAAGGCATGGATCAGAGTTACATGCTGCAACTGTACCAAAATTCAGCCCAGAAATACCTACCACGAGCCATGCAGCGGATGGGTGATCTGTATCTGGAAGGCAAATTAATCCCTAGAAATGCTGAAATGGCACAAAATTGGTTCTTGATGTGCGCCCGTTTAAACAACGTCGCTTGCGCATTTAACGCAGCGGTGATGCTTGATAGTGGCGATGGTATTCCGGTGAATTACCAAGACGCATTTAGTTTATTTAGTTTTGCCGCCGACAATGGTCATCCATCAGCAACTAATCGACTCGCCCTGATGTATTTGTATGGCAGAGGCGTCGACGCTGATGTCAACAAAGCGCTGAAGTTATTGGAGGCTGCGGCAAGTCGTGGCAGCGAAAACTCCCGATTATTTTTGGGGGTGATTTACCTTGAAGGTGAATTTGTGAACCAAGATCTGGCTGTGGCCAAAGCCCATTTTTCGAAAATTAAACATAATCCAAAAGCCGCAGAATATCTAAACAATTGGGACAGTTACGTACAGAAATTCCAACAAGCCAAATAGATCCATCTAATAGAAACACCATGCGGCAAACTGTGCATATTTCGTGACTAAATGTAATGCCACTATTCTAATGACTGTTACTTGAGATAAGCTCCTGCACATTGTGTTTTGGAGCTTATCTCAATGAAATTTAGTCAAAAATATTTAGTCCCAGCATTACTCGCCTCAAGTTTAGTGTTTGCGAACTCAGCAGCTGCAACTGTAGTACTGGTTAAAACCAGCTTAGGTAATTTCGAAGTCGATTTATTTGATAAAACCACCCCAGTAACCGTCACCAACTTTCTGACCTACGTTAACGCCGGCAGTTACAACAACACAGTCTTCCATCGCAGCGTGACAAACTTTGTGGTGCAAGGCGGCGGTTTTACCTACAGTGGTAATAATGCGAGCCCTTTTAGCGCCGTCACCCAAAGAGCAGCTATCAGCAATGAGCCGAAATTATCGAATGTTCGCGGTACTATTGCGATGGCAAAAATCTCGGGCGATCCAAATAGCGCAACCAATCAATGGTTTGTAAACTTAACTGATAACAGCTCAAATCTAGATCTACAAAATGGTGGCTTTACTGTGTTTGGGCAGATCAGCGCTCAAGGTATGGAAATCATTGATAACATTGCTAAATTACCAACGAACTTAAGCCCAGCATTTCCTGGTGTACCGCTGCGCAATTACACCACTGCGGATAGTCAAGCCAGCAAGGTTGTCACTGCGAGCAATATCGTGTTCATTGAGAATATTTCAGTGATTAATAACGATGCAAACAGTTCATCAACGCTAAATCCAAAGGTGAATACCTTAATTAACCAACAGCCAGCCACCGAAAGTTCAGGTGGTAGCATGGGTTTTGCGACCTTGTTGCTCAGTCTGCTGGTTTGGCGTCGTCGCCTTTCTGCATAAGTTGTTGTTGCAGGCATTGTTGACACCAACATGCCTGCAAACTAAAACCATCCGCCAAAGGCAAGAATGGCTGCTGCATACACCAGCAGACACTGTCAGGACTGCTACTTTCGCCGCATCGGTTTGCTTGACCACAACCTGGACAGATCTCACTTTTCATACGGGCTCCTTTGCAAGATGCTGTTTCAATAACATGCCTGCTTCTGCAATATGTTGATGTAACAGCGTAACAGCTGCGGGCACGTCGCCCTGCTCTAGCAGGGAAAGTAACTGCCAATGTTCATCGCTACTTCGTTGTTGATAATTTAACGCCAGTTCTTGGAATCCCAAATACATGGCAACACGTTGATGTAACTGATTCAAGATCTGCAAGAGCATAGGCTTTGCTGCCGCTTCATACAATGTTTGATGGAATCGCCAATTTAGATCACCTCGGGTTAGTGCCGGCAAATTAGCTTGTTCTGCAAGCAACAAGCAATCCCTTGCCGCACCGAGAATTTGAAAGTTGAGTGCGGGCGCGGCAAGACTAAGCATCAGCGGCTCAAGTTGCAGGCGGATCAAGCACAATTCTTCAGCTTGCTCCGCACAAAGTTCAGGTACTTTGACCCCAGCCTTGCCCTGACTAACTAACCAACCTTCAGCTTGTAATCGCACCAAGACATCACGAATTGGAATACGACTTGTCTGGTAATGTACGGCCAAACTTTGTTGAGTTAATACCTTGCCTGGCGGCCAAAACCCCTGTCTGATATCGGTAACAATCGTTTGATAAAGCTCAGTTTTTGCCACGTAACCACCCTTGAATTGCCATTACTAAGACACCCACGAGCAAACCCCAAAATGCCGATGCCAAGCCAAAAAAACTGACTCCAGAAGCAGTCAACAATAAGGTTAACATCGCCGCGTCGCGGTGAGGTCCATCTTGGGTAGCTTGTTGTAAATTAGTGGCGATGGTGGTGAGCAGTGCCAGGCCTGCCAGCACCGCCACCAACACTGTTGGAAACGCCGCAAACAATGCCACAACGGAAGCGCCTGCGATCCCCGTCAGCAAGTAAAAAAATCCTGCTGCGATGCCCGCAGTATAACGACGGCTCGGTTCTGGATGCGCTTCAGGCCCAGCACAGATCGCGGCCGTAATTGCAGCAAGATTTATCGAGAAATTGCCAAAAGGTGCGGTCAGTAGGGTAATCAAACCAGTCCAGCTTAATAATGGCGACACCGGCACCGCATAGCCACTGGTGCGCAGAACTGCTAAGCCAGGGATATTCTGTGCGGACATCGTTACCAAAAATAATGGCAAACCAACACCCAGCATTGCCTGCCAATTAAATTCTGGAGTAACCCAAAGTGGCGCGACAATCGACAATTCCACACTATGAAAGTCCAGGCGCCCAGCACCCCAACACCACAGTGTCGACACCAGCAGTACCAAAGGTACCGTATAACGTGGCAACAAAATCTTTGCCAGTACATACACCAACAACATCACGGCAATAAGCTCAGGCTCGTTCGGTAAGTCTTTGAAAATCGCGAAACCAAACTGCAATAGAATGCCCGCCAGCATGGCACTAGCCAGAGGTAGCGGCAGATATTTTGCTAAGCGGTCAAACCAACCACTGAGGCCAATTGCTAGCGTTAACACAGCGCTAAACATAAAAACACCAATGGCTTCCGGCAAACTATAACCTGCAAGGCTAGTCGCCAATAAAGCCGCACCCGGTGTCGACCAAGCGGTTAAAATGGGCGTTTTCCAGTAGTAAGAAAAGCCGATACAAGTAATGCCCATGGCAAAACCGAGGATACTGATCCAGGACGCCACTTGTGCTTGGTTTGCGCCGGCAGCTGCCGCGGCTTGCAGCACAATGGCCACCGAGCTGGCAAAGCCAACCAGAACAGCAACAAAGCCTGCGGCAACCGCAGCGAATTGCCAATCACCTACTTTCATTGCAGATTTCACTCAGTTATCCCCCTGATCTCACGGTTTAACGCCTAGGTTTGTTAAACTTTTTCATGACCATAAAATATATACCAAATAAAAATTTGTATACATTTTATGACTTAAATTAAGCAAATCAACAAACAACATGACGAATAGCATTGTCACGTTTTGCTTAATTGCAGCGTTGCTCCAGTTTGCGCATGACAACGTTATCAATTAAAGTTGCGACTATTGCGAGCGAAAGGATCTGTTATGAAAACTAGGCTGCGTGCTATTTGTTGTGCTGTGTTATTGAGTGTGCCTGCAGTTGCAGCGGAAACCGCCGTGGATTATTACGAGTCGGCGTTGACGTATAGCCACCAGCAACAATGGCGTGAAGCCGAACTTGAACTTCGTAACAGCTTAAAAATTAACCCCAATTACTTACCTGCTCGCCTCTTGCTCGGGCGGGTGCTTTTACAAACTGAACAATGGCCTAGCGCTGAAAAAGAACTAACACTGGCGCTTGATGGCGGTGCCGCAGCAGATCCATTGGTGTTTGATGTAATCCGTACTTTACTTGCCCAACAAAAAGCCGATGAAGCTAGTTTTATGCTGACTCGCTTCGTTGAACTACAACAATTACCAAGCTATCGCTTGATGCAAGCAAATTTAGCCAAATTGCGTTTTCAATATCCAGAAGCTGCGACGATCTATAGCAGTTTGGTAAAAACCACGACGGCGGAAACAAAGTTAACTGCAGAACTTAGTGCCGAAGCCCGTTATGAATATGCGGATCTGTTGTTTAAGCAACAACAATACGCGTTGGTCGATGCCGAATTAGCGCAAATCTCGAAGGACAGCACGCAGGCGCGAAAAGTAGCTCTTCTGCAAGCCAAGTTATTCCAACACCCACAGAAACTGCCGCAAGCTGAGGCTATTTATAGCGAGTTATTACAACGGGATGCCAACGACGCCGCTGCAATTATCGGCAAAGCGCAACTGCTAATTGCCCGCAATGCGTTAACTGATGCTTTAGCCTTAGTCGTTAAGTTTCGTGAATTACAACCGAATAACCCTTACGGACAATTACTGCATGCATCGATTTTAGGTTTGCAGGGTGACGAGTCGGGTGAAAATCGCTTACTCAAACAAATCCAACAGCAACTTGCGAGTTTTGATTCTGCAGTTCGTGAAGCAGAAGATGTATTGATGCTCAGTGCGATGCTGGATTTTAGCGACGAAAAGTATGAACAAGTCATCACGAAATTAAATCGCTACCAACAGCTTTATCCGAACAATTCACAGGTTAGTCAATTACTTGCGCAAAGCTATTTGCAAAGCAACGACCCGCAATTAGCCAGCAAACACATCCGTGAAGCGATAGTACAAAACCCAACTGATGCCAATTTATATTTGATCAGTGCCGCTATCGCTCGAGCGGAAAAAGATACCAAGCTTGAGTTGGCAGTATTGCAGGAGGCCGTTGGCCGCTTTGCCAATAATGACGCGATCCGGCGAGGTTATGTTCAAGCACTGCTGCGTAATCAACAACAAGCCAAAGCCCGAGACTTTCTCGGTCTGAATGACAAAAACTCCGAAACAATGTTAGCCGACCAACTGTTGTTAGGCTATCTGCAGCTAGAAACCGGTTTGTTCAAAGATGCGCTCGCTACTGCGCAGACCCTGCTGGACCTGACTAACTCCAAGGTGGAAGTTTTCCAATTTGCTGGAGATGTTTCAGCAAAAACGGGCGATCAAAAACTGGCAGCGCAATTGTACCAACAGGCCTTAGTGCTAGATGCTGATTACAAGCCTGCTTTATTGTCATTGGCGAGTCTAAAGCTGCAGCAGCAGGACTGGCAGGGTGCGAGCAGTATCTACCAACAAATACTGAGTAAAACACCAGATGACCAACTGGTATTACAGCTACTGGCAGATGCTGCGATCAAATTGCGACAACTTCCCGCGGCTATTGGCTATTTGGAGCAGCTAAACGCCGATGATTCATCGTCAGCACCAGCTCGTATGGCGCTACTTGAACTATATTTGCAAACTGGTGATACCAGCAAAGCGGGCGCTTTGGCTGAGCAATTAACTGAACAAGTGTCGATAGCTCCAACCTTGTATTTAGCCAAGGCACGTTTGGCGCTTACCGGGCAGAACCTCGAACAAGTCCGACATAACACCGCAATTTTATATGGCCTCTGGTATGACAATGCGGTGCGACTCGTTGATTTAGCCGATTTGCAACTTCGAGCACAAGATCAACAAGGGCTCGCGGCAACTTTGCAACGACTTTCAGAATTAAAGGCACCAGCTGCACAACAACAATTTCTGCTTGTTCGACAACAACTGATGTTAGGTGAATTCAGTAATGGACTGAAAAATCTAAAAAAACTCACTTCGCATATCGGTAGCACAGTCGAAACTCAGGAACTAGAAGCGCATTTATTAATTGGCCTTGGCCAATTATCAGATGCCGCGCGTTTGCTTGAACCATTATTGGCAAAGTCCGAAAGTCCAACTCACTTAATCTTGCTGCTCCATTGTCGACAAGCTGATACTGCTGCAGTCACGAATATTCTGCAGACTTGGCTAGCCAAACATCCAAACGATTTAAATGCCACCTTGTTATTGGCGGAGCAACTGACAAACGCAGGGCAAAAACAGCATGCGATTGCCCTCTATCAGCAAAGTCCTTTGCTGAACAGCCAAGCAATTTTGCAAAACAATTTAGCCAACTTGCTGTTGTCGGTTGACGCGGCTGCCGCTTTAAAATGGGCCGAACAAGCGCACAACTCTATGCCTGAGCAGCCAGACATTTTAGACACTTATGGCATCGCACTAGCTAAAGCAGGCAAGCTCAATGAAGCCCTGACCACGCTTCGAGATGCTGAAATTCGTTTGCCGCAATCTGCGCTGGTGCAAATGCATCTTGCCGAAACCTTGTGGTTACTGAAAAGGCCAAGTGAAGCAAAAATGGCACTATCAAAAGCGGCTGCGTTACCCTTATCTGCTGCTGAAAAGAAAGAACTTCAAGACTTACAACAACTTATCCGATGAGTTGAGCAAATCATTATGCAGAGTGTTCATGTCGAAAAATGACCACTCTGCATCCACAACGACTCAATGTCGTGATAAACAACAACTAACTTGATTGTTTATTGCGAAAATGCAGTGAATAAACACAAACGGAAATAAAATAAGCTATTGATAAATATCAACAAAATAATTATTCTTTAACTTTAACCGAGCAACCAACAAAAAACAAAAAGACAACGTTGTCAACCGCATCCAAGATCGAGTATCATTGCACATTATTTCGCCAAGCAGTGAGAAGGTCGACTATGAAATTTGCAGTAAAATTCGCGGTAATGCTCACTGTGTTATGCAGTAGTTGGGTAGAAGCAGGCACTATAAACCTAGGCCAAGCGGCAAATTACAACGTCTTTGTGAAAGAAAACTTCTCCGCACAAACTGCCGACACTGAAGGTGCTGCGGCAATTGGCGGCAACTTAGTGGTCAATGGCGGCTACGACTTTGGTTATGTCAATAAAGGCACTGCCAATACAGTGACAGTGGCTGGCAACGTATTAAAAAGCGGTGGCGGTTATCTCAATATATACAATGGTAACGGCAACCAATCGCTTGGTAATCTGACTTATGGCGGCACCTTGAGCAACACTGGTGGCGGCATTGGTGCCAGCAGCACAGTAAACTCGAACAGCTCAGTGAATTTCAATACCGCCTTTGCTCAGCTGGAAGCTCTCTCAGCGAATCTCGCGGCACAAACCCAAAACACCACTCGCAATGAGCAATGGGGTACCTTAACCTTTAAGCCGGCCGTTACCACCACTAACGATGTCTACGTATTTAACCTGACGCAAGCCGACTTAAATAACAATCACACTGTGAAGATTGATAACACCAACATCAGCAAAGATGCATTAATTGTGTTTAACATCAGTAACACAGCAGGCGTTGCTAGTACAAAATCATACAATCAAGCGGCATGTGCTGCTGGCTCTGCAGGTTGTGTGACCTTAAGCGAACTTCGCGTTGAAATTGGTAACGTTGAAACCTCAAGACAACTGAGCAATGGCCGGACATATCTAGATCAAAACATCCTGTTTAACTTCAATGGCGTTAATGATTTACGTATTGATTCTTCAATCTATGGCTCAGTATTAGCACCGAAAGCTGCAATTTCAGCAAAAGGTGGCGTGTTATGGGGTCAAGTCATGGCGAATTCTTGGAGCGGCAACCAACAGATTAACTGGTCGCCACTGGATGTACCAAATACACCTCCGACAGTAAGCGCGCCGCCAGCTTGGACTTTGTTTGGTTTGGCTTGCTTGATGATGTTACGCCGCCGTAAGCACAGCCAACAGTTAACACCGGCGTTTAACTAAGCACCTGAGTATGGTTGCGAGTCATTTCGCGCTCGCAACCATGCCTCGAAAAATTCCGTAATTCCCCGGCAAAACCAAAAAACCCCAACCCAAGTCGCTGTTTTCTTGATAATCTAAGTCCATAACTTCACTTTGATTTAGCGCATTACGCATCAGGAATACCAGCATGACTAGCATCGGCACTCCAGCCAGTCCAACCAGCACAAAAGTATTGTTGTTAGGTTCTGGCGAACTTGGCAAAGAACTTTGTATTGAACTTAAGCGTTACGGCTGTGAAGTCATCGCGGTTGACCGCTACGCTAACGCGCCAGCGATGCAAGTTGCAGATAGAAATTACGTCATCACTATGCTTGATGGCGCGGCACTGCGGCAGTTGGTGATTAAAGAAAAACCAGCCTTTATCGTGCCAGAGCTAGAAGCTATTGCCACTGCAACCTTATTAGAATTAGAACAAGATGGTTTCCGGGTGATCCCAAGCGCGCGCGCGGCAAACTTAACGATGAACCGCGAAGGGATCCGCCGCCTCGCCGCAGAAGAACTGGGTCTTGCCACGTCACCATTCCAATTTGCTGACGACCATCACAGTTACCTAGCAGCTGTTGCTGCCATCGGTTATCCATGTGTAGTGAAACCTATCATGTCGTCTTCCGGTAAAGGACAATCAGTGCTGCGCAGCCCTGATGATTTAGCGGCTGCTTGGGTTTATGCACAAGAAGGCGGTCGTGCAGGCAAAGGCCGCGTCATCGTCGAAGGATTTATCGACTTTGAGTATGAAATCACTTTACTCACTGTGCGATCAGCGCAAGGCACCCAATTTTGCGAGCCTATCGGCCATCGCCAAGAAAAAGGCGACTACCGTGAATCTTGGCAGCCACAAGCAATGTCACAACAAGCTTTAGCAACAGCTCAGCAATACGCAGCACAAATCACTGAAGCACTAGGTGGACAAGGTTTGTTTGGCGTTGAACTCTTTGTTAAAGGCGACCAGGTGTGGTTCAGTGAAGTGTCCCCTCGCCCACACGATACCGGCATGGTGACGCTGATTTCCCAAAATTTATCTGAGTTTGCTTTACACGCGCGAGCGATTTTAGGTTTGCCAATCCCGATGATCCGCCAATACGGCCCGGCAGCTTCAGCAGTAATTTTAGTGGCCGGTCATTCTCAGCAGATGCAATACAGCGGTCTAGCCGCGGCATTGATGCAACCAGATACCGAATTACGGATTTTTGGTAAACCAGAAGTACAAGGTGAACGTCGTTTAGGTGTGGCTCTTGCCTTAGCGGATAGCACTGAAAGCGCAGTACAAAAAGCATTACATGTGGCTAGCCACATTCAGGTCAAACTTTAAGCGCGCTGAAATGCGCGCAAACTTTGCCTGTTTCTGAAGTTGTAACCTACACTGTTTAAAGCTCGGCGTTTTGCCGTCGGTGCTCAACCTACAGTTCTGCAACAGCAGTGCTGAATTGTTCTGGTCGCTACTAAGAGGGAATGTACATGATTTTGTTAGTGGGTGGTGAAAAAGGCGGAAGTGGCAAAAGTTGTCTCGCACAAAATATCGCAGTGTATTTTTCGAGTCATAAAAACGCTAACGTCATTCTGGTCGACTGTGACCCACAGCGGACAACTTCAGATTGGGTGCAAGAGCGTCATCTTTCGCCTGATGTGCAATGGATTAACTGCGTACAGATGTATGGCAAAATCCGCTATGAACTGAAGAGTCTTGAGCATCATTACGATTACGTAATTGTCGATTGTGGCGGCCAAGACAGCGTTGCGCTGCGCTCCGCTATGTCAGTTGCGTCACACGTATTACTGCCACTGCGGCCGAAACGACGTGACCTTAAAACGTTAGAACATTTAGAAGATCTAGTCAGTAACTGTAACGTGGTGAATCCTGACATGATTGTGGCCTGCGTATTAACGCAATGCCCATCTTTACCTAACCAGATTAATCGAATTTTGGAAGCCAAAGAGGTTGTCCGTTCCTTTAATCTACGGGTGTTAAATTCAGTGACGTTCAGCCGTAATATTTACGATGACAGCGAAGAAAAAGGTATGTCGGTGATGGATACTGATCCTGATGGAAAAGCATCCTCTGAAATCAAAGACATAATCAATGAATTGTTGGCAATGAAGGCAATACAAGAAGATGGCATTGACCGATCTGAAAAAAAATTCAACACGATCGAATAAACCTCAATTCACCGTGGACGAGTTTATTGCTGACGCCGAGAACTATGCGATGGGCGTTCCGCAAATCGTTAGCGTGCGTAAAGCAACGGAAGATGAGTCAGTCTCTATTCTGTCTCAAGGACCAATGCGACATGCCACTTTCACGTTGAGTCAAGAAGCCATAGATGCGTTGAATAAGTTGAGTAAAGATTCTGGAATGCCAAAATCAAAATTGATTAGGCAGCTCATTCTTAGTCTCAATGAGCAAGAACTACGGACTGTCGTGAAAACGACTAAACCTGTGGTGATCAAGAAGGTGGAATAAGAGTGCCTACAATCACATCTATAGATTGTGACGGCACTCTTCATCTATCTAGGCGTGTTCCGGGCAGCGTGTATTGCCGCCCGGCCTCCATCCAAAGACCGATAAAACTCTGAATTACTTAGCGCATTAACCCGTTTTTATTGGTTTCGATAATTTGACAGACTTGCTTCAAACTGTCGCCGAAAAGTAACGCATGAAATTGCTTTTCGACACAATATTGTAAATCAAATGCCAATAGCGTTTGAGCGTCAACTGTGATCCTATCTAACTCAGCCATTTGGCCTTTACCCATGCTTCCGGATAACTCTTTAAAACGCGAACGAACATTACGTAAAGTTTGTTCTCCATGAACTTGGCCCGCATTTTCTGCTGACTGCGAAAACATATCAGTCATTTTTGTTTTGTAGGGCTTAATCAACGGATGATCTGAAAACGTCACTAACAACAAAAACAGTACAATCAACCACAATACTTTTTTCATAGAGACCTCTGAAAGGATACAGCACGGCACATTCTACTCGGTTTTTAAGCATTATCAAAGGTTGCATTCTGTCTACGTCGTTGACACTTCCCATGAATTTTGTCTACCAAATTGCCATTGTTTGCGCTAAATCATGCTGTATAACAGAGAAAATGAATATTCTAGTATGGTGCGATTATTGCTATGACCTTACTGAACATCCAGCGTAACGCTGAGCAGCCGAACTTGTCTTAGCTTGATATCCCACATGGCGACGAGGGGTATTTTGCCTTATAATCGCCTAATGCAGAGATGCTAAGCCCTTAGCGGCATTCAAAAATAAGAGGTAACCCGTGGAGCCGAACAAAGAACAACGCATTCCGGTCAAAGTCGAAATGCATACGCCTGAACACTATCCAACTAAGAGCCCCATTTATATTCGGGCGGTGAAAGGCCTTCATCAGCGGTTGCGCCGCAACATGGGTTTTTTATTTATGGCGGCCTTTATGTTATTGCCTTTTGTGCAATACGAAGGGCATCAAGCAGTGTTATTCGATATCGTTGAACAAAAATTCAATATCTTCGGTATGACCATGTGGCCACAAGACTTCACCATCATGGCTTGGATTTTGGTGATCTCGGCATACGCATTATTTTTCGTCACGACCTTCTACGGCCGAGTATGGTGTGGTTACCTGTGCCCGCAAACCGTTTGGACTTTTATCTTCATGTGGTTTGAAGAAAAAATCCAAGGGAACCGTAACCAACGGATGAAATTGGATAAAGACCCGTGGACTGCATCCAAGATTTGGAAGAAGGGCCTGACGCACTTCTGCTGGTTAGCTTTTTCATTATTAACCTCGCTGGTATTTGTTGGTTACTTCACGCCAATTACGCAATTATTCGTCGATGTGTTTACCTTCAATACCAGTTTTTGGTCGATGGTATTCATCTTGATTTTCATGTTCTGTACCTACGGCAACGCCGGTTGGATGCGCGAAATCATGTGTACGCACATTTGCCCGTACGCTCGATTCCAATCAGCGATGTTCGATAAAGACACCTTTAACGTGACTTACGACTCAGCTCGTGGCGAAAGCCGCGGTCCGCGTTCACGTAAAGACACCAATTACAAAGAAAAAGGCCTAGGTGATTGTATCGACTGCAACCTTTGCGTTCATGTTTGCCCTACTGGTATTGATATCCGCAATGGCTTGCAATATGAATGCATCAACTGTGGCGCTTGTATCGATGCCTGTGACGATACTATGGAAAAAATGGGCTACCCCAAAGGTTTGATCAGCTACACCACAGAACATAGCCTGCAAGGTAAGCCAACTAAAATCTTACGGCCGAAACTTGTCGGTTATTTCGTCGTGCTGATGGTGGTTTGCGCGGCATTTGGTTGGACCTTAATCAATCGTATGCCTGCAGTACTTGACGTGGTTCGTGATCGGGGAGCTTTATCCCGCGAGTCAGATGAAGGCTTGATCGAGAACACCTACACGCTCAAAATCATCAACAAATCACAAAAAGAGCAAAGCTATCAGTTGTCGGTTGGCGGAATTTCGCAAATCAACTGGATTGGCCCGAAAATGGTCACTATCAAAGGTGGCGATATCGCAGGTATACCAATTACCTTGTCGGTTGACCCCGCTGAACTGACTGAATTCAAAACTAACATTGAATTCAAGATCGAAAATACTACCGACCAATCAGTAGTATTGACCCAAGAAAGTACCTTCTTCAAACCGCGCTAAAGCTCGCAGTTTTGGAAAAAGCCATGTAGCTACAACTACATGGCTTTTTTATTAGTGCCGGCGGTGACGCAAGCCGTGTTAAGATCCTTGCCCATGTGCAATGAACGAGGACGGCGCTAATGACTGCTACTTTTGATTTCTCTTCCTTAACGCCCGATCTCATCCTCGATGCTTGTCAGCACTATGGTTTTTATGCTGAATCTGGATTACTCGCGCTCAATAGCTACGAGAATCGGGTCTATCAGTTTAAAGCTGACGACGGCAAACGTTACGTAGTGAAGTTTTATCGACCTCAGCGTTGGAGCTTGGAGCAAATCCAAGAAGAACATCAATTTGCTTTTGAATTAGAGCAAGTCGAAATCCCGGTAGTAGCACCAATTAAAGTCGCGGGTGAATCGGTACTGCCATTTAATGGCTTTAACCTGGCAATTTTCCCTAGTCGCGGTGGCCGCACACTAGAACTGGATGATCCTGAGCAACTCGCACAACTAGGCCGTTTTTTGGGGCAAATGCATCAGGTTGGCCAAAGTAAGCCATTTCTGCATCGACAAACCCTCAGTGTGGACAGCCACCTCATCCAAAGTCGGGACTTTTTGCTCAATTTTTCTGGCTTACCTGCGCATCATCATGACAGTCTGAAAGAAGTGCTGAATCAATTGATTGGCTTATGCCAGCAGCAATTTAAGCCAAAACGAACATTGCGAGCTCACGGCGATTGCCACCTAGGGAACTTGTTCTTCAACGAGCAGCCATTTTTTGTCGATTTAGATGACTGTATGCAAGCGCCGGCCATGCAAGATTTATGGATGCTGTTAGGCGCAGAAGCACCAGAGCAACTGCTAAATTTGGATATTTTGCTCGATGAATATCAGAACTTTTGTGATTTTTCACACTCAGAACTAGCACTTATTGAACCATTACGAGCGATGCGTCAGGTCCATTATATGGCTTGGTTGGCGAGACGCTGGACAGATCCGGCCTTTCCATTGCATTTCCCTTGGTTTAATAGCGAAAATTATTGGCAACAACAAAAAGTGATCCTGCAGCAGCAGGTGTTTCGTTTACAAGAACCGCCATTGCAGTTGCATCCCAACTGGTAATTGCAAAACAGGCTGTACAGCAGAATTTGGCGTGGTGTAAGCTGTGCCGCAGAAGTTTAACACCTTGATGAAACGCATTATCGCAAAAGGAATATTATGAAAAAGATTATTGGCCTATTCATGGCACTAGCATTTAGCTCATCTGTATTTGCTATCGGTTCCTATGAAGAAGGCACTCACTACGAAGTAATCGCTGAAACAGGTACCGCAAAACCTGAAGTCAAAGAGTTTTTCTCTTTCTACTGCCCGCATTGCAACGCTGTTGAGCCGGTAATTACTAGCGTAGAAAAATCTCTGCCTGCAGGTACTCAGTTTAAAAAGTATCATGTCGACTTCATGGGTGGCGCTACCCCAGAAATTCAAGGAATGCTGACAAAAACCATGATCCTCGCCAAATTAAAAGGCAAAGGTCATGAAGTGAATTCGGCAATTTTCAAACATATCCACGTGGAGCGTAAACCCTTCGCGAATGTTGCTGATATCCGTGCAGTGGTAACCGCTGCTGGCTTAGATGGCGCTGTGTTTGACAAAGAATTAGAAAACTTTATGGTGAAAAACCAAGCGAAGTTAATGCAAAAAGAACAGAACGATTTAAGTAAACGTCGAGTGATGAATGCGGTCCCTACCTTTATCGTGAATGGTCGTTTTAAAATTAACATTGCAAAATTAGACCAAGCGAACTTAGAACAAGACATGAAAGGCATCATCGAGTATTTATTAACTAAGTGATTTAACTAAGTTCGGAGACGTTATGTTAAAACGATTCACCATTTTGCTCGGCTGTTTTGCCCTTTTTGCTTGTGACGCCTTTGCTGATAAACCGCAACCAAGCAAATTTGAAGCTGGGAAACATTATGAAGTAGTGGCCGAAACGGCTACAGCAAAACCTGAAGTCCGCGAATTCTTCTCGTTCTTCTGTGGCCATTGCTACAAATTCGAACCTTTTGCCCAGCAACTCGAAAATGCACTGCCGGCCGGTATTGCTTTGCAAAAAAACCACGTGGATTTTCTGCAAGCAGCCTCACCAGAAGTACAAAACGCTATTGCACGTGGTTATTTAGTTGGCAAAGCTGAAGGTAAAGGCAATGAAATCGCAGCGCTGATTTTTCATCACATTCATGAAACTCGCGGACAATTCACCTCAGTTGAAGATATCCGCAGCTTAATGCTGATTAATAACTTCGACGCCAAGGCATTTGACAGCCACTTCAATAGCATGCCGATTTTAAGTGCGGCTGAGCAGATGAAGGAGCAACAAACCCTGTGGTCAAGTACCGCTTCGCCAACAGATGCTAACATGCCAGTTTTGGCCGGTGTGCCGATGCTGCTGGTAAATGGCAAATACAAAGTGCAATTGGCAGCGTTAGATCCAAAGAACTTCGACAAAGAACTTGCTGAATTAGTGAACTATCTCCTGCAGAAGAAAGATTAACCGTCTTTTCTAATAAACAATGCCAGTCAGTGACTGGCATTGTTGTTTCTACGGCCGCTACATGCAGTACGAATCACTTTATGGCCAGACAATTTCGTCGATTGCTAGTGGTATTTCACCTAGAAAGGTTTTCACCACCACGTTCTTTTCATTGACCAATACCACTCGAGGAATACCGGTATCGGTAAATTGTTGATAGAGCGCTCTATCTGGATCTGAAACGAAATGCAGTGGCAAGTTGTATTCGTTGGCGAACTTTGTCAAAGCGGCTGGTTGTTCTTCACGACCTATCGCCACAATCAACAACTGCGGATCATTGAGCAATGGAGATTGCTGAAGTTGGCTCATCAGCCGCTGGGAATCGTGACACCAGGTTGCAAAAAAAATGATTAACTTTCGTTTTTCTGTCTGTTGTAAGTTGATGAGCTTCCCATTCACGTCAGTCAATTGCGCAAGCGGTTGTTGCTGCCCAACCGCAACCTTTGCTAAGGATTGACGAACTTGCACTGGTTCTGCTGTAGGTTGTGCTGGTGCGGTAACAGCGGTTTTCTGCGCAGCAACACCGGAACACCCCAGACAACACATCAAGGCTGCGACCACACCAATTTTAAATGTCATACAATTTTTCCTTTTTGACCCAGATATGACTCTGCAAAACACAGTCAGCACTAAAAAAATCCCTTCATCAAATAAATATCAAATATTTATCAAATTTTTACCCGATTTAAGGCCGATAGCTTGGTAGAGAAAATGACGGCTTCAGCATAAAGTGAAGTCATATTCCTAATATAACTCCAATAAGGTTAAACACATGAGCAGCGTTCAAAATACTGGCATCAATGCTAGTGCGAATTTGTATCACAGCAATACGAACTCCAGCAATGCAAAAACAGTTTTAGTCGGCAGTGTCGATGGCAGTGCCGCCAATTCAAAGCTACAAGACACTGTGCAATTCAGTGCTAAAGCAATGCAATTGCTAAATGACGAAACCGACCCGAATAGCACAACGCCAGTCATGGCGGCAGGCAACGGTTATGGCTTACGCCCACCTGTTGGCAACACACCACCACCGACCGGCTCGGGCACTGAAGAGAAAGATAACTAAGCAATTAAGTTCATGCACGGTCATAGGTAAGTTACATGGAACAGACGGTTTCTCAGTTGTTGTTTATTGCCGGAGAGTACACAACTTGTTGTTATCTCGGATTATTACTGTTAGCTATTGTCTCAGAACGCCGACTGACGTCAGTCAGTGTCACTATGGCCGTGGTCGCTTTAAGTGCTTGCGTTGCGAGTTTAGCGGTGACACCGCTCTACAAATGGGCAAGTGATGAGCATGTCCTGAGTAAATTCAGTTGGTATGGCAGCTGGATGGTTTTAAATTTGCTCGCGTTGTGGTTGTTGATAAGCCTGCATCGAACGTTAGGATTGCGGGTCTCCCGTATGGGCCTGGCTTCAGCTGCCGCGCTAGTGTTGTTAGTTCTGCTACAAGCGATTGATTTTATTGATGTAGCCACAGTGCAAAGTAACTTATTTGCGCCGATTTATCAGCTTGGCGTGCTCTCGGTTAATGTCGGGCTAATCCCATTATTATTGTTTTATTGGCTTCAAGAACTTTCGATCCGCAAGTCGATTCGATTAGGGGCTGTCTAATGACCTTTTTACTAGTATTGGCAACCTTATCGATGGTGGTTTTAGCGCTGGCTGGATATGGGCAGCTGCTGAAATTAAGTGGTGAACAGCAAATATTCCAAGAGGTCGAAATCGAACTGCAGCAACGAGCCCACCAGCTATTAGTGCAGAAAGACCGAATTGAAGCGAGTGCTGGCAGCGATATGTCAGCCGAAAATGAACAATGGAAAAATGAATTAGCTCAATACATGGAAGATTACGAACAAGAAGCTTTAGCACGACGCCGCGCGTATCTCGGTCGTTAATGCCACCCTCTCCCTGAAAGTTGTCGAACTTTACGCCCCGTTTACGGGGCTTTTTTTTGACCGGCTTTTACGCTTATGTCTGCGAAAACTTAAAGCACTTGTTGCCAAAACCACCCAGCGACTTCCCGACTGACATCAACTTCAGCATTTGTCAGCACCACCAAACCTACATCGGCCTTTGGCGAATAGGCAATGTATGGACGGTAACCATCAACAACTCCAGCATGGTAAAACAACTTTTGTTGGTCATAGGCAACGATACGCCAACCGCGACCATACCAAAGTTTGGTCGAGCGAAACTTCTGCCACAACTCCCAACTCGGCTTTCGTGGGATCGCGGTCAAAGGTTCCTGCAGCTGTTGCAACGCCAAGCTGTTAAATACCTGCGGCTGAGCACCCAGCATTGCTTGGACGTAATGCGCAAGATCATTGACGCTAGCATTAACCCCAGCAGCCGGCGCTAACCGATAAAAATTGGCTTTAATTGGCAGTACTCGCCAACCTTTACCTGCGCGACGATGTGGCATTGCTTTGTTCGTGGTGGCTAAAAACGGCGCCATGCCAATACTGGCATGTTGCATCGCTAAGGGGCTAAAAATCCTTTGTTGTACATAGTCACCATACTGCAGTCCCGTTGTGCGCTCAATGACTGGCTGTAGCAAGCCAAACAACACATTTTGATAGCTATAACAACGTCCACAGACTTGGGCAAGCTCAGCGAGGCGCGGTAATATTTGAGCAGGGGTTTGATTTGCTTCGATTAGATCTTCAAATGCATGTGCCCAGAACCCTGAGCTATGGGACAGAACTTGTTCCACCGTCAATTCTTGCTCTAATGAGGAAGTTTTTAGCTGTAACTCAGGCACATAAGTTTTGATTGGTGTTTGCAGTGCCAGTTGTTGGTCCTGCGCTGCTAACACCAGGGCTGCTCCAGCAAAGGTTTTTGACACTGATGCTAAGCGAAACGCGGTATCGGCATTCACTAGATCTGGCTTGCCGACTTCGCGGACACCATAACTCCCGGTTTTGATGATCTTGCCTTTGCTGACGATAGCGTAGGCTCCCCCGGGTATTTTATTTTTTTGCATTTCTTGCCGAAATTCAGCGTCAAACTGCATAGCCAACTGCTGATGATCAATGCTGGCTTGTGCAGTTAACGGCAGAAATAGCCCAATCCATGCGCACATCAATAACTTCATTCAGACATCCTAGAATCAATAACGAGACGTTTGCAGTAACCAACTAGTTGTGTGGTTTACTACTTCCGCTCTCAGCTTTCAAAGCCTTGGCCTCAGTCACTTTTGCACTGCTAACAGGCTTTTCAGCTGTGGCTGTGGGTTTAGCTTTTGTATTTGTTGTGGTTTTTGCCAGCACCTTTGTGTCGGTTACTTGCACTGCCGATTTGCTGGTTTTGGCAGTCGTTTGACCGGTCGTATTGGCTTTTTTTACCTGCTGACCAGCGGCTTTTTTAGTTGTGGCTGCGACTTTGCTGTGCTTAGTCGGCGCCTTTTTGGCAGTTTTGCTACTGGCAGCGGTCTTAGTCCGGGATTTTACCTGCTTAGCGGTGGCCTTTTTTGTCGACGCTGTTTTCGTTGATTTTTTGCTAGTACTCTTTGATTTAACAGCGGATAGCTTCGGACTAGCATCACTCGATTTCGCAGTGAGACTTGGCGCAATTGCTGGCACCAATGGCTCGGCAGCTATGGCACGCCCCGGCGCTTTAATAGGTAAAAAGAGTAATGGGTCTTTTGGAATTGAGTTTTGCCACAACTCAAAGTGCAAATGCGCACCAGTGGCTCTGCCGGTTTTGCCAACCAAACCAATTTGCTGTCCAGCTTGCACCCAATCGCCACTTTTCACATCAATTCGCGACAAATGTGCCGACAGACTTTGAAATTTATCGCCGTGTTCTATCATCACAGCTTTACCAAATGCTTCGCTTAAACTGCCCATATCAGCAATTAGCACAACACCAGAACTCGCGGCATACACTGGGGTACCAATGGGCGCGGCAAAATCAACACCATGATGTTTACGATTACGGCTTTTAACAATGTAATTGGCAAAGGATGAACTAATACGGCCGCGCGGAACCGGATGAATAAAAGGATCTGGTGCCTGCGCCGAACGGAATGCATTGGCTGCAGGTTGAGGTTTTTCCGCCACAGGCGCAGGAGATTGGCTACAGGCATTCAGCAACAATAGCACTGCGCCGACAAAGCCAACTCTAATTACCAACCTGCCATGACGGAATTCGATCATGTGATAGCTATCCAACTGATCCATGCAAACAGCCGACAGTGTCGCCTAGACAGCGCAAGGGCTCAAGAGATTTTAGTGAGTTTTCAGCTGACTAGCAGCAAACAGCATTGTTCTCATCAAAAACCGAGGCGTTGTCGTAAAAAACCAACAAAAAGTTTTACTTTCGCAGGCCGATGTTCTCCGGGTGGATACACAAGATAGATCCCGCCATCAGGCAATTGCCAATCAGATAGCACACGCTGCAACTGCTGTTTTTCTATGAGCGGCTTGGCGCTGTAGTTGGTTAACACGCCAAGTCCCACGCCTTGCTGCAACAATCCCATTACCGCAGCGGTGGAACTGACATTAAATCGTGCCTTCATCAACTGTTGATGCTGTGCCTGGTCTTGTTGAAAACTCCAGAGCAGTGGTGATGGTAAAAGACTAAACCCTATGAACGCGTGTTCGGTTAATTCGCGAGGATGCAATGGTGTGCCAACACGATTGAGATAACTTGGGCTGGCCATTAACCACTGTTCAAATCTGCCGATACGCTGAGCCTTTTGGCTGGAATCTTTTAGCCAGCCCACGCGGACAGTTAAATCAATGCCTTCTTTGATCAGGTCTTTGACTTGATCACTACTTTTAAGCTCAATTTGCAAGTTCGGATGTAGCGCCGAAAAATCCGCAAGTAGCGGGATCAGCACCTCGCGACTGTAATCCTCAGGGGCGCTAATACAAAGCACGCCGTGCAATTGCTGATCGCCTTGCTGCAGCGCCACTAATTGTGATTGCAAGCTGGTAAATAACGGGGCTGTCTGTTGATAGAGCTGCTCGCCTGCACTGGTCAAACTGACTTGGCGGGTGGTGCGACGGAACAATTGCGTACCAAGCTGCTGCTCCAACATCTTGATCTTAATACTGACTTTAGCTTTGGTTAGCCCAAGTTGTTCAGCAGTGCTGGTGAAACTTCGGTTTTGCGCTAATGCAAAAAATACCGGCAGAGCATTTAAATCTAAGTGATCCATAGCAATCATTGTTTAGAATCTGATAACAGTGAATTATGATTTACACTATTTTTCAAATCAATCGAAAAGTACAAACTATCGCCAGTTAACACAGAACTGGAGATAAATGATGAAAGTTGCATTAATTGGCGCTACAGGTTTTATTGGTTCGGCAATTTTAAGCGAAGCGTTAAACCGCGGACATCAAGTCCAAGCTTTAGTCAGCCAGCCAGGAAAATTGGCTGAGACGGAACAGCTGAAAGTACGGGGCGTAGACGTATTCGATACCAAGGCTTTGGCGTCAAAATTAGCTGGAGTGGATCTGGTGATTAGCGCTTTTAGCGGTCATAAAAGTGCAGATGTCGCCGGTTATTATCGGCAAGGTTTTGATAGCATCCTAAGTGCGGTAAAAGCGGCGAAAGTCCCGAGAATTTTAGTTGTTGGTGGTGCAGCATCACTGCAAGTCGCGGACGGTTCGACCTTATTGGACAACCCACACTTTCCAGCAGAATATCGCGGCAGCGCCGAAGGCGCGCTCTACGCACTACAACAACTGCGCGCAAGCAAAGACCTCAACTGGAGCTACTTATCGCCAGCTGCTGAAATATTCCCAGGAGATAAAACCGGCGAGTTTCGCCTCGGTGGCGACCAGCTTTTGCTGGATACCCAAGGCAAGAGTCGCATCTCCAACGGCGATTACGCGGTCGCTATGCTCGATGAAGCCGAAAGTGCGGCGCACAAAAACCAAAGGTTTAGTGTTGCCTACTAAGGTTTGGGGTCGGTTCTTTGACTTGCAGTTGGCTTTATGACTTGCAGTCTGCACGCCGGTTAAGCCGTTACTTTCTTTGATGCCAAAGAAAGTAACCAAAGAAAGGCACCCCGGATCGCTCGAAAGCCCGAAGCAAATTCAAGTCTTTAAGGCACGGGCGAAACTCGCGGGTCGCTAACGTCGCCCCGCTCAAACAGTCGCCCGTTTAAAACCTTAAAGCCTTGTTTTGCTCCGGCTCGCTTTACGGGGCCGTGAAAAGCAAGATAGTTAGAAAAGCAAAAGCTCGTTTCTCTTGCTTTTGACCCGTTGTAGCGAGCCGATGGAAAAATGCTGTTCTGAGGTTTTAAGAAAAGGGTTGCAGCCAATTTTGGCCTTGCTGCTGCTCTTCGGCCCCGTTGTAGCGAGCCGTTGGAAAATGCTGTTCTGAGGTTTTAAGAAAACGGTTGGCACCAATTTGGGCCTTGCTGTTGCTCTTCGGCCCCGTTGTAGCGAGCCGTTGGAAAATGCTGTTCTGAGGTTTTAAGAAAACGGTTGGCACCAATTTGGGCCTTGCTGTTGCTCTTCGGCCCCGTTGTAGCGAGCCGTTGGAAAATGCTGTTCTGAGGTTTTAAGAAAACGGTTGGCACCAATTTGGGCCTTGCTGTTGCTCTTCGGCCCCGTTGTAGCGAGCCGTTGGAAAATGC
>JAFLDV010000008.1 GCA_017302255.1 Gammaproteobacteria bacterium | reverse complement strand
AACCTTAACGGTAAGCCTGCAGCATCAAAAGACACAGCTTGAACGTTGCAAGAACAAAAAACCAGCAAACAAATGGGTGCTGGCAGGCTTGGTTTACTTGACAGGTATGGGAGCGTCCATATATGTCTATCTTTAGACTGAAAAAGTGGCTGTCCATCTTTAGACTGTCCATCTTTAGACTGAAAAGTGGCTATCCATCTTTAGACCTAGATTATTTCTGGGGATCCGTCAGGGGCTATACGCCTAAGGCCAGTCAATTAAGCTGACTGGCATTATTTTTTGTTTAAATGAACTTTCAAAGGCGAGCAGTGGCAACAAAAAAGCAGACCGTAAGCCGCAGGGATAGCGGATTACGAGCCTACATGGACGTATTTACGGCGTGTCTGCGTTTTGTTACCGCTGTAGCTTTCACCAAACTAGCTAAGTATTTTTTAGAAAAGCGCTCAACTGACTGGCATTAGGCTATTCGCCCCCGCAGTATTCAAAGATCCACCCGTTTAATCTTGAGTTTCACTCACTGGTGGCGGTGGTGCTTGCGGTTTTAGCCGGCCAGATTTGATCAGCGCATCCCGCAGCAAATATTCAATTTGACCATTTACACTGCGAAACTCATCGTCGGCCCAGTGCTGCAGGGCCGCCAATATATGCTCATCAATACGCAGTGCAAAAGCTTTCTTTGCCACAATTTTACTCCAATCAGACGCCTATATGATTTACAGGCGTCGTTCACGCTCTAGCTCGGCAGTTGCCGGCGGGTCAATTAAACGCGGGCTCACTAATTAGTACAAGCTTCCGGTATTAATCACCGGTTGTACTTGATGGTCGCCACATAATACCACTAATAGATTCGAAACCATGGCCGCTTTGCGCTCTTCATCGAGTGTTACCACACCTTTTGCGGAAAGTTGTTGCAGCGCAGTTTCCACCATGCCAACCGCACCTTCAACAATTTGCTGACGCGCCATTACCACAGCTCGAGCTTGCTGGCGTTGCAGCATGGCACTGGCAATTTCGGCAGCATAAGCCAAGTGACTGATCCGCGCTTCAATCACTTCCACCCCAGCTTTGTGCAGGCGATTTTGAATTTCACTGCGCAATAAGTCAGTGATTTCGGCGCCGCTGCTGCGTAAGCTAATATCGCCTTCGATAGCCGCTTCATACGGATAGCTCGAGGCTAAAAACCGAATTGCCGCTTCTGATTGAATAGTGACAAAGTTCTCATAGTCTTCAACTTCAAATACCGCTTCAGCGCTATCAACCACTTTCCACACCACCACCGCGGCGATATCAACTGGGTTACCAGCATGATCGTTCACTTTCAGCTTACTGGATTCAAAGTTACGTACCCGCAAACTAACTTTTTGCTTGGTTAAAAGTGGATTTGCCCAGCGCAAGCCGTTTTCAAAATCAGTGCCGACATAACGACCAAACAACTGCTGCACCGCAGATTGATTTGGATGCACCATGTAAAAACCAAACCAACAGACAAAACACAGGATCGCCGCAAGCAGCGCTGGGATCTTAAATAACGGTGGCATAGTAATCAGCAAATAGATGCTCAGTACCTGTGCCAATAACAGTAATGGGATCATGATAAAACCCGATCTAGCACGGGCAGGAAGTTCTTTTAGCATTTCAACACCTCAATGTGATATCAATTTAATATCAAACTAGCTGCAAGCAACGCAGTTTGCAAGAGGCGACTCGATTAATTTTCAGGCTAAGTTGTAACAAAATGCAGAGGATCTGAGCTGTCAATGATTTCGCGCCCAGAAACATCTGTAATATCAACGGGGTTTGCTCGACACTGAAGGTAGCAGAGTGTTAACTTTCGCCGCAGCATTAAATTCAGTCGCACCGCCCAAGGAATTCGCATGTCCACATCCTCCCCCTCGCTGATGGCAAATAGCCCAAGCCCGGAAAGCTCCACTAAGCCAAACACTCGGCTGCAAGGCTCGCGATTGCAAGGTTTGGATTTACTGCGCGCTGTGGCCATCGCTTTGGTATTTATGTATCACTACATGGTGTTTGTCAGTCATGAACCCACCTTTGGCTGGCTGAGTCAAATTGGCTGGGTTGGCGTTGATTTATTCTTCGTACTATCTGGATATCTGATTGGTAATCAATTATTTAAAGGGCTTGCACAGCAGCAAACGCTATCATTTCGTCGGTTCTATTGGCGACGAGCGATGCGAACCTGGCCGGTGTTCTGGTTAGTATTGGCGCTGTATTTTTTACTCCCGCAACTGATGGGTGGCAATCCACCGCCGCCACTTTGGCGCTTTTTAACCTTTACTCAAAACTATCAGCTGATGCCCGGCACTGCCTTTTCCCATGCTTGGTCATTGTGTATCGAGGAGCAGTTTTATCTACTGCTGCCCATCGTGGTGTGGCTTTGCTTGAAAGTCGCGCGAAAAATTCCAGGGACAAAAGTACAGCATGCGTTTTGGCTGATGTTGGCGCTTATCGCTGCAGCTTGTGTTTATCGCTATCAAATGTGGCTGCTGTACGGACCAGAAAGCGCTGGTCAAACTCGCTATTTTAATGCCTTTATTTACTACTCAAGCTTCGCCCGCATGGACGAACTATTACCCGGTTTAGCCTTGGCGCTATTTAAAAATGCCTATCCAACTCGCTGGCAAGGACTTGCCCAACATGCGCAAAAACTGCAACTACTCGCATTTGCCGCAGTTGCCATCATGCTGTATTTATTACTAAATTACGGCTACATCAAAGACCAAGGTTACGGCTTCTTCGCGACCGTGTTTGGTTATTCGTTACTAGCCATAGCCTTTGCGCTGTTGTTAGCAAGCGCTCTGCAACCCGGCAGTTTACTTGCCAAATATCGAATTCCCGGCGCAGCGACTTTAGCACTCTGGTCCTATTCACTGTATTTAGTGCATAAACCTATTGGCTTTATCATTACCACTCAGGCAAAAACCACCGGATGGTCATCCACAACAGTGTTAATTCTCAATATAGTGTTGTCGTTAGTGGTGAGTGGCGTGTTGTACAAACTGATCGAAGCACCAGCGATGAAACTTCGCGACCGGCTTGCCCCGAATATTTTTAAAGTCGAAGGTTTTAATCAGAATGCTGGGTTTGTTGGCAATAAATGATTGGAGGATGTTTGCTCGAGGTAAACCAATTTTACAATAGAATTTTGGATACTTAAATTTAACAATACAACGCTTCGAAATTCACCTTACATTTGATATTGCAGCAACAAACAATATTTATTAAATAATATTGTTTCTGAAAAAATAATGGCCAACCATTTTTTAATTCTGGCTGGCCAATATAATTTATAGTTAATCATGGATATCAAAAATGATAAACAGCCCCAACAGCGTAACGTGAGTATTGCATATCTGCTGTTACTGCCTCAATTTCAGCTTCATTGGCGGTCCAATCAGCACTCACAACAATATCAAAATTATCATTGATCGCATAAAAAGCAGAAATGCCAGCTATCAATGCAGTACCACTGTCACTACCTATCTCTGCAGTTTCTGATTGAGTACCATCGCTACCGGTCATATTGAATGTTGTATCCCATCTTGATACGCCAAGGCGAGCTCCAAAACCCCAATTGCCAACACTACGGGCTGTCGTATAAGCTCCGAAAGCATTAAGTTGCGTTGTATCACTAGACACCATGAGCGAAATACCTTCACCGCCAGTGTCAAACAAATCTGCTTCTCCGGCATCAGCATATTGCAGCTGCACGGACCAATTATCCATAAACGTATAACTAATTCCTAAAGCTGGAGCTGTAGCATTACCAGATTCGTCATATCCTATCCCTGCTTCTTCAGCATCAATTTTAAAAGTGTGTGAATTGAAGCCTATATCAGCCGTAAACGCTAGCCCCATGTCAGATTGGGCATAACTAAAACATGGTAATGTTAGAAAAATTACAGCAATTGTAGATTTTGAAAATTTCATTGAATCAACCCTTCCAAAATTTATAAATTTGAATAAACAATTAAATTGCTATTTGTTGATTTTGTCACTTCGTCTTTTCAAATAAAAAGATTAGACCTGTCGCTAGATTTTCTGCTTCAAAAATATACTACGAACTAAAAAGTAGACTCCAGTTATGTAGTGGTCAAATACACTTGGCAATTATTTATCGCTTAGCCATGGGCACGATGTTCAATCTAAATAAAATTTGCTGAAATATTTGTAGTCAAGTTGCACTCTATGAGCATTATTCATCTTATCGCTTTTTCATTGCGCAAACGCAAGGCGACTCGCTTGGTCGGAGGGATGTTTGCTGTTTTGCTGTTTTGCTGGTTTGCTGGTTTGCTGGTTTGCTGGTTTGCTGGTTTAATTTTGAATGTTGATCTAGTGTTAATAAATAAAGTGATGAAAAGTCACCGCCAGAGATTAATTCGCAACTGGGATATGACATGAAAAAATACCTTCTTTGTGCGTTGCTGTTTTTAAGTTCAACCACCTCAGCAACAGAACAAATAACCGACAGTTTTATCATTGCAGACAAAACATTCGAAATTGAACCTTGGCCGCTTGGTAACCCTCCCTTAGAAAGTCTGTACACTGGCGACCAAATTCACCAAATGCTGCAATTAGATGGCTGGTGCTCTGCCAATTGGCGCGGGTATAAAGCAACTTGGGAGTTAATAGATAACCAACTATATCTAACCAAATTGGTAAAAAAGGCATGCTCTGAAAACCCGCCCATAGTTGATCCTAATTTATTCTTTGGCGAGGAAAAATATCCCGTTAAAGCAGCATGGTTTAGCCAAACCATCGAAATTCGAGTCTCGAAGGTTACAACGCTGTATTGCGGAAACAACCGGACAATCGAACAATCAATAGGTGAAAGTTATGATGCAGACGTTTACGAATTTTCTGCTGGGGAACTTGTATCTCAATCGACTAAAAAAATTGAAAAACTTTGGAAGCGCGACAAACAGAATTGTGAGATAACGAAGGAGCAGTGACAACTTAACTCTCCAGCTAGCCTAGCCGGCAACTTGAGACTTACCAGTAGACTTTGATTTTTGCATGACATGACCAAATGCAGGAATGCGGGGCTGTAATAACTAGCTGTGTAAATCCCCGCAAAATATCGGAACTCGACTTTTGGTTAGGGCACCAAACGGATATTTTCTCGAATTTAACGGCACTGTTTTTTAACACACAGTTTTTAATTGCACTGCTTCTAAAAGCACTGTTTGTTAAAGGCAGTGTTTTTTAACGGCGCTGTTCTTACCAAAAAAAATGCCAGTCAGCGGAACTGACTGGCATTTATGTCGGTGACTTCAAATTGGCATGGCGGCTATTTAGCGCTTCCAGTTTAGTGAACTGGCAAAACTTAAACCAATCCCACTTTTATACCAAGCTTACCTTAGCAAATTTACGTTTACCCACTTGGAAAATGGTCGCTGAGCCTTTGGCAAATTCTAACTTGGCATCTTCAACTTTCGTGTCGCCGTTTAGCTTGACCGCACCTTGTTTGATCATCCGCATCGCTTCAGAAGTACTTTCCACTAAGCCTGCTTCTTTCAGTAATTGCGGAATAGCAATTGACTCGCCTGCAATAGTTAAACTGATCTCAGGGATGTCATCTGGCAGCGCATTTTTCGAGAAACGTTGGATAAAGTCTTGATGTGCCGCTTCTGCACCTGCTTCATCGTGGAAACGGGCAATCAACTCTTTCGCCAGTTCAATTTTGATATCGCGTGGATTACGACCATCCAGAGCTTGTTGTTTAAGCGCAGCAACTTCTTCTAATGGACGGAAGCTCAACAAATCGTAATAACGCCACATCAAATCATCGCTGATTGACATGATTTTACCGAACATCTCAGTTGGGCTATCAGTAATGCCGACATAGTTGCCTAAAGATTTCGACATCTTCTGCACGCCATCGAGACCTTCCAGTAATGGCACCATCAACACAGTTTGTGGACGTTGGCCTTCATCTTTTTGCAATTCGCGGCCCATCAGCAAGTTAAACCGCTGATCAGTACCACCCATCTCGATGTCTGCTTCTAGAGCAACTGAGTCCCAGCCCTGCACTAACGGATATAAAAATTCATGGATCGCAATCGATTGATTATTCGCGTAACGCTTTTTGAAGTCGTCACGTTCTAACATGCGTGCAACAGTTTGACGCGCAGCCAGTTTAATCATGCCCGCAGCGCCTAACTTCTCCATCCACTCAGAGTTAAAGGCAACTCGAGTTTTCTGAGGATCGAGGATCTTGAACACTTGATCTTGGTAGGTTTTCGCGTTGGCCAACACATCTTCTTTGGTCAACGGCTTACGGGTGACGTTCTTGCCGGTTGGGTCACCAATCATGCCGGTGAAATCACCGATCAGGAAAATAACTTCGTGACCGAGCTGTTGAAAAGTCCGTAATTTATTGATCAGAACGGTGTGGCCTAAGTGTAAATCTGGCGCTGTAGGATCAAAACCGGCTTTTACTTTCAGCGGCTTACCTTCCTTTAATTTGGCAATTAATTCGTCTTCGAGCAGGATCTCTTCACAACCCCGTTTAATCTCTGCTAAGGCTTGCTGCCACTGCGTCATACGACCATTCTCCGGATAATTTTTCGACGTCATTTTTAAGCACGCATTCTACTGCAACATTCTTTCAGATTAAACGCAAAAAATTCTTGGATCTGACAAAAAATCGTTATATGCTGATTTTTTACGTGGTCCGACCCATAATAATAAGAGATGCGCCTTCTATGATTTCATCTTTTCCACTTAAACATCGTTTAATTATCGCTGGTTTAGCGACATTTCTGACAGTAATGCTATTGATCCCATCGGATCCCGCTGAAGCATCCAAAAACTCAGAAACTCAAAGTTTAGAAGTTGGCAAGCGTTATAGCTTGGCTGTACCAATGCCAACTGAAACCGAAGTTGCCGATGCGACCGCCACCCTTCCACAAGAAGACAACTCATTAGAGTGGGTTTCTGTTGAAGTGAAAAAAGGCGACGTGTTAGGTCATATTTTCAAACGGGCGAAAGTTGACGCTAGCATGGTGCAAACCCTGTTAGATAGCGGTAAAGACGCGAAAGCACTGACTCGTTTATTTCCAGGTGAACAAGTTGAATTCGGTTTTGCTGCCGGTGGCGTTTTACAAGAAGTTCGCTACAACATCAGCAATTTGAAGACCTTGCGTATCGAACGTGGCACTGACGGCAAATATGTTGCTAAGCAACTACAAAAAGAAGTGGAGATCCGCACTGAAGTTCTTACTGGCGTAATCAGTGGTAGCTTCTGGAATTCTGCTCTGCGTGCGGGTTTAACTGAAGGTCAAATCTTAGATTTAGCGAATTTGTTCGGCTACGATGTCGACTTCGCGTTAGACATCCGTGCAGGTGACACTTTCAGCGTGATGTTTGAACGTCACTATGCTGAAGGCCAGTTTATCGGTAACGGTGGTATTTTAGCTGCACAATTCCAAAACCAAGGTCAAGTTTATCAAGCAGTTCGCCACACCGATGGCAACTTCTATAAAGCGGACGGTGGTTCCATGCGCCAAGCCTTCTTGCGCGCACCTGTTAGTTTCCAATACGTAAGTTCAAACTTCAATCCACGCCGCATGCACCCAGTGCTTGGTAAAATCAAAGCGCACAATGGCGTTGATTACGTGGCGCCAGTCGGCACGCCAATTATGGCGGCTGGTGATGGTAAAGTTATTGAATCTGCAATGAAAGGCGCAAACGGTAATTACGTTTACGTTCAACACGCGAACAACATCGTTACTAAGTATCTGCACTTATCTAAACGTGATGTTAAGCGTGGCGATAAAGTTCGCCAAGGCGATATCATCGGTCGTTTAGGTGCAACAGGTCGCGTTACTGGCGCCCACCTGCACTATGAATTCGTTGTTGGTGGAGTTCACCGTAATCCACGTACTGTTAAGCTGCCACAAGCTGAGCCGCTGCAAGGTGTAGCTCGCGTTGAATTTACTAAACAAGCCAAGCAGTATATCGCGCAGTTAAAAGCTTACGAACGCGTTCAACTGGCAGCGAATCAGCAATAATCGCTAAGAAATAATTACCAGTGAGCACCCGCTTGTTATACATCGGTATCATGTCAGGCACTAGTCTGGATGGTATCGATGTCGCTTTAGTCGACTTTTCAAACGAATCACCACAACTTATCCAAAGCCTGCTTCGGCCCTTCCCTCCCCTATTACGCGAACAATTGTCATTGTTAAGTCAACCGAGTGACAATGAAATTGAGCGGATGGGGTTAGTTGAAGCTGAACTTGCGACTGCCTATGCGGCTGCTGTGGCCGAGCTATTAACAGCGAGCCAACTGACAGCCGACGATATCATCGGTATTGGCTGCCACGGTCAAACGATTCGACATCGACCGCAAGCACAACACCCATTTACCTATCAAATTGGCGATATGCATCGTTTAGCTGCGCTCACAGGTATTCGCGTCATTGCCGACTTTCGACGCAAGGATGTAGCTTATGGCGGGCAAGGCGCACCATTGGTACCTGCGTTTCACCAAGCGGTGTTTGCCCACCCAAGCCGTGGCCGTTGTATTTTGAATATTGGTGGCATCGCCAATCTAACTATTTTAGTGCCACACCAACCTATTCAAGGCTTTGACACTGGTCCGGGCAACTGTCTATTAGACAACTGGATCTTTAAATGCCATGGCAACAGCTTCGACGCCAACGGCGACTTCGCCAAGCGCGGTCAACTGCAGCCACTGCTGCTTGGACAGTTACTCAGCGACCCGTACTTTCAGATCAGCGGTCCAAAAAGCACTGGGCGCGAGTATTTCCAGCTCGCTTGGCTTGAACAGCAATTAACACAATTAGACATGCAAAACTTGCAACCAGCTGATATCCAACGCACGCTCAGCCGATTTAGCGCTGGCACTATGGCATTAGCGATTAGCCGTTTTGTCGTCGATGAAGTCTTTGTATGTGGTGGCGGCGCGCGTAATCAGCAATTAATGCTAGATTTGACCGAGTTGCTGCCAAATTGTCGGATTAGTACCACCGACGAGCTTGGTGTGCACCCAGATTGGGTGGAAGCTATGGCGTTTGCTTGGCTGGCGTATGCATTTGACGCCGGTATTCCTGGCAATGTCCCAGCAGTCACCGGCGCCAGCCGAGCTTTGGTGCTCGGCGTGGAATATAGTGTTTAATCGACATTAGCAAAAGTCGCGACTATTTTTGCGGTTGGCTTTTTAACTGCTCCGCAATTTGCCCACTGAGAGTACTGACTGCCTGCCCCATAGTTTGAACCATCGCTGGGTAACCTGCTTCAGGTTGTGGCAGTTCAATCCGAAATTGCCGTAACTGCACTCCCCCATCAACTAACCAAGAATAACGTCCACTCAAAATCACCATGCCTTGCTCAGTACCGTGGAACTCAGCAATTTGCACCAATAAACGTTGGGTTGACGGTGTTGCCGATTTGACTGCAAATTCCGCTGTAGTAACTGATGTTTCGGGAAGTTTCGCCTGCAGTTCATTGACCAGGATCCGGTTCAATTGCTGGTCCAGCGCTTCCAACCATTGATGCTGTTGCGTGCGATGCAGTTCAACTTGGGATGTTTGCAAAATTAACGCATTGGTATTGAGATAATTTGCCACCATCACCGGTTCCACTATCAACACTGCCGCATCTTTACTAGCGGTGTTTTCGCTGCTAGATGCTGGTACCGGCAATTGGTAATATTTCAATTCCACCACGGAGCTACAAGCGCTTAAACCCAGCATCATCAATGCATTAAACATTAATTGTTTAACTATAGAGGCGTTTTTCATTGTTCAGTTCCTTGCGCTGGCTCTGGATCGGCCTTCGGATCGGCCCCTAAAATTAAGGCGTTACTTTGTTGATTCAGGGTGTTGACCACCGGCTGTAAGTCCCGTAACACTTTATCCATCGCTTGCAGATTACTATTAATTCGTTCATAAGCTGGTGAGCCGGGACTTACCCCAGCCAAAGTTGCACGCAACTGCGCCAAGCTTTGCTGTACTTCTGCCGGCAAAGCTTTAGTCGCATCTTGCTGCACTATCGCGTCTATATTTTTTAATAATTGCTGGCTTTGAACCATCAGTTTTTGAGTTTCATTGAGAGTTGCAGAACTGTCCGCAAGCACTTGCTCAACCTGCAAATTATTAATCTTATCAAGCGCTTGCAGAACTTTTTGCTCAATATGACCAAGTCCACTTCGGGTCGTTGGTAGAATTTTATAACCACCAAATTCAGGGATCTCGTCAGCTATCATGGCAGTCGCTACCGCGACGGTACTGTCATTGACTTCTTTCGGCTGCGCCACAGGCTCCGGAGCTGAAGTTGTTGCTTTAGTTTGATCTAATTCGATATACAAACCACCAGTTAATAAATTACCGGTTTTTAATGACGCTGTTAGGCCTTGGCTCACTGCCAGATCAATCTCTTGTTGCAGCTGTGGAAGCGTTAAACTTCCGTACAATCGGCCAGATTCAATGCGAACAAGTACTGGAATTCCGCGGTTAAATGCCAACTGCAATGGGTTTTTGGTTTTCAAGAAAAATGGCACAGCAGCCACAGTACCTATGCGCACGCCGTGATACTCAACCGGGGCTCCAACCGTTAAGCCACGCACCGACTCCTCGAAAAACAGTAGGTATTCCAAATACTCATTGTATAAACCGTCTTGGATGCTCTTCTTATTCTCAAATAATTGAAATTTAGTATTATTCTCAGCCCTTGCGCCCATTGGCCAACCGTCGAGTACGTCAAAGGTAACACCACCACTTAACAAAGTGGCCATTGATGCCATTTCAATCCGCACACCCTCAGCCGACATATCAAGAGCCATGCCGCTAGCTTTCCAAAACCGGACATTTTCAGTCACTAACGCATCATAAGGTGCACGGATAAACAGCTGATAACGCATTGAGCGTAGGGTTGTGTCAAATTCACTGAGTTCAACTGTGCCGACATCGTAACCGCGATATAGCACCGGATCTCCGACCGCAAGTGCTGCCGCATCGCTACTGGTCAGGTACACACGAACGCCAGGTGCATCCGGCGGCGCAATTGGCGGCGTTTCGCGCAGTTCAAAGAAGTATTTGTTACTTTCGCCTTTGCCTGGTTGCAGTTCAATATAAGCGCCTGACAACAAAGTGTTTAAGCCACTGACACCACCGCGCCCGATTGTTGGTTTAACCACCCACAGCTGCGACTCATCATTAAGCAAATTTTCAGTACCAGGGTTCATCCGAGCTTTAATCACCACTTGCTTTAAATCTTGGGATAACTCAACCGAAAGCACTTTACCAACATCGACACTACGGCTTTTGATCTGGGTTTTGCCCGCAACGATCCCTTCCGCATTGCTACCAAGCAGGGTCAAATTTGGACCTTGATTTTTATAGGTATGAAACAACATCCAGCCGCCAATTAATACTGCGACTACGGGCACAATCCAGATGGGTGACCATTGACTAATCTGACGAACTTTGGCTTGAACTCTGCCGGTTTTACTCACGTTGCTGCTCCAATTGCTCTTCAGGGCTTGGGTCCCACAATAATCTCGGATCGAAACTCATTGCTGCGAACATAGTGATAATCACTACCGCAGCAAACACAAAAGTTGCGGCGCCCGGGTACACCCCGACCATCGCATCAAAGCGGACTAGAGCCGCTAAAATCGCCACAACCAACACATCAACCATAGACCAACGGCCAATCCAATCCACGACTGGATAGACCCAGGTGCCATGTTTACTGCGCTCACTGAGCGGTAAAGTGGTTAAATAAGTCAGCCAAAACATCACGACTATTTTCGCAATTGGGATCACGACACTGGCCAGTAACACCACAATAGCCACCGGGTATGAACCTTCAAGCCACATCAAAACGATGCCACTAACAATAGTGGAATAGATGCTTTCACCTAATGACACTGTTTCCATCATCACCAAGGTATTGGCAGGAATATATAAAATCGATGCGGTAATTAACAACGCCACGGTTTTCTGAATACTGTTTGGAATACGTTGATGCACTCGAGTTTTGCAACGACTGCAATGCTTTTGCTCAATTGGTACTAAAGCAGTACAACAACTGCAGACTTTCAAGCCTTGGCTTAAACCGGTTTGTCCGGCTATTTTTCCGGCAATTGGCTGCGGCGCTGGCGCGATCCGCGACCAGAGTTCGTGGCGGTCAATTACTTGGAAAGTCCGTAAATGCAGCACGCAAAATAAGCAAAACGCCCAGAAACTCATCCCTAACGAGATTTCAAAATGGGTCAGTAACTTCACGAAACTAACGATGAGGCCAATCAAAAAGATATCGACCATACTCCATGGCTTCAGTGTGTATAACATCCGCGCCACTTGCACCAAAGCTGGTAATCGATAAAACATACCTAACTTCAAGTAGATAATCGCGGTCATACAAAAGGCTGGGATGGCTTGAATAAACAACCAAACCAACAGAGCTAGCCAAGGGTAATCTTCATCCAGCAACACTGCGGATGTATCGAGAAAATCCATTTCACGCGAATTACCGGCAGCGTCCATGCCAATAAAAGGAAAGAGGTTAGTGAGCAGCAGCATAAACAATGCGCTTAACGCATAGAGAATTGGGCGCAGTGCTGACTCTTTTTGCCGAGCGTCCAGTTCATGACCACAGCGCTGGCAGTCCGCCTCTTGGCCATCAGCAAGCGGCGGTAATTCTTGCAATAAATCGCAATAACGACACAGCACTAACTCAGCAGTGCTGTTTTCAGAAGGGTTAGCTGCGCTTTGCAAAGGCACCTTGATTAAACTCAGATAGCCTCTTCGTCTTCTTCACCGGTGCGAATACGGATCACTCGCTCGACGTCGAACACAAAAATCTTACCATCACCGATACGGCCGGTTTGTGCTGTCTTCAATATCGCATCAACACAACGGTCTACCTGATCGTCGGCAACCACAATATCTAGTTTTACTTTTGGCAGAAAATCAACCATGTATTCAGCACCGCGATACAGTTCGGTATGGCCTTTTTGCCGACCAAAACCTTTCACTTCAGTAACAGTCATGCCAGTGATATTGATGTCGGCAAGCGCTTCACGCACGTCGTCGAGTTTGAATGGTTTGATAATGGCTTCGATTTTTTTCATACGCTGAGTTACCGTTGTTTGCGCAGCGCCGAGGTGATCGGATTGCGTCTGTCTTTGCCAAAATTACGACGAGTGATCTTAGGACCTACCGCCGATTGTCTACGTTTATATTCATTTAAATCAATTAGATTTAGTACACGTCTTACTGTTGCTTCAGCATAGCCCATTGCCACGATCTCGGACAGCGATTTATCCTGCTCAACATAAGCGGCAATCATTGCGTCTAAGTCATCATAAGGAGGCAAGTTATCTTGATCAGTTTGCCCTGGAGCTAACTCAGCTGAAGGTGGACGGTCAATCACACGCTGCGGGATAATTGGTGAAATAGTATTGCGGTAAGCGGCAAGGCGATACACCAAGGTCTTTGGCACATCTTTAATCACGGCAAAACCACCACACATATCGCCATACAAAGTGCAGTAACCGACAGCGACTTCACTTTTGTTGCCAGTAGTTAATAAAATTCGGCCAGTTTTATTAGAAAGCGCCATCAGCAGCACGCCGCGTAAACGGGCTTGTAAATTCTCTTCTGTTGTATCGGCGGCGCGCCCAGCAAAAATTGGCGACAGTTGCTGCATAAAACTATCGTACATAGGTTCAATCGAAACGACGTCAAACTCTATACCCATTAAACGTGCTTGCTCGGTCGCATCGTCCACGCTCATCTCTGAGGTGTAACGAAACGGCAGCATCAACGCTTGCACTTTATCAACGCCGATCGCATCTGCGGCAATAGCTAAGGTCAATGCGGAATCAATACCACCAGATAACCCAAGGACCGCACCTTTAAAACCATTTTGTTCGATATAGTCGCGAGTTGCCATGACTAATGCTTGGTACACTTCGGCTTCAACCGAAACTGGCGAGACTACGTCAGTGTGGACTGCCAACAAATGCTGATGCGACATCTGTAAGTTAGTACGGTAAATGCCAGTGACACATGACGGTGCCTGCAAAGCAATCTGACCATCAGGATTAGCGATAAATGACGCCCCATCAAAAATCAGCTCATCTTGACCTTGTGCTTGGTTAACATAGGCAAAGCCCATTTTCAAACGGCTGGCGAGTGTTGTCAGTAACTGCTGACGCTGTGCTAACTTACCAATTTCAAACGGGGAGGCATTTAACACAAGCGCAAATTCTGCGCCCTCTGCTCGAGCATCAGCCGCTGGATAAGCTTGCCAAACATCTTCACAAATAAGCACTGCAAACTGATGATTTTTAAAGTTGAAGCTGAAAGTACGATCGCCTGGTGCGAAATAGCGAGGCTCGTCAAATACACCATAATTTGGCAGTGCTTGTTTGAAATAACGACCGATCAGTTGTCCACCGATAAAAACCGAAGCTGCGTTATATAAACAACCATCTTGCCGCCAAGGATGACCAACCACCACTACGCCGGGGTAAGCTGCGTCGGCAATAGCCTGCAATCCATCATTAACGGCGTCATGCAAATCATTACGGAATAACAAATCTTCAGGCGGATAGCCGGTGAGCGTAAGCTCTGGGAACACCACTATATCGGTATTAGCCTCGACGGCCAAATTGATGACCTTTTGGGTATTTTCTTTAATTGCCCCAACCGAAAATCGCTCTTGGACAAGGCTAATGGAAATTGAATGGGACATGCTTCACCGCTGAGTGCTCAAACTGGGCGCTATGTTAGCGATTTTCAGATGTTTTCTCAAATCCACGCTGGCTTGCCGACGTTAAAGTTTACAGCTATGGTTTATGAGGTTGTACGGATACAGCCTTAGGTAAGTTAATTGCGACCATAAGTTACGACAATTTCTGCATATTTCGCACAGAACAAGGATGCTCTGCTGATGAAACAACTAACCCCAAGCCATCATCATGGTTTTACTCTGACCGAGTGCCTCATTGTATTATTTCTACTCTGCTGTATCGCCGCGTTCACTGTACCGACAGTGCATGAACTGTGGGTTCGACAACAAGCAGAAAGTTACATGCAACAATTAAGGCAGGCGTTAAATCTTGCAAGGGTTAAAGCGGTAAGTGAAAACCAAATAGTGAGTGTATGCCCGAAGCAAGGAAATCAATGTCAGTATGATTGGAGTCATCTGCAGATAGCGATCTTCAGCGGAGAAACCACCGACTTCAGTAAAGTCTGGAAAGTACTACCGCCACCGGTAAACAATCATCAACTGCGATACAATAGGCCTGTGCTACAGTTTCGCGCTGATGGCAGTTTAAATGGCTTACAAAATGGAACTTTTGCCTATTGTGTCGACGGATACCCTTGGCATTTAACCCTAAGTTTTAGTCAGGCAGGTCGAAGCCAAAGTAGCCTAGAACCTACGCCATGCTCTTAGCCACTCTGGTTCTTAGTGATTCATGCTCTTAGCCTCGTTAACTGCGTTTGCCGGCGCTGTTATAGCAATCAATGCAACCAATTGCACTGGTAAAACCGCTAAGGACTGCAACGCCGAACAAACGCCCATAACCTCAAGTTAAAGCAGATTTACTGTGCCCAGCACCGCTGAGTTGGCTGACTTTCTTTTAAACCGGTATGGTCAAGCATAAAACGGCGACACTCGACATCATGCTGCTGAGGACCGATTGCATCCGCCAGCAATTGATAGCCATCCTGAGTTAAATGAACTTGCAATTTGTAACGGCCAGAGCCAGTAAGTCCGTCGGCATCAGCAAGACCTAACTCTCTAAAATCATTACTAAAACGACCATGTTCTGCCAGCATATTACTTTGCAAACCGGACAAACGCAGCAACTCAGTACTTGCCTCAAGGCGGTAACTTTCCAACACATACCGCTGATAACTAGGGACAATTAATGCCGCCAAAATGCCAATAATTGCTAACACCACCATGATGTCTATCAGCAAAAACCCATATACTTTTCGCATCTTTAGTAAGCTCCCTGCTCAGGTTGATAGCTGGCTATCCGTTGCCATTTTGGAAATTGTGAAGGTAATAACACCTCGCTGCATCCCGCGCAATCGCCGCGAACACCCAGCATTCGTGGGAAAATGGCTTGTGATTCAGTCATCAGCGTTAATGCGTTGCTTTGCGCGGAAATAGCCAATCTGACCGGCATCGGCGAGTTAAATCTCACTAGGGCGTCAGGATATACCGCATTGCCATAATACAAATGCACAGCCAGCAGCTTGTCCATTTTAAGTGGCCCGGCACACCGCTGTAAGGAATCAGCTAAGGGTAAATAAAGCACTCCAGCCATCACTGACGGCATTGCCGCGATATGGCCAGCCAATTCTAGTCGCCATCCGATTGCGGATTGCGCAGGTCCTGCATCCAAGCTTTGTACACTCAGTTCTTGGTATTGCGCCACATGGTCGTTGCTCTCTGGGATCTTTAGCACTAAAAGTTGCTGACGATGGTCTGCGTTCGCTTGAATCATCAGTACATCGCCTTCTTGCCAGCCAGTGCTCAGCGGCCAACGCGCTCTGGACGCGACAAGTGTCGATGTATATTGCCAGCCCGCTTGACGCAAATCAGCGACTAAGCTCATACGAACCTGCAAATTTTGTGAGACTTGCAATCGATATAGCAGGCCGTCATCGGTTATCTGATAGATCCGATCTAAGGCGCCATTTAAATCAGTATCAAGAACTGCCGGCGTAGAGGTGCTATACAGCGGCTCACTGGCACTCGCATTGGCAAAGGGGATCACCCTACCATTACTAGGATCTAGCAATTGCACGCCAAATTGATTCCGCGCAGGTAGTACCAACACTGATTGTCGCCGCGGGGTATCTACTGTGGCCATAATCAAAGAGTTTACTGGGCTTGTTACCACCTGCGGTGGTACGAAATCAAATTTCCATAGTGTCTGTGGCGCTTGATCTGGCGCCGCCAACACTGATGACACAGTGCCTCTCGCACGGTCAGCTAGCAGATAGACCGGTAACGAAGACTTCGCCTGTTCGGTAGTTAAGCGCAGCCATGGTTGCGCTTGCATCGGCGCGGGTTCAGCTAACTGCCTTTGCATTTGCTGGGTCAACAAAATTTGTCCCTCACCCAGCAAAAAATGGCTTTTTGTTGCGAACGTGCCAATTTCATCTAATTGTTCAGTGCAATAACTCTGTTGCAACAGCGCATGCAATCTTGCTGGCCATTGCTCGGCTTGTTGGTCTAGCAGCCAATTCTGCATTGCAAGTGGTGTATCTTCAGCGGATGCTTGTTGCCAGGGTTGACCTACCTGCCGCTCCAGCCAAATAGTCGCTGCAGCTACATTAGCCGAAGCAAGGCACAAACTGCAGACGACACATAGATAACAGCAATGAATAAGCATGTTCATTGTTCTGCTCCTGTCAGTTGCATACGAACTAACAGGCTCCCTTGCCCAGGTTGATCGCTAGTTGTCGCAGTTTGCAACCAGACCAATTCGCAGACCGAGGGCGCATTTAGCCACAGTGCATACTGCGCTGGGCAATCGGCAAGGCGACGCTCGGCTGGCAAGGTGCGTCCAGCCTGCTGCTCGGCTTGATGCTGCTGCTCGGCAAAAAAACGTTGTTGTAATTGCGAGCTGCCGGCAGCTGCAATCATTTGACTTAACTGACTGACTGTTAATGTTGACCACAACATACAACTCATTAATGCAACAAGACAGAGGCATAGCACGAGCACAAATCCATGTGATTTCATGATTTTTTCCTTTTGAAGCTAATTAATAAAAGTGACTGAACTGCTCAACTGCAAACGTCGGAAATGATCTCCCGGCGCACTAAACCGCCTTGGTCCCAACTGATAATGCTGATGGTTGGTATAAGTCGGATCGGGTTCCACACTGCGTAATAAAATGTGAAACCGAATTTGGGTAATTTTGGCGGCACTGTCGTTGCCGTTCAAATTAGGGTCTATAAGTTGTGAGGTGAATTGGTCGGTAACGCCATCATGGTCTTGATCGAACCCTGCCTCAAATGCCATGGCTTCAACCCCATCTAACAGTGAATCTGTATCCATCGCCAACTGACCGTTTTGCTGGCGGACCAATCTTTTGCGCATTAATACCGGCACCGACCGACCTTGGTGGTATTGTCGAGCTATATAAAAAATTTGATGCAGATAGGGCCAATATTGATCATCACTATTAAGTTCACTAGATGCTGCCGTAACGAATTTTGCGCCCGCAACAGATTGCGCAAGGTAAACCCGATTGTGCCGCAGCTCGGATTTTGTTGTTCGATCGCCAGCTAAACGCTTTAGTTGCAAAAAGTCGCTTTGATTGATGGCATTATTTAAACAATCTGGGGTGCTGGCATCACCGACAGTACCTGTGCGGGTGAGCATAAAACGCTGATTATCTGCTGGAAAACTTCCAGAATCATCGGTACTTTGGCAATCATTCTCCACAGCGAATGTCGAACTCAATGACTGTGGATTTGTTATCCCAGCCATAAAGTTGCCATTGCGCAGTTCTCGCTGCATCAAGCCCAGTACAAACTGACCTGATTGATGTAACTGTGCTAATTGGACTGTCTGCCGAGATGCTTCTAAGGTAAATATTAGGGTTTTCGCAAAGAGCACCAGCAATAAACTGGCAAGCGCCAAGGCGATAAGTAAGGTGCTGAGAGTCCAACCATTGCATCGATTCATCAGTGTCCCCTCAGCTTAATTTGCACTTGATGAAAAGCCCCGTGCCGATGACACAGTCCGTGACCAATATCACGTTGCACACGCCATTGGCTTGCCCAACTGAAGTTCAGCTCGGTATTGGGATAGTCACCTGCAATGCAAAGTTGAGCTTGGGCAAAACCACGCTGATCAAATACCCGGGCCAAAATAGGTCGCAGAACTTGCAATGCCTGCTGCGTTGCTGAACAAGCCTGCTGTTGACAGTTCTCCATCGCGGGCAGCGGGCCTGTAAGCGGTCGTTGTAATTCATCAGGTAACGAGGGTAGTTGTTGCAGTGTGGCGGCAATATCGGACAATAGCGCTATAGCTGTCAGCTCTTGCTGAGCAACCACTACTTGCTGCCTTGCACGCCAGTGTCCCTGCAACACCCATAAGGCAGCAAGCAGGAAAATAAACAGTGCGACGAGTATCTCTATGTGAGTAAATCCAGTTGTTTTCATTGTCAACTCCCTTTGACAACCTATGAATGCAACTTTAAATTTACTTAATAGTCACCAATAAGCAAATTTATACCGATAAATATTTATTATTGCGCGCAATTTCGCTGCATAAGTGCAAAAAAAAGCCGACAGCTGTTAATTGTCGGCTTTGTTTAGATTTGTTTCGTAGCGCTTAAATCAGCACATCACCAACATTTGCTAATAGTTGCAGTATCTGACTGACCATTTGCAGTACGTTCACTAAGCTGGTTTACAGTTAATGTGCCACACGAATCATCGGCTTGCGTGCCGGCAGGAATCGCTTTTAATGTATAGGTTGAGGCATCCTTGACCAGATCAAAGGTGTAATAACCTGTCAAATCTTTACTACAGTTCGTTGCTGGCAAAGCCAACGCAACCCCATTGTTGGTCGCATAGGTCATATTTGTACTGTAATTGCGTTCCATAAATTGCGCAAATTCAGTAATACAACTGGCTGCAACAGCACGGCGGGTCGAAGACATCTGCCCCTTATAGGCTGGAAATGCAATGCCCACCAACACCCCTAAAATCACAATGGTGATCATCATTTCCATTAATGTAAAACCAAATTGTTTACGCATAACTACTCCAGTTTATTTGGAAATTTCTCGCCACGATTGCATACCAGTGTTTTTGGTCGGATCAATGGTTCGACCCTCAATACATGCGCCTTCGCAGTTGTTATAACTCTTAATTACATCGCCCACTTTCGCTAGCGTCGTAACGCTATTGAGACTACCAACTTTAATGCCACTAGCCGGAACAGGGCCATCAGTCGTCGTTAATTTATCGGCATCATTGAATACATCATCACCATTTAAATCAAAGAATGGTTTTTTCAGTCGACTGCCAGTGAACGGTGAAATCGCCATCAAATAACCTGAGCCACTTGGGTTACAAACGTTGGTATCAGGGATCACTGTGTTCATCAATAATTCGCCACCGACCAACATTGGCATGTCGACAATACGTTCACGTGTAGTTGGCAAATCCATGTACCAGCCTTTTTTGTCGACAGCTATGGTATTTGCTTCGGTCACTGTTCTATTACTCGAGCCAACATTATTAATGTATCGAACGTCTAACTGACTGCGACCTGCAATCACCGATCCATCTTGCAATCCATACCAAGTTTGTACGGCAGCATTGCTCGGATCATCTTGGTTTAAGTAACGACCAGTGCCAAAGAAAACCCAAACTTTACCTGTTTTTGGCTCCATCACGCTCATAACACCGCCAGTAATCATTTGGCGATTGCCGGAACCGTCTTTTGCTTGGAATAATGCAGCACCGCTGTAATCGACTTTCCAAGCGCTTGTAGAAGTTCCTGATAAGTCAAATTTCCAAATATTACCATGTAAATCACCACCATATACCCAGTCAGTTAAGCCATCAGAGTTTATATCCAATAAACTTAGCTCAGACATACCATTTGGATCTGTTGAAGAGCCTGCAGTTGTTGGGATCTGTTTTAAAATCAGACCATTCTCTAAATTAACAATAAGGATGCCTGACTTATAACCACTATTGTTGTAACCATAACCCAAAATCACTACCCATTGGCCAGTATTAGTCCGAGTGATTTGCGGCTCACCTAAATAAGTAACTGTTTCACCAAATGATTTGTCCCAAAGCACTTTTGAAGCATCAAAACTATCGGGATTAGTAATATCCAGAGCATAGAAGCCACCACCGCTGTGGTTAGCACTACCACGACCCAGTCCACCCACTAGAATAGTTTTCCACGACGCCGGCGAGCCGATATATACATCAACAGCGACCGGAGTACCATCTACTGAGAAACGGTGGATGTAAGCTGGATCAGTGTATTTCTTCAGTACGTTTACTGTGTCCCCAACTGCTGGCGTCATCACATTCTTCGGAATGTAGGCAAATTTCTCAACACCAGTGCTGGCATTAAAACCATGCAACATGCCATCATTACCACCTACATAAATCATTTGGGTTCTAGTTTTTGCTGAACCATCGATAAACTCACGGTAACTCGTAGCGCCAGTCCAGTTATAACGTTGATAGTTCAAATCCAAAGGCGCCGCGACTAACTCAGGCGATGAGTTAACTAAATCACCCAAGATTTTATTGCGGTTACGATAAATACCACCGGTGTTGCGCTTCTCTAAGCTTTGGTCGCCCCGCACATAATCAACAACGGTACTCACACCACCCATGGCAGTTTGTTCACCGCTGGTCATGTTTGACCAATAAAACTCTTTTGCCGTCGAAGTAGAGCCGTAATAAATCTTCCGAGCAGTGTGCGACGGCATCATTTCACTAGCTTTCCAGACTGGTGTTGTCGTGTTAGTCACAGCGTAAGACCACAAATCTCCAGACCATTCACCAGATACATAACGGGCTTGATAGAGGTTTGATTCAGTTTGCAGCGAGTTAATGGCTGTTGCAGCGATGTTTGATGCAGTACCAACCCGCTCAGCAATATTGCTCAGCGTTTCAGCAAGCCCCTGTGCAAATGCAATAGGATCACCTGCTGTGAAGAACCCACCGCGACCATTCACAGCAGCATGTAATAAATCGTCAATCTTACCTGGGTCTGTTGAAGTTGACGGCCAAGTTACTGAACCACCGCCAGTGATAGCATTAAATGCCGTCGTTGGGTTAACAGTACCTGTTACCCCAAAACCGACACCGAAGGTCACCATATGCTGCCAAAATGCTGGGTTTTGAGTGGTTGTCGGGACAGTATTATCTAATTTGTCGCCTGCGGACCAACCGGCATCTAATTCATTTTTCCAGTAATTCATTGCAATATCAGCAAGAGTATTGCTGGCGCTTGAAGCAAAAGGTGAACTTGGTGTGTAGGTATAACTAGTCCCTTTTGGACTGGTAATGGTTGAACCATTATTGTTATCGTGCTCGCCACCCGAATTGCCGTCATTATAATAACCATCGGTCATCAAGATAGCGTAATTCTGCCGACATTCTAAAAGTGCAGAACTAGAATCAGTTGGATTGGTACGCCATGGCTCCTTGGTTTTGAAATACTCACCTGCGCTGGCAAGTGCTGTACGCAAAGGAGTACCACCGGTATTGTGTGGTAAAGCATATAGCCAGTTGAAAAAAGCGGTCCGCGGTGAGCCAGAGAATTGCTTCACACCAACTTTTGACCCCATTTTATTAATGGTGCCGTAGCCTACGCGCATTGCTGTGCTTTGTTCGTGAAATGCTGCACCGATACCCGCTTTAGCTGATAATAAACGTGTCCGATAATAAGAGAACCAGTTCGCAAAGTTTTGCTTTTCGGCGCTTGTAGATGGATTTTTGTAGGTATAACAACTATCCGAATAAACAGTATTTGAACATCCTGTGTTGTAAACGTAGTAAAACGCCTGCCCTTCATTTGCACTTGGTGAAATCGAGAAGTTTTTGGCAGCGCCGGTACCAACACCTGAAGGCGGTGCTGACATCATAGCGCGATATTTTGAACTCAAATCTATTGTTGCAGTTGAAGTAGCATAACCATCAACCTTGGCCGCAGAAAATGATGCATTACCGAAAGACGTGCCATCACCCTTCTTTGGAACTGGGTAAGTGATAGCGGGGTTATAATACATTTTATTCAAATGAGAAGATGCCAAATAGGCTCTAGCGCTTGTATTCAAAAAGCACATCGTTAAATTTGCGTAAGTGTACGATGTACAACTGCTTGGCAACGACGCGTTATCTTCTAAGTTCTCCGGCATCATCCCCTGCAACATCGAACCAGAATCATCCAACATAAAGAAAATATTTGGATCAACGGTTGTGCCTGTTTCAAGTGGAGATTGCGATATATCTATAGCTGCATACGCATTAGTTGCGCCGAATGCCGCACAGAGTAAAAACACTTGCCACTGTGGTTTCGAACTTTTCATATTAAACTCCTTGCGCAGCAGATTATTGCCGCCATACCACTTGTAACATGACACTGGAACGCCCATTCACCGGAGTATTTCGGGCCGTGATTCTAAAGGTTTGCCGCTCACACAAAGGGTTTTCTTTCGGCTTACAAGTCGGGTCTTGCCGACTTGCCCATAAACCCAAATTTTCAACAATAAATTGACCGGTATAATTGACGCTATTGATGGTCACTGTGCGCGACCCAGCATTTGCCCAAAATAACGGGTTATTCCATTGGTCGGCTGTGCCATTGGCTGGCACTGGTAATGCGGCGGTGTACCATGCACTGCCGTTAGCAGCTGCAAGTTGAGTCGAGGCAAAGTTTAAGGTTGCTTCGGCGATCTGTTTTGCAATTTCGCGATCACCGAGGTTTGCAGCCATTTTTTCCTGCATCGTGGTATTGCGAATTGCGCTGATAGCCAACAAAGTGATTGCGACTAGCATTAATAGGCTAATCACTAAGGCTACACCGCGGCTCTTGCTTAAACGAGTCATGTTATCTCCTTAATGGTTACGCAGGTTAATAACCTGGCTGATTGTTCGCATGTTAAGACTCACTGGCGTTTGCGCATTGTTTTGCATCACCAAAGTAACTCTCATAGCCACTACGTCTTCCCATGCATTTACCGCATTGGCATTAATATAATTTGCACCACCGCGCTCAAGATACTGCAGTTCCATATCCTCAACCCCGGATAGAATAATCTCGTTACGCATTGCACCAGCGACCAACGCCACCCGGTATAGCGAGTTCACGCCATTTTCGGTACCGACAAACCAAGCCATACTTTCCAGCGGTACTATCATGCCTGCATCCGGAGTTAAAGTTTGTGGAATATTGACGCCATTGGCACCAAAGCCAAAGTTGTTTGAATTATTTCCTGGAGCACCAATACCTGCGGCATGACTTAAATTATTGCCAGCTACAGCAGTGACTTGGAAAATGACGGCCATCTTAGAATCGCAACCGATGACTATATCGTTCGCCACAATACCCGCCATATTCTGATTAATCACCAATGGCGGGTTGGCAGCTAAGTTATGTGAAACTACCGATGCGCTCACTCCACGGCCATACATCATGCGAATTGCGTCTGAAGTTGCAACAGGAACGACGCCACCGCCAGCAAAAGATGGGATCGCTGTATTTGAAGATTCATATCCCTGCAAACCAGAGTAAGCAGTGACACCACCAAACTGGTTCCAATGCGCCCACCAATCCGGCCCTCCGACCCGAAGTACGTTGACGACGCGTTCAGAAATCATATTACCGCAGCCAGTAAAGCCAGCGTGTTGCACATCACGGGTCAACAGTTGGAATGAAATCTGACTAGCCTGCTGTGCTTGTGACATCACATCGTTGACTTGGCTAGTTCGCACATTCGCCACGTAGACAGAAACTACGCCGCCCACTAAAAACGCACTGAGGACTAGTGCAATCATCAATTCGGTGATGGTAAAACCGCGGGATAACTTACGCATGTTTTTCATTTCCATTATAAGCTGACCAAATTACGAACTGCCATGTCAGCACGTCCACCCAAGGCTTTGGAATCATCCCAATAGACGATCACTGTGTATGTGCGAGTACCGGCAGAATAGGTCACTTCGCCACAGGTGCTGCCAACACTACCAAGACTTGCACGAACTTCGTCAATCCAGTTTTTTTGTTCAAGTTGTTGAATCGAGCTGGTCGATGACAGCGATGCACAGGTTTTTGCTAGTGTAAACCCACCCGCTAAAGCCAAAGTACGATTCGCACGAATACGCTCTGCCATGCCAGATGCAAGTAACACTGCCATGGTGCGCTGATGAGCACTTTGCGAGTTACGAAGGTTGGTCGTTTGCAGTCCAGCGACGCCTAATAAGCCTACTGACAGCACCATCACTGCGATGAGTATTTCCAGCATAGTCATACCACGCTGCAACTTGAAGCTGGTCATTTTGTTGCTCATGCGAGGTTTGTTAAGTTTTTTCATGGGCATACCCCTGCGTTGTTAATTCTAACAACTTCACTGCGACCACCAGAATTAAACCGCACAGAATAAAGATTTTCTGCAACTTCAGCACTGGCGATACACACTTCGATTTGCGCGGATAACGGGGTATTGTTACCAAAAAAACGTGCTAAGCCCTGAGAGTTGTAGCGAATGACATGTAACGCAGATGATAAAGTCCCATTGGATGAGACTTTAACCACGCTGCGATCAATAACGCCTTTACGCAGCACATCACCAGTTTCAGCACCAATATTCGCCCCAGCTCGACGGATAATCCAACCTTCCCAACCTGCACCAGACGGAGTTGAGCAAACTAGTTGGTTGGCCGAATGACAAAACACCACATTGTCATTTAACCGAATTGCTTCGTTGCGGGCATAATTCAGTGCAGTCTGAATTTCCGACGACTGTGATTGAATTCTGTCTTTCTTGGTTAAACTGGTAAACGCTGGCACAGCCAACGCCAAACCTATGCCCAATAACGTTACGGCAATTAGCAATTCAACCAGGTTAAACCCTTGTTGTTTTTGAAAACGCTGATTTTTCAAGCGAAACCTCCCCAGAATCTCGAAACTGCTGTCGAGAATTTATTTGCTTAGCCTAAATTAAAGAAATCCAAAGACAATAGCCAGCAGGATCTGACTAACGGTCTTTTTTGCCGACTAACGGTTTTGCAACAATCAAAGTAGTAGCTGGCGGAGTTTTGATAACTCGCGACGACTGATCTCGAGTAGTTCATGATGCTGTTTTAATTCAAGAAGATGCCGACCATCGGGAGTTTGATGGATAGCTTTAACTTTGGACGCTAGCACTAAAGTATTGCGATGGATCCGCAATAGCTCGTTTGGATATTGCTCTTCCAACTGTTTCAAACTTTGTTCCAATAAAGCTTCGCCACCAGCAAACACCATCCGGACATATTTATCACCAGCTTGTAAGTAAAAAAGCTCCGACAATGCAACTCGACTAGTGACTAAACCGGTCCGGAAACTTAACCACTGGCTTTGCTGTTTCTCAATATGGGCTCTGGTTTTAGCACCCAACCGGCTAAGGGTCAGTGCAAGTCGTTCTGCAGAAACTGGCTTGAGCAAATAATCTGCAGGCGCAACTTGATAAGCTGCCAGCGCATGTTGCGGGTGTGCGGTAACGAAAACTACAGCAGGCGGCGGATTTAAATTAAGGAGCTGTGCTGCGACTGACAGCCCATCGGCATCAGGCATCTCGATATCCAAAAACACCAGATCAGGCAGCAAGGCAAATGATAGTTCAACGGCCTCTTTTGCCGTCGCAGCCTCACCGACACAAGTAAAACTCTCATGCTGGGATAGTAGCCGTTTTAAGCGCGCTCGTGCTAACGACTCATCATCAACTATTAATACTCTCATGATGCGTTTAATACCTGCACCGGAATAACCAACTTCACTCGATATTGCCCATCTTGATTGCTGGTAGTCAGACTTGCACCATCACCATACATCAATTCCAGACGACGGCGAATATTGGCTAGCGCAATACCGTTGCCACTGTGTTTTTTCCGATTATCACCCACCGGATTCATCAGGACAATAGTAGCAAATCGCGCACTTGCGACCAGTTGCACCCGCACAACACCGCCTGCAGCGCAGCGTTCGATACCGTGACGCACGGCATTTTCCAACAGCGGCTGTAGCGTTAAACATGGCACTCGTATTTGTGGAATTTCTGCCGGCAAATCCCATTCAATCTGCAATCGACTATCCAGCCGCAACTGTTCCAACGCCAAATATTGGCGCGATAGCTCAAGCTCTTCTTTCAAAGTAACTTCGGCGCCGGCGTGCATGGCGGCGCGGAATAACGCGGCTAAATCAAGTAAGGCAGTTTCCGCCGCAACAGCATCGGTCTGAGTTAATTCAGCAGCCGCATTCAAACTGTTGAACAAAAAGTGAGGCTGAATTCGCGCCTGCAAAGCGTCTAACTCTGACCGAGATTGCGCGCCTAAGCGCCAACTGTGCTGCACGTAAAGCGAAAACAACTGAATGCCCATACCGCCAACGAGCAAAGCGATTAACATGGTTTTCAGCAGGAACAAATGGAAAGGGTCACTTTGCGACCAGGAGTTGTGCTGTAAAAAGCCATAAGCAAAAATACTGACAAACAAGGTAACCAACATCAACAGCAGTAAAGTCAGCCAAGCCAATACCGTCGGACTGGCATATTGCAGTCGCCGGCGAAACAAGCACAAGAGAGCCGCACTTAGTAAGGTGACCCAATGGAGGAAAATTGAAGTAAGCCCAAGTCGGGACCAGAACTCATTACTGACGCCTGGCACCAAGGCCAGCACTATGGCTAGACCTTGGGCCAGCACAAAAATCCGTAAAACTATGCCGGAGCGACAAAACTCCGGCAGCAGCTGTTGCATTGGCACATGATGAGATTGAGCGTCCATGCATGTGCCTCTGGGTTAGCGTAGTTCGGCGGGAACAGCAAACACTACGTTTTCTTCCCGTCCTGGGTGTTCAATTACTTGCTTGCCACCCCAAGCCGTCAGTTGCTCGACGACTTGCTTAACTAGCACTTCTGGTGCAGACGCACCTGCTGTTACACCAACAGCGGCGACATCCGTCAGCCATTGTTGCTGAATATCGGCAGCTGTATCGATTAGATAAGCAGTACAGCCCATCTTCTCAGCAAGCTCGCGCAAGCGGTTACTATTACTGCTATTTTTCGCGCCAACTACCAATAGCAAATTGACCTTCGCCGACAATTCACGCACAGCGTCTTGCCGATTTTGTGTAGCGTAACAAATATCGTCTTTGCGCGGACCTTCAATGTCTGGGTACTTTTTGCGAAGCGCATCAATCACATCGGCAGTGTCATCAACTGACAAAGTTGTCTGGCTTGAAAAACATAGCTCAGCAGGGTTTTTCACCTGCAGTTTTTCAACATCTTCAACGGATTCAACCAGATAAATGCCACCTTGTGGGTTATCGTATTGCCCCATTGTGCCTTCGACTTCCGGGTGACCTGCATGGCCAATCAAAATACACTCAATCCCTTTGCGACTGGCTCTGGTGACTTCCATATGCACTTTAGTCACTAATGGACAGGTAGCATCGAACACTTTTAAGCCACGTTGCCGAGCATTTTCACGAACCGCTTGTGATACACCGTGAGCAGAAAAAATAACAATATTGTTATCTGGCACTTCGTCTAGCTCATCGACAAACACCGCGCCACTGCGGCGCAGGCCATCAACTACAAACTTGTTGTGCACAACTTCGTGCCGCACATAAATTGGCGGCTCATATAACTCCAAGGCACGCGACACAATGCTGATAGCGCGGTCAACGCCGGCACAAAAACCACGAGGATTAGCGAGGAAAATATCCATAATCAGTTACTGACCTGCACAATTTCAATATTAAAAGTTAAGGTTTGCCCTGCCAGCGGATGGTTAAAATCCACAGTGACCGAGTCGCCAACCACTTCGCGAATGAGACCTGGTAATTCTGAACCATCAGGCATGCCAAAGCCAACAATCATGCCGACTTTCGCTGGAGCCTCTAATGAGAATTTGCTGCGGTCAACATAGTAAATGTTGTCAGGATTTGGCATACCATAAGCATCTTCTGGCGCTAGGGTAAATGTCTTTTGTTCGCCAGCTTGCATCCCCGTCAATTGTGCTTCGAAGGCTGGTGATAAGCTACCATCGCCCATTTGCAGTTTTGCTGGTTTGTTGTGCACGCGCGTACTTTCGGCAGCGCTACCATCCGCCAATTTGATATCAAAATGGAAAATCACGGTACTGCCCGCGCCTATTACGCCCAAACTCATGCATTCACCTCTGGCACTTTCTCGTTTTTGTCTTCAGTAAAACTATCCCAAATCAAGATTGCAGCACCGATACAAATAGCACAGTCAGCTATATTGAAAATCGGATAATGCCACTCCTGATAATAGACATGCAGAAAATCAACAACATAACCATACAGGCTGCGGTCGATTAAATTACCGACAGCACCGGACACGATACAGATTAGTGCCAATGATAATTTGCATTGTCCTTTGGACAAGCGTGCCAACCAAATTGACAAACCGATAGTGACCCCGACAGCAATAGCGGTAAACAACCAACGTTGCCAGCCGCCGGCATCACCTAAAAAGGAAAATGCCGCGCCGTAGTTCCGGGCGTAGGTAAAATTAAATACCGGTAATAAATTTACTGACTCGCCAAGCGCAAAATTTTTGATCACATAAATTTTGCTCAGCTGGTCAGCCACTAATACCAGTGCGGCTAGCCACCAGAAGCGCCAGCCGGTTTCAGAAAATACTTTCATTAGGCAAATATCCTTGGTTCACCTTCGCCTTCCACATTACTCACACAACGTAAGCAAATTAATGGATGAGCTGGATTGGCGCCAACATCATGGCGGTGATGCCAACAACGGTCACATTTTGCAGCAGTTGAGGTATGTACTTGCACAGACAAACCCGCGACCGCAGTCGCAATCGCATCTACCGGCGCTGCCGAAGTTTCAACTTTTGCCGTTGATGTGATCAGCACAAAACGTAATTCGTCGCCTAACCGATTTAGCGTATTCGCCAACTCGCCTTGGGCGAATAAAGTTACTTCTGCTTGTAAAGAAGCACCAATCTTGCCTTCTTTACGCACTGACTCGATAACTCGGTTCACTTCATCACGGACTAACAGCAATTGTTGCCAGAAAGCATCGTCTACCTGTCCCGCAGGCACATTATTCAGAGCTTCATACCAAACGCCCGTGAACACAAACTGTTCGTTGCGTGCCGGCAAACTTTCCCAAATCTCTTGAGCAGTGAAACTCATCACTGGCGCCATCCAACGCACCATGGCTTCGATGATGTGATAAAGCGCAGTTTGGCAAGAACGACGGGCATGACCATCCGTTTTCGCTGTGTATTGGCGGTCTTTAATCACATCAAGATAGAAGCTGCCCAATTCCACAGTACAGAAATTCATCATCTTCTGGCTAACTTGGTGGAACTGATAATCGTCATAATCAGCAACGATTTCTTGTTGCAGAGCAGCAGCGCGTTGCACCATCCACAAATCAAGTTCAACCAATTCATTCATTGGCACTAAGTCTGTGGCAGGATTAAAGCCGTTTAAGTTCGCCAGAATAAAACGTGCTGTGTTACGAATACGGCGGTATTTGTCGGCTGCACGATTTAAAATCTCATCAGATACGGTCATTTCTGAGGTGTAATCGGTGGTAGCAACCCACAGACGCAGAATATCAGCGCCTAATTTGTTCATCACATCTTGCGGGGACACCACGTTGCCAAGTGATTTTGACATCTTGCGACCTTCGCCATCCACAGTAAAACCATGGGTTAACACTTGACGATACGGCGCGTGATTTTTGATAGAAACGCCAGTCATTAACGATGACATAAACCAACCGCGGTGCTGATCTGAACCTTCTAGATACAAATCGGCCTGAGTAGCGCCACCAAATTCTGGACGTGGGTCAATTACACAGGCATGGGTTACACCCGAATCAAACCATACGTCCAAAGTGTCAGTCACTTTTGCATATTGACTGGCTTCAGCTCCGAGCAGTGTGGCAGGCTCTAAATCGAACCAAGCTTGGATGCCCTTTTCTTCAACCAAACTAGCAACTTGTGCCATTAACGCTTGTGTATTTGGATGCAGAGCGCCAGTGTCTTTGTCGACAAACAGCGCGATAGGCACACCCCAAGTACGTTGACGGGAAATACACCAATCTGGACGACCCGCCACCATGTTTTCAATGCGTTGTTGACCCCAATCAGGGATCCAGCGAGTTTGCTCGATTTCACTCAATGACTTCGCTCGCAGACCTGCTTGCTCCATGCTGATAAACCATTGCGGCGTGGCACGGAAGATAATTGGCGTTTTATGACGCCAGCAGTGCGGGTAACTGTGGTTATATGATTTATGCACAAGCAAGGCGCCCGCTGCTTTTAATGCTTCAACTACAGAATCATTGGCTTTAAACACGTGTTGGCCAGCAAACATTGGCGTATCTGGCAAATAAACACCGTTGGCGCCCACTGGGTTTGCGACTTCTAAACCGTATTTTAAACCAACCACAAAGTCTTCTTGGCCATGGCCTGGCGCAGTGTGCACCGCACCAGTACCAGAATCAGTGGTCACGTGAGTACCTAAAACCACAGGGACTTCAAAGTCATATAGTGGATGCTTCAGCTTGGCTAACTCAAGCGCAGCGCCTTGGCAGAATCCTAGCGCGTGATAATGCTCGATGCTGGCACGAGCCATCACATCTTTCACTAAGTCTGTAGCGATAATCAGTCGCTCAGCGCCATTTGGCCCTTGCTCAACCTGCACTAAGCTGTAGCTTAGCTCGGCATTTAATGCCACCGCGCGGTTCGCTGGGATGGTCCATGGCGTGGTGGTCCAGATCACAATTGATACTGGGCCTTGACCAACATGACCTTCCGGATGGTCAAACTTATCCACCAGCGTTTCATCAACCAGCGCAAAACGCACATCGATAGCTGGAGAGATTTTATCTTGATATTCCACTTCAGCTTCAGCGAGTGCTGAACCGCAGTCTGTACACCAATGCACAGGCTTGAAGCCTTGTTGCAAATGACCGTTGTCGATGATGCGAGCCAGCGACCGGATGATATTGGCTTCAAACGCAAAATCCATAGTGCGGTATGGATTGTTCCAATCGCCAAGCACACCTAAACGAATAAAGTCGGTCTTTTGCGCTTCAATTTGCGTCAGTGCGTATTCACGGCATTTTTCCCGGAATTCGGCGGCTGATAATTTAACGCCTGGTTTGCCGTATTTCTTTTCAACGACTAACTCGATTGGTAAACCATGACAGTCCCAACCTGGGACGTAAGGCGCGTCGAAATCTGCCAAAGTTTTGGCTTTGACAATGATGTCCTTTAGGATTTTATTCACAGCATGGCCGATATGAATGTTGCCGTTCGCATATGGTGGGCCATCATGCAAAATGAAGGTCTTTTTGCCTTTTTTCGCTGTGCGGATCTGACCGTATAAATCGGCCTGAGTCCAATTGGCTAACATCTGCGGCTCACGTTGCGCCAAATTGGCACGCATGGCAAACGTGGTATCCGGTAAATTCAAGGTCTGCTTGTAATCACTCATCCAATAGATTCCGTTTGACTGTCTTTGGCAGCACGCTGCCATGGGTTAAATAGTTGCGAAATATTGCTTAGCCGCGGCAGCGTCTAACTGGATTTGTTGTTGTAACTCTTCCAAAGATGCAAATTTCTGCTCAGTACGAATTTTTTTCTTCAGCACGACTTCGATTTGCTGGCCATATAAATCGCCATTAAAATCAAAAAAATGCGCTTCTAATTGTTCAACACGACCTTGTAAGGTAGGTCGTAAACCGATATTGGCAACACCACGATAACTACCAGTTTTGGTAAAGGCTTCAATGGCATAAACCCCATTCACTGGAATTTTTTTCCGGTACAACCAGACATTCGCGGTTGGAAAACCAAGCTGACGACCGACTTTTTGTCCATGTCGGACTCGCCCCATTAATGAGAATGGACGTCCTAACATATCAGCCGCAGCTGCTAACGCGTCATTAGCCAAGGCTTCGCGAATTAAAGTGCTACTAACTCTTTGGTCACGCTGCTTCAAACTCGCCGTTGGCGTTAAGCCAAAACCAAACTCATCGGCAGCCTTTTGCAACAAGGCAAAATTGCCGGCGCGGTTTTTACCAAAGCAGAAGTCATCGCCAACAATCAAATGCTTAACGTCGAGCTGCTGCAACAACAAATGCTGGATAAAATGCTCAGGCTCTTGCGCAGCAAACTCTTGCGTGAAGCTCGCGCAAATTAATCGATCTAATCCCTGTGCAGCCAACCAATGATATTTCTCACGAAATCGGGTCAGTCGAGCCGGAGCGAGTTCTGGTTTAAATAATTCCAACGGCTGGGGTTCAAAAACCAAAACAGCCGCCGGCAAGCCCAGCTGCTCAGCAATCGCCTTGACCTGCGCCAACACGGCTTGATGGCCACGATGAACCCCGTCGAAATTACCAATAGTCAAGACACAACCCCGATGGGCTGGCTTGATATTTTGTAGACCTCGAATTAACTCCATGCCAGCTTTGCTACTCTGTCTTGCTGTCTAAACGGCCGATTATAACTGCATCAGCGCAGACTTTCAGCAACTGTATGGCGTTTGATATCGCTAATCCGTACACCAAATAACCAAAGCAGTGCAAAATATGTCGGAACTGCCGCTGCAAATAACCCTGCAAGCCATAAACCACGCTGCGAGAACGCCATACTTGCAAAGGCCGAAATCGGCGGTAACAACCAATAAATCAGCCCAGCCATCGCCGCTGCGGCGACTGCGGCTTTAGCAATGATCCACAAGGTTTGTTTGGATAATTGGTAAATCTCTGCTTTTTTCAGGCCTTGATATAACAACCAAGCATTTAATGCACCTGACATAGCGGTGGCTAATGCCAAACCAACATAGCTAATAAACGGCGCTAACATCAGGTTGAACACCATATTCGCGACCATTGCGATAATACCAATCCGTACAGGTGTTTTTACGTCTTGTCGCGCGTAAAACGCAGGAGCTAGCACTTTAATTAACATCAACGGCACTAAGCCACTCGCGTAAGCAATTAAGCTCAGGCTACTTTGACTAGCGTCAAAAGCAGTAAAGCGCCCGTGCGCAAACACCGTCAACAAGATTGGTTCTGCTAAAACAATTAAACCGGCCATCGAAGGCAAACCCAGCAGGCAAATGAGGGTGATAGACCAATCCACCGTGCCTTTAAACTCCTCGTGATTGCTTGTGGCATATTGTCTCGACAAACTTGGCAAAATAACGGTCGCTATTGCGATACCGAATAAACCTAGTGGGAATTCTAATAAACGGTCGGAGTAATACAGCCAGCTCACCGAACCATTTTGCAAAAATGACGCAATCACGGTATCAAGCAACAGGTTTATTTGACTAACTGACACGCCAAATAATGCGGGAAGCATTAATTTTCTGATTTTAACTACATATTCATCATGCCAAGCCCAACGCGGTCTTACTAACAAACCGGCTTTAGCTAGAAATGGTAACTGAAAGACAAATTGCAAAAATCCACCAGCAAATACCCCCCAAGCCAAGGCTGTCGCTGGGTCATCACAATATGGTGCAAGCAGCAATGCCGAAGCAATCATGGCGATGTTGAGAAATACTGGACTAAAGGCAGCGACGGCAAACTTGTTGTAGACGTTTAAGATCGCACCAGACAGCGCGACAAAAGTAATAAACCATAAATATGGGAAAGTGACTTTTAATAATACGGAAGCTTGTGAGTATTTTTCTGCAGCCGGACCATCGTTTAAATAGTCCTGAAACCAGCCCATCGCGAAAATAGCCATAATCACTGGCGAGCCAAGCATCGCTAAGATGGTTACCACAGTGACAATTAAACCGAGGGTACCTGAGGCTTTTGCCATGAGTTCGCGAACAGCATCATCCCCATGTTTAGCTTTTACTTCCGATAAAACTGGTACAAACGCTTGAGAAAATGCGCCTTCAGCAAATAGACGGCGCAAAAAGTTGGGGATGCGATTGACCATTAAAAATACGTCGGCCATAGCGCCAGCGCCCAACACGTTGGCGGTAACCACATCACGCACTAAACCTAACACTCGAGAAATCAAGGTCATAGCGCTAACAATCATGCCAGATTTTAATAACTTCGCAGACACATCACACTCCTGTTATCCTATGCTCGCTATTGTCGCCTGAGACCCTGACGAATACCAGCGCAGTGTTGATTTAATTCTGTGCAATCTCGGTAAAATCATTTGACAAGGGTGCACAAAATAGGCATATTATGCGGCCTTTAAAGAGTCCCGGTTTAGTTTTTAGGAGTGTTACCTTGGCTAACATTAAGTCTGCTAAGAAACGCGCTATTCAATCAGAAAAGCGTCGTCAGCAAAACGCAAGTCAGCGCTCAATGATGCGTACTTTCATCAAGAAAACCTACGCAGCAGTGTTAACTTCTGATGCAGTAGCTGCGCAAGAAGCGTTCAAAAAAATGGTTCCAGTGATTGACCGTATGGCAGACAAAGGTCTGATCCATAAGAACAAAGCTGCACGTCATAAGTCTCGTTTAAATGCTCACGTTAAAGCATTGGTAACGGCTGCTTAATTGACACCAACAAAAAAACGCCGAAAGGCGTTTTTTTGTACCTGCAGTTTTTGCGACTGTCTGCCAAGGTGCGTTTTCTTGAGTTTTCATGAAATCAGCACCGAGTTAGTTTATTGAGCCCTGCGTCTTCACGTACCTCAGATGCCGCAATCACCAAAAACGCCAGCGTAAGCTGGCTTTTTTATTTGCTGTTATTAGGCGTCTTTTGCCACTATCTTTTCCCGATATATGATCTGACCGGCCACTGCAAAAAGGCAGTCACCTACGTTTTATCATAAAAAAAAGCCAGCATAAGCTGGCTTTCGGTTATTGCACTTCCTTCAATGTTCACTAGCCCCCCCGGACACATGACTATTGCAGAAGTCGGCAATGCTAGAGTTTCGGGCAATACATCGAATGCAATAATGCAATCAACGATTCAGCCTCTTTACTGTTCATACTGTAAAACACCGTCTGTGCTTCTTTGCGGGTTTTTACCAATTTATTCCGGCGCAATAAGGCTAGATGTTGTGATAAAGCCGACTGGCTCAATCCCAACTTCTCGTTCATTTCGCCAACCGACAACTCGCCATTTAGCAGATGGCATAAAATCAAAAGTCGTCGTTCATTCGATACAGCCTTCAGCAATTTCACTGCTTTAGCTGAGTTATTAACCATATCTTGTAAGTTCATGTTGCTCGTACCGTGCATGTCTAGACGTCTCATTATCTATCACTCACCCTATTGCTTACAATAGAATTTCTCAAAATTTATAGCAAAATTCACTAAATCATTAACTTTTAAAGTATTTTCTTTTAATTTCGTTTACTTTTGCCTCAATCAAAAACAAGCTCGACAGAGGTAAAATTTATACCTATTAATCAATAGATTAATTCAAAAACCAGTCATAACCATCCGGATATTCACCAGCAATTGAAAAATCCAAATAAACCTTTCAAACACTTTCGAAGTATAAAGCACTGTCCATATGCAGGGGGGCATAGTTGAGATTAACGCCGAGTAAAATCAGACATATGAGGCTGTCAATTCACAAAAAATGCGTGCTACAGTACAACAAACAATTCAGGGACAATAGATCCTTCAGGAACATATACCATGAGAAAAACTCTAACGACATTAGCAATTTGTACAATCTTGTTAACTCCTACTGTGCTTTTTGCTGAACAGGCTGCAACTCCACAACTGGCATATCAATTAGTTGAAGAGTTAACAACCGAAGTTGGTCCACGTTTGGTTGGTACTCCTGGCGATGCCAAAGCTGTAGAATGGGCAACTAAGCGATTGAAAAGTTTAGGATTTGATAAGGTTTGGACGGAAGAGTTTACCACTCCGTTCTGGCAACGTGGCCAAGCCCGTTTAGAAATTGTGTCGCCTTTTCCGCAATCATTGGTGTTGGCTGCGCTAGGTGGTTCAGTGAGTACGCCTAACGAAGGCATTCAAGCTGCTGTAGTCATGTTCAATAGTCTGGAAGAGCTGATGGCAGCAGATCGCAGCAAGGTTGCTGGAAAAATCGTTTTTATCAATAAAGCGATGACCAAAGATCGACAAGGTTCGCAGTATGGCAAAGTCGTTGGCGGTCGATCTAAAGGTGCTGTTGAAGCAGCCAAACTCGGTGCAAAAGCCATTATTATTCGCTCAGTTGGTACTAGTAATAATAGATTCGCCCACACCGGCAAAATGACCTACGAAGAAGGCGTGGACAAAATCCCAGCCGCCGCAATTTCTGTCCCGGACGCTCAACAGCTTGCTCGCATTTTAAATAAAGCGCCGGACGCAAAAATCAAACTGAACCTGCAAACAACAAACGAGGATGCGATCAGCCATAACGTGATCGCGGAGATGACTGGCTCTGAACGCCCACAAGAGATTGTGTTAATTGGCGCGCATTTGGATTCTTGGGACCAAGGTACTGGAGCTTTAGATGATGGCGCAGGCGTCGGCATCGTGATGGCAACGGCTGTGCTGGTCAAACAACAAGCTAAGCCGAAACGCACTATCCGCGTGGTGTTATACGGCAATGAGGAAGGCGGTTTAGTTGGCGCTCGCGCCTATGCGGCCAAACATAGTGAAGAACTTAAAAACCACGTGTTTGCTAGTGAATCTGATTTCGGTGCGGGCAAAATTTGGCAGTTTGATACTGGGTTTGGCAACAAAGCACTGGCATTCGCTGCAGAAATACAAAAGAAACTGGCACCGCTCGGTATCCAACCTGGTAATAACCAAGCCTTTGGTGGTCCAGACGTTTCGGTGTTAAAACCATTCGGCGTGCCGGTCGCGTCACTTGAACAAGATGGTACTGACTACTTCGATTATCACCACACGCCAAATGACACTTTGGATAAAATAGATCCAAAAGCACTTGAGCAGAACGTACAGGCCTGGGTTATCATGACCGGTATGGTAGCGAATTCAGATACAGATTTTCGGCAATAATGGCAAAAGAAATTAAAAAAGTTGGCTTGTTAAAAGACGTCGATAGCAATAAAAAGCCTGCTGCGACGTCGACAACTACCAGCCAAGCAACAGCCGGCGGCGCTACAGCAGTACAGACCGCGCGTTCCTCAGCAAAAGCTCAACCAGATGCAAAATCAGGTGGGAAGTTTTGGCTGGTGGTATTGATTAGTTTTGTCGTGCTGCTTGTGGTGTTTCCGAAACCTGAGTTAATCGTCTACCGAAAAATGAACATTCAGGCGAGTAGCATCTATTGGCCTGGTTTGTTTGGGCGTGGCGAAGGTCTGCTCGATAGCAATCTACAAGTTAGCTTTGATACTGGTCGCAACGAGATGAATCTTTGTTTTGAAGCGAAATCAAAAACAGATTGCCAAACCTATACCATTGACCGACGCGATGGCTTAGTTGGCGTCATCGGTCACTTACTACAGTAATAATGTCAGCTCGTTTAAAACGAAAAACCCAATTTCAGTGCTGCTGAAATTGGGTTTTCTGTATCTGTAACATAGAGCCGTTTTTTACTCGCTAAATTAAAGCCCGATGATTCACTGGCATGCGATGACGTCGCTGAACACCACGCAGGTACCATACCTGTAAACCTGTCACCGTTAATAAAGCTGCTGAAGGGTAAAAATAGACACTTTGCGAATAGAGCCATAAGCTAATACCAAAAGCAGCATAAATAAACGGCTGCAGTTCATAAAGCCAATATGGCAAAGGGCCCCGTTGTTTGCGAGAAGCACGTCGATGGTCTGAGCGCAAAATCCAAATCAATGAACCCGCAAGAAAAAGCATCAAGCCAGAGAATAGAGCAAAGTAATTGCCGATGGCGAACAACACCGCAACACCCAGCGCCATATACAGGTAAGGTAAGCTTTCATATAACTGTTTTGGTATCATAATACGCCTCCGTGTCAAACTGGCTAACAGACTAAAGAGCCTACAGACTCTGACTGACCCCAAACCACTTAACTTGTTAAGTGATGTACCCATTCCATCAGGTAGTTCAATGAATCTAGCCCATGAACAAATTTTGTGCAAACGATCTATTTGGGTACAAGCACGTACACAGTTATAATCAACGGGATAAATTTGGAGCTGTAACCTGATGCAAAACGACGAACTAGCGCTATTTTTCCAAGAGATGGCCGATGTCAAACGGCTAACCCCTGATGTGTTAGTCACTGAAAATGGTGAACATTCCCCAACTATTGCTCAATTGGCCCGTCGCAAAGCTGCAGAAATGGAACCCGAATACGATGCCAATTATTTATCGATGGAATATGTCGATTTAGTCAAACCCGACGAAGTATTTGCCTATAAAAAAGATGGTGTGCAAGAAGGTGTTTACAAAAACTTGCGCCTTGGTAAGTACCAAGTCGATGCAACATTGATGCTTTTGGGCAAAACCTTGGTGGAAGCGCGCTCTGCACTTGGCAACTTCATTAACGATTGCCATACCCGAGGGATCCGCACTTTATTGATCCACCATGGCATGGGACGCGATAGTAAACCGCACCCAGCCATCTTGAAAAGTTATACCTTTAAATGGTTGATGCAATTACCAGAAGTCTTGGCGTGTCACACTGCGCAAAAGAATCATGGCGGTTATGCGGCAACATACGTTTTACTGAGTAAAAATGCCGAGCAAAAACGTGAAAACCGCGAACGGCATCAGAAGAAATGAGGGATGTTGGAAAACGACAAAACTCTGGAAGAAACTAGACACTGTCGCTTTGGACAGTTGACCATGGGTTTAGCATGGTCAACGCCTACACCAACAGGCTTATAACAATGCAACTGCCTCTGCAGTGGTCGTCATGGCAGATAATGCCATTAAAATCACCATAATAGCGATTGCAGTAAAGCCAAACCCACGACTGGACGCTTTACTCATTTTAAGTGGAACCTCAGATCTTGTTCTTATTTTTAGCTGTCAATGCTTTGACATCGCGCCCAGTGTAGTAAGTTTCCAACCTGATGACAATGCCTTTTAACTGCTATTTATTGCTTATTATTTATTCGCTTAGCGAACTAGCCAGCGAACTATCGATATCGTTAAAATTCCTCAGCAAATTTGCTGCGTTGCAGCCTTTATCAATCGATAAGAGCGCCACTTTCCAGCAATAAAATAGCAACTCCAGCACTCAGAATCTGTCGACTATCGCTGTGCCAACAAATGCAGACGACTATCGACATAAGGCTTACACAAAGCAGCCGCTGCGTAATCAGCTGGCACTTCTTCCAGTTCAGTTACAGTGTCAGTTAGGTTAAACCCAGCACGTTGATAGGTCGCTAGCGCCGCCGGATGATCTTCACTGCAGGTATGGACCCAAACTTTACCTGCATGCCATTGCTGCGCCAGCGCAACCGCTGCTGTCGCCAATAATGGCCCAAGCCCCTGCCCTGTCGCGCTTGGCATTAATCCGAAAAACTTCAGTTCCACACTCAGATCATTGCCTTTACGCAATTCAACAAAGCCGACTGGCGTACCACGTTGATACAACACCCATGTCCGCACTTGTTCAGTGGCAAAATAATGCTGCCAATCTTGGTAAGTCCAGCTTAACCGGCTGAACCAATGCCAGGGCGTGCCAACCGCACAGAACAGGAACTGGCTAAGCTCAGGGCTCGCCTGCTCGGCTTCCATTAACATGACCCCTTCCGGCCATTCCGGTAACGTGGCTAAAGGTCCTTGATACTCCAAGTACCAAGTGGTTACTAATTTTTCTGCCATCAAATTTATCCAGCTATTTCTTTTGAATTTTCGCCAAGAGAGCGGAGATATTCGCCCTCGCAGTGTCGGTCTGCAGCGATTGGAATTGCTGCCGGAACTCAAAAGCTACTGCATCGTCTTGGCGGACACAACCCCGTAATGCCAGCATTGAGGTCTTGGTTTGTCGAACTAATTCCGCAGGAACTGTCGCCAAATGATTAGTTAAGGCTTTAGCCCGAGTCAGTAACTCATCGGCAGGCACTAACTCTTTAATAAAACCGGCTTTTAACGCCTCAGTCGCCGATAGCCGCTCACCACTAAAAATCATGGCCGCGGCTTGCTGCCAACCCACTAACTGCGGCAATAACCAACTATGACCGCCACCTGGGTGAATGCCCAGCGTGAAAAAGCGACTTTCAAACCATGCATCACCGCTGGCGATCCGAATATCACAAGCCATCGCTAGATTCATGCCAGCACCAAGCGCGGGACCATTGACTAAGGCGATAGTCAAAAGCGGGCTATGCGCCACAGAAGTGAACGCCGAATAGATTTGTTGCAGCTCTTCACCATCACCATTAGCGGCTTCTAATAGCGCATCCAAATCAGCACCCGCGCAAAATGAATTTTGCAGGCCGGTGACTGCTAGAGCTTTAATCTCAGTATCGTCGGTGAGTTTATTCACTGCATCAGCGATTTCGAGGGCAATTTGTGGTGTAAGTAAATTGCGTTTCTCATGACTGACTAACGTCAGCACGGCCAAATGCCCATGTTTCTCAAGCGTAAAAGTAGCCATTAATAACCCCTTTGCTGGTCGATTAAATTGAACATTGGCAGTGAAGCCATACAGCGTTTGTAGTTTTCCACAATCTGAGTCACTGCCGTTTGCGCATTGGTGACCGCAGAGATATGCGGCGTCACTAAGACGTTTGGCTGCTGCCAATATGGATGCTCGGCGGGCAATGGTTCCTGCCGAAATACATCCAAACATGCCGCCGAGACCTGACCGCTTTGCAATGCCGCCAATAGCGCGTCATCATCCACAATTGCCCCACGCGCAACATTGATAAAGATCACACCTTGACGACAAAACGCCAAAGTTTCTGAGTTAAGTAAATTGTTGGTAGTACTGGTGAGAGGCAACAAACAAATCAACACATCTGTCTCAGCAAGCGCTAAGGGTAATTCCGCTAAACCGGCGTAACAATTAACACCATCTATATGCTTGGCACTGTTTGACCAACCGCTCACTTGCCAACCTTGTTGGCTTAAATGCATAGCTACCGCTGCACCTAACTCACCAAGGCCAAGCACAGTCACTGCTTTAAGCTGGCGTCGACTGCGCGGATGCCAGCGCTGTGTTTGCTGAGCGTTGATGTATTCATCAAAACGATACCGATAAAAACCTAAGGCTGTGTCGAGATATTGAATCATGGATGCCGTCAGATCTGGATCGACAATCCGTGCCAGCGGTAATTTTGGTAGCAGCGGATCAACCAAGATATTGTCGACACCCGCACCAAATGACTGCAGCGCCCGCAAGTTGTTAAAGGGAGTAAGACTTCCCGCAGGCTGTCGCCAAACCACAGCAAAGCTGATGGCATCGGGATCTGGGACATCCGGCCAAACGACAATAGGCACCTGGGGCAGTTGCTGCTGCAATTCGGCGACTAAATGCGTTAACTTGCGATCGGGGATCACTAACAAGATTGACATGATTTCACTCTGAACAGCCACTTTGGCGAATATTCTAAAGAAGAAGCGACCTCGCCACCAGCACGACATCACCAAAGCCATGATGCACCTGTCAAAACTTCAACAAAGGACGAGCACGCAGGCTTCTGCAAATTGCCATAATTCTGAGACATTAATGTCATACGGAAACTCTAGGCTAATAAGTAAGCAAAGCTGCATGAGGAAATCCGTAATGATTAACGTCGAACAAGTATTACAACAACACTTACCCAGTTTGCAGCAACGTCCATGGTTGGCAAAACCGGTAACTGGCGCGTTAAAACAACTATTGCATGAAGAAGATTTTCGCCAATTTGCCAAGCAATATCCCCACCTGCAAGGCGTTGAGTTTGTTGAACAAGTTCTCGAGTATTTCCAGTTCCGTTTTGCAGTTCGTGACCACGAACAAGAACGGATCCCAGTAAGCGGCCGCGTAGTTATTATCGCTAACCATCCAATTGGTTCTCTGGACGGTTTAGCGTTGATTAAACTGGTGAGCTCCATTCGCGCCGATGTCAAAGTTGTGGCCAACCAAGTGTTAAGCGCAGTTGAGCCATTGCATGAGCTGTTGCTACCGGTCAATAACCTGCAAGGCGGCACCGAAAAGCGCAAGCTCGATCATATTCGTGACCATTTGCAGCAAGAAGGCGCGATTATTCTATTTCCTGCGGGCGAGGTTTCTCGGTTAAAACCTAACGGCGTGCGCGATGGCAAATGGCATGGCGGATTCTTACGTTTTGCTCGTTCGGCAAAAGCACCAATTCTGCCGGTGTTTATCGATGCTCGGAACTCAGCTTTGTTCTATGGTGCCTCAATGATTTATAAACCACTGGCGACCATGTTGCTGGTGCAAGAAATGTTTAAACAAAAACAAAAACAGATTGCGATCCGGGTCGGCGAATTAATCCCTTACAGCAGCTACAGCAAAGTGGAATTAGAACCTGCAGCCTTAATTAAGCTGTTCAAAAAACACTTGTATCGCCTTGGCAAAGATAAATCCCCACTATTTAAAACTGAAGCATCAATTGCTCACCCCGAAGATCGGATGGGACTGAAAAAAGCCATCGAAGCCTGCCAGCATTTGGGAGAAACCAGTGATGGCAAACAAATATACCTGTACCAACATCAACAAAGCTCAGCACTGCTGCGCGAGATTGGTCGGTTGCGCGAACTGAGTTTTCGGGCTGTTGGTGAAGGCTCTGGCCTGCGTCGCGATTTAGATAAATATGATGGGTATTACCAGCAACTGATTTTATGGGATGCTGAAGAATTAGAGCTAGTCGGTGCTTATCGCTTTGCCGATAGCGCCAAAGTGATGGCGGAACATGGCATGGAAGGCTTATATACCGCTTCGTTGTTCCATTACGCGCCCAACATGCAGCCATTTTTGGCGCAAGGCCTAGAGCTCGGTCGTAGCTTCGTGCAACCAAGATATTGGGGTAAACGCAGTTTGGATTACCTGTGGTTCGGTATCGGCGCTTATCTAAAACTCAACCCGCATATTCGTTATTTGTTTGGCGGCGTCAGCATTTCTAACCAATATCCCAAAGCAGCGCGCGATTTATTGGTGTATTTCTACAGCTTGTATTTCGCCGTTGAAGATGGCAAAGCCCAAGCCAACAATCCTTATCAGTTGGACTATCAGACCTTTGCGCAAATGGACGACTTGTTTGATGGCAACAACTATCAGGAAGACTTTGTTCAGCTTAAATGCTTATTAGCCAATATGGGATTAACAGTCCCTACTTTATATAAGCAATATAGTGAGTTGACCGAACCTGGTGGGGTTGAATACCTTGCGTTTGGCATAGATCCAGATTTCGCCAACTGCTTAGATGGTTTGGTGCTGGTAGATATGACCAAATTAAAAGCGCAGAAACGTCAACGCTACTTGGCTTAATGTGATGTTACTAATGCGTTAGCTTGGCAAACCTTCAAGATTGCTAGCGCTAAAAAAGAAAAACCGGCATCGCCGGTTTTTCTTTATCTCACTAAAGCAATTAAGCCTGTTTTGGCACTGAACCTTTAAGCCCATAAAACACGATGTAGGCATAACATAAAATTGGTAAAGCATATGACAGATGCAAGCCGACGATGTCAGCAAGCGAACCCTGCAATACTGGCACAATAGCACCACCAACAATTGCCAAACAAAGAACACCACTACCTTGACTGGTATGACGGCCTAACCCGGTTACTGCAAGGCTAAAAATAGTTGGGAACATAATTGAGTTAAAAAAACCAATTAAAATTAATGACCACATGGCGACATGGCCAGTTGTCATCACGGTAACTGCCAATAATGCCATGACTGCAACCGCATTAAACGCCAACACTTTGCCTGCAGGCACATACTGCATAACCACGGCACCAATAAAGCGGCCGACCATAGCACCGCCCCAGTAAAACGAAACTAACTTACCGGCAGCGGCGTGATCAAGACCCGCAATTTCCGGCAGGCTAATGAAATCAATCATATTGGTACCGATAGCCACTTCACCACCGACATACAAGAAAATACCAATAGCACCAAGGACCAAATGACTGTGCTTCCATGCAGAACCTGAATCACTATCAGCAACTGCAGGATCATGGTGTTCAACTACTTTTGGTAATTTAAGAATTTGAAAAACCACCGCCAGCAGCAGCAATACGCCCGCTAAAAACAAATATGGGCCTTGGACTGCAGCAGCTTCCTGCGCTTTGAATTCAGCCGTACCAACTTCTGCAGTGGCGGCAGATAAAATCAAAATGGCACCAAAATATGGTGCTACGGTAGTGCCGAATGAGTTAAAGGCTTGAGTCCAAGTTAAACGGCTTGATGCAGTCTCTTTCCGACCTAAAGCTGTGACATATGGGTTTGCCGACACTTGCAAAATTGTAATGCCTGACGCCAACACAAAAAGTGCCGATAAGAACATTGGATAAACTTGCTGCTGCGCCGCAGGATAAAACATCAAACAACCCACAGCCGCAACAACTAAGCCAATCACCGCACCACGTTGGTAACCGACTTTCTTCACCAAAAACCCTGCCGGGATCGACACTACAAAGTAGGCAAAGAAAAAGCAGAACTGAATCAAAGACGCTTGAAAGTGCGTAAGATCAAAAACGTTTTTCAAGTGAGGAACCAAAATGTCATTCAGACAGGTGATAAAGCCCCAAATAAAAAACAAAAAGGTCAAACTAGTTAGCGCAAACATATAATTTGGGCCATTGCCGCCGGTCGGTTCGACCGTCGTTGTGCTATTTGTTGTTATTGACATACATTTTTCTCTTATTGTGAAATGTCTATCCTAAGTTTTACCTATTTGGAATTGCCAGTTCTCCCCCTTGGCAACTGCCTAAACCCCAGCAATCGCAAAGCCTGTAACCAAATAAGCATAGGCTTACTATACCTAGCATCGTCCTTAAAGCAAACCCGCGGCACAGTGAATACGTCTGTAATTTTTCAACAATCTGCAAATGTGGGTACGCTTTTATTGTGATTTCGTCCATTTAACGACAATCCAAGCGATTTTTTATAGCAAAACAGCAGGAAATTACTGTATAGCCAGCAAGGCATCGTCCGAGCAACATTGCCCGCCAGCGCATAACGATTCTTCGCTGACGACAGAAGTTCAACACAAGCCGATAAAAGTTTGTTTTACATCAAGCTTTGCCACGAAGAGCCGCTTATCCCGCGCAAAAGCTTGATCCAGCCCAAAGTTTTCAACAACAACAAGCGCAAAATGCCCTCAGTTGCTTTAGAACTGAACCTTAAAGGAAAACATGATGAAAACTACTATCCGTGTACTCGTACTTGCTGTAGGCGCTCTTTCAGCTGTTCCAGCTTTCGCCAATTTATCAGTAAACGTTGGCGCTATCACTGTTGCACCAAACGACAGCAGCTCAACTTTAAACGTGGTCGAATCTGTTGCAGGCTTACCAGCAGGCTCAACTCAAGTTGCAGTGAATAACAACACTCAACTGGGTTTAACTATCGACTATAAATTCAATAATAATTGGACTGCTGAACTCATTGCTGCGACCCCATTCAGCCACGACGTAAACGTGAAAGGCTCAGCAATTGATGGTTTGGATGTTGGTAGCACTAAACATTTACCACCAACTTTAGTGGCGCAATACCACTTCGATATTGGCAACAGCAATATTGATCCGTTCGTTGGCGTTGGCTTGAACTACACCAAATTCTTTGATGCTTCTGCGTCTGACACTTTAAAAGCAACTTTACGTTCTTTAAACGTGACAACTGCTAATGATGACGTGGATTTAGAGCTTGATGACAGCGTTGGTTTAGCCCTGCAAGCGGGTGTTAACTACAAAATCAGCGACAACTGGGGCGCACATTTTGCTGTGAGCAAAATCGACATCGACACTGAAGCCAATGTCACTGTAAACGGCAACTCAATCCAAAAAGTTGACGTACAAATTGACCCAATGGTTGTGATGGTCGGCGTACGTTTCAGCATGTAATCAGTTTGTCATTTCGATGACAATCGGCATGGAATACTGCAGGGCCGGGTAACCCAACAGTCGCCATTCGCGCCACGGAGCTAGAGTTATCTAACTGGTGCAACGCATTTTTGGATGCAAAAAATAAGGGGAACCAAACAGCGACTTCGGTCGCTGTTTTTTTTTTGCATTGCTGGTCAACCAATCAGCTGAGGGTTTAACCCGTTGCAGCAGCAAAATTACGATGACGAATACCTCAACTTCAGCCCAATGCAGGTTTCAGCCGACATATGACTAAACGGCAAATCCGAAGTAATAAAAAACCAGCCGAAGCTGGTTTTTTGCTGAAGCCATCAGGCAATAGCTAGTTAACCTAACCACACCCGGGCGTTACGGAACATGCGCATCCACGGGCTATCTTCTTGCCATTCATCCGGATGCCAACTGTTGCTGACAGTACGGAATACCCGCTCAGGATGAGGCATCATGATAGTCACCCGACCATCAGAGGTGGTCAGTGCAGTAATACCATTAGCAGAACCATTCGGGTTTTGCGGGTATTGTTCAGTCACTTGACCGTAGTGGTCAACAAAACGCAATGCGATAGTGCCGCTTTGCTCTGCTGCCGCTAACGCCGCTGCCGAGGCAAATTCAGCATGACCTTCACCATGAGATACCGCGATTGGCATTTGCGAGCCAGCCATCCCAGCCATTAACAATGATGGGCTATTTTGCACTTGCACTAAGCTGAAGCGCGCTTCAAAACGGTCTGATTTGTTGCGAACAAAGCGTGGCCACAATTCTGCACCTGGAATAATCGACTTCAGGTTCGACACCATTTGACAGCCGTTACACACACCTAACGTGAAAGTGCTTTGACGTTCAAAAAATGCCGCAAACTCTGCACGAGCTTTATCATTAAACAGAATAGATTTAGCCCAACCTTCACCGGCACCTAACACATCACCGTATGAGAAACCGCCACAAGCGACTAAACCATTGAAGTCAGTTAGCGTACGACGACCACTTAAGATGTCGCTCATGTGCACGTCAACCGCAGTGAAGCCTGCACGGTTAAACGCGGCGGCCATTTCTACATGGGAGTTGACGCCTTGCTCACGCAGTACTGCGATCCGTGGTTTTGCGCCTTTCAGAATATATGGTGCTGCGACATCTTCATTCAGATCGAAGCTCAACTTCACGTTTAAGCCCGGATCTTTTTGATCAAGTTTGGCGTCATATTCTTGCTGAGCACATTGTGGATTATCACGACGCGCTTGCATCTGATAAGTTGTTTCTGCCCAAATTGCGCGAAGACGAGTGCGACTATCTTGATAAATCACAGCATCGCCACAAGTCACAACTAACTCGTCGCTTGCGTTCACTGCACCGAGCAGATGGCTATTTGCAGCTAAGTTAAACTCAGCCAGCACCTGTTGTACTGTCGCTAAATCGCTATTGCGCACTTGAATGACTGCGCCTAATTCTTCGCTGAACAATGCAGCTAAGTTGTCAGCACCCAGCGCTGAAACATCAACTGACCAACCAGCTTTACCGGCAAACGCCATTTCGGCTAAAGTCACCAATAAACCACCGTCTGAACGGTCATGGTAGGCCAACAGTTTTTGGTTAGTAGTCAATTGCTGGATTGCGTTAAAGAAATTGCTTAACAGTTCAGGTGACGCTAAATCTGGCGCCGTTTGGCCCAGTTGTTTGTAGACTTGCGCTAAACAAGAGGCACCTAAACGGTTCTCACCTAAACCTAAGTCAATCAACAGTAACGAGCTATCGCCTTGGTCAGTGCGCAGTTGCGGTGTAACCGTTTTACGCACGTCTTCAACGCGAGCAAATGCGGTAATGACCAATGACAACGGCGATGTCACCGCTTTATCTTCGCCATTTTGCTGCCATTTGGTTTTCATCGACATTGAGTCTTTACCAACTGGGATCGTTACTTCTAACGCTGGACACAGTTGTTCACCGATGGCTTTAACCGCTTGGTACAGACCTGCGTCTTCACCTGGGTGACCTGCTGCTGACATCCAGTTTGCTGATAACTTGATGCGTTTTAATTCACCAATATCAGTTGCTGCAATGTTGGTAATAGCTTCAGCCACTGCCAAACGCGCAGATGCAGCGAAATCTAACAAGGCAACAGGAGTGCGCTCACCCATCGACATGGCTTCGCCATGGTAAGTATCAAGAGCAGCAGTTGTCACCGCACAGTTTGCCACAGGCACCTGCCATGGGCCGACCATTTGATCGCGAGCGACCATGCCAGTTACCGAGCGGTCACCAATGGTGATTAAGAATGTTTTCTCAGCGATAGTCGGTAAACGTAACAGACGCTCAGTCGCGGCAGCGATAGTTACGCCTGCCAAATCTAAGGCTTTACCTTGAGTTTGCTTTGAACTCACATCGCGGTGCATTTTTGGCGCTTTGCCTAAAAGTACTGACAACGGTAAATCAATTGGCGTGTTGCCAAAGTGTTGGTCAGATAAAGTCAAATGACGCTCTGCTGTTGCTTCACCAACCACGGCAAATGGCGCGCGCTCTCGTTGACAAATTTCGGTAAACACCGCCATTTTGTCAGCAGGGATAGCCATCACATAACGTTCTTGCGATTCGTTACACCAGATTTCCAGAGGCGACATGCCTGGTTCGTCGTTTGGCACGTTACGCAATTCAAACCGACCACCGACACCACCATCATTGACTAACTCTGGGAAAGCGTTCGATAAACCGCCAGCACCGACGTCGTGAATAAACACGATTGGGTTATCCGCACCTAGCTGCCAGCAGCGGTCGATAACTTCTTGGCAACGGCGTTCAATTTCTGGGTTTTCCCGTTGTACTGACGCGAAGTCTAAATCTTCCGCCGATTGACCAGAAGCCATCGACGAAGCTGCACCGCCGCCTAAACCGATATTCATCGCCGGGCCGCCAAGGACCACTAATTTCGCACCAACAGGTAAATCACCTTTTTGGACGTGTTCGGCGCGAATGTTACCCAAACCACCCGCCAGCATAATTGGCTTATGGTAACCACGGACTTCTTCGCCGTTATGGCTTGGGACTTTTTCTTCGTAAGTCCGGAAATACCCTAAAATATTTGGCCGGCCGAATTCGTTGTTAAATGCTGCCCCACCTAATGGGCCTTCAGTCATGATGTCTAAAGCGGAAACGATGCGATCTGGCTTACCAAAATCAGTTTCCCACGGCTGTTCAAAGCCTGGAATACGCAAGTTTGATACCGAGAAACCAACCAAACCCGCTTTTGGTTTAGAACCAACACCGGTCGCGCCTTCATCACGGATCTCACCACCTGAGCCTGTCGCTGCGCCTGGGAATGGGGAAATAGCGGTTGGATGGTTGTGAGTTTCGACTTTCATCAGCACATGAATATCTTCATGGTGATATTGATATTCTTGATTGTCTGGCGACGGGAAGAAACGGCCAGCTTTCGAACCTTCCATGACCGCTGCGTTATCTTTATATGCAGATAACACATAATCTGGTGTTTGTTCGAAGGTGTTTTTAATCATTTTAAACAGCGACTTAGGCTGTTGTTCGCCGTCGATAGTCCAATCGGCGTTAAAAATCTTGTGACGACAATGCTCTGAGTTCGCTTGGGCAAACATATAGAGTTCAATATCGTTCGGATTACGGCCTAACGCGGTAAAATTCGTCACTAAATAATCGATTTCATCATCCGCTAATGCCAAGCCCAATTGAATGTTGGCTGTCGCTAAAGCTTCACGACCACCGTTCAGGATGTCTACCGACGATAACGGCGCTGGTTCTGCTTTGCGGAATAAGCTTTGTGCTTGCGTCATTTCGCTAAACACCGCTTCCATCATCCGGTCATGCAAGAGTCCGGCAACTTGTTTTGTCTGTTCAGCGGTTAATACAACTGAGGTTTCCACGTAATAAGCGACACCGCGCTCTAAACGTAAAACTTTCCCTAAACCACAATTGTGAGCAATATCAGTCGCTTTAGAAGCCCAAGGCGAAATGGTGCCCGGCCGAGGAGTAACAAGGAATAACTGTCCTTGTGGCTGGTGACTCGCCAGTGATGGTCCATAAGTCAGCAGTTTTTCAAGGGTTGAGTGTTCTTCGCTGGTGAGTGGCGCACTCACATCAGCAAAATGCATAAACTCGGCATAAACATCAGTGACCGGCAATTTGGCATTTGCGCATAGATCAATGATTTTTTGAACTCGGAACTCGGACAGTGCGGCTGCACCACGCAGGATTAACATAAACTTTTTTCCCGTGGGTTGGTCATGGACGGAACCTGAAATCGGCCCCATATTATAAAGAAAAAACCACGGTTTGGGTATGTAATTAGCCATCTTGAGTGCTAATCAGTCGCACAATTAACCTCCACTAATTTATAGAAGCCTGATTTTTTGTTGAAAATTTGATATAAATACCGGCTATTTCCTAAAAAAGGCATGGTCAATGCGTCGGTTTTTGCTTGGTTTGATGGTAGTTTTCAGCTTGGTGTCCTGTGCACCGGCGCCTGAACCTATGCATTTACATCAAATCTATCAAAGAGATAGCATTCGTGTCGGCATCTTAAATGGTCCAACCAGCTATTTTGTTGGCCCTGATGGTGCGACAGGCTATGAATATGAGTTAGCCGAAGCCTTTGCGGTTAAACTTGGGGTTAAATTAGAGCTAGTGCCAAGCTTTCACCTCGAAGAATTACTGCTAAAACTCAAAAATAATGAAATTGATTTGATCGCCAGCGGTGCCACTATCTCCGAAAAGCTGCAAAAAGAATTTCGTTTGGCTCCCGCTTATCAACAAAGCGATGAGGTTCTGGTCTATCGGCTTGGCAAAAAACGGCCAAAATCGCTGGCTGAACTAGATGAACCTATTGTCGTGAACAAAGGCTCTAGCCAAGCTGAAACATTAATTACCATGCAAGGTGACCAGCCAAGTCTCGATGTACAACTGAACGATACCGATGATGCAACTGAATTGTTGCAAGCTGTCGCCGAGGGGAAAATTCGTTACACCCTTGCAGATTCGCATATGCTAGCGATTAACCAGCGATTTTATCCATCGTTAGGCGTGGCATTTACCCTGAAACATGATCAACCTGTCGCTTGGTTATTACGTCGCACTGATGATGATTCTTTATTTACCGTTTTAATTGAGTTCTTCGGTCGCAGTTATGAAAACGCAGAACTGCTCACGCTAGAAGATAAGTATTTTGGCCACGTCAAAAAATTCAATTATGCCGACACCCTAGAATATATTGATGCCATTGATCGCACTTTGCCGCGGTATCGTAATTTGTTTGAACAGTATGCAGGGCCATTAGACTGGCGGATCCTTGCCGCTATGGCTTATCAAGAATCACGTTGGGATCCCAAAGCACGCAGCCCGCAGGGGGTTGTTGGCATGATGATGCTAACTGTACCAACGGCAAACTTAATGAATGTTTCAAGTCGGGTGGATGCAGCGCAGAGTATTCGAGGCGGGAGTAAATTTCTGCAAAAGTTGATTGGCTTGATCCCTGAACGAATTCAACAACCTGACCGTTTGTGGTTTGCAATTGCCGCCTACAATTTGGGCTTGTCGCACGTCGAGAGTGCAAGGTTACTCACTGAAAAAGACGGCGCAGATCCGGATAAATGGGCCGAAGTGAAACAACGTTTGCCGTTGTTGCGCCAGCGCAAGTACTACAGTCAAACTAGGACAGGTTTTGCACGGGGCGACCATGCAGTTTATTATGTAGAAAATGTTCGGCGTTATTATGATACGTTGTTATGGGTTGATGAAAAGAAGCAAACCGAAGCCAAATTGCAACAGAAGCAGCAAGCCGAGTCGCAACGCCCACAACTAACTCCTGTGCTGAAGCCAGTAATCAAACAGTAATATGACAGAATTGTCGAATTCGCTTGCACTCAAATGAATAATCAACGAATTTAGGAAATATCGATGTTACGTAGAAAGAGACCAAAAATGCTGAAAAAACGTCGTCTGATGGATGTCGGTGCTAGCCGTCGTCGCGTAAAACGCAACGTCGCAGTGGTGAAATTACATCGCCGGCAACGTAATTACACAGCTTTACTGCAAGCCCCTCTCGAAGCTACTTCTGTCTGATCGACTTCAACTCGTAATGTCTTTATGTTTGGCTTGTTTTAGGGCTTTCTGCTCTGCCCGACGTCGTTTAAAGAAAGCCGACAGTTGCTGAGAACACTGCTCAGCTAATACACCACCATCTACCTGCAATTGGTGATTTAAGGTGGGATGGCGAGCCAAATCCATTACTGACCCACAAGCTCCGGTCTTGAGATCTGTAGCCCCAAACACCACGCGTTTAACCCGAGCATGCACCAAAAGGCCAGCACACATGGCACAAGGTTCTAACGTGACATATAAAGTTGCATCCAACATTCGATAATTGCCAATCCGAGCCCCCGCTGCGCGAACTGCCAGCATCTCTGCATGAGCGGAAGGATCATGTTGCATAATCGATTGATTCCAACCTTCACCCACAATTTCGTTATCTATGACGACCACAGCACCAACCGGAATTTCTCCGACAGCTTCAGCTTTTGCAGCTAATGACATTGCGTACAACATCCAGTCTTCATCGGTTTTCATCGACACGGGCGCACTCATCATGATGGAAATTTGGTGAATTTTATCACTGTTAAGCAAAGGATTTGACCATTTTTTAGTAAATCTTCTAAATCGGCAAATTGCATTTTTAAAAATGACGTTTAAAATCAATCAAATAGACATTGGCATATTAATTGCTGAACCGTTTAAACTCATTTTAAAAAGGAATACTGCTATGGGCGTTTTTGATGTTGGTTTTGTTGCGGTGATCGGTGCTTTTGCTTATGCATTTTATGAACAACATACTAAAACCAAGGTAAAATTGGCTGGAGCCAATGCCAATAACGATCAACTTTCTAAAGAAATTGTTGAATTAAAGCAAAGAGTTGCAGTGCTGGAAACAATAGTTACTGACAAATCCTACCAACTGAAACAGCAGATCGATCAGCTATAGCGGCTCTCACTAAATAAGACCATGGTGCTTTTTCGTCACCATGGTCAGCCTGCTTTTAACCAGAGAATTTCTGCTGCAATGTCTTGGTTAGAGGTTTTTCCAAGATTGTGTAAACAATACAACCTGCAACCACAGTAAACACTAAACAGCCAAGTGCCAACACATCCGTCGGCAGTTCTGGAGTTATCAACAGCATTCCTTTATAAAACACAGGAATGCTAAGCATCTGCAGCAAGTAAATGCTATACGAAGCATTTCCTAAATAGGTCAGACTTGACCAGCGAAGTTGACCAATCACACTAGCCCCAAGCACCACAAAAAATGCGGGCACTCCCCAGATCAACGTCCGATAAAGACTGAGATCAAAAGCCAGCATTCGATACTTCGCGTGCAGTGTCGCTAAAAACAACCCAACACCAACTAACAGCAAGGTCCAGCCGACCTTTCTTGCAGGTCGATGAAAGTGATAAAGGTAGGCAGCAAAAATTCCGAACAAAAACTCGATGATGATTAAGTGCTGGCTAGATATTGCGAGCAAGACCAAGCCCGAAGTTAACATTACCAACTGCGATCTTATTTTGTTTATCCATAATGAAATGGCAAAAAGCACATAAAACAGTATCTCCCATTCCAATGTCCAGCCGACATAAACAACAGGATGCTTGTCTATCCAAAACCAAGACATAAACGCGAAAGAGGAAATAGCCCAAGACTCGTTGATCTGTAACTCGCGAAAAATAGCCGGAAACAGCAGATAAATTAGAACAACTAGGGCAGTTAATCCCCAATACATTGGTACTATTCGAATTAAACGCTTTTGCAAAAACACTGATGGGGAGAGTCGATGCTGCAACTGGGCATGCAACATGACAAAACCAGAGATGACGAAAAATAGATCTACACCCAGCGCGCCCCAACCCGCCAAAAAGTTCAACCATGTGGTATCTAACGAATAAGTTACTACGGAATCAATAATATGGAATAGCACCACACTGATGGCGGCGAAGGCACGTAAAAATTGCAGATTATTGATCATAAACCACTGCCCGCAAGTGGTTTATGGGCAAAACCAAAAGACTGATGACACAGCAATCTAGCGTTTTAATTGTCGCAAGATCGAAGCTCACTAATCAGTCAAATACCCGGTCAACACACCAGTTAAGCCAAATTTCTTAATCCAGCTTAAATGCAAACGCCCAATTAAGTCAAAGACTAAATTGGGCGTTTTTTATGCAACAACTGAGTTAAATTTCAGCTACAACAGATGGTTATTCCCACTCGATAGTTGCTGGTGGTTTACCCGACACATCGTAAACTACACGAGAAATGCCGTTTACTTCGTTGATGATCCGGTTCGACACATGACCTAATAACTCATAAGGTAAATGTGCCCAATGCGCAGTCATAAAGTCGATGGTTTGTACTGCACGTAGCGATACAACCCAATCATATTTCCGACCATCGCCCATCACACCGACGGATTTAACCGGTAAGAACACGGTAAATGCTTGGCTTACTTGGTTGTACCAACCAGACTTATGCAACTCTTCGATAAAAATTGCATCGGCTTTGCGCAATAAGTCGCAGTATTCTTTTTTCACTTCGCCAAGCACACGAACACCCAAACCTGGGCCTGGGAACGGGTGGCGATACAGCATGTCGTAAGGCAGACCCAGTGCTAAACCGACCTTACGCACTTCATCTTTGAACAATTCGCGCAGTGGTTCAACTAAGCCCATTTTCATATCAGCAGGCAAACCACCGACGTTATGATGTGATTTGATCACATGAGCTTTGCCGGTTTTTGACGCCGCCGATTCAATCACGTCTGGGTAAATAGTGCCTTGCGCCAGCCATTTGGCATTCGACAGTTTTTTCGCTTCTTCGTCAAAGACTTCAACGAAAACACGGCCGATGATTTTACGTTTAGCTTCAGGTTCAACTTCACCATGCAAGGCTTCTAAAAAACGCTGTTCGGCTTTAACATGGATGATGTTCAGACCAAAATGGTCACCAAACATATCCATCACTTGCTTACCTTCGTTTAAGCGCAACAAACCGTTGTCGACAAACACACAAGTTAGATTTTTACCGATAGCACGATGTAACAACATCGCCACTACTGACGAATCCACACCACCAGACAAACCTAAGATAACTTGGTCGTTACCCACTTGTTGTTTGATATTGGCGATAGCGTCGTCAATGATTGTCGCAGGCGTCCACAGTTTTTCACAACCACAGATGTCGACCACAAACTGCTCAAGCATACGTAAGCCTTGGCGAGTGTGCGTAACTTCAGGGTGGAACTGTACTCCGTAGAATTGTTTGGCTTCATTCACCATAGCTGCATGTGGGCAAGTTGGTGTTTGAGCGCTAGTAACAAAACCTTCAGGGATCGCCACGACCTTATCGCCGTGACTCATCCAAACATCCAATAAACCATGACCTTGTTCATTGACGTGATCTTCAATGCCGGCAAATAATGGGTTTGCCGCAATCACTTCAACTTGGGCATAGCCAAATTCACGATGCTCAGAAGACGCAACACGACCGCCTAATTGCTCGGCCATAGTTTGCATGCCATAACAAACACCAAGTACTGGCACGTTGGCTTCAAACACATATTGCGGAGCACGTGGTGAACCCGCTTCAGTCACAGACTCTGGGCCACCTGACAAAATAATGCCAGTTGGATTAAATTCTGCAATTTGCTCGGCGGTAACGTCCCACGCCCACAACTCACAGTACACACCAATCTCGCGGACGCGACGCGCAATCAACTGGGTATACTGAGAACCGAAGTCGAGGATCAAAATACGATGAAAATGGATATTTTTGCTCATACAAACCTTGTGATCGGTAACGGTCAGTTGCCTGACCGGAAAAAACAACGCCGCAGATTTCGCTGCGGCGCCTGGACTTAACTTACGCGATAATTTGGCGCTTCTTTGGTGATTTGCACGTCGTGGACATGCGATTCACCCATACCGGCAGCGGTTACTTTCACAAACACAGGTTTTGTTTGTAACTCACCGATGGTGGCACAACCGGTCAAACCCATTGATGAACGCAAACCGCCCATCTGTTGGTGAATGATATTTTCGATTGGACCTTTATAAGCAACACGACCTTCAATACCTTCCGGCACCAATTTCTCGGCGTTGTTGCTGCCTTGGAAGTAACGATCTGACGAACCATTACGCTGCGCCATAGCGCCCAATGAGCCCATACCGCGGTATGATTTGTAATAACGGCCTTGGTAAAGCTCAACATCACCAGGCGCTTCTTCAGTACCGGCAAACATAGAACCAACCATTACGCAGTGTGCACCGGCAACAATGGCTTTAGAAATATCGCCTGAGAAGCGGATACCACCGTCGGCAATAATGCAGACATCAAGATCTTTAACACCTTCAACGGCATCAGCAATTGCGGTAATTTGTGGCACGCCACAACCGGTCACAATACGCGTGGTACAAATTGAACCTGGGCCGATACCTACTTTCACCGCGTTTGCACCAGCTAAGGCTAACGCTTTCGCGCCTTCCGCTGTGGCAACGTTACCCGCAACGATTTGTAAATCTGGATACAGATCACGAGTTTGTTTTACCCGGTCGATAACACCTTGCGAGTGGCCGTGTGACGTATCAATTAGCAGGATATCGACACCAGCATCAACTAAGGCTGCAATACGCTCGTCGGTGCCAGGACCAACACCAACAGCTGCACCAACACGTAAACGGCCAAATTCGTCTTTACAGGCATTCGGCTTACTTGCTGCTTTGTAATAATCGCGAACAGTAATTAAACCTTTTAATTTGAACTCGTTGTCAACGACCAGCACTTTTTCGATGCGGTGTTTATGCATTAAGGTTAAAGCATTTTCACGAGGTGAATCTTCATGCACTGTCACCAGACGCTCACGTGGAGTCATTACTGATGAAATAGCTGCATTTGGATTTGATTCAACGTTTAAATCGCGGCCAGTAACGATACCCACTAAATTGTGTTCAGCATCGACGACTGGGAAACCTGAGAAACCATGGTGCTGCGATAACTGCTGCACGTCACGGATAGTTTGATCTGGGTGGACAGTGACAGGGTCTGACACCACACCACTTTCATATTTCTTCACTTTGCGAACATTGGCGGCTTGTTCGTCAATGGTCATGTTCTTGTGAATAAAACCTAGGCCGCCTTCCTGCGCCAAAGCAATAGCTAACCGAGCTTCTGTCACGGTGTCCATCGACGCCGAAACCATCGGAATATTTAAGCTAATTTTGCTGGTCAATTGAGTCCGCAAGTCTGCGGTATGAGGTAGTACGGTAGAGTGCGCTGGGACAAGTAACACGTCGTCAAATGTGAGCGCTTCTTTCACGATCCTGAGCATTGCAACAATCTCGCTATAAGGGTTAAAACTCGGGGAATGTTGCGGCGCTATTTTAGTCGCTTTTCCACATTCAAACAACGCATTTTTTGATTTTATGGTAGATTAGCAGAATAGCTTAAAACGCCACCCTGTCGAATCTGTGTGAATTTCCGTAGAGTTTTCGCTGACGTTAAATGCAATAATCAATTGCATTTCAGTAGCATAGACAATTTTTGAATACACATCACCTTCACATTATTCGACTGCGCAGCAAGCAAATTTTTCGCAAAGGATTTTCATGGCAAACGCGGATATTTATACAGTCTCGCGGCTGAACTCTGAAGTTCGGCTGACCTTAGAGCTACAGTTTCGACAATTGTGGCTGGTCGGTGAGGTGTCAAACTTCGTCGCAGCAAGCTCTGGCCACTGGTATTTCAGTCTGAAAGATCAGGCTGCGCAAGTGAAAGTCGCGATGTTCAAACAGAATAACCGGGCATCGGTGATGCCAAGAAATGGTCAGCAAGTCATGATCCGAGCGCGGATCAGCGTCTATGAACCGCGCGGGGAATATCAGCTATTGGCCGATTTTATTGAAGCCGCCGGTGATGGTTTATTACGCCAGCAATACGAGCAATTAAAAGCCCAATTACACGCTGAAGGTCTGTTTGAACCCGGTCGCAAAAAGCCGCTGCCAAGCGAGCCACAGTGTATCGGTGTTATTACCTCGCCAACTGGCGCGGCGATCCGAGATATTTTGACAGTGTTATCAAGACGAGCTCCGGCACTGCAAGTCATCATTTATCCATCGTTGGTTCAAGGCAACCAAGCCGCGGCAGATTTATCTGCTGCCCTGCAAGTCGCTATCCGCCGTCGCGAATGTGATGTGTTGATTATTGGTCGTGGCGGTGGCTCGATTGAAGATTTGTGGTGCTTTAACGATGAAACTTTGGCCCGGCAAATTGCCAATTGCCCGATCCCGATAGTAAGTGCTGTTGGTCATGAAGTTGACTTCTCGATAAGCGATTTTGTCGCCGATTTGCGCGCGGCTACACCTTCAGCAGCAGCAGAACTAGTATCTCCCGACCAACAGCAACAATGGCAACAAATCGCAAAGCTGCAGCAGCGTCTGCAACAAGCGATGCGCGTGTTGCTTGGCCAACATGCCCAGCAATGGCTGTTTGCGCAAAAACGCTTGCAACAACAGCATCCGGCAAGACGTCTTGAGCAGCAACAACAGCGGCTCGATGAATTAGAATTACGTCTGCAACGTGCGGTGCGTCAGCACATAGAGCGCCATCGCCAACGTTGGCAATTTTGGCAAAAATCTTTAGCGTTATGCAGTCCAGCACTGCGAGTGTCGCAACAAAGTTTACAACATCAGCAACTGCAGCGCCGACTTGAGCAAGCCATGGCGCAGCGGCTGCAACAGGCTAAACAGCAATGGCATCAGCACAGTGTCATGTTACAGCAAATAAGCCCCTTGGCGACGTTAGAACGTGGTTATGCCATTACCCTGCATCAGGGCAAAGTGGTGAAGGATGCGATGAGTTTGCAGGCGGGCGACGTCGTAACAACCAAAGTCGCCAATGGTGAATTTCAATCGACAGTCATGCCGCGGGATTGACAATAAGCTTGTAGCAGCGAGGCTGAGCTTGTACGGCCAAAGAGTCGATACAGCTCAAGCCATTGTCGAGCAGACATCCAAGGTAGTTGCTCATCAAACCAAAGATGTTCTGGCTCGAACAACCAGCAAGATACTGCGTCCTGTTGCAGCACTTTGATCCCGGCCATCAATTCAATTTCAATACCGGAATCGTGCTGAAAACGCGCAAAATAATCGCTGCAGAATCTGGGATGTTTCGAAACTTCTAACTGCGGTAAACGCGCGCCAAGTGCAGCAAAAAGCTGAGGGAACTCAGCTTCGGTACAGACTAAATCTAAATCACGACAGTGACTAACCAGGTTCAGCTGCAGTAACAAGCAACTGCCGCCGATACCCCACTGGTCAGAATTCGCAAACTCGGGCAGCTCAGCCAGCCACTTGGCAAGTGCTTTGGGCGTCACTGCTGAGCTTTGTGCCATCAATTAACCTTTGCTATTTTGTCCTGGCTTTTTCTTGTTTGCCAAGTTCGCCCGAGCTTTTAACAAACGCTCGCGTTTGTATTGCTGGTTAGGCGTTAAGGTATTGCGACGCTCGGCAAACGGGTTTTCTCCGCCACGGAATTCAACACGCACTGGCGTCCCCATCATCTGCAATGATTTGCGGAAGTAGTTCATCAAGTAGCGCTTGTACGAATCTGGTAAGTCTTCAACCTGATTGCCGTGAATAACAATCAACGGCGGGTTGTAACCACCAGCATGGGCATACTTTAACTTGACCCGACGGCCTTTCACCAACGGCGGCTGATGGTCTTCCTGCGCCATATTCATGATGCGGGTTAACAGCGCTGTACTGACGCGACGAGTTGCCGAATCAAAGGCTTCTTCAACCGATTCAAATAAATTACCAACGCCAGAACCGTGTAATGCCGAAATAAAATGTAGACGAGCAAAGTCGATAAAGCCTAAACGGCGATCGAGTTCACGCTTCACTTCATCTTTAATGCCATCGTCCAAGCCATCCCATTTATTAACGGCAATGACTAATGAACGACCGGCGTTTAACACGAAGCCTAAAATACTTAAATCTTGATCTGAGATCCCTTGGCGTGCATCCAATACCAAAACCACCACGTTGGCATCTTCAATCGCTTGCAGAGTTTTTACGACTGAGAACTTTTCTACCACATCATCAATTTTACCGCGACGGCGCACACCGGCAGTGTCAATTAACGTGTATTGGCGTTCGCCACGTTGCATTGGGATGTAAATTGAATCACGGGTTGTACCAGGCATATCATAAACAATTACCCGTTCTTCGCCGAGAATGCGGTTGGTTAAGGTCGATTTACCAACGTTTGGCCGGCCGACAATCGCCAGTTTGATATGTTGATCACGTTCAGCTTTTTCTGCTTCAGGATCTAAAGCTGATAGATCTTCGCCCGCTTCAAAAGCAGCGAGCCGTGCTTGTTGAGTTTCTGACAACAGCGGCACTAGGGCTTGCTGTAACAGAGCCGTAACGCCACGACCATGCGCAGCGGCAATTGGATAGACTTCACCAATGCCTAAACTGTAGAAATCCGCAATTGCAGTGTCTGCGTCTAAACCATCGGTTTTGTTCGCAACCAAAAACACAGTTTTATTGACGCGGCGAATATGGTTGGCGATCGCTTCATCAGCAACTGTTGCACCTGCGCGGGCATCAACAAGAAATAACACGATATCTGCTTCATCAATGGCTTTCAGCGATTGCTCAGCCATTTCCAGCTCAATACCTTCTTCGCTGCCGTCGATACCGCCGGTATCCACAACGATAAATTGCAGTCCTTCATAGTCAACTTGACCATATTTACGGTCGCGAGTTAAACCTGGAAAGTCGGCAACCAACGCGTCACGAGTACGGGTCAGGCGGTTAAATAAAGTAGATTTTCCAACATTTGGACGGCCAACTAGGGCAACTACCGGCAGCATGTAACACCTCAAACTCTAAAGCCGCTTAACTCAGCGGAGGATCTTTGATCCATAAAAAAAACAGGCCTGTGAACAGGCCTGTTTCTGTCATATTCAACAGTCAGCCTTTATTCTGGCACACGTAATACTTCGACTTCACCGTTACGGCTATGAATCACCAGATAATCTGGCGAACTTAATCCTTCGGAGAAAAATCCGGAACCGTCATACTCATGACGCGCCATGTATTCGCCAGTCTGACGATTAAACCAATGTAAATTGCCTTCGTCGTCGCCAACCACTACATAATTTTTGTAGACTGCAGGGCCTGTGACAAAGTGTTTGTGCAATACTGGTTGCGACCACGTTTCTGTGCCGCTAGATGCTTCTACCGCATAAATTTTACCTGTTGAATCAACAAGGTAAATAACTCCATCGACAAGAGTCATAGTGCGGAAGCTTGCATAATCGCGTTTCCAAATAATGCGACCAGTACGTAACTCCATCGAAACTAACTGACCATTATAGGCGATGGCATAGATTGTACCATTTTGCACAATCGGTGTCGCATCAACATCGATAATTCGCGCTAAATCAGTACTGCCCTTAGCCACTGCAATAGGTTCTTCCCAAGCAGGAACACCTTTGTCAGCAATCAACACACCAACTTTGCCGCTGCCAGTACCGTAAATAATACCGCCTGATGCAGTAGTCACTTCACTGATACCACGTAAAGTTAGCAGCGAGTTTTCAGATTCGTGCATCCAGCGTTGTTCGCCAGTATCAGGTTGCAGCGCGTATAAACGACCACCACCAGTGTTCACTAACACAAAACCTTCACCAGCAACTGGGGCAGTTAACACCTCGCCACCGATCTGCACTGACCAAACCCGCTCACCGGTTTCAGGATTAAACGCGATGACTTCACCATCTTCAGTGCCAAGATAAATTTTATCGTAGCCTACGCCCACACCACCGGCGACTTTTGCATTGCGCTCATTCCACCAATGGCTGATACCGCCAAAGGTTGGGGCATCTGCGCCGTCACGGACGTCAATTGACCACAATTCTGTGCCATCAGCGAGATTAAATGCGGTCAACACACCTTTACGACTAGCTACAAACAACTTGTCCCCAACAATTGCTGGTTTAAGATGCGAATCAAAATGCTCAACGCCATCACCTACTGAGCTACTCCAGACCGTTTCTGGGGCAACTTTGTTGTCAACATCTGGCAGCACTAGTACGTCTTCATCATTGGAAGCACAACCTGCCAAACCCCACAACAACAGCATTGCGGCGCTACAGCTTTTTACAGATAACTTCACACTAACCTCTTAGCCAGCAACGTGGGCGAGTTCGTTCAGTTTCACATCTAACAATGGGTTTTTACCCATTTCGGTAACCAATTGTGCTGCTTTGTATGCTGCTTTGGCTTTTACTTCGTCGCCAGATTTTAACCAGACGTCGCCTTTTAACTCGTTTTGTTGTGCGGCAAATGCTGCTGGCATAACGACTTCAAGAGTAGCCAGTGCTTCTTTGTATTTCGCTTGTTCAGCTTCAACACGTGCTAGACGTAATTGGGCTAAAGCTACAACTTCAGCTTCTTTGCTGTTGGTAACTACCCAACGCAATTGAGTTTCAGCCATTGCAAAATCTTTCTTCAATACAGCTTCTTTGGCTGACAATAACGCCGTTAAAGCCGCATAAGAGCTGGATTGGTTTTCATCAACAAATTTTTTCGCTGACACTAACCAAGCTTCTTTATCCGAATCAGGCTTTTGCACATCTTCCAATAACTGGTTATAGGCGGTAGATTGCGCTTCCAGTTGCTCTAACTGATGCTCTTGGTACTGGCGAAAACCATAAAGACCACCGAGGCCAATCACTAAACCGGCAAAAATAGCCAGGCCGTTTTCTTTCAAAAACCGCTGCAGCGCTTCTACTTGTTGTTCGTCGTTGCTATAAATTTCCATCGATCACTCCGTTAAAACTGCTTCAGCACTGCGGCTAAGTCAGCGATATTTACTGTTTGTTGCGGCTGGTCGGCTCGAAGCCACTTTAATGTCACTTGGCCATTGGCCAGTTCGTCATCACCCAGCAGCACGCCAAGCGCCGCGCCGGATTTATCAGCTCGTTTTAATTGTTTTTTCAAGTTACCACCGCCGCAATGCAGCATTACCCGTTTTCCCGGTAATACTGAACGCAGTTGTTCGGCAACAGAAACTGCAGCAAGTTCCGCAGCTTCACCTAAAGGCATTAGATATAAGTCAGCATTATTGCTAACTGCTGGGATCAAATCCAGCGTTTGCAGCAACAGCACCAATCTTTCCATACCCAAAGCAAAACCAACGGCAGGCGTTGCTTTACCGCCTAGTTGTTCAACTAACCCATCATAACGGCCGCCGGCACAGACTGTGCCTTGTGAACCGAGGCTTGTGGTTACCCATTCAAACACTGTCTTGTTGTAATAATCTAAGCCACGAACCAGTCTTGGATTGATAGTGAATTCAATGCCCGCAGCTTGCAAACGTTGTTGTAAGGCTTGGAAATGCTCAGCTGATTCGGCATCTAAGTGGTCAAGTAACTTAGGTGCATTTGCTAACATCTCAGCCATTGCTGGATTTTTGCTATCCAATACCCGCAGTGGATTTGAATACATGCGACGTAAACTATCTTCATCGAGCAGATCTTTGTGCTGTTCTAGATAGCTTACCAGCAGATCACGATAGGCAGCACGCGCCGCATTAGAGCCAAGGGTATTCAGTTCTAATGTGACAAAAGGCGTCAAACCCAATTCGCGCCATAAGCGAGCACTGAGAATAATCACTTCAGCATCAATGTCAGGACCTTGCATGCCAAATGCTTCTAAGCCAAATTGATGGAATTGACGATAGCGGCCTTTTTGCGGACGTTCGTGGCGAAACATTGGGCCCATGTACCATAACCGTTGTTCTTGGTTATATAACAAGCCAGCCTGATTTGCTGCTCGCACACAACACGCGGTTCCTTCTGGACGCAAAGTTAAACTGTCGCCATTGCGGTCGCTGAAGGTGTACATTTCTTTTTCAACGATATCAGTAACTTCACCGATTGACCGCTTAAAAAGTTCGGTCATTTCAACAATCGGAAAGCGAATTTCGTCATAGCCGTAACTGCTGACGGTACGTCTAATCATCGATTCAACATACTGCCAAACTGGGGTGTCCTGCGGCAGACAATCGTTCATGCCACGGATCGCTTGAATTTCTTTCGACACTTTTTTTACCCAATATCTTTACTGAATCCTATTGGATTCGCTGACTAATCCACTTGCTTAATGGCGATGGCTTGACGTTGTGCCGCTAAAAATTCGCGCACTTGCTGTTCAAGTTGTTCGGCAACACTTTCGTTGTCGATACGCAGTTTTTGCCGCTCACCTTTAATATAAAAACCGCTTTTTCGGTTTGCACCTGCAACACCTAAATCGGAAATCAATGCCTCGCCAGGCCCGTTAACCACGCACCCTATCACAGATACGGTCAGTGGATCGATAACATCTTCAAGTCGTTGCTCTAATTCGTTCATTGTCTTAATCACATCAAACTCTTGGCGTGAGCAACTTGGACATGCAATAAAGTTGATGCCTCGGGAGCGAATGCGCAACGATTTAAGAATATCGAAGGCAACTTTTACTTCCTCGACCGGATCTGCCGCCAAAGAAATTCGCAAAGTATCGCCAATACCTTCGGCTAATAACATACCTAAACCAATTGCAGATTTCACTGCACCAGCGCGGGCTCCGCCAGCTTCTGTAATACCAAGATGCAGCGGTTGTTCGATTTGTTTAGCCAAGAGACGATAGGCACCAACCGCAAGAAACACGTCAGAAGCTTTTACCGAAACTTTGAAGTTATCAAAATTCAAACGATCAAGAATGTCGACATGACGCATCGCCGATTCGACCAAGGCTTCTGGCGTTGGTTCGCGATATTTTTCCTGAATATCAGCTTCCAGCGAGCCGCCATTCACGCCAATGCGGATTGGAATATTGTTGTCACGAGCACAATCAACCACTGCGCGAACTCGATCTTCCCGACCGATGTTACCAGGGTTAATTCGTAAGCAATCAACACCATATTCCGCAACTTTCAGGGCAATCCGATAATCAAAATGGATATCCGCCACTAACGGAATTGGCGATTGTTGTTTGATAAACTTAAACGCTTCCGCTGCTTCCATCGTCGGCACTGACACGCGAACTAAATCTGCGCCAGCTTTGGCAATTGCTTGAATTTGTGCCAGCGTCGCTTCGACATCAGTGGTACGGGTGTTGGTCATGGATTGCACGGCGATTGGCGCATCGCCACCAATCAATACGTTACCAACACGGATCTGTTTCGATTTACGCCGAATAATAGGACTTTCTGAATACATGTTAAGCCGGTCCGTTAAAAGTTAAGCGAGCAACCCGCCCAGTTTGATACTGGGACAAATCAATCGACACATCATTTAATTGCAAAGTGACAGCTGTTGGCTCACCAAGTGTGACTTTCAGTGGGAAAACGCCACTAATTTGCGCTTCCTGCCCTGCTTGATACATCTGATAAGTCAAACGCTTGCCTGTGCTATCTTCAACTGACACCCAACAGCCTTTACTAAATTGCATAGTCAATCGGCCACGAGCACCACTAGCACTAGTATCTGTATTTATTGCTGTCTCCATACTTTCAGGCTCAACAGGAGTCGAAGCCGTCACAACTGTTTGCTCTGCAGCATCTTCACGCACAACCGGTGTTGACGTCACTTGCTCCGACGCAGCTGGTGACGTGGCAACAACGTTTTCACTGGCCATGTTTGTGGTAGGAGTATTTACTGTTGCCGCAGCCGATTGGTTCTGGCTGGTACTCGACGGATCTTCGGTAGTCATTGCCACCAGAGCTTGGTCGGACGATACAGGTGCTGCAGTGTCTTGTGTCTCAGTATTTGTTGAGGCAGTGGTATTAGTCTCCGGAGTTAACGATGGAACCGCTGTCACTGGCAATTCAGCACTTTCATTGTACTCCGGCAACACTGACACCGGCTTATCGTCGAGCATATGTGTCTGCCAGACTGACACTAAAAATAAGCCAAGGAGTAACACGACAACGAAATAAGTCGCGAGCATAAATCGGCTTTCCGCAGCATCACGGCGAGTTTTATTCGAGAAACTTTTCATTTCTTTTGGATGATGGCGCAGATAAGCGGTTTGCACAGCAAAAGCCTGCAAAATTTCCGCCTCGGATAGCTTTAACAACCGCGCATAAGAACGTAAATAACCGCGCATAAAAGTGGGAGCAACTGATTGATCCCATTGCTCTGCTTCCATTTGCGCAATCACTGAAATTTTCAGATTGAGCTGCATTGCAGCTTGCGCTTGGGTGAGCCCGCGTTGTTCACGAGCTTGCTGCAAAATATAGCCAAGACTAGTTTCGTCTTGTTCGTTCGTTACGTTCATAATGATGGAGATTCACTTGCTCGTAAATTAAGAGTTTGCCCAGGCGTTAATTCCTGGCCTGGCGTTAAGCTATTAAGCTCAAGTAGGGTGTCCATACTGATATTAAACTTAAATGCTATAGAAAACAGTGTATCACCAGCATTCACTTGATAAGTTGCCGGAACTTCGCCGCTATCCGTTTTGGCAATTTTCAAGGTCATCCCTTCACGGATCATACTAGCGTCAGATAACTTGTTTAATTGCTGTAGCTCAGAAACGCTTAGCCGAAAACGACTGGCTATCCGATACAAAGTATCGCCAGACTGCACAACATAGGTAGTTGGCGTTGCCGTCGTATCACTGGCAGTGCTTGGCGCTACTGTCTCATTTGCGGTTGTCGGGGTTATATTGCTATTCTCGGTCGCAACTTTTTCTTGAGTTGCAGTAACAGCATTTGTCGGGACTAAGGTGTCCGGGCTTTCCACCTGGCCAGCAATGCCTGTCTGTTGTTGAATTTGCCCCGACGTTATCTCATCAATGCTTGGCTCGGCAGTTGTTGGCAATTGCACTTCTTCTGGCAGCGGTTCTTCTTTGGCCATGGCTTGCGGCGCTGAATCGTCCGCCACACCTTTGCGCTTGACGATTTTCATTTTCGGCGCAGCCACAGGTTCAGTTGGTGCCTGCTCGATTTGTGCTTGCCCCATTAAACTTGCTTTAAAACGCTGGCGTAATTTGTCTTGTTCACTTTCACGGAAATCACCGGCAAGTACCATTCCGGTTTCTTTACTGGTTGGATAAACCGAAACTAGGAATTTTTCTGCTATCTGCTGTTCTGCAGCATCACCGGTGCGATAAGCAATTAAATAACGCAGTAAGCTCGCTGCTGCGGACACTTGTCCGAGATTTTGTAGACGGGTTTGCCATTTTTTCGCTTCAGCCATATTGCCCATAGCGTATTCAAGCGAAGATAAATTATAGACAGCAGTTTGCCGAGAACTACTGTGCTTAACCGCACTTAACAAATATTGTTTATATTTTGCGAAGTCTTTTTGATCTAAGGCACAGTAGGCTAGGTTTTCGTAACTATCGGCAACACGCATATATCCAGGACGTTTAACCGCAGCCAACAACAGTTCTTCAGATTCTTTATATTTGCCGTGCTGGCATAAAAATGCACCGAAATTGTTGTAGGTGTCGGCGTTATTATCATCTTTACGCAGCGCCGTGCGGTAAGCTTCTTCAGCTAAATCAACCTCATCGACCTGTTGATAATAATAAGCCAGCGCATTCCAAATTTCTGGCATGTCTGGGGCCAGATCCTTGGCTTTTTCCAAATTGAAAATAGCTTGGTCGTTTTCACCACGCTGCAGATAAGTTAAACCCAACGACATTCGAGTTCTGGCTTGTTGATCAGTGCCGACTTCAGATTGCCCGCCCTCAGATCCATCAACCACAGTTTGTTCTGACACACAGCCCGCGACTGTGATTTGCAACAATATTGCCAAAGCCGTAATTTTCAAATTTGACATGAAAGCCTGTCTATCCTTGTGTTTAGACCATCCGGGTGATTAGACTATCTTGACTGAAATAGCCTCGCCTTTCAGCTGCTTTTTAACCTGACGTTTTGTACGGTCAACCACGTCGCCGACTAACTGACCGCAGGCGGCATCGATATCATCACCACGAGTTTTTCGGACTATGACGGTAAAACCATATTCCTGCAATACTTTATTAAAACGGTCAATCCGAGAATTGCTTGAACGTTTGTAAGGTGACCCTGGATACGGGTTAAACGGAATTAAGTTAATTTTCGACGGAGTATCTTTTAATGCTTTTGCCAGCTCATGTGCTTGATCTGTGCTGTCATTGACACCTTCGAGCATTACATACTCAACGGTGACTTTATCGTTAGCACGTGAACCTTCAACATAGCGCTTAGATGCTGCTAAGAATTCTTCCATCGGATACTTCCGATTCACTGGCACCAGTTCATCACGCAACGTATTGTTAGGTGCATGCAACGAAATAGCTAATGCGACATCGATTTTCTCTTTGAGCAGATCTAGCGCAGGAACCACACCTGAAGTACTTACGGTGACACGGCGTTTTGATAAACCAAAACCAAAATCTTCCATCATCAGTTCAAGTGCTGGCACCACGTTATTTAAGTTCAATAACGGCTCGCCCATGCCCATCATCACCACGTTGGTCACTGGCTTTTCACCAGTGTCACCATAGCTACCGATAATTTGGCTAACCCGCCAAACTTGGCCGATGATTTCAGACACACTTAAATTCCGGTTAAAGCCTTGTTGTGCTGTTGAACAGAACGAACAATCTAAAGCACAACCAACTTGCGAAGACACGCATAATGTTCGGCGATCACGCTCTGGGATCCAAACAGTCTCAACTTCTTGGCCGCCCTTGAGCCCCATCACGAATTTAATAGTGCCATCTGCGCTATCTTGACGAGTTACCACTACCGGCGCTTCAATCACAGCCTGACGTTTTAATTTTTCCCGTAACTCTTTGTTGATGTTAGTCATTTTGTCGAAATCATCAACACAGAAATGATAAATCCATTTCATTAATTGGTCGGCACGGAAGGCCTTTTCTCCCAATGAAACCAAGAACTCTTTCATTTCATTGCGAGTTAAATCCAGTAAATTGACTTTTTCAACTGACGTATTCATCAAACTAGCTCCTAGGACACGGGCCGATTTTGTCTGTCTGCGTAAACTGTAGCGCAACAACTCAGACAGAGAAAATCATCCCAAAACATTTGGACATCACATAGCCTGAGCTATTGGCATATCCGCAAGGATGTTAGGGTTTTACCCCTGATTTTAATAGACAGAAAGGGGGCTCCGCCCCCTTTGCTGTTTTTATCACTGCAATCACTCAGTCAAACTGAGTTTAATACTCAATTAACGAGTACGAGCACACAGCTCAGCGTCAGTGAAGAAGAAAGCAATTTCACGAGCAGCAGAAGCTGCAGCGTCTGAACCGTGAACTGCGTTTTCATCGATGCTTGCAGCGAAGTCAGCACGTAAAGTACCTGGAGCTGCGTCTTTTGGATTAGTAGCACCCATGATTTCACGGTTTTTCAGAACTGCGTTTTCGCCTTCTAAAACTTGAACCATTACTGGACCAGAAGTCATGAAAGATACTAAAGCGTTGAAAAATGGACGCTCTTTGTGCTCGCCGTAGAAGCCTTCAGCTTGTTCACGAGTCAGGTGCAACATTTTTGCAGCAACAATTTTCAGGCCTGCAGTTTCGAAACGGCTGTAGATAGCGCCGATTAAGTTTTTAGCAACTGCGTCTGGTTTTACGATAGAGAAAGTACGTTCTAAGGCCATGAATGACTCCGATTAATTAGATGTTGAAAATTCTGCGGTCGCGAATTATACGCTATTGAAATCAGGTTGACTATTTTTTTGCACCAACATTCAACAAAGACTGAGCGTGCAAGAACAACAAGCGGAATTATGACGGAGTAATATTACAGATATTATTTGGCCAAGGAAAACCGCGGGTTTTCCTTGGCACATAAAAAGTCACGAACTTAGAATTTACCAATCACTTTAACCGATGCGTCAACTGCTGATGCATCGATATAGCCAATTGCAGTTGGATCCGCAGCAACCGCTGCTTTCATCGCTGCATCATCAGCAAGTTCTTTTGGTGGTGTGCCTTTGCCTGTGAAAACCAATTTTGACCAATAGGCTTTCATTTGGCTTGAAGACTTGCCCAGCACCTTGCTGTCAAAATCAGCACGTAATGCAGCAGATTCCGCAAGGTTCAGCGGCGTTGCTTTAGCACCACCAGCGAACGTGGTGCCACGGCCGGTAAACAGACGAGTGATCTCGGCTTGGTCTGCTGCAGCAGCATTTGAAGGATGCACAATCACCGCAACTTCCGCAGCGGCTAGCTGGCTAGTTAATGCGATAGGGACTAACAAAACTTTGAACCAATTCATGGTTATCTCCAAACTTAAAATACTAAATCAATGCCGAAAGTAATGGACTTGCTATCCCCAGCAACTTGCCCGCCATCGTATCCATCGTCTGTTACATCGTCGTACTGTAACTTAAAGGCTGCTGAGCTATGGAAATCCCAGCGGACGCCGACACTAGTCGTGCTGTGTACTTCACCTTCAGAGTCAAAGTCTGCGTAGGATACGTAAGGTGTCCATTCATTAATTCGATAACCGCCTGACACTAAATAGGTATCGAAATCGCTACCGTCTAAAGTCAGTCGGTTTAACTCGGATAATAAAATCCAGTTGTTGTAATCAATATTGGTCGAAATACCAGCAAATTTCCCGCGACGACTGTCCTCACCATTCCAAAGTACCGGAACTCCGCCTCGGAATCGCTCGTTTTCATACGTCATGTAGGTGAGCCGCAGATCAAACCAATCTCGGTTAAAACTAAGCACACCGCCGACTATATTCTTCCAAATCTCTCGAACAGGCTCACTGCCAAAGAATTCAGACAGTAACTTGTTAGTCGTGTCATCTTCTTGCCCAGTGTAAATATTGCCGGATACTGCCCACTCATCGAGTTGGTAGTTAAACTGCGCATTTACGCCGTTGTAGTTGAAGATCTGCCAGGTGTAGTTATCTGCCGGCGGCCGGATCCACAAGTACGCATAACTAACGTCGAAAAAGTCCGAATAATAATAAAGCGGCAAACGCTTTTTACCGGCCTGAATGGTCCAATGCTCATTCACCTGATATGACAAATAAGCCCATTCGAATTTGGCGGTATAATCGTCTGCACCACGTCCAACCATCTGCGCAGTCGCAGTCAGCCCTTCAGTCAATTCCGAACTAATCTGCAACCCATATTTCGAATCTGGATTAAACGTCCATTCTTCATTATAGAAGCCGACCGTCGGGTAATTCGCGAGGAACGTAGGCTCAAGCCCAAATTCCTCAACGCCAGTTCCGCTTAACACCTTGCCACCAACTACTGAGGCGAACCCAGAAATTTCCGTTTCCGCTTGCAGCTGGCTACAAGACAATGCCAGCACTACTGCTATCCCCGCTATCGACTTCTTCATAAAGAACTCCTGCTAAGTTAGCTATTTTGGAGCGAAGCAGACATCAAAAAACTACATCAACCCCCACTGATACCAAGTTATTTCTGTGCATAGTTAAGCGATCTTTCGCTTTAGTCAGCTCAAATTTAAATGCCGCCGACGAGTGGAAATCGTAGCGGAAGCCAACATTGGCTGTACTTGAATCGACACGGCGCGAAGCAACTAAACCAGCAACTGTTGATTTCAGTGGATGGCCGTTAGGCATCGCTTCGTAGATCTCTGGCTTAATTTCATCATCATCCCATTCGAAAGAAACATAAGGGGTGAATTTGTCGAACCGGTGCCCTAAAGATAAATAGTAGGAGTCTTGGTTCGCGTAAAAACTGTCATCAACGCTGACAAAGGTATATTCAAATACAGTCAACCAATCGTTACGGTCGAAATTCATGCCAAAGCCGAAGAAACTACCGGCATCTTTATCAAAATCAATTGCTTTGATAACTGATGCTTGGCCGGTTGCATTTAACGCTGCAAACAACGGATTAAAGGCATCAGCTTGAATGGTGACATCACCACGCAAATAGGCCATACGCATGCCAAACCAATCTTGGCTTAACTCCCAAGTCACACCGTAAATGTCATCAATCTTGGTTGGTGACACTACACCTTGTAAGGTGACATCACCGTCGTAAGCGCCATAAATGAACTGCATACTAGACTGCATGTCCCGGATCGATGTGTTGTAATACAACGATGCACCAGAGATCCGGTCAAAACCTAAGTCGTATACGCTTTGCGGGGTACGCAGCCAATCATATGCGTAGCCAACATCACGGAAATCAGAGTATTTATAGAACGGAGTACGCAGACGACCAGCGTTTACTCGCCACTCGTCGTTAATTTGATAGGTCAAAAAAGCCCATTCAAACTCTAAAGAAAAATCGTCGCTGCCACGTGAGACTAATTGCGCAGTTACAGAAAGGTCATTGCCCAATTCACTTTGAGCCTGCAATGCGAATAAGCTCTCGTTTTTATAATCAACGCTGTTGTCATAGCCATATAGATTTTCATCTTCGGCTGATGTCATACCCGCTTTGATTGAGGCAAAGCCATTAAATTTCACTTCAGCGGACGCCGAACCTGCAGCCAAACTTAACGCAACTAGGGCCGCAACACAGGTTATTTTCATCCAAAGCTCTCCCAAAATTAACAAATTTGATTAAAACTAGCGTAGTTGAACAAAACAAAAACACCAACAAATTCAGAACTATAAATTTTAGTTCCGTTTGATCTGAAATAAATTTGCGCCCATATTATATGACAGTTCAATAAGTTACCAACATTGCTCTAAAAAAAGCCGATTTACCGCGAAACCGGCTTATTTTACGGCAGTGATAGCAAATGCCGCCGTCATGTTGAGTCATTTTTATTACAAGGAAAGATAACCCTTTAGGCATTTAGCTAGAGCAGCAGACCTTGGGATTTAGCAAAAAAAAAGCCTGCAGTAGCAGGCTTTTTCGTGAATACCGGATCAGTGACCCTCACTAACCATATTCAAAGTATATTTCGGAATTTCAACAACTAAATTCTCGTCGCTCACCCGAGCTTGGCAGCCTAAGCGCGATTCAGGTTCTAAACCCCAGGCTTTATCAAGCATGTCTTCTTCTAATTCATCACTCTCGTTCAGCGAATAAAAGCCTTCACGAACCACTACGTGACAAGTTGTGCAGGCACAAGACTTTTCACAGGCGTGCTCAATCGCAATGCCATTACGTAATGCAACATCAAGAATGGTTTCACCTTTTTCGGCGGTTAATGCCGCGCCTTCCGGACATAACTCTGGGTGAGGCAGAATGATAATTTGTGGCATATTAAACCTCGTCGACTTTGTGACCTTGCAACGCTTGTCGGATTGAATTATCCATACGACGAGCCGCAAATTCATCAGTTAAATGATTGGTATGTTCGATGGCAGCTTTAATCGCCGCGGTATCTTCGCCTTCGCTCAACTGCTTCAGTTGATGCAAAGCCGCTTCGATATCAATAAGTTCCGCTGAGCTCAATAACTGAGCATCGACGCTAATTGCTGCGCTGACAGCTTCCCAAACCCGATTCGCTTCGACTTGCTGTTCACGCAACAATCGTTGTTGCATATCTTGCCGCGCAAATTGCATCGAGCTTTGAATCATTTCTGCGATTTGATTATCGCTGAGGCCATACGATGGCTTCACTTGAATACTAGCGCTAACACCAGTTGATTTCTCTTGCGCGGTGACACTTAACAAACCATCGGCGTCAACTTGGAAAGTCACCCGAATATGCGCACCGCCGGCAGCCATTGGCGGAATCTCCGTCAAATTAAACTGCGCTAAAGAGCGACAGTCACTTACCAATTCACGTTCGCCTTGCAGCACATGAATGGACATCGCCGTTTGGCCGTCTTTAAAGGTGGTAAATTCTTGCGCACGAGCCACTGGGATGATGGTATTGCGTGGAATGATTTTCTCCACTAATCCGCCCATGGTCTCTAACCCCAAGGACAGCGGAATCACATCAAGCAATAAAGTATCAGTGTCGGATTTATTCCCCACCAACACATTGGCTTGAATAGCTGCACCAATCGCTACCACTTTATCGGGATCGATTGACGTCAAAGGCTCTTTGGCAAAAAATTCACCGACTAATTGTCGAACCAGTGGCACTCGTGTTGAGCCACCAACTAAAACAACCTGAGCAACGTCTTCAGCATCAATCCCTGCATCACGCAGTGTTTGCTTACAAGCGCGGATAGTTTTGCGCACTAACGCATTGATTAAATTATCAAACTCTTCACGAGTTAAGCTCAATTCAGTTTGGCCAGACGAATGCTCGATCACAAAGTTGACCACGGATAACTGGCTTAACTGTTCTTTGATTTGGCGTGCTAGTTGTAAAAACTGCCGTAGAGTTTGATGTGATAACTCAGTAATGCCAGTTTTTTGCTGCAGCCAATCCACTATCAGATGGTCAAAGTCATCACCGCCTAATGCCGAATCACCGCCAGTAGCTAGAACTTCGAATACGCCACGTTTTAAGCGTAATACCGAAATATCAAAGGTCCCACCACCTAAATCGTAAACTGCAACTACACCTTCTTGGCCAGAATCAAGACCATACGCAAGGGCGGCTGCTGTCGGTTCATTGAGCAGACGCAACACATTTAACCCGGCTAAACTTGCTGCGTCTTTAGTTGCTTGACGCTGAGCGTCATCAAAATATGCAGGAACAGTAATTACCACGCCGTTCAGCTCACCACCTAAAGTCTGGCTAGCTGTATCCGCTAAGGTTGCCAGAATCTCTGCAGACACTTCGACCGGATTCTTCACGCCACGCACAGTATTAATCGCCACCAAGCCTTGCTGATCAACTAAATCATAAGGAAGGTGCTGGCTTTGCTTTAATGTTTCTTGATAACCACGGCCCATCAAGCGTTTCACGGAAACGATAGTGTTGTGCGGGTCGAGCGCTGCATCTGCTTGCGCTTGCTTGCCGACAACAACCCCTTCTGGTGTATAACGAACCACAGATGGCACCATATCTTCACCCTGTTTGTTTGCCAGGGTTTTTGCTTCGCCACTACGGACAGTTGCGACCAATGAGTTGGTGGTGCCTAAATCAATACCAGCCGCCAGCTTGTGCTGATGCGGCGCCGCACTTTGACCAGGTTCAGCGATTTGTAATAGAGCCATAGGGGATTTCAGTCTTGTAGTTGCTGTTCAATTAACTCCAGCTCATGCTGAAGTTTGAAGAAAAATTTCAATTTGCGAATTATATCAGCTGCCACTAAATCCTGCTCTGGGTTATTCACGGCTAAAGTTGCCGCGAGCAGTTTTAACAACGACTTACGTTGCGCAGTGATTTGCTGCTCAATATCAGAGATCAGCGATTCCGGATCTTTGGCATCCTGGATTTCGGCAAGCTGCTCGCGCAACTCCATTTGCTGCATCAAGAAAGAGGTGTCAGTAAAGCTTCGTTGCTCATGACTAATTTTCACCCCACGCAGCGCCAATAAATGCTCAGCGCGCAGTAGTGGTTGTTTCAGCGAATGATAAGCGTCGTTGATATTGGCAGCTTGTTGCACTGCCATCATCCTGTCGCGCTCTGAGGCGGTCGCGAAATTATCTGGATGAAAATTGCGTTGCAATTCCAGATAACGCGTACCTAGCTCGGTAAGGTCAACTTCAAACCCAGCCGGCAGCTGAAACAGCTGAAAGTAGTTCATTCGACCGCCAGATTAAACGGTAAAGCTTTCGCCACAGCCACATTCACCAGCAACGTTCGGATTATTGAATTGAAAACCTTCGTTGAGGCCTTCTTTTACAAAATCCAATTGGGTGCCGTCGATGTAGACCAAACTCTTACCGTCAACGATTAAATTTAAATCGTCCTGCGCAAATACTTGGTCGTCTTCATTTAATTCATCAACGAACTCAAGAACATAGGCAAGACCAGAACAACCGGTAGTTTTCACACCAACACGTAAACCCAAACCTTTGCCGCGGTTATGCAGAAAAGTCCGGACGCGTTCGGCTGCCGCTGGAGTCATCGAAATTGCCATACCGCTTAGCTCCCGTGACGTTGTTTATAATCAGCAATCGCCGCTTTGATGGCATCTTCAGCCAAAATTGAACAGTGAATTTTCACTGGCGGTAACGCCAATTCTTGGGCGATGTCGGTATTTTTGATTTGTGCGGCTTCGTCTAAGCTTTTGCCTTTTACCCATTCGGTTACTAATGAGCTCGATGCAATAGCACTGCCACAGCCATAAGTTTTGAACTTGGCATCTTCGATAATACCTTGGTCATTTACTTTGATCTGCAACTTCATTACGTCGCCACACGCCGGAGCGCCAACCATACCGGTTGCTACTGTTGGATCGTCTTTGGCAAAGGCGCCAACGTTGCGTGGATTTTCGTAATGGTCGATGACTTTTTCGCTGTATGCCATGGAAATTTACCTCATTAAACTGTTTTGCCGACTACCTGCCGACGTTGCTAAGGTCTTAGTCGGATTAATGCGCGACCCAAGCCACTGAATTTAAATCAATACCGTCTTTATACATGTCCCACAGCGGCGACATCTCGCGCAGCTTGGCTATCGCCTCGTGCACAATCTTAATGGTATGGTCAATTTGCTCTTCGGTAGTAAAACGACCGATAGAGAAACGAATTGAGCTATGTGCAAGTTCGTCGGTCAGACCAAGTGCACGTAAGACGTATGAAGGTTCCAGACTCGCTGAAGTACAGGCTGAGCCTGAAGACACCGCGATATCTTTTAACGCCATAATTAACGATTCACCTTCAACGTAATTGAAGCTGATGTTGGTAATGCCAGGCACACGATGTGTGGCATCGCCATTTAAATACACTTGTTCAATATCTTTAATGCCGTCCCACAAACGTTGACGCAATACCGCAAAACGTTGATTTTCTTCGGCCATCTCTAACTTGGCAATGCGGAACGCTTCGCCCATACCCACGATTTGGTGAGTTGGCAGTGTACCTGAACGCATACCGCGCTCGTGTCCGCCACCATGAGATTGTGCTTCTAAACGAATGCGTGGCTTACGGCGAACGTATAATGCACCAATGCCTTTTGGCCCGTAAATTTTATGGGCAGAAAACGACATTAAATCAACTTTTAACGCTTGCAAGTCGATGTCGACTTTGCCGGCTGCTTGCGCTGAGTCAACGTGGAAAATTGTACCGTTTGCGCGACACATTTCGCCAATGGCAGCGATGTCTTGCACCACACCAATTTCGTTATTGACCATCATTACGCTAACAACAACGGTGTCAGCGCGCATAGCCGCTTGCAGTTTGGCCAAATCTAAAAGACCGTTTGCTTCAACATCGAGGTAAGTCACTTCATAACCTTCACGTTCCAGAGCTCGCATGGTATCGAGTACCGCTTTGTGCTCGGTTCTGATGGTGATCAGGTGCTTGCCTTTTTTGTGATAAAACTGGGCTGCGCCTTTGATGGCTAAATTGTTCGATTCGGTCGCGCCAGAAGTGAACACAATCTCACGAGGATCGGCATTTACCAAATCAGCGATTTGACTACGAGCAACTTCAACTGCTTCCTCGGCATGCCAGCCAAAGCGATGCGAGCGCGACGCGGGATTACCAAACTCACCGTCCATCGTCAGATATTGCATCATCTTTGCAGCAACCCGCGGGTCAACTGGGGTCGTGGCGGCATAATCTAAATAAATTGGTAGCTTCATGGTCTGCTCCGTCTGTTGCTTACAACTGGCAACTGACTTCTATTTCAGTTACTGGGTTCTTAATGTGACGGCTGTCCTGCCGTTTTGCCACGCTCTGAATTTCATGCTGGCTGACTAACTCACCTAAAGTAATTTGGGTCAGAAAGTCTTCAATCCGATGACTTAAATCGCTCCACAAACTGTGGGTTAAACATTTTGCGCCGCCTTGGCAATCAGACTTGCCTTGGCAGCGAGTGGCGTCGACTGACTCGTCAACGGCACTGATCACTTCGGATACTGAGATCTTAGAAGCGTCTTTACCAAGTTGATAACCACCGCCAGGTCCGCGAACGCTGCTTACCAGCCCATGTTTACGTAAGCGCGCAAACAATTGTTCAAGATAAGACAAAGAAATTTCCTGGCGTACTGAAATATCAGCAAGTGGCACTGGACCTTCGCTCGAGTGTAAGGCTACATCGAGCATTGCCGTAACGGCATAACGGCCTTTGGAAGTAAGTCTCATCTCGGCTCCGAAGCTTGGGGTGTTGAATGGCGCAAATTGTACATTCCTGACTGATTTAGTCAAGTATTAATCCTACTAAAACACTCAGGTATTATTTCTGAAGTGCTGACGTTTTCGAAGTAAACCAAAAATCATCAAGGACTATTTACCCCAATTTCCCGTCAAATCGTCGGGTCGAACTCATCCAACTGTTTCTTCCGCTGCTCTGCGGCTTGCCGCTCGGCTTCACGAAAGGCTTCATCTTCAATATCCATAGTTGGTACTTGCGAACAAACGTCGCCGCCTAAGTCGTTAACGCTCTTGCAAAGCTCTGCGACCTTGCTATCCAATAAATGAATGTGATCTAACATGCGTCCAATGGCATTAGAGACTGGGTCCGGGTTATCGCTCGCTACCGCATAAGCATCAAAACCAAACTTTTTCGCCAAGTGTTGACGCTGTTCGCTCACAGTCGAATCCGCTTTTGCCACTATGCGACCTGGAATGCCAACCACAGTAGCGCCGGGCGGCACATCTTTCACTACCACGGCATTCGAACCTATCCGCGCATTTTCGCCGACATAAAGCGGACCTAAGACTTTAGCCCCTGCACCAATCACCACGTTATTACCTAAAGTTGGATGGCGTTTACCCGGATTCCAGCTGGTGCCACCCAAGGTGACGCCATGGTACAACGTGACATCGTCGCCAATTTCTGCAGTTTCACCAATAACCACGCCCATGCCGTGGTCGATGAAAAAACGACGACCAATTTTTGCGCCAGGGTGAATTTCCACACCGGTGAGCCAACGTGCGATGGTGCTTAAAAACCGCGCCAGCCATTTCCAGCCCGCACGCCACAACTTATGGTTCATCCGATGCCACCAGATTGCGTGCAACCCAGGATAGTTAGTTAAAACTTCAAAAAAACTACGGGCCGCGGGATCACGGTCGAATACACTTTTTATGTCTTCTCTAATACCTGCAAACATCAGTTAGCTACCTTTTCGCGGTACAAATTAATTGTCGCTGCCGCTTTGTTTGTATTTCCGTTGAATTGATGTCAGTACGCCGCGCAAGATATTTAGTTCAGCGTCTTCCGGTCGCGCGCGAGTAAATAAACGGCGTAATTTAGTCATCACAATGCCCGGATGTTGTTGAATGATAAAACCGGTTTCATTGAGAGTTTGTTCCAAATGCACATAAAACTTATCCATCTGCTCGGCACTTGGATAAATAACTTCCGACGCAGCCGCAACTTGTGGCTGTTCAGCCAGCGCTGCCATCCGGACTTCATAAGTCAATATTTGTACGGCCATGGCTAAATTCAATGAACTGTATTCAGGATTGGCGGCAATACATAAGTGATGATTACAAAGTTGTAGTTCTTCATTACTCAAACCGCTGTTTTCACGGCCAAAAATAATTGCTACCGGCTTATCCTTCGCCTCAACCACGGCTTTTTGCGCGCAGCTGCGAGGGTCAAGCATAGGCCACGGCAAAGTGCGCGAACGAGCACTGGTGCCAACCACTAAACCACAATCAGCAATAGCATCTTCTAAGCGCTCAACAATTTTAGCTTTTGCCAAAATATCACTCGCCCCAGCAGCTAATGCATAGGCTTGGCCATCAGGCGCTTCTTTTGGCGCAACCAACCACAGTTGGCTAAGGCCCATGGTTTTCATAGCTCGCGCAACCGAACCGATATTGCCAGTGTGAGTAGTGCCAACCAAGATGATACGGATCTGTTCTAACATGCGATTGCGGTTCTAACTTTGCTAAAAGGGTCGATATTTTAGCATAAGGAATTCAGTCAGTATATTGAGAAGTCTGGCCATCCATTTACTTCCTCGCAAAAATGTGGCACTTGGCCCTGTTCGCAGTGCATTTACCAGAAATGCCACTGCAATCAACGCCAAGCTTTGCTAAACTAGCGCCGTCTTCTAACCGCTAAGGATTGTCCGTATGAAAGCAACACCGTTATTTCTTGGAATTTCTACGTTAGTATTCAGCAGTTTATCGATGTCTGCCTTCGCAGCAACCGCCGATGACACTGCCGCATTAAAAGCAGCAATTGACCATCCAATTCGTAGCAGTGCCAATAAAGCCCGCGATGAATATCGCCACCCGCTGGAAACTTTAAGTTTTTTTGAAGTCACCCCAAAAAGCACAGTGGTTGAAGTATCACCAGGCGGCGGTTGGTACAGCGAAATCCTTGCACCGTTATTACAACAACAAGGCCAGTATTACGCAGCGCATCAACCTGCCGATGCTAAATCTGAATATGCCCAAAAAAGTTTAGCGGCGTACAAAGCAAAATTAGCGGCAGACCCTGTGTATAGCAAAGTAACAGTTACTGGCTTTACACCGGTTGCCGGTTACAAAATCGCCCCAGATGGCTCTGCCGACGTGGTCGTTACTTTCCGCAATTTACACAACTGGTACATGCAAAAAGGTGATGAGAGCTTATTAAATGCCTATAAAAGTTTCTACGCCGCATTAAAACCAGGCGGTGTGTTAGGCGTTGTTGAACACCGTCTGCCAGAAAACAAATTAAGCACTAAATGGCAAGATTCAGGTTACATGCCACAAAGCCTAGCGGTGAAACTGGCTGAAGAAGCAGGTTTTGTGTTGGAAGCAACGAGCGAAGTGAATGCTAACCCACGTGATACTGCCGATCATAAAAACGGAGTTTGGGCACTGCCACCAACACTTGCCAACAAAGAAACCGATAAAGCTAAATATTTGGCTATCGGTGAAAGTGACCGCATGACTTTAAAATTCCGTAAACCTAAAGCCCAATAATGGCGAACTAAGTGGAAACTGTGATGAAAGTTCTGGTAATTGGCGGCGGTGGCCGCGAGCATGCGCTGGCATGGAAAGCGGCTCAATCGCCGAAAGTCACGCAAGTCTTTGTAGCACCAGGTAACGCTGGTACTGCCCTTGAGAGCAATCTGAAAAATGTCGACATTGCTGCCGACGATGTGTCTGCACTAACTGCATTTGCGTTAGCTGAAGGCATTGATCTGACGATTGTTGGTCCAGAAGCGCCATTAGCTAAGGGTGTTGTTGATACCTTCAGAAGCAACGGCCTCGCAATTTTTGGTCCAAGCCAAGCTGCGGCCCAGTTGGAAAGCTCTAAGGCATTTGCCAAAGACTTCCTCGCTCGCCACCAAATCCCAACAGCGGGTTACGGCACCTTTACTGACATCACAGCGGCCAAAGCTTATGTCGCTAGCCAATCAATTCCGATCGTGATCAAAGCTGACGGCTTAGCCGCTGGCAAAGGCGTCATTATTGCTCAGTCGCAAGAAGAAGCATTTGCCACTATTGAAGATATGTTGTCGAGCAACAAATTCGGTAGTGCCGGCAGTCGCGTCGTAATTGAAGAGTTTTTGGTGGGCGAAGAAGCATCTTTTATCGTCATGGTTGACGGAAAAACTGCGCTACCGTTTGCATCATCACAAGACCACAAAGCACGTGATGACGCCGACAAAGGACCAAATACTGGCGGCATGGGCGCTTATTCCCCTGCCCCAGTAGTAACGCCAACAGTACATGATTGGGTAATGTCCAACGTAATTTATCCAACCGTAAACGGAATGGCAGCAGAAGGCACTGTTTATACAGGCTTTTTGTATGCTGGCCTGATGGTAGCTCCAGATGGAACCGCCAAGGTTTTAGAATTTAACTGCCGTTTTGGCGACCCGGAAACACAACCAATCATGATGCGTTTGCAATCTGATTTGGTTGAGCTTTGCCAAGCTGCTGTTGCTGAGCAATTGGCAGAAACTACCATCGACTTCGACCCGCGCGCTGCTGTAGGCGTGGTGTTAGCTGCTGGTGGTTACCCAGATGACTATCGCAAAGGCGATGTTATCTCGGGCTTGCCAAGTGCAGATAGCCGAGAAGCCAAGGTGTTCCATGCCGGCACCCGTTTGCAAGATGGGCAAGTGCTGACCAATGGCGGCCGTGTATTGTGCGCAACAGCGCTAGGTAGCAATGTGACCGCGGCACAACAAGCCGCTTATACACTTGCTGACCAAGTACAGTGGGATGGTGTATTTTGCCGTCGCGATATCGGTTACCGCGCTGTCGCCCGCGAACGCCAAAGCTAAAAATTGTCATGATTGGCGACTATCTTGTCGCTAAATCAGCCGCTTTTATGATGAAAACGCCAGCTCAGCTGGCGTTTTTTTTCAATTCTGCTGGCAATGATTTGCGTATGACGCAGCCTTTGCTAATTTAGTCGCAGAACCGTGCACATTAGGCCGCAGCACTTTATGCTGGCTGCCATTGTTTTTCCTTATAAAACAGGTCCATTTATGCAAAAAAGTATAATCAGTCTTGCGATACTCTGTGGCCTTGCGGCCCCTACTCTGCAAGCCGCTAGCTGCGATAGCAAGTTCACTCCGGTTTCGCAAATTCAAGGACAGACCGCTGAAAGTCCGTTTGTCGGCAAGACCTTAACCACTCAAGGCGTTATTCAAGCGGTGCTTTATGCAGACTCAAAGCAACCCAAAGTGCTACTTGGCAGCTTAGCAGCTGATGCTGACAACAAAACCGCTGAGGTTATCTTAGTACCAGATCACGAAATGGCCAGATTAGCCAAAGTTGGCGAGCATTGGCAATTGACCGGTACAGTCCGCGAATTTGACGGCATGACGGCACTGACCAATCCATCAGCCAGTAAGCTCTGCGGCAAGCACGCGACTCAAACAGCCACAGCAGTAACACTGCCGATGCAATCACTCGAACAGTGGGAACACTATGAAGGGATGTTACTAAACTTCCCACAAACGCTGGTAGTCAACGACAGCTACACCCTTGCCCGTTTTGGCGAATTGCTACTGGCCGATAAACGCCTGATGGTAGCAACCGAAGTGAAAAAGCCAGGCAAAGCAGCCAGTGATTTTGAGCAACAACAACAGCTGAGCGAAATCATCATCGATGACGGTAAGCAGCGTCAAAATGTCGAGCCTGTGCGGTTTCCAACGGGTGGACTATCCGCCAGCAACACGGTACGGGTCGGCGACTCAGCCAAAGGGGTCAGCGGTTATTTACTGCATACCAAACAAGGCTATCGCTTAGTAGTGAATCAAGATCCAGTGTTTGTAGCCAGCAACCCTCGACCAGCTGCGCCTGCAGCAAAAGCAAAGGGTGAACTGCGCGTCGCCAGCTTTAACGTACTTAATTTCTTTACCGGTGATGGCACAGACAAAGCATTCCCAACCAAACGCGGTGCAACTGATGCAGTTGAGCTGGGTCGACAACAGGCCAAAATGATCGCGGCATTAAGTGCTATGGATGCCGATGTGATAGGCCTGCTTGAAGTCGAGAATAATGGTTTTGCTGAAGGTAGTGCGCTTGCAACTTTGGTAAAAGCGTTAAACGAAAAACTTGGCAGTGAAGTTTATCGTGCCGTGCTTCCTACCGAACGCCCGGGCAGTGACCACATCATGGTTGCGATGATTTACCGAATTGCCGATGTTAGTGAAGCAGGCAAAGCAGCGGTGATCACCAAAGCACCATTTGACCGGGGCAGCCGCCCGCCGTTAGCCCAAAGTTTTGTGCATAAAGCATCTGGTAAAACCGTAACCATCAGCATTAACCACTTTAAATCCAAAGGCAGTTGCCCGAAACAACCGACTGCAGATTCAGATAAACAAGATGGACAAGGCTGTTGGACGCCTGCTCGGTTAGAGGCAGCTAAGACGTTGACCGCTTGGTTAAATATCAATCCAACCGGCACTGCCAGTGACTATCGCTTGATCATGGGGGATTTAAACGCCTATCGACAAGAGGAACCATTACAGCGATTAGAGCAAGACGGCTGGAAACACCTAGCAAAACCGGATGAAGTGCACACCTCCTATGTGTTTAAAGGCCGTTCAGGCAGTTTAGACCACGCTCTAGCAAGCCCGGCACTGCATCAGCAGCTGAAACAATTCGCCCACTGGCATATCAACGCCGATGAACCAGAAGTGCTGGATTACAACATGGAGCATAAGAGTAAGAACCAGATTGACGCTTGGTATCAACCAACGCCATATCGCTCTTCAGACCATGACCCGCTGTTTATGGACTTTAAGTTCTAACAAACTTCAGTATCTTGCAGCTGCCTTGCTCGGCAGCTGCAAGACTGCAACTTCTAAAAAGCTAGCCCAAAACCATCATACTGCGCACAATCATCGCAATTGCCGCACCGATAGCAACAGTCCAAACAGTTGAACGCAGCAGTGCTTTATCCATCAGATAAAACAAAATAAATAGTACCCGCGCGCCGACAAACACCCACGCTAGGGTTTGTTGCGTTGGATCTGCGAGGTTTGCCGCAATAGAAGCGGCAAACGCCGCTAAATAGATCTGCAACGCTTCAAAACTATTGTAATGAGCGGCATTGGCTCTAGCGCCTAAACCTTCGAGTTTGGCTTGTTGCACTCGCGGCTGATGATTGTCATAACCACCCATCTCTTGCATTGCTTTAGCGACTGGGATCCGCGCCAAATAAGGCAATAAAACGGTGATTAGTAACACAATTAATAATGCTGACATCAGACTTATTCCTTCTCACAAACAAAAGCTAATTGGGTATTGGTTGGATTAAATTTGAAACGGCTGATCACACCTTCGCAGTCTTTGCTTAAATCAAGCCAAGGCTGCCACTTTCCGCCTTGCCACACCAACAACTGCGTTTTCGCGCTCACCATTAATTGGCCTTGTGGGGTAAAGGCTAAATCTTTGCCACTTTCCGGCAATAAGGCCAACATTTCAGCCTGCGCTTGCCCTGCGCGGTAGCGCCATAAATGTAATGGCGTTTCGGCGGCAGCACCTTTCGCGGGCGCGGTAAAGTAAAACCAATTTTCGGCTTTATCATAGACAAACGAGCGTCCAGGGTTTGGCAGCAGTTCCGTAATTTTTCCAGCGTTATCCCGATACACAGCGCGATTGGGTTGGGTGGCGTTTTCGAGTAAAAACATCATGACATCGCCTGATGCGCCCCACGCGTGGTAACCCACACCAAGCACCTCCGGCAACAACACTTTTTCGCTCGTTGCGGAAATCTGCCAAAGTCGTTGCGTTCCGTCTGCCTCAACCCGAATCACCGAATAACCATCGCCATAAACGGTTGCTGAGAATTCACCAAAAGGAGTGGCCCGAACTGGCTTAGGGAGCTTTTTATCGCTGCCGATTTCAAGATAGTTGATATCGGTGGCAAGGGCTTCACTGCCAGTTTGCTCGGTAAACACCAACAATTTGCCATCAGCACTAAATTCTGGTTGGCTAAGATAATGACTGCGGTGAATAGCACCTTCAGTACTAAAAGAAACGGGCATCGGCTTGGTGGCATCAGCCTGCCAATGGCCATATTTAATCACATAACTACTTGCACTAACTGACTGTGCGATAAAAAGACTAGCGAGAACAAATACTTTCATAAGGATCCTGTGAATTAATTCCAAGTGAAGTCCAGTGTCACTTGCCTCTGCTTCACTTTATCCTTAAGGTAGAGACAGAGCAATTGCTAAGGCTGAAGTTGTATGTCCCATAAAAATCCAATTATTGCGGTTACCGGTTCCTCAGGCGCTGGAACCACCACGACTACCAATGCTTTTTCTCATATATTCAGAAGCTTAGATATTGACGCAGCTTTTGTTGAGGGCGATTGTTTTCATAGATTCAGTCGTCCGGAAATGGACGTTGCGGTGCGTAAAGCAAAAGAGCAAGGCAAGCACATCAGTTATTTTGGCGCCGAGGCCAATGATTTTGGTGCGCTAGAATCTAGTTTCGCTAGCTATGCCGAGACTGGCATCGCTAAAGTTCGACGTTATTTGCATACTTTTGACGAAGCCGTCCCTTACAACCAGCTACCAGGCACCTTTACGCCATGGCAAGATTTACGCGCTGATACCGATTTATTGTTTTACGAAGGTCTGCACGGCGGTGTGGTCACTGAACAGCATAACGTCGCTCGCCACGTCGATTTATTGATTGGTATGGTGCCCATCGTGAACTTGGAGTGGATCCAAAAGATTTTCCGTGACACCTCAGAGCGCGGCCATTCACGAGAAGCAGTGATGTCGAGCATAGTGCGCAGCATGGATGATTACATCAACCACATCACGCCGCAATTTTCACGGACCCACATCAATTTCCAACGGGTGCCTACCGTCGATACCTCGAACCCGTTTAGCGCCAAAGATATCCCATCGCTGGATGAGAGCTTTGTGGTTATTCGCTTTCGTGGGATAAAACACGTTGATTTTCCTTATTATTTGCAGATGATCAACGGCTCGTTTATGTCGCGGGTGAATACGCTTGTAGTGCCTGGCGGTAAAATGGGCTTAGCGATGGAGTTAATCCTAACGCCACTGATAGAAGATCTGATGCTAAAACGCCGACAAGCACGTGGGCAAACAAGTTGGCTCGAATAAAGCCGTCACTGTGCAAGAAATTGCTGCTAGCGAACAAGCTTATCAGGAAAATCTGCAGTAGCTAGCAACGGTGCTAACGTTGCCAGATACTGCAGCGAAACGGCTGAACTGAGGTCACGACTTCAGTTCAGCGTGATCGAAATAAACAACACTACTGCTTAAGCTAAATCTGGCAAATTGCGACCGTAGAAAATTTCACGCATTTCGCGCTTCACTTTTTTACTAATCAATTGCTGCTCATGGGCAGTGATATCACCACCACCAAACAAATAGTTATTCAGATCAAACTCTTTCAGCATCATCTTGGTGTGGAACAAATTTTCTTGATAAACGTTCACATCAATCATCTGAAATGCTTGTTTGGTGGCATCATCCATAAAGTTTTGGATCGAATGGATCGGATGGTCGATGTAATGTTTTACGCCACTGACATCACGAGTAAAGCCACGAACTCGATAATCGATAGTGACAATGTCAGACTCAAAACTATGAATTAAAAAATTCAACGCTTTTAACGGCGATATCACCCCGCAGGTTGAAACCTCGATATCCGCTCGGAACGTACAAATGCCATCGTGCGGATGATGTTCTGGATAAGTGTGCACACAGATATGACTTTTATCGAGATGCGCCACAACCGTCTCAGACGTAGGATCTTGACCTTCGATGGGCTCTTCACACACTAGGATAGTGACGCTTGCGCCTTGTGGGTCATAGTCTTGGCGCGCAATATTCAAAATATTAGCGCCAATAATATCAACAACTTCGCTTAAGATGTCGGTGAGTCGGTCGGCATTATATTGCTCATCAATATAAGAGATATACTCCTGCCGCTGCTGTTCCGTCGGCGCATAACAAATATCGTAAATACTAAAACTTAAGCTTTTGGTTAAATTGTTAAAGCCGTGCAGCTTCAATTTCTCAAAAGGTTTGACCACACTTACCCCTTATTCTTCAGCATTCACGAGTGCCGAAGTATAGTCCACTCAACAAAAATCAGCCGTTTGGCTGTAACTCAGATTGTAAAACCGCAAACGAGTGGGTAACTTCCATCGCTTGCTGCAGCATGATTGAAACAGAGCAGTATTTCTCAGCCGATAAATTAACTGCGCGTTCCACATGTTTTTCACTGACGCCAAAGCCGGTGACTTCAAAATGCAGATGGATTTTTTTAAATACTCGCGGCACTGTATCCACGCGTTCGCCGGACAACACAACACGACAGGCAGTCACTTGCTGCTTGGCTTTTTGCAAAATACTGACCACATCAACCGATGAACAAGCGCCAGCAGACATCAGCAGCATTTCCATTGGCGTTGGTGCAACACCGTTATCTTTGTTGGAATCAAACATCACCGCGTGGCCGCTGCCTGAACGACCGATAAAGTTGCTGTCGCCTGCCCAAGCAACCGTTGCTTGTAATTGATTATCACCAGCCATGAATTAGTCCTGTTTGCTGAAAACTATATTTTATAAAAAAAACTAAGAAAACCGCCAGTCACCTCGCAGTTTTCTGTTGTTTATTGATGAGGTTGCCGACTTAGTCCATCAGGTTGGCGATGGCAGTATCGAATAAATTTTTGATCAGTAACGCAACTTCGTTAATCAGTTCCACTTGCTCTAAAGTGGCTGGTCGATTTAACACCGATGCCAATACTTCCTGAAAGTCATACATAATACCATCGACTTCCCGAATGATCTGGCTGCGATGAATTGTCTCAAGCTCGGTATGTTGGGTGCATAGCGAAATGATCTGCTCTGCGACCTGCTCTTCAATAATCACGCCCAAGGTCTTTTGATGACTGGTCGCGGTTCCTGCTTGTTCAAACAGCATCAGATGTTCAGTTAAGAACTGGATCAGATGCTCATAGCCGGGTTTATCAGTAACCATATCCCACCGAAGTTAAGTCTGGGGCCACAAATCTGCCACAGAATAAGGGAAAGCGTAAAGCACTGTGATCAAAAATATATCGGCTTGTCCGTTTGCGCAAGGGACAGCTGCGATCAAGCGCTGTCCCTTTTGCCTAGTTTTGCGTCAAATCAAACACTAAAGTGTAAACCTGGCGACAATTGTGCCGGCATTTCCAACCGAGTTAACTCAACTGAAGCTACCGGATATGCGCAATAATCTGCCGCGTAATAGGCGCTAGCTCTGTGATTACCACTGCCACCGATGCCGCCAAATGGCGCAGCAGAGCTCGCTCCAGTAATAGGTCTATTCCAATTGACGATCCCAGCGCGAATGCGTCGTAAAAACTTTTGGTATAACTCGGCATTGTCAGACAACAAACCGGCCGACAAACCAAAGTTTGTGTTATTCGCCGCAACCAAGGCTTGGTCAAAATCAGCAAAACGGAATACTTTTAACAACGGACCAAAATGTTCTTCATCAGGCAACGCACTGGCATTGGTGCAATCAAGAATGCCAGGCGACACCATACCGGTCTCTTCAACTAACAACTGCATCGTAACTAGCGGTTTTGCGCCCAGCTCAATTAACTGCTGTTGGACCGCTAACATGCCTTTTGCTACTTGGTTGGAAATCATCGAGCCCATAAATGGTTGCTGCTCAGCATCGTAAAGACCAACTTGCAACTGCGAAGTCACCGCAACCAATCGCGCTAAAATTGCATCGCCTTCACTATTGGCAGGTAAATACAAACGACGGGCACAAGTACAACGTTGACCTGAAGAAATAAACGCCGATTGAATGATGTCATGCACTGCAGCGTCAATGTCACTCACTTCAGTCACTAATAACGGGTTATTACCGCCCATTTCCAGCGCTAGAATTTTATCTGGGCGGCCAGCAAATTGTTGATGTAAGAAATGGCCGGTGCGTGAACTACCTGTGAAAAACAAGCCATCCAATTCAGTATGAGCGGCAACCGCTTTACCGGTAGCAACTTCACCTTGCACTAAATTCAACACGCCTGCTGGCAAGCCAGCAGCTTGCCAAAGTTTGACCGTCTCTTCGGCAACCATCGGCGTCATTTCACTTGGTTTGAAAACCACAGTATTGCCTGCAAGTAACGCCGGAATTATGTGACCGTTTGGCAAATGGCCTGGGAAGTTATACGGACCAAACACAGCAACTACGCCGTGTGGCCGGTGTCGAAGCACGCCAACCCCTTGTGGCATCGGACTTTCTTTGACACCGGTACGCTCATGATAAGCGCGAATAGAAATATCAACCTTACCGATCATCGCCGCAACTTCTGTGCGAGTTTCCCACAAAGGCTTACCAGTCTCGCGGGCGATAGTCAGCGCCATAGCTTCTTTATGCTGAGTTAATTGTTGACCGAAGGCTTGTACTATCGCAGCGCGTGCCTCAAAAGTCAGATCGGCCCAATCCGCAAAAGCACGTCGTGCCGCCTGAAATGCGCGGTCTACTTGTGCTTCGGTCGCACTGTGACCTTGCCATATCACTTGGTTTTTTGCTGGATCAAGCGAACGCACTGCAGAGCCTTCACCCGCATGCCATTGGCCGTCAATAAAATGGATCTGTGCAGTCATGGTCATGCTCCTATTACATTCTTGCTAAACGCACCCAATCACCATCAGTCACTTGCAGTGCTTTGGCAAAATCAGGCGATAAGTTCACTTCTTCCGCAGTTTCTGACACATGCAAATGCGTCCAGCTAGCCCGGAAATTTTCGCGATTGGTATTGCAGACCAAATAAGGTTGACCACCAGAAACATCAGCGATCCGCACTTGCAACCGTCGGCTGTTGCGAGCTGTACGAATGTGTTCTAATTTAGCTTCAACTGTCGGACCCGCATCAAAAATGTCGACATAACCGGTCGGCGAAAAACCTTCAGATTGCAGCAACGCCAATGCCGGCCGAGTTTTTTCATGCACTTTACCAATAACGGCCTGCGCTTCTTTACTCAATAAGCTGACGTAAATTGGATATTTTGGCATTAACTCAGCAATAAAGACCTTTTGGCCGATACCAGTTAAATAGTCTGCGGTCGGAAAATCCACCGAAAAGAAGTGTTCTTCCAACCAACGCCAAAATGGCGAATCGCCTTTGGCATCAGAGACACCGCGCATTTCAGCGATGACTAAATCAGAAAAACGCTCGCGAAACTCAGCCATAAACAAAAAGCGAAACCGCGATAGCATCCGACCATTGTTTTTCTCGCGGCGGTGCTCACGTAAGAACAAAGTACAGAGTTCAGTGGCGCCAGTGTAATCGTTGCAGAGCGTCAGAATGTCCACAGTGTTGTAGACACCAAGGGCGCGTGAGGTATGCACAACCTTGCCTAGATGATAGTTATAAAACGCATCTTCTAAACCTACAGCTGCTTCAATAGCACTGGTGCCACAAATGGCACCAGTGTCGGTATCTTCTAAAACAAACAGGTAACCTTCGTCGCCTGGTTTATTCACCGATTTCTGGAACGAATGTTCCGATCGGTTAATCTTTCGCTGCAGCAATTCATCATTGACCGGTAACGAGGTAAACCCATGCCCGGACTCCACTGCCATCTCATAGAGGGCAGGAAAATCGGCTGCGCGGATTGGGCGAATCACCATCATAATCGCTTACTCCTGGTTGTGCGGGGCTTCAATCCCGCTGTTTTTTGCTTTAATTGACCTGACTTATTATTGTTTTTCGCTGTCATGGCCATGCTTCGGTTTATGTCCCGAACCTCTGGAGCTGCGAGGGTGCTACCTTTATTCACCCCAGTCACATAGTTCACTATGTTTGTGAGGCTCCTTTTCGTAACAGCCAACTCGCAACTTCAATGATTCTGGGTCGAGTCTCTCAAGCTTTGCTTGATCACTCAGTTACTTAGCTGTAGCGATTGTCGCTACAGCTTTTTCAAACAATTGCATACCTGCGACAATATCTGCATCTGGAATTACCAGACTTGGCGCAAAACGCACCACGTCATAACCGGCCATCAGCACTAACAAACCAGCTTCTGCAGCGGCGAGCATAAAGTCACGAGCACGACCTTTGTAACTGTCGTTTAATGCCGCACCTAACAACATACCTTGGCCACGAATAGCACTAAACACCTGATACTTTGCGTTGATCCGTTCAAGTTCTTGGCGGAACAATTCTTCTTTCTGACTGACCGCAGCTAAGACCTCTGGCTGATTGATAGTATCTAAAGCCGCTTCAGCGACCGCACAAGCCAACGGGTTACCGCCGTAGGTCGAACCATGGGTACCAACCTTTAAATGCGCAGCAATGGCTGTGGTGGTTAACATAGCACCAATTGGGAAACCACCACCTAAAGATTTGGCGCTGGTCAGAATGTCCGGGACCACGTTGTAGTGCATGTACGCATACAACTTACCACTGCGGCCCACACCGGTTTGGACTTCGTCGAAAATCAGCAGTGCGTTATGAGCATCGCATAATTCGCGCACACCTTTAATAAACTCAGCAGTCGCAGGGATGATGCCGCCTTCACCTTGGATAGGCTCCATAATCACTGCGCAGGTGTTGTCAGAAATCAGTGCCTTGAGGCTATCTAAATTATTGTATTCGGCATGAAAAACCGCGCCTGGTTTTGGACCAAAACCATCAGAATAAGCCGCTTGACCGCCGACAGTCACCGTGAAGAAAGTTCGGCCATGGAAACTTTTGCCGAAGGAAATAATGTCTTGCTTGTCCGGACCAAATTTATCAAGCGCCCAACGCCGAGCGAGTTTTAACGCACCTTCGTTGGCTTCAGCGCCAGAGTTTGCAAAGTAAACCTTTTCGGCAAAAGTGGCGTCGACTAATTTTTTCGCCAAGCGTAACGCTGGCTCGTTGGTCATTACATTGCTTAAATGCCAGAGTTTATGAGCTTGTTCAGTCAACGCATTCACTAAAGCTGGATGACAATGACCAAGGCAGTTCACGGCGATACCACCGGCAAAATCGATATACTCGCGATCTTGCTGATCCCACAACCGCGAACCGAGTCCGCGAACCGGGATCACAGCAGATGGCGCATAATTGGGTACCATCACTTCATCGAATAATGCACGGGTGACCTGGAACGCTTCTGACATATTTATTCTCCTCAATTCACTGAATTTATCGCTTTGGCGTTACCGCGCAACGGCTTTGCCATGGTTGTTTTTTTGTGCAAGTTGTTCCGCATTATTACAGATATAAAAATGAAAGTCTTGAGCGAAAATCGGGAAAACCCACGAAAATCAAGGGCTACAGATAGATTTGCAGATACATTGAATAACTAAGCAGCTTGACTCTGTGGGGCGTTAAATAGCCCAAAGCCACAGGCTAATAGGCTTGTAGCGCATTTGGTTAGCCGAATCGGAACTGCATGAATATGGCAAAAAAAATTGCATAAACTTCGAGAGGAAACAGTGAAATTCCAAATATCACTCTAAATCGAGGCGATCTAAGGGGGTGTTTTGTAAAATTTGTAGATAATCAGGACGTAATTGTACGGCTTGTCGCCATGCCATATCCTCAGCATCATTCAGTAATTTTTGACTGCGCAGAATCTTCGCCTGCACATAATATTCGGCTTGTGCGATCAATCGTGTTAAGTCAGTTGCACCGCTATAACCGACCCCTTCTGCCCGTTGATCCATCACTAAACGCAACGGGATCCGCTTTAGCGGCCACTGCGCGACCAAGTCGGCGCTGATGATGCTGGCAAACTCTTGAAAGCAACTAATCAAGAAACTAGCATCCGCTTCGATCCCATCAAGCGCATCAGTCAACTGCGTGTCTCTGGCATCACGGGCTTTTAATAACTCAGCTTGTTTAATTTGCGCATAAGTGCGCAGGTAATTCCGCGTAACCACGTAATAACCCAAAGAGTTAAATAAGCCAGCACAATAGGCAACAAACTGGTTATCACCAGTCTCTTCAGCGAGCCGCTGTGCTGCTACAGCGACCGAAACACTGTATTGCCACATATTGGTTTTAAATGATGTAAATGGGTCTGTGGCGTGCGGTACACATCGCCGTAACGCCAACAAAGGTAAAATTTGCTTAAGGCTCTCAATACCCATCAAACCCAAGGCTGGTTTAATTTCTTTGATGAAATTCCCTGATGGTGTTTTGTTTCGGTACTTAGGTTGGTTGACCAGCTTGAGTAAATCTTCTTTTAACCAGTCGAGCTTATTAATGAGATTTTCGAGTTGCGATAACGTTACCGCTCTCGCACACAGCGCATCTAACACTTCCGGAAAGCCCTGCGCTAAATTAAACACAGTGTTGTTTACCGCATCGAAGTTACCAAGCCGAAGAAACAGTTCTTCAGCAACTTGATCAAGCAAATGAGCTTTGGTGAATTCAACAAACTGCAAACGCGCAATTTGGTCAGCTTCCCGATGTTGACGGGCTTGTTGTTCGATTTCGAGTAAGGTTCGATCTTCCGGACGACGCTGCATATTGGCGCCAAGCGGCTGGGCATTTTTATGCCGTTGTTTCATGCCATAGCGTTTCTGCTGCGGATTTACTTCAAGCAGTACATCTAAAAAACGCTCTTGCAGTACACCAACAATCCCAGACATGAAGCGAAAAATCCTTAAATTTGCATAGAACCGCAGTTTGCGGTGAGAAGACTATCGCTGTCAATCTGCTGTGGCGATAGAGACCGGAATTTGCAGGAAATTTGCCAACAATTGGTGACCCTGTTCGGTCAAAATCGCTTCTGGATGAAACTGCACACCATGGATCGCTAACTGTCGATGTGCGATGCCCATGATTTCGTCAACTGTGCCATCGGCAGCTTCTGTCCAAGCAGTGACCACAAAATCGGCGGGCAGACTGTCCTGCTCCACGACTAAAGAATGGTAACGGGTGACACTTAATGGGTCATTTAAACCGACAAATACTGATTGATTGTTATGGCGGATCCGAGAGTTTTTGCCATGCACGACTTGCTTCGCGCGGACAATGTTCCCGCCAAATGCTTGAACAATCGCTTGGTGACCTAAACACACGCCAAGCACGGGGATTTTCCCAGCGAAATGGCGGATAGCTGCCATGGAAATTCCCGCTTCATTTGGACTGCATGGTCCTGGTGAAATCACTAAACGGTCCGGATTTAGCGCAATAATGTCATCAAGACTCAGCTCATCATTACGACGAACAATAGTTTCATGGCCCAGTTCAGCAAAATACTGCACCAGATTCCAAGTAAACGAATCGTAATTATCGATCATTAACAACATACAAACCCACAGCGCTTAGGCCGATTTACAAAAGAAACACACAAGGATTTTACCATAGCCCCCTGTTACAGGCATACTAGCGTTTTTCTAGGCCAATCATAGATTGGCGGAAAACGAAGCGAAAATTGGGATTCAGCAAAGGTACAGCCAAAGCGCAGCAAGCTGCAAAGGAGGGTTGTACCCGTCATGGTAAGTTCACAGAGGAAATTATGCGTATTATTGCCGCCGTTTTGTTAGGGTTGAGCAGTCAGTTTGTGCAGGCGAAAGCCGCAGAAGTGGTGTTTTCGGCTGATTTTGAAGCCAACAACAATGTGATCAATTTTTTATCAGGCTGTTCGCAAAGCACTATTGAAGACGCCAGTCTGGTTCGTTCTGGTGCAGGCGCTGCCATTTGTGGTCCGGGTTCCAGCACCATGGTGAGCAAACAAGCAATTGCAGAGCAAGGCTTGATAGAGTTTTGGGTCAAACCAGAAAACGCACAAACCAGCTATCGCATCAATATCATGACATCCGCCAGTCTAAAACTAGACAGCCCATGGCAACAAATCGGCATGATTGAAACCCAAGCCGGCAACCCTGCCTACTTGGCTTATCGGATCTCGATTGATGATCCTAGTCGGAAATTTCTACGCTTAGATATCGAAGCAACCAATGGTCGTATCGCCATCGACGATCTGTCGGTTGAACGGATCTTGCTGGATACCGCTTTGTCGAAAAATGAACAAAAAATTATTACTGGCATTCTCGACCAGCTGAAATTAAACAAAAATTACCAAGTGCAAAGTGAATCTTTCCGCACACTCGGTAAAAACTATGCCCAACAGTTAGAAACTCAGCGCCAATACCTCGAATATGCCAACGGTATTTATTCGAGTATTACCTTCGTCTTGGCGAGTTCTGAACGCAATAAAATGTCGAATCCAATGGCGTATTCGTCATTTCGCAACATTATCGCCGATACAAAACGTGTCGCCTCGCCGCTGCAACAAGCTCGGCTGAATTCAATGGTCAAACCCTTCGGAGATTTAGCAACGGCGACCTTAACCGTGGTTAGTGGCGGTGTTTACGCAGCCTTTGCGGAACCGTTCAAATCATTCTTGGCGGCAACTTTTGATAAGTCGAATTATGAAAATGCTGATTTAAGCCGCAAGGATAAAAACTTTGCCGAAGAGAACGGTTTGAAAGTTTACGAAAAAGCCGAGCGCTTCTTAACTGAACTTGAAAAGGAATTGGTGCAGGTCAATGCCCTGGAAACAGATTTGCAAGCAATGCTGAAAAACGTCGATAGTTTCCGCAAAGATCTCGACAAGCACGTTCGCAGTTATATCCAACATGGTGGTTTGGCACGCACTCAAGAAAACTTCGGCCGAGTCATGAGCAAAGACGAAGCAACCCGCCAACAAGTCATGGAAGAAGTGGGTAATAACGTCACCCTGCGCGCGCAAGGCCTGCTGAATTTAGAAAACAATACCGAATTAGTGCAGTACGTGTTGAAAACCTCTGAGCAGCTTGAAGCGATGCAGGAATACAAAGAGCGCTTTAACCAAATAACTGCCTCAGTAATTACCTACTATGACCGATTTGAACGCTCAATTGCTCCGGATCAAAACCCCTTTACCGACCCAGCGGATAAAGCGAGTTGGGAGCAACATGCGCAAAAAGCGCGGAGTTATATCAAACAATCGAAAGAAGCCTTTACCAAGGCGTACATGTAAATAACAAAAACCCCGGCTTAGGCCGGGGTTTTTGTTTATGCGCAAACTTTAGCGAATGAACAGAGCAAAGTTAAGGTAAGACAAAACCAACGGCTTTATTCACTTTGGCCAGGGTTGCAGCAGCGCGCTCACGCGCCTGTGCCGCGCCTTGACGCATCACTTGCTGCAAAACTGTTTGGTCTTGACGCAGTTCGTGGAAGCGTTTTTGCACAGGTTCTAATAACGCAATAACGGCATCTGCCACATCAGTTTTTAGGTGACCGTACATTTTGCCTTCGTATTCAGCAACTAAACTCTCAATGCTGCGATTAGTTACCCCTGACAGGATACTAAGCAAGTTAGCGACACCAGGTTTTGCTTCAATATCAAAATACACACGTGGCGGATCTTCAGAATCGGTCATAGCCTTTTTAAACTTCTTGCTGATCATTTTTGGATCTTCAAGTAAGCCCACAAAATTCCATGGATTTTCATCTGATTTTGACATTTTCTTGGTTGGTTCTTGCAGACTCATCACCCGCGCAGCCACTGGCGGAATGTAAGGCTCAGGCACTGTAAATACATCGCCATGCAGAGCATTAAACCGCATCGCTACATCACGGGCCAATTCCAAATGTTGTTTCTGGTCATGACCAACTGGCACTTGGTTCGCTTGATATAACAAAATATCTGCAGCCATCAAAACAGGATAGGTAAATAAACCAGCGTTGACGTTATGGGTGTGGCGCTCTGATTTGTCTTTAAACTGCGTCATCCGGCTTAACTCACCAAATTGGGTATAGCAATTTAATACCCAACCCAATTGGCTATGTTCCGGGACATGAGACTGCATAAATACTGAAGAACGCGCCGGATCAATACCACATGCCAAGTACAATGCCAGTGAATCCAAAGATGCACTGCGAAGGGCCGCAGGCTCTTGGCGAACCGTAATGGCGTGTAAATCGACGATACAATACAAGCAATCATAATCATCTTGCATTTGGTCCCACTGCCGCAACGCGCCAAGATAGTTACCAATGGTCAGTTGACCAGATGGCTGAGCGCCACTAAGTACAATAGGTTTAGCTTTCATAGTCATAAAAATCCTGTCAAGCGCAGGCAGGGACACTGCCGATCAAAAAATTTGGGGGGATTATACCCTGCATGTCTCGGAATAACAGCCACCGCGGAAATAGCATGCAAATTGGTTTTGCACAGGTGCATTGCGACCCTCTAGGATAAACAATGCACTTATACTGTCCTTGCTAGCGATTTACTCGTGCTAACTCAGCTCGCATCGCAGCAATCACTGTCGAGTAATCTGGCTGACTAAAAATGGCAGAGCCCGCGACAAACATGTCTGCACCAGCTGACGCTATCTCTGCAATGTTTTCGGTCTTAACGCCGCCATCAACTTCTAAGCGGATTGGCAGACCACTACGATCGATTATCGCTCGAGCTTGTGCCAGTTTATCCAGTGTCGCAGAAATGAAGCTTTGGCCACCAAAGCCTGGGTTTACCGACATCAACAACACTACGTCAACTTTATCCAAGACGTAGTCCAAGTAACTTAATGGCGTCGCAGGGTTAAATACCAAGCCTGACTGACATCCTTGCTCACGGATAAGCTGCAATGAACGATCAACGTGTTTACTGGCTTCTGGGTGAAAAGTAATAATCGAAGCACCAGCTTTAGCAAACTGCGGAATGATCGAATCGACTGGCTCCACCATTAAATGCACATCAATAGGTGCGGTGATGCCGTAATTACGCAGCGCTTGGCACACCATAGGACCTACAGTCAGATTCGGCACATAATGGTTATCCATCACATCAAAGTGCACGACATCAGCACCCGCTTTGAGTACTTTGCTGACATCTTCACCTAACCGGGCAAAGTCAGCAGACAAAATCGACGGAGCAATCCAATATGGTTGCATCGAGAGACTCCAACATTAAGCAAAATTATGCGGTTAATGTAACTGATTAGCAGCAATTTCGCAGCAGCTTTCACCAAAGCAGGGCTGCAATCATTGCCCAAAAATCAAGCAGTTCTGCACCAACATTGCACATCAGGTAGATAATCCAGCAAGTCTTAATTTTTATGCTATTGTTTTTAAATGACTTTCAGCTCTGGCACAGATCTGGAATTAAGTTTGTCGATACTTTATTAAAAAGGGCAAATAACATGAAAAAAATCAAAGGTGATGTTCAAGGGAAGAAAGTTGCAGCACGTTTTATGACCGCGCTGGTTTTAGGATTAGGTTTGGTATCTACCGCCAGTTCAGCTGTCACTGTGACTGGTAATATCGGTTACGTATCAGACTATACCTTCCGTGGTATCTCTCAAACCAACGAAGGTATGGCTATTCAAGGCGGTTTAACTTTAAACGACGACAGCGGTTTCTATTTATCAAGCTGGGGCTCAAATATCAATTTCGGCCAAGGCTCGATGGAATTAGACATTTTAGCTGGTTGGACTGGCAAAATTACCGAAGAACTGTCGACTGATGTTGGCGTCATGCAATACCGTTACCCAAATGGCGACAACGCAACCGACCAATTCAACTTTGTTGAGTTATACGGCAAACTGATTTATAAAGATTTCGTGTTCGGCTTAGCCTATTCAAGCGATTATTTTGGTACTGACGTTGATGGTTATTACTACTTATCAGCTGACTACACCTATCCAATCATGGACAAGTTAAGCCTGTTGGCCCACTTGTCATACAACAAATTTGAAGATAACGCACAATACACCACATTCTTAGCAGCTGGCCCAGTAGGCGGCAGTGGTTACATGGACTGGAGCTTAGGTCTTGGCACAACATTGCTGGATACAGCTGTACAGTTGAAATATGTCGGTACTGATATCGACGATTCTGCTGAATGTGCAATCTGCGACAACCGCGCTGTGTTTAGCGTTACCAAATCATTCTAATAATAACAAACACATCGCTCTGCCCTACTTCAACAGCCAGCCGTCTCGGGTTGGCTGTTGTTTTTCAAGCCTTGCTAGTTGTAAGGATCTGCTGTTATAATCCGCTTGTTTTATAACCAAATGGAAATTACTTGCCAATGAAAACTTTTGCCTTAGTCAAAGCAGGATTGCTGGTTGCTGGTTTAAGTGGCATGTTTTGGGCTGTACATGTCAGTAATGAATCGGCATCTCGTGCAAATTGCACCAACATCGTAGAAATTAATGCACAAGGTAACTCGCAACTAGTATTGAATTGCGTTGCAGTGCCTCAACAAAGCTGGTTGTCTTGGTTTCAAGGCGACAGTCGCTCAACTCAGTTTCATTTCATTGACTTACTTGAGTTACTAAATCGTATGAGTACACCGGCTAGCGCTGAATAAGCTGCGCTTGCCGAGTACTAGCGACAATCCTCGATTTATTCTAATACCCCGTTTTTGCTCGACCAACCCATACGCATAGATAGCTTTAAGCAATTAAACAGCTCGTCTAAGCATTAATTCGTTGGATAAACTATCGATATAGCGCAAATAACTCGGCAACTTTGCCGCGAGTACTGCCTTTTTGGCTGATTGACCGTCCAACTTGGATCGTATGCAGCTCTGCACCCTGATAAATCTTACGAGTCCAACTGGTGTCATGATTACTGATCAGTACTGCATGACCTTGTTGTTGCGCTGCTTCCGCTAACGAAGCAAGATCGGCTTGATCATCTAAGCCAAAACTGTTTTTGGCATAAGATGTAAAGCTTGCGGTCTTAGACAATGGCACATATGGAGGATCGCAGTACACAGCACTAGCTGCTGGCAACTGCGCAAAGACTTGTTGATAGCTTTGACAGGTAAATGTTGCTCGTTGCGCTTTTTCCGCAAAAGCCCACAATTCAGCTTCCGGGAAATATGGCTTTTTATATTTACCAAAAGGCACATTAAACTGACCCGATTGATTGTATCGACAAAGACCATTAAAACAATGTCGGTTGATATACAAAAACAGCTGGGCGCGCTCAAATGGATCTGTGCATAGGTTAAAACGCTGACGTATCTCGATATAACGCGCTTTATCATTCCACTCGGGATTAAACCATTCTCGAGCAAATTTAATAAAGTTACCCGCATCACTCTGAATGATACGATACATATCAATGAGATCCGCATTGATATCGTTTAACACATATCGTTCGTAATCGGTGTTGAGAAATACTGATGCCGCACCGACAAAGGGTTCAACCAAGCACGAAGTAGCCGGCAAATGCTGATTGATCGCCTCAACCAAATTGTATTTACCACCAGCCCACTTCAAAAAAGCGCGTTGCTTTTTAGTTTTACCCGTTTTGCTCACCCGACTGTCCCTACTAATTGGTACTTATTTCACTGTGAATTTCGGAAATAGCTTTCACAAATGCATTTTGAAAAGCAGCGGGCAACTTGCTGATCTGGGCTTTCGCCGAAGTTGGATCATTAAATGGCGCCATCACCACAACCAATTGTTTTTGGCCATTCTTGGTACGCGCATAAGTATAAGTTTGCAGCTGTGGATATGACTGCTTAAAGCTATTAAGCGCATTCTCATTTGAAAATACCACTAATTGCAGAGCTTTGTCTTCACCAGATAATGCTAACAACGCAGCCTCACTGTATTGGTAGTTACTTTCTGTCACTGAATTGGCAGCGTTAGCGTTCGGGGTATCTGCTAATTCATCGGTGGAGTTTGTCGTAGTCTCAATAACCTTTTCAGCGGTATCTGCTGCACCTGCATTTACATCTGATACTACTGTGCCGGCAGTTTGTTGGGACTCTTGTTGAATTGACTGTAACTCCGACGCAATCTCATCTTCCACAGTAGTTTCCGGTTCAAGTTGGGTACTCTGTGTAGGAGTGCTTGGTAGTTCATCTACATTGCCACTCGAAGCGCTTTGGTCATCTGCTGATAAAACGTCATCAGTGTTATTCTGCGACGCTACTTGCACTGGTTCGACTTTTGGCTGCTCTACTTTTGGCTCGTTAGCCGCAGTTTTGCTCTCAACAGTTTTATCTAACGGCTTTTCTGGCTGGGCAGGCTTAGTCTCTTCAACGCGCGCAGTCTCTGTGGATTGTTCAACGGCAACAGGCTCAGCACTATCATCAAAACGCTCAGGTTGCGCCATACCACTTGCTTGCGAACTGGCGCTACCTTTCACCACATCCAATTGATCAACTAGCTCTTTAACCACATTCTTACTTTCGGTATTGTCTGGAGCTTTAGTTACAACCGCAGGCGCAACCACTTCTTCTTCTTGCGGCAAGTAGGTAAGTTGACCAACTCCTGGTTGTTGACGTAAGTCGCGTTCGGTCCAGAACCAAAACACCACGACCGCACCAATAACTACCATACCAAGGGCAAAAGTAACTAAAGGCGGCCAAATCGACGCAGGCTTACTCGCAACGATGGCATTGCTGTGTTTTGCCTTAGGCTTACTGGATGGGTCCAATAACACATGCAAATTGCCTTCAGCTTGATCCAAACGGTCGGCAATAGTGAGGGTGCTAAACGCATTATCTTGCAAAAGCTGTTCAGCATCTTCGAGAGTAATTGGTGACAAGGGCAGATTTAACTCGGCATGCGGATCAGCTTGCAATGAGGCTGCAACCACTAAACAAGGAACCTGGGACAATTCAGCCCATAACTCAGCCGGCACATTGTCCGCTTGATCCAAAACCAAAGCTAAAGGTAAGTTTGATTGTCGTTCGCCGATCAGTTGCATTAGCGGCTTGTTACCATCAGGGCAAAAACCGAACCACGACTCCAATAAATGTTGGCGAATTAAGAACGCAGGTAAGCCCGGCTCGACTTTGAGTAACGCCAAATTAAAGTCGTCAGAAAGAAGCTCGGCTATTGATAAACACAAAGTGGATTTACCAGAACCAGCACCGCCAACGATATGCACCAATTGATACGGATTAAATTCCAGCTGAAAGGTTAACCGTTCCATCCATTGACGTTGAGATGGCAGCAATCCTTGCAGTGTTTCGAGTTTAGCTTGTAAATCAGACATGGAAATTAGCAAATACCTGGTTAAGTTCAACGTCGGTGACATCATCAACCAGCACCGCTTGGCCTAGTTGCTCGAACAATACAAAACGCATTTTGCCGGCTTTTACTTTTTTATCGGTTTTCATATACGGGAAAAAATCAGCAATTTGCATACCTGCTGGAGGCAAAACCGGTAGCTTAAACAAAGTCAGCATTGTTGAAATTGTATCAACTTGCTCTGAGCTCAGATCGCCGCGGCTTGCCGACAATTTGGCAGCCATCAGCATGCCCACAGCGACAGCTTCACCATGCAGCCAAGTACCGTAGCCAAGCCAAGCTTCTATGGCATGACCGAAAGTATGACCTAAATTCAATAGCGCGCGTTCGCCTTGCTCAGTTTCATCTCGGCTGACTATATCTGCCTTCATTTGGCAACAACGACGGATCATCTCTGATAAGACTGCAGGCGACTGCTTTGTAATTGCGTCACTTTCTGCCAAGAGCCAATCAAAAAAGCTAGCATCGCCAAGCAAGGCGTATTTAATGACTTCAGCCATGCCTGCGGCAAACTCACGCTCCGGCAAAGTGCGCAGAACTAAAGGATCAATCAACACCGCTTGTGGCTGCTTAAAGGCCCCAATCATATTCTTGCCAAGCGGATGATTGACTGCGGTCTTACCACCAACCGATGAGTCAACCTGGGACAATAACGTTGTCGGGATCTGTAAGAACTCTATGCCTCGCTGGTAGCAAGCAGCAACAAAGCCTGTTAGATCGCCAATTACCCCACCACCGAGAGCAACTAACAAAGCATCACGAGAAATCTTCTGCTGAAGCAGAAAGCTCGTTGCTTGCTCAAAAGTCTGCAAGGTCTTAAAAGACTCGCCGTCAGGGATTTGTAATTCATGCACATCAGCACCGGCAAATAGATCACGGACCGAACTCAGATATAATGGTGCAATAGTCGGATTGGTGATAATGATGACTTGCCGATAGTGCCACAGCGCAGAAAATTCAGGCTGTAATTTGGCGTTGGCCAGTAGGGCTGGCGCTATGACAATGGGGTAACTGCGCTGGCCAAGTTGTACCGCAACTTTTTCCATGAACAGTCCCCCTTATCTGGACGATTAGAATCCCAGTTGTTCGACGATCTGATTGGCAACGGAACGAGCACTTTGTTCGTCCGTGCGAATAGTAAAATCGGCTATTTCTTCATACAGCGGATTGCGCTCAGCAGCTAAGCGGACTAATACATCCTGCGGCGCCTCTTCCGTCTGCAACAATGGACGACGTTTATCACGTTGAGTCCTTGCCACTTGCTTTTCGATTGGCGTTTCTAAATAAACGACAATGCCACGCGCCGACAAGCGGTTGCGAGTTTCTTTACTAAGTACTGAGCCACCACCAGTTGCCAATACGATACCTTGCATTCCGGTCAGATCTTCAATGACGTTTTCTTCACGCACTCGGAAACCGGCTTCGCCTTCTAGGTCAAACACCCAAGCGATATCCGCACCAGTGCGGCGCTCAATTTCCTGATCTGAATCGTAGAATTCAAGGTGCAGCATTTCTGCTAAGTGACGGCCAATGGTACTTTTTCCTGCGCCCATTGGGCCAACGAGGAAGATATTGCGTTTCTCTGCCATATGTCGTAATGCTAATCAGCTAACTCAAGAGGGTTAAAATCAGGACCTAAAAGCTCCCGTGAAAATTTGAAGCGCTGAATTATGGCAGCAATGCCAAGATCATAGCAAGTGAAATTTCGCGGGAGCCCTGAGGCTCCCGCAAATAGGTCTAGCGGTTGTCGTTGATAATCTTCGGCGTAACGAAAATTAACAACTCTTTCTTCTCAGTTTTATCGTAATTACGGCGGAACAACACACCAGCGTAAGGGATATCGCCAAGTACTGGGATTTTCGCCACTGTTTTCACTGTTTGTTGTTGATAAATACCACCGAGCACAATAGTTTCGCCGTTATCTACTAATACCTGCGTAGTTATACGTTGAGTATCAATGGCGACTGCATTACCAGTTGCTGTCGGTACAATTTTACCTTCAGTATCTTGAGTCACAGTTAAGTCCAGAATGATTTTGTTGTCTGGAGTCACTTGTGGCGTTACTTCTAAGCTCAATACAGCTTTCTTAAATTCAACAGTAGTTGCACCACTTGAAGCTGATTGCACGTATGGGATCTCGACACCTTGCTCGATCCGCGCTTGTTTTTGGTTCGCAGTCGAAATACGTGGAGATGCAACGATTTCAGCTTTGTTTTCTTCTTCTAATGCACTCAATTCCAGATCGATTAACGTACCGTCACCCAATTTCGCGATGTGGAAAGCAAGCTTACCAGCACCTTTATTGGTGGCCGGAAGGTTTACGTTCCAACGATTTTCTAAATCAGGAATGACACCGCCAGCCAATACATCTGCAGCTTCCGCAGAACCACCAACGGCTTTGGTACCCTGTTGGTCATTGAAACCCCAACGTAAGCCCATTTCATCGGCCACGCTGTCTTTAACAGTAACCATGCGGCTTTCAATTAAAACTTGTTTCACTGGCACGTCTAAACGTTCCACCAAGCGACGCACGTTCTCAATCGCCTTGGCAGTATCTTTTAACAGAATTGTATTGGTACGTTCATCCACAGAAACCACACCACGCGCTGTCAGCAGTGATGAATCTTTTGTGCTAAGTAACTTTGATAGATCTGCTGCTTTCGCGTAGTTCACCGAGATAAACTCAGAATAAAGCGCTTCTAACTCTTCAACTTTTTGACGGGCCTGCAATTCTTTGGCTTCACGTTCTGCTAATTCGTCAGTCGGCGCAACCATCAAAATGTTACCATCCATACGCTTATCAAGACCGCGTACTTTTAATACCATATCTAACGCTTGGTCCCATGGCGTACCGTCGAGACGTAGTGTGATGTTGCCAGTTACCGAATCGCTGGTTACTAAGTTAAAGCCGTTATAGTCCGCGATGATCTGTAATACGGTACGAACAGGGATATCTTGGAAGTTTAATGAAATCGCACGGCCTTTATATTCTTTACCACCTTGCATAAAACCAGCAGCTGTAGTGTCTTTTTCGACATTCAAGCTGAAGATGTTATCAAGTTGCTGATAGGTATAAGTAAAGGCAGCTGTTGGTTCAATAATAATCCGGGTCATTGCACCTTCTTTGAAGGTCTCGATACCCTTAACAACGGTACCGAAGTCCATAACGTCTAACTGATATAACAGGTCATCTAAAATATCGGTGTTATGGAATTCAATATAAATCTTGCCAAGCTCTTCACGCACGTCAACCGCTGCAGTGTTCTCTTTTAAGAACACTAACACTTTGCCTTCACCTTTCTCACCACGACGGAAGTCAATTGCCTGAACGCGGTTAATATAGGTGGCAGCAACTTGAGTTGTATTTTCAGCAGCATCTGCGCTGTTGGTGTTGTCGCTGATTTGCAAATAGAAAATATTACCTTTCACTCGAGTACGATATAACTTCAAGTGGTCTAAGAATACCGAAGTTTTGAAACCTTCTTGGAAGAATTCAGAACGCGCATTCTTTACACCCGACTTTTCAATCGCAACATCTGCTAACTTCTCTTCGAAGTCAGCGTCACCGAATGTCAGTTCAATACGTGACGGGTCGTTAAAAACCTGTACCGATGGTTCTGATGGCAAGTCTTCATCGAAAATAAATTCGATTTCGGTTTCACCCGTATTCAGCGGGTTATAACGCACATCATACAATAAAGGCACCGCCAGGGCAGGCAGCGAGGTTAGTAACAGAAAACTCAGCATCCAGCGAGTTAGCCGCAGTGTCTGGTTTGTTGTTTTAGTTTTATTATCCATAGTCTTCTCACACACCTTTATTTGCGCTCTGCAGCTGTAGTTTCAGCCATCTGCAGCAATGTGGTTCGTTCTTTCCAGCAACCGGCACCGTCTGGGATTAGCTCTAACAATTCCACTTGTTGTGGATCCACGTTGATAACGCGGCCATGGAATAGTCCCAAATAATTGTTTTTACTGACCCGATGTAACGATTTATCCGTCGCTTCAATCAGAGCCCAAATATCTGCTTGGTCCCCGAGCGTTCCGCGCATCTTCAAGTTATCAAGGGCGAATTTTTCAAGAGGTTCTTTCCGACGAGTCGGATCTGGGCTCAAGCAGTCTTGCGACTGAGTAAATTTTTCCTGGATCGCTTCTGGTTTTGGCTCACTAAATGGACTCCGTGCATTCGCTGATTGATAGCTAATATGCACGAAGGGTTGTGCTTCAGGGAGCTTAGGCACACTTGAAGGTGTATTCGCCTTCACCGTTCTCATAAATTGCTGGATTTCGCTAATGTCATCGTAACATCCACTTAGCACCAGACTCAAACAAATAACAGACCAACGCATACGCATCAAGGAGTCTCCTTATAGCGGTAGGTCTTCGCAACCACGTTAAAAATTAACCGTTCATCTTTATCCATGGTCACAGAGAAGTCATGCAAAGATACGATACGCGGTAACTTAGCAACTTCACTCACGAAGTTACCAAATTGGTGGTAGTCACCTACTACGTCAATCTTAATCGGTAATTCAGTATAAAACTCTTCTTTCTCGATCTCTGGCATCCAGTTGATCTTGACGAAGGTTAAACCAGTCGAAGTTCCGGCATAGGTAATGTCGTCTAACAAACCTGGCGTTTCATGTGTTGCTGGTAACTGTTTCAACAAATATGAGAATGTTTCTTCCATCTCTATCATTTGTTTTTTGTACAGTTCTAAGTTCACCGCAGCAGCGTATTTACTTTTATATACTTGGCGTAACTCTAACTCTTTCGATTCTGTATTGCGCAACATGGTGATTTTCTCATCAACCAATATGAAGTAACTTAATACAGAAATCATTATGCTTAACAGCAGCAATACCACGATCTTAGCGACTAGTGGGAATGATCCCATGTCACTCCAATCGAGGTTATTGAGTTCATCAGCATTAAAATTCAAACTCATTTTTGGCCTCCTGCAGGTTGAGCTGGAGTTGTAGCTTTAGCTGGGCCTTGTACCGATTCGAAACCTTTTACCATTAAGTGCATTTTAAAATCACTGAGGAGTTGGCTAGAATCTTGACCCGCTTCGATGAACTCTAACAATGGATCAGTCAATAAATCTGAATTCTCAACCGAACGAAGCATGTTCGATAACCGGTTGTTTGACTCAGACTTACCCACTAAAAGCAAAGATGGGCCCTTTTTCTCTAAGCTAGATAAATAAACACCTGCTGGAACTACTTTTGCAATTTCATCCATAATCTGAGTACCCAGATTTCGGCTTCGTTGTAGTTCTGCGATTAATTCAATCCGGCGTTGCAAATTCTTTTTCTTCTCTTCCAACTGATTGATTTCGACGATCCGTTGGTCAAGGATAGTGATTTCGCTTTGCAAATAATTGTTTCGACTATTTTGACCGTCAATTTTGGCGCTATAAATTTGACTAATACCTAAAACAACCAAAAAAGTAATGACACCAGTTGCCGACAACATGGTGACAAATCGAGCTTGTTTCTGCTTACGCTGCGCCTCACGCCAAGGCAGTAGGTTTAAATATGCCATGTCGAGAAACTCCGTAACGCCAAACCCGTGGCAACCAACAGTTGTGGTGCATATTGATTGAGGAGCGTTTTATCCACTGCAGTACCAACTTCCATGCGCAGGAAAGGATTAGCTACTACAGTATGGATCCCAAGCTCATCGGTCAATAGTTTATCCACACCTTCGATCATACTGGTGCCACCAGAAATCAATAAGTAGTCGACATTATCACGACCAGAAGTCGTTAAATACATTTGAATACCACGACGTACTTGTTGCAGAAGCATCGTTTGGAACGGCGCAAGCACTTCAAACGTATAGTTTGGTGGTAAATCGTTATTTACCTTTGCCTGCTCAGCTTCTTCGTAAGTTTTACCGTAATAAGAAATAATGCTGCGTGTATATTGCTCGCCACCAAACATTTGATCGCGGGTATATAAAGTTTTGCCGTTTTCAATGATGCTCATTAAAGTCATGGTCGCACCGATATCAACAACGGCAACAACCTTATCTTTTGCATCTGCTGGCAACTGTTTCAAACAAAGCTCAGCAGCTCGGCTTAAAGCATAACTTTCAACATCGACTACTTTAGCCGTGAATTGACCAGCGTCTAACGAAGTTACTCGAGCTTGCACGCTTTCAGTACGCGCAGCACTAAGCAGCACGTTTACTTTTGAAGGGTCATTTGGATTCACATCAAGCTTTTCAAAATCCATACTTACTTCACTAAGCGGGTATGGAATAAGGCTATCTGCTTCAACTTCGATTTGACTGGCTAACTCAGCATCAGTTAACGAGGCATCCATAAAAATGATTTTTGTAATAACCGTCGAACCTGAAACAGCCGCAGCAGCAAATTTGACCGCTTTTGGAATCTTTTTGCGGATTTTGCTGATTACGCTCCCCACTGCTTCAATATCCTGGATCTCGCGCTCATTCATTGAGCCCTTAATCATAGGTTCTATTGCGAAGGCTTCTACTTTATAATGCACTCCGTGCTGACTGAGCAAAACAGCCTTTACGGTGTGAGCACCAATATCTACCCCTAAGATTAGAGGGTTTTTTGCATGAAACAACCGATTTATCATAGCTTCCTGCAGCCGTTTTTAATTTATGATTATTATCGTTTTAGGTTTTAGCTCAGCCGTCTCAGAATTGTGTACAAGCTTATTAACGACTGCTAATGAATTTATACTAGCAGCCTATTTTGGTAAATGGGAGTAAAAATTGGGGCTATTCAGTGTCTTGGCTTAAAAAACTGTTAATCATTGGCTTAATAGGCTTGCTTTTGGGTGTTTTGACCGTCTTAGGGGCTTATCTTTACGTCAAAGATGACCTTCCAAGCGTTGAAGCTTTGAAGGACGTTCGACTGCAAACTCCGATGCGAGTGTTCAGTGAGGACGGCGAACTTATTTCACAATTTGGTGAAAAGCGTCGCATTCCGTTAAAAATCTCTGAAATGCCGCCTTTGTTAATTAAAGCGGTGATTGCCACTGAAGATTCTCGCTTCTACGAACACCCAGGGATAGACATCATTGGCGTTTTCCGCGCGGCGTCCGTTGTGGCTACCACCGGCGATTACAGCCAAGGCGCCAGTACTATTACCCAGCAGCTTGCACGCTTGTTCTTTTTGACTCGCGAGAAAAAGATTATTCGGAAAGTGAAAGAAGTGTTCCTTGCCTTTCATATCGAAGAGTTACTGACTAAAGACGAAATTTTGGAGTTATACCTCAACCGAATTGAACTAGGCCAACGGGCATTCGGGGTTGGTGCAGCGGCTCAAGTTTACTTTGGCAAGAACATTCAGGATCTAACTTTATCAGAGATGGCCATCATCGCTGGCTTGCCACAAGCGCCATCAGTGCTTAATCCGGTGCGCTCACCTAGTCGCGCTCGGGCTCGGCGCAATATTGTATTGGGTCGGATGTTAACGATGAACTTCATCACCAAAGCTCAATATGATGAAGCAATCCAAGCGCCAATTATGTCAAAACTGCATGGTGCGCAAACTACAGCATCTGCGCCTTATTTAGCAGAAATGGTCAGACAAGAAGTAGTCGCCAAGTATGGTGAAGAAGAAGCCTATTCCAAAGGTTTTCAAGTGTTCACGACGGTAAACTCCGCGCAGCAAGCAAAAGCCGTAGATGCGGTGCAAAACAATCTGCATGCCTACGATGAGCGTCATGGTTATCGCGGCCCGATCCGTGTGCTATGGCCAGCAACTCGGGTCGATAATGCTGATGGTTCCATTAGCTTCAGCGAGGAAAAGCCATTATCAGAAGCCGCGATGATTGCTTTGCTTGATGAACAGGACAGTATCGAGAAACTTACCCCTGCCGTGGTTACTGCTGTTGGAGCGCAAAGTGCTGACATTCTGCTCGGTGGCGGCCGTAAAGCTCAAATCACATGGCAACAAATGCATTGGGCGAGACCTTATATCAATCAGGAACGCCAGGGCAATCCACCAAAACAAGCGGGGCAAATTTTAGCGCCGGGCATGCTCATTTATGTGCGTGATATCGCTGGCGAATGGCGTCTTAGCCAACTGCCACAGGCTAGCAGCGCACTGGTAGCCATGAATCCAAAAGATGGCGCGATCCGGGCTTTAGTTGGCGGTTATAGTTTTGGTTTAACGCAGTTTAACCGTGTTACTCAAGCCAACCGGCAGGTGGGTTCAAACATTAAGCCATTTATCTATTCGGCGGCTTTGGAGCATGGTTATAACCTTGCTTCAGTTATTAATGATGCACCTATTCACGAATGGGATGAAGGTTCAGGCCAAGCATGGCGTCCGAAAAATTCACCAGACGAATATGATGGTCCAATCCGTATGCGCGTAGCATTGGCGAAATCAAAAAACGTGGTCTCTATTCGGCTGCTGAATGGTATGGGCGTCGACAACGCAATCGATCACCTAGCTAAGTTTGGCTTCCATCGTAATGATCTACCACGCAACCAAACCTTAGCTTTAGGCTCAGCATCATTAACACCAATGGAGTTAGTCACCGGCTACGCAGTATTTGCTAACGGTGGTTATCAAGTGAAGCCATACATCATCACCAAAATTCTCGACGACCAGAACAACTTGATTTACGAACATAAACAAGTGGCGGTTTGCGATAATTGTCCGGCAGCGGCGGTAGCTAAAGCGGCTGATCCTGCAGCAGCGATTAGCGAAGACACTATCGGCGGTCAAGACGCTGCTGCACCTGGTACTGCAGCAATTGCGAGCCTAGACCCTGCTGAATATGCACCGAGAGTGATTTCGGCCGAGAATGCGTTCTTAATTGCTGAAGCTATGAAAAGTGCAATTTGGGGCGGCAGAGGTTATGAAGGTACTGCGGCAAAACTTAAATCGTTAAATCGCCATGATTTATCTGGGAAAACAGGCACCACCAACGATGTCAAAGACACTTGGTTTAGTGGTTTCACTCCAGAACTAGTGATAACGTCATGGGTTGGTTTTGATGATGCAGAAAGTATTTTGGGTCGAAGCGCTTGGAATACTAACCTTGGCAATAACCAAATATCTGGTAGTGAATCTGGTGCAAAAACCGCAATGCCAGCATGGCAGGCATTTGCTGAGCTTGCCCTAGCCGATGTTCCTGAATATCAGCCGCCAACGCCTGCCGGTATTATTTCTGTGCGGATTGATCGTGCAACTGGTCTACTAAGCCAAACGGCTGATGACAGCAGTGAATTTGAGTTCTTTAAGCAAGGCACTGAACCGACTCAATACGCCCAGCCAACAACAACGAATCCGCTAGACGCGCAAAAACCGACAGAAATCGATATTTTCCGCTAGCTGTAATTGAGTTGAAAAAAAACCACCTGCTTTCAGGTGGTTTTTTATTTTTCTAATGCCAGAAACCCAGCGCAATTCTTGGCAACTAGCTCACATCACCGCGAATTTACTGAGTCCAGCCGCAAGTTAGTTGCGATCGTCAAACCACTGTCGTGTTGCGCTAACTGCCGCCAGCACTTGCGTTGGACATGTGCCACCAAACGCAGAACGTTTTGCCAAGCCAGCTTCGATAGTTAGCGCAGCAAATACATCTTCTGCTATTAGTGGGCAAACTTGCTGAAGTTCAGCCAAAGTCAGTGCTTCCAGCGGAATCTGCTGGGCCGAAGCTTTTAACACTAATTCACCAGATAACTCGTGGGCATCACGAAAGGCGATGCCTTTGCCCACCAAGTAATCGGCCAAGTCTGTAGCATTACTAAACCCAAGTTCAGCCGCTTTGCGGCAACGATCCGCATTGACTGACAAATGCGGTAACACAGTCGCAAGGACCAACAAACACTGCTGCCACGTCGCCATCAGGTCAAAAAAGCCTTGTTTGTCTTCTTGCATGTCTTTGTTGTAAGCCAGCGGCAAGCCCTTCAGCACATGCAAAATTGCTACTAAATGACCTAACACCCGGCCAGTTTTACCGCGCAGTAACTCAAACACGTCTGGGTTTTTCTTTTGTGGCATTAAAGATGAACCACTCGAAATCGCATCACCGAGTTTGAAGAAGCCGGCTTCACCAGAACAGAAGAAAATCACGTCTTCCGATAACCGTGATAAATGGGTTAAGCATAAACTGGCAGCAGCAGACAGCTCGACCACGTAATCACGATCAGAAACAGCATCCAAACTATTGGCTGCAGCCTGCGCAAAGCCGAGGCGAGTAGCCAAAGCATGGCGGTCAATCGCGACACCGGTTCCGGCCAAAGCGCCGCTTCCGAGTGGGCAGACATCCAAGCGTTTAAGCGCATCTTCTAAGCGCGACAAATCACGACGGAACATTTCGATATAAGCCAGAGCCCAATGACTCACCAACACAGGTTGCGCCCGTTGTAAGTGAGTAAAACCCGGCATCACCAAACCCTGATGACTTTCGGCGAATTTCAGTAAAGCACCAATTGCCCCGAGCAACGCTTGCTGCACGCTTTGCGCATTTAAACGTGTCCATAACCGCAGATCTGTCGCAACCAAATCATTTCGACTGCGGCCAGTGTGTAATTTCTTGGCAGTAGCACCAATTTTTTCGCCGAGTTTAGCTTCAACCCAGCTATGGATATCTTCTTCCTGCGTTTGCAAAGGTAACTCAGGATTTGCTTCAACTTCCAAAGCAAGCTCAGCTAGTGCACCGTCTAATGCTGTGGCTTCATCAGCGGTGATAATGCCGGCCGCAGCCAAGCCAATAGCCCAAGCGCGTGATGCGGCGATATCTTGTTGTGCTAATTGATAATCGAAACAAAGTGAATCGTTAAATGCCCGGAACTCTTCCAGACTGGCTTCTTGAAAACGCCCGCCCCACATCGCCATGACTGGCTCTCCTGTGACTAAAAATCGCTACTCTAACAATGAATCATGCAGCAACCTCTGTTGAGATTGCTGCATTCTTACACACGAATCCTGACAAACTGCCCACTATTGTCGACACAACAGTTTATTGCAGGTCTTATTGCTGGTGCAGTGCGCGGATCCGACTAGCCAAACTATAAAGTCTGATAAAACCAGCTGCATCTTTTTGATTGTAAACTTCGTCGCCATCAAAGGTGGCAAAAGCTTCAGAATACAGGCTGTTTGGTGAACGACGTTTGGCAACAGTCACTTGGCCTTTGTAAAGCTTCACCACGATATCACCGGTCAACTGATCAGCAAGCGCATTAACTGCGCCTAATAACGCGTCTTTTAATGGCGTAAACCAACGGCCGTCATAAACGAGCTGGGCGAATTCTAAGCCAACTTCTTCGCGATATTTTAATGAAGTACGGTCATAAACCAGGGATTCCAGAGCACGCAACGCCGCGACAATAATAGTACCGCCTGGAGTTTCGTAGCAGCCACGAGATTTCATGCCGACCAAACGGTTTTCCACGATATCGATTCGGCCTACACCGTGAATTGAACCGACTTTATTCAGTTGTTCAATGGCAGCTACACCACTTACTACTTGGCCGTCGATAGCTTTTAACTCGCCCTTTTCAAAGCTCAGCTGCAAATACTCTGCTTTATCAGGAGCTTGCTCTGGTGAATTGGTCCACATCCACACTTGGTCTGACGGTTCGTTCCAAGGGTTTTCCAGTTCACCGCCTTCATGTGAAATATGGAATAAATTCGCGTCACGGCTATAGATTTTGGTAGCCGTTGCTGTGGTTGGCACCTTCTTCTCTGCGAGATAGTTGAGTAATGACTGACGAGAATTAAATTCCCACTCACGCCATGGTGCAATCACTTTTAACTGCGGAGCTAACGCGGCAAAGGCGCCTTCGAAGCGCACTTGATCGTTGCCCTTACCAGTACAACCATGACATAAGGCATCAGCACCAAGCTTTAACGCCAATTCGACCTGCGCACGGGCGATAATCGGCCGCGCCATTGATGTACCAAGCAGGTATTGGCCTTCATAAACCGCGCCAGCTTTCATTGTTGGGTAGATCACTTCATTGACAAATTGCTCTTTTAAATCGACAACATAGCAGCTGCTAGCTCCCGAATTAATAGCCTTTTCCTCAACGCCAGCAAGGTCTTCCGCGCCTTGGCCAACGTCAGCAACAAAAGCAATCACTTCGCAGTCATAGTTATCTTTTAACCAAGGCACAATTGCCGAAGTGTCCAGACCGCCAGAATATGCCAGCACTACTTTTTTCACATGTTTTTTCAATTCACTCATGACCTAACCTCAACTGAAAATATTAACCAGAACGGCATTTTGCGCATGCATGCGGTTTTCTGCCTGCTGTAAGACTAAAGATTGTGCACTATCTAATACCTCGCTGGTCACTTCTAGACCCCGATGGGCTGGTAGACAATGCATGAAATGTTTCAGCGCAAAACGCTGCATTAAATCACTATTTATTTGGTATGGGCGGAAGAGCGGCTCAATGGCTGCCGGCTCATTTTTACTTCCCATCGATAACCAAGTGTCGGTATAGACCGCATCAGCATCCGCAATCGCCGCCAAATCTGAGCTAAACACTAGTTTAGCGCCACTTACTTCGGCAAAGGCCAAGGCTTGTTGTTGCACCATAACATTTGGTGCAAAACCTTGTGGTGTTACCACTGTCATTCGCATCCCCAAAATAGCGGCACCTAACAGCAAGGAATTGCAGACATTATTACCATCACCAACAAAAGCTAAATGCACCTGCGTCAAGTCCGCATAATGCTCTTTTAAGGTCAACAGATCAGCTAATGCCTGGCATGGATGATACAAGTCACTGAGCGCATTGATCACCGGTATTTTGCTACTAGCGGCTAGTTGCTCTAGCGTTTTTTGCTGATAGACCCGCGCAACTATGGCATCGGTCCAACACGCTAAATTACTGCCAAAATCTTCAACCGTTTCACGGACGCCCAAAGCACCGTTTTGTTGGTCAAGATAAACGCTATGCCCACCCAGTTTATTAATTCCGACATCAAAGCTCACTCGGGTGCGTAAAGACGGCTTTTCAAACAATAGCGCAATACTTTTACCGGCAAGCGCATGTTGATATTTCGCTGGCTGGCGTTTAATTTCCAGCGCTAACTCCAAGAGTCCATTGAGTTGATCTTTGTTTAAATCGGCCAGACACAATAGCTGGGTTAATTTACTCATACTTCACACTGCATGACCGCGTGGCGGCTTCCTTATTGGGGAAATCGACTTGGCGGTCCTGACAGTGAAAGCCAGGACCTTAAGCTAAGCGGATTTCTGGGGGTTTAGAGACTGATGCAAGTGCCGACTTCCTGCTGTTGCATCAGTTTCAACAAATCTTCTGGTTGTTGCCAACCTGCGACGATGATACTTCGTCGTAGTGCAGCCGCGGTTTCAAGCGCAGCATCAAGCTTCACTTTCATGCCACCTTTGATCACGCCGCTTTGCACTAACTCTTCTGCTTGCGCACTAGTTAATGTCTTAATGAGCTGACCTTGACCATCCAAAATGCCCGGAACATCAGTCAACAAGACCAACTGCCCTTGGACTAACTGACAAATTGCCGCTGCTGCGATATCAGCGTTCACGTTTAATAATTGACCATCGTCGCTTTGGCCTATCGAACTAAATACAGGGACGAAGCCTTGTTGCAACAAGGTGTTGATCAAGGTGCCGTCATTGGCACTAGCAATACCAACTGCGCCAAGTTTTTCATTGATGCTGAACTTCAAACTGCGACCAGCCGCTAAAGTCAGCCCCACTGCATTCAGCCCTTGGACTTGTGCTCGCGCGACCATTAAGCCGTTTACAGCCCCAGCTAAAGCACCTGTAATTACCGGCATTTGCTCTTTTGGCGACACCCGTTGGCCATCAATTTTTTGCGTGCTAAAACCAAAGGTTTGCAGCCAAGCATCAACTTGATCACCACCACCGTGCACTAACACCAAGGCATACTCAGTTTGCAGAGTCGCAACGACTTTTAACAACGCATCCAGGGCATTTTGGTCTTGCAACAAACGACCGCCCATTTTTAGCACTAAAGGAGGCTTAACCATGATTAGCTCCTTGAAACAGACCGGCCGTTTCTGGTTTCGCAAACTTCACATTAGCCGCTTGCATGGCTTGTGCTGCAGCACCTTTTAATAAGTTATCGATGGCAGAGACAACAACCACTTGCTCACCATCTTGCTGCCAGAAAATGTCGCAGTAAGGCAAGCCTTCGACATCAGCAACATTAGGTGAACGGCCTAATAAACGAACCAATGGTTTGTTGGCATAAGCATCATTAAATGCAGCTGTCACTTGTTCGCTGCTGACGCCAGCTTTTAGCGTCACAACGCTTGTTGCCAAAATGCCACGTTTAAAGTTCCCCAAATGCGGGGTGAATACGACTTTGCGGCCAAGATTCTGTTCAATTTCAGGGCGATGGCGATGTTTGAAAAAGCCATAAGCATTCAAGCCGACTTCGCAAAATGAAGTGTTTAACGCGGCTTTACGGCCAGCACCAGACACACCACTCGTCGCATTAATCACTGGAATGCAGTCATCAGCGACTAAACCCGCGTTTAATAAAGGCAGCAGAGCCAATGAGCAGGCCGTTGGATAACAGCCCGGTACCGAAATGAGTTGTGGCAATGGCTTATCTAACCATTCCATCAATGAATACACGGCTGTTTCTAGCAGCGCTGGCTGTTGATGGGCATAACCATAATATTGTGGATAAAGCGCCGGATTTTTTAAGCGAAAGGCGCCGGATAAATCCACAACAACAATTCCAGCAGCCATCAATTTCGGCGCAACTTCTTCACTTGCTTCATGCGGCAGCGCTAAGAAAGCCACATCGACTTTACCAGCGATAGCATCAATTTCAGCATCGGTCCACGGCTGTACCATGATGTCCAATTGCTGGCTAAACCGCGGGTAAAGCGCAGACAAAGGCTCTGGTTGACGCCCTGCAGAGGCATAGGCGTAACAGAGTTCAAAATAAGGGTTGCGCGCGATAAGCGCACAAAGCTCGACACCGCTATAACCCGCAGCACCTAATACCGCACTGCGGATGGCTGGGGATTGTTGAAATTCAGTCGCAGTAACTTGTGATGACATCGAAGGTCAGTCTCCCAAAAAACAAATAATACGAGGCCAAGCCTGCAAAACTCGGCCAGTGTAATGGCTTACTCATGCAGATTCAAGAATTATTATGCTGTTTTTGTGAATTTTTATATTATCCACCAGCGAAAAATTCAGGAATTACTGGCTGCAAGCCTTGGTAATCATGCAAAGGTAGCGGATTTTAAAGCAGTTTTCTCTGAATATATATTAAATATATTCGGTGTTTAATTGCGGGCCCGGCGCACTAGCCGGGCGTTCCTAGCTTACAGACCGGAATCATGCAAAAAGTCTTGCTCACCCTCTTCCCATTGTCCGTGTCTTTTTGGCATTAACCTTAACGCATCGGCAAGCGTTGGATAAAATGACAAGATCCCCTCAATGGGGCGTACTTTAGCTTTTGCTAAGGTGCGAAGTGGTTGGAATTGCAAATCAACCATTAACACATGACATTGTTTTGCTTCGCATTGATTTAGAAATTTATGCATCGCCGCCAGTCCGCCAGCGTCTAACAAGGAGACGCCATCCATCAGCAGCACAACTTGTTGCTGGGATTGACATAACAAGGCTAGTTCGGCAAATACGCGATCGGCAGCTGCGAAAAACAATGGACCGGAAATACGAAACACCTTATGCCCATCAGCCAGTTTCTCAGGAACTAACTTACTGTTTTCACTGACGTCAGTAATTTTAGTCATTTCTGCGACTTCTTTGACAAACAGCAGCGCCGCGATAATGATGCCGCTGGTTATCGCAACCACCATATCGAATAACACAGTGAATGAAAAACACACTAAAAATACCCAAATATCACTACGTGGCGCAGTGTTGATTAAGTGCAATGCTTTTGGCGCCTCACTCATATTCCAGGCGACCACTAATAACAATGCCGCCATCGCCGGCATCGGCAAGTAGCTAAGCCAAGGCGCCAGCACAAATAATGCTAGCAACACCACTAAGGCATGCACCATTGCCGACACTGGCGAAACCGCGCCTGCACGGACATTGGCAGCGGAACGAGCAATAGCAGCAGTTGCGGTAATACCACCAAAAAATGGCGCCACAATATTGCCAATCCCCTGACCTAACAGTTCACTATTGGCGCTATGCCGACGGCCAGTCATGCCATCAAGCACTACCGCACATAACAGCGACTCTATCGCACCTAACATTGCCATCGCGAATGCCGCAGCGAGCAAATCTTTAACCAGTTGCGAACTTAGTACCAAAGGGGCACCATCGGCACCGGGCAGCTGCCACGGTAATAAAAAGGCTGGCAGCATGTCGGGAATACCGGCGACTTGCACGCCGTCCGCTGAAACATAGTGAAAGCGACTGCCGATAGTCTCCACTGGCAAATCAAACCAAGCCAAGATCACTGCCACTAAAGTTCCTAGTAGCACTGCGGGTAGATGCGCTGGGATTGGTGTTTGCAGTTTCGGCCAAAACCACATTAACCAAAGTGTTGTGCTTGCAACCAAAATACTGGGCCAATGGCCAGAATCTGCGGCGAGCAGTAAAGTATGCAGTTTCTCGATATAATGCTCAGGCATCTCGACAATTTGTAGGCCAAAAAAGTCTTTTAATTGCAAGGTTGCAATTACCACGGCAATGCCGGCGGTAAAGCCTAAAGTGACGGCTTCTGGAATGTATTGAATAAGCCGTCCTAAGCGCATCATTGCCATCATCACGAGCAGCAGACCCGATAACATCGTGGCGATTAACAAGCCACTTAGCCCGTATTTCTGGGCGACTGGGTATAGAATCACCACAAAAGCTGCGGTTGGCCCGGAAATGCTGTAGCGGCTGCCACCACAAAGTGGGATCAAAAAACCGGCAATAATGGCAGTGTACAGGCCATATTGCGGCGGAACACCACTGGCAATCGCCAGTGCCATAGCTAGAGGGATGGCGATAATGCCAACGGAAACACCCGCCAATAAATCCTTACTTAACTCGGCTTTGCCATAACCTTCTGCGGCGACTTCACGCAGTGCGTGGGCGATCCTCAACGAAAATAAATAAGCGCGATGGGACACGACGTACCTCACAGACTATCAATAGCGAAAAGAAAAGCGTTATGTAAAAGGAATGAAATTAGAACAACTTAGCTAGCTAAGTTTCTCGGTCGCTGATGACCAAATTGTGAGAGTTTTCTTGGAAAAAGCAACATAGACCAAAGCAGGGTGTCTATTGTTATCCTAATCACAATCATGGCTATAGGCCCGGTTGCAAAGAAAAATGGGATATTCTCACCGAAAAAGTCTCTATTTATCTCGTGCATTGCCAACTCACCAGCAGCAGCAACTCGATAAAAACTGGAAACGCCTAGAAGCAACGCAATCCAATGCAATTGCGGTAAAAGTGGAATTGAAGTTTTAACTTTGCACCAGCGAACTAAAAAGTCGTCTTTATAATAATGAACTAACAAAAACGCACACAGACAATCAATGAGACCTGTTAATAGCAAGAATGGTAATCCGAGCATGAAGACTAACAGAAAGCTGAACAATAGTTCGGTAGCTCTTATACATAGAAAAATCACTAAAATAGGATATAGGCGTCGATCACTATGGTCGACCAACGCAATAACCGCCAAAGAGAAAACCGAAACTAGAAATAACCGCCAGTCATCTTTGTAAAAGAGATACGTAGCGAGCAATGCACCCACAAAAGCCATTGCTACGGCAACTCTAATAAGTAACGGATATTTTTTTATCACAATTTTCCAATGATTTATTTTTCTGCGGGACCATCGCCCGAAACTCTAGGCCAGACCGGCCAACTTCCATAGGCAGTAATTTCAGATTCAGCAGTTTTACCACTTGCTAAAGCCAAACCAGCGGCAGACAAAGTTACTGAATCAGTTTGACTGACGGATTTTGCACTGTTAACAGTGACGCCTAATGGATAATTTTCTTTGGCTATTTCAAGCCACGGCGACTTGATGGCCGATTGTGCATTGATTTGCATAACGTGTAAATCCCTAATTTATAAAGTTTAATTTTTTAGTTATGTTTTATGTAGGCGATTTGAACCCAGTTTAATTAGCTCGTTTCGCGTTAGTTACTCAGCAACATATGTGCCAATAATGGAACCAAGCTCCGTCAACAATTTGCCACTTGCTGCGAAATCTTCAGCGCAGCTGCGAGCACGCTTTACATCGATGGGACTAAAACCTTAAGCAACATCACTTTTAGCGATTTAACGTTGGGCCGCTTGTAGGTGAATTCATCAATGATTTATTGCAGGTGAGTCGATAGTAGGAATACCAAGCAGCTGATTTTATTGCCGCATCGGCAAAAACTTGCAGTGTCATTGCAACATATTGAATGCCAAAGAAGCTTGCATTGCGCGGGCTGCGACAATATGCCACATCGAAACATCACCGATAACTGGATATATTATGTGCAGAGCGACTGGTCCGGGGATGGACAATCATCTTAGCTTGCGTCTAACAAATTCAGCGCAAACACCATGACACGAACATCAAACCACGTTAGTCTCTATCCGTAAGTTTTTTTGCAGCGGGAGCATTGGCTCCCGTCTTTTTTCGGATATCTTGCATGACTTCTCGAATGACACTGGCACCGGAACTTTCACCGACGCTACAGATGTTGCAACTACAGAAATTCCGTTGGGGCTTATTAAGCGCTGAGTTCAGTGCAGCAATAGTTGGCTATTTGCTCGGATATCCAGTAGCTGATTGGCCGTTATTGTCGGCATTATTAGCACTGCACTGTTGTTCGAATTTGGTCTGGCCTAGCCTGCCACAACTAGCTCCTTATAGCCTGCGTTTGTTCGGCGTCACCATTTTATTTGATGTGACCATATTATCGATATTATTGGCATTAGCCGGTGGCGCCAGTAACGGATTGATTGCATTGCTGTTATTACCAGTCGCAATGTCGGCAGTGTTACTCCCAGCCCAAGCCGCGTATTTAACTGCACTCATCGCAATCGCCGTTTATACCTTATTGCTCCAAACAGGCGCCGGTCAAAGTGTCGAACCTATGCATGTGCACTTACAAACCGAACCCTTTAATCAGCATATGTGGCAAATGGGCTGGGCATTTGGTTTGTCAGCGCTGTTAATTGCTTGGTTTATCAGTGCACAAGCGCAATTAGTTCGGCATAAATCCATGCAATTGATGGTGCTGCAGCAACAGCAAGGTCGGCAAGAACAAATGTTAGCTGTAGCTACATACGCGGCTAACGCAGCTCATGATTTAGCGACACCACTGCAAACGCTCGGTATGCTTAGTGAAGAGTTGGCTGACGGTGGGCGTGAACCCGAGTTATTGGCGGATTTGCAGCAACAAATCCACAAATGTCAGCAGATTGTCCAGCAACTTCGCCAA
>JAFLDV010000077.1 GCA_017302255.1 Gammaproteobacteria bacterium | reverse complement strand
GGTATGGTGTTATTAGTCACTGTGTTACGCCGAAAATGGCGTCATCCAGCATCTTCTATTAAAAATTAGTCTAAAAAACTAGCAGTCTTGTCCTATTTTTCGCAACTTGCTTGCCTATACTGAAAATTCCATCTTTGGAACTGACTATATAGGCGAGGAGCTGCACATGGACACTAGCAAACACAACCTTTATACCCTATTTGAGCAACTGGGCTTACCAAGTGATGACGCCAGCATTGAAAGGTTCGCTAGGCATTACCGCTTACAGAATGGTCAGAATTTATACCAAGCGCAATTTTGGACTGAAGCACAAGCCAGCTTTTTGCGTGACGCGTATGAACAAGACGCGGAGTGGGCAGGTGCGCTCGATGCGCTCAATAGCTTAATTCGCTAAGTTGGCATCGCACTAACGTGCAATTTGATACAAAGGCAATGCATTTAAACGTCGGTCAATTTCGTTGACCATTTGCTGATAATCAGCGGAATTTACCGACTTGAATTTTTCCTCAAATAACGCCTGAGGGATCCCCTCTGGTAAACGCGCCTTGCTTGGAAAAACCTCCGATTCAATCCGGTCTTGGGCCATAAAAAACTGCTGCACCGCCTGCGCTGAAGCAATATCACCGGTCGCGATTTTAGCGAAGCGGATCCCCGCGCGGTCCGCTAGTAAATCGACAAAACTAAAACCACTGCCGCCGCCGGTAGAATCCAGCAGTTCTTTTGCTTCGCCAACTGTCGCGCTAATTTTCTGGCTACCCAACAAATGAATTGAAGCCGAATAGATAAAATGTTGCTGTAGATCTGCCCGTCTCGCTAATGTCACTTTCGGTGGCTTTATTCCTTCGTCTCGCTTCACTTCATTGACTAACATCTGTAAATTTTTACCACCAAGCAACTGCGCAAGTGCCAAGATCACCGCTTGGTTTTCTCTCACTACACGCTCTGGGTCTTCCGGATAAATAGCAGTACGAGTATGCGCTTGCCGAAATAACAGCTGTAAGTATGCGACTAAACTTGCATCCGGGTTTGCTTGGCTGTAATTCAGTGCGACTTGATAATAGAATTCGATATCCGCACGTTGCTCAGGCGAGCTAAATAACGCCTTATACATGGATAAACCAGACTGCTTCAGCTGCCCTAAGCTAAAGCCTTCAGGCCTTTGAATTTCAACAGTCACCGCATTAGGCTGCAGAGTTACCGAACGGACATTGGCTAAAAGTGCCGCCCCCGCGCCAGCCCCCCAAACTTGATCTGCAACACGTTCAACAATAGTCAGCGCCATCTTGCCGGGTAAATTCAAACTGCCAATACGAACCTGCCGAATCGTTAATGGCCCTTCAGATGGCACAACAACAATTTGGGTGTTTAAATAAGCATCGCCCCAAAAACCGCTTACTGGCATAGTCAGCAAGACACTAAGCCCTGTATCGCCGATTAAAGCCTGGCCATGGAAACCAGGAAGCGTCCGACTGGCCAACACAAAGGCACTATTTAATTCTTCTAAGTTGGCCGCAAACACTAGCGGCTGCCCTGAGGAGGATTGAATGGATTGATGTAAATTATTGATAAGCTGTTGGCTATGCTTCACCGCATTGGCATTGAGCTCAGGCTCCGCCGTCAGCAAAGGCAGACGATCGAGTAACAACCAAGCGACAAGAAGTGTCAAGGTCAGGGTCACAAGCAACAACGTCAACATCTGACGAATTAAATGCTTTACAGCCTGCATGGCAAAAATCCAAATGGGTAACTGTTTATCATCTTACCAGAGCTAGCGTGAGCAAGTTAATATTCGACAATAAAATCAATTTGCTGCAGACGATAGTCCATCAGATCCAGCGTTGATTACTTTTCAAACTGCGAATGAATCATCAATATATAATTAGCGAGATGTAAATGTCACAGTTTCTTTGCAGTTCCTACGGCTTTTTTGTCGGATTGTTTTGAAACAAAGCGAACTTTGGGTTAGTTTTATCAAAGGTTTAACTGAATTAATCAACTGCACTTCTCACAGTGCGCCACAGGAGCGGTAGATGGCCTTTGCCTTAGTTGCGGCAACACCTCGTCGGTTGTCTTGGTGGCATCTATTTTATAGCTTGCTGTTACTGCTAAATTTTCAAGTGATGGCCGTGGATACTGATGCGGAACTTGAAGCTAAACTCGACCAATTTCTCACGCTGTCAGAAAATGACCTGCCTGGCGCTGAACGTTACCTGCTCAACTTAGAGACAACGCTACAGCCGCAAACATCATTATTCAGCCGCAGCCGCTTATATATATATCTTTCATCCGTCTACAGCGCGCAAAAACAACAAGCGAAAGCAGACATTTATCTAAACAAAGTCAATGATATCGCCGATGAGTTGCAGCACCCAGATATCTACGCGGAGCTCTATGCTGAGCAACTAAGCCAGCATTGGGCAAATGATGAAAATAGCAAAGCAACTGAGTTGGTGCCTTTGGTGTTGCAATTTGCCGCGAGAGCCGACCAATACCGGGTGCGTTATTATGCCTTTAATACAGTTGGGCGCTTTTTAAATTGGCAAGGCAACTATAAAGATTCGATGTCAGCATTACACCAAGCACTTGATGCGGTCAGTGATTCTGACACGATGCGCAATAGAAGCCGCCAGATCTTTCTAAAACTGCAAATCGCCACCCTCAATGAAAGCTTAAGGAATTACGA
>JAFLDV010000076.1 GCA_017302255.1 Gammaproteobacteria bacterium | reverse complement strand
AAGAAGGCTACGATGCCTTAACCCTTGAACAAAAACATATTTTCGAAAGGCTGTTAGCTGCAGACGATCCTGATTTATTTTCTTGGTTTATGGGCCATGCCCGTTCCAAGGATGCTGAACTGCAAGCGATGGTTGAACTCATTTTAAAACGAGTAAAAGTCTAATGTGGCAAGCCTGGTCAACCCTAGGACTTCAATCCAGTCATCAACAACGATTACTGGCGTTAGGTCTTTGCGGTTTACTGGGCTTATCCGTGCTGAGTTGGCCGGCGACAAGCCCATGGCTATTTCCCGCATTTTTACTGCTATCGCTTAGTTTTTATGGCATAGCACAATGGGCGCAACTGCCTATTCCACGCTTTTTAACGCTGAGCATGCATGGTGAGTTACGTTGGCATGCCGATGAGTGGCCTGCAGGCCATTTAGTGGCTGGTTCGGTGATTTGCCGTTTTGGCGTTTGGCTTTGTTGGCAAGCAGCTGATGGCCAGCGATATCAACGCTGGTTATTTCGAGACCAGCTTTCTGCAGAGAACTTCCGTTTATTGGGCCGTCATTGTCAACATGTGCGTTGGCGACATGCGAACTAGTCTGCGTTTAGCGCCAAGTCGAATTGCTCTGCTGTCTTGACGAGAATGCTGACTTGACTCAGCAATAAATTTTCCTTAAGTTAACCGGCCATTTTCAACCCGAGAATCAACATGAGCTTGATTGAACTGATTGGCTATATCCCAGCCATTATTTTCCCAGTGGCAACCTTAATGCAGTTGTGGCATCTATTAAAAACTAAAACTTCCGACGGTGTGCCCCCGTTAACGTGGTTAGCGTTTGCCGTTGGCAATATTTCTTTGTATATCTACGCGGAAAAATACACGGAACTGCAATCGATCTTAGGCCAACTTGCCACTGCAGCCTTACAAGTATATGTGGTGGTATTGATTTACCGCTATCGCCAGAAACCGCAGTAATTCGCTGGCAATAAGTGCAGCGACAGTCCAAAAATTTTAAGGCGCGCAAAAGTAAGTTTTGCGCGCCTTTTTACTGATTAGCGCGGTTCTTCAGGTGCCAAAATGGTTGGCTGACTTGAGGGCAGTTGTTTTGGATAATCCAATGTGTAGTGTAAGCCGCGACTTTCTTTGCGCGCCATGGCGCAGCGAATAATGAGTTCGGCCACCATGGTTAGATTTCGCAGTTCCAGCAAGTTGTTACTGACGCGGAAATGACGGTAATACTCTTGGATCTCCCGTTGGAACAACTCGACCCGATGCAGTGCGCGTTCCAGTCGTTTCGTCGTGCGAACGATGCCGACAAAATCCCACATAAACAGCCGTAATTCGTGCCAATTGTGCGTGATTACCACTTCTTCATCAGAATTACTGACTCTACTTTCATCCCAAGCTGGCAATGATTGCGGGGCTTTGACCTGTTCCAGGTTGGCCAAAATATGCTTTGCGGCACTTTGCGCAAACACCACACATTCCAGTAGCGAATTACTTGCCATACGATTGGCACCATGTAATCCAGTGTAAGCAACCTCACCAATAGCGTATAAATTAGCGATATCAGTTTGGCCATTTAAATTAGTCATGACGCCGCCACAGGTGTAATGCGCGGCAGGCACTACTGGGATTGGTGACTTAGTAATATCAATACCGACACTTAAGCATTTGGCGTAAATGGTTGGGAAGTGTTCGATAATAAAGTCTTTAGGTTTGTGACTGATATCTAAATAGACACATGGCACGCCCAAACGCTTCATTTCGAAATCGATAGCCCGAGCGACAATGTCACGGGGAGCAAGCTCGGCTCTTTCATCAAAATCCGGCATAAAACGACTGCCATCCGGGCGTTTTAAGTAGGCTCCTTCACCGCGCATAGCTTCAGTAATCAGATAGTTACGAGCTTCAGGGTGATAAAGACTGGTAGGATGGAATTGGTTAAATTCCATGTTAGCAACTCGACAACCTGCCCGCCACGCCATGGCAATGCCATCGCCTGAGGCCACATCAGGGTTGCTGGTATAAAGAAACACTTTACTTGCTCCACCGGTTGCCAATGCAACAAAACGGGCAGAAATGACTTCAACTTGCTCGGATTGCCGGTTCCAGACGTAAGCGCCATAACAGTGTTGACCGGTTAGGCCCAATTTTTCGGCAGTGATTAAATCTACCGCATTATAATTTTCCAGTAACCGAATGTTTGGATGCTGCTTTACTCGGTCTACTAAAGTGATTTGTACTGCTCGACCGGTAGCATCTGCGGCATGGAGAATTCGGCGATGGCTATGGCCACCTTCGCGAGTTAAGTGATATTTGAGAACCCCATCATCATCACGGTACTGATCAAAGGGGACACCTTGGTCAATTAACCATTCCATCGTGGTTTTAGCGTTTTCGGCAGTAAATTGCACCGCCGCATCTTCACAAAGTCCAGCACCCGCGATCAAAGTGTCATTCACATGCGAGGCGATGCTGTCGTTTTCGTCAAAAACGGCGGCAATCCCACCTTGGGCATAAAGGGTTGAACCTTCACGCAACGGGCCTTTACTCAGCACTATGACATTTTGAGTGTCGGCTAATTGCAGTGCCAAAGACAAACCCGCAGCACCACTGCCGATAATTAATACATCGCAACCATGTTCTTTTTGTTGTGGCATGGGATACACTTATCCGACTAATGAACAATATTTAGGTCTGGCA
>JAFLDV010000075.1 GCA_017302255.1 Gammaproteobacteria bacterium | reverse complement strand
GGGCAGCGCCCGCACCATGTGCCAGAAGGCCGGCAGCGAAGAAGGTTCGGTGAGCAGGCATCCGCCCACCACGGTCAGGTCGCGGGCGAGTGCAGGCATCCAGCAGAGCCGCCAGACGGGCCACGTGAGGTTCTTCACGCGCATGAGAAAGCGGTTTTTCACCGAGTGCATGTTGAGCGTGCGGGCGTTTCCGCGGCGGCTGCCGGGGCGGAGCTGGCGTACGTGATGGCCCACGGCCGCCGGCACATAGAGGCAGCGCCAGCCCATGAGCTGGGCGCGCCAGGCGACGTCGGCGTCTTCGCGGTAGGCAAAGAAAGCGGGGTCGAAAAAATCCTCGCCATCGGCGCTTCAACCGGTGGTACTGAAGCTATTAAAGATTTACTACTTCAATTGCCCGCTGATTTCCCAGCAATACTGATAACCCAACATATGCCAGCTGGTTTTACTCGCACTTTTGCTGCCCGCTTAGATAGACTGTGCAGCATGAGTGTTACTGAAGCGGTTGATAACGAACGTATTCTGCCAGGTCACGCCTATTTAGCGCCTGGTGATAAACATTTAACGATAAAACGCAGTGGTGCAGACTATCGGATTGTTTTAGATGATAGACCACGTGTTAGTGGCCACAAGCCATCGGTTGATGTGATGTTTGGTTCAGTCGCTGAAGTCGCGGGGCCCAACTCGGTTGCCGTGATCTTAACCGGAATGGGACGCGATGGCGCTATTGGCATTCAAGCCATAGCGGGTCAGGGCGGCTATTGTTTGGCACAGGATGAAAATACTTCGGTAATTTTTGGTATGCCCAAAGAAGCCATAAAAACAGGGGTAGTGCATCAAGTTCTGCCGCTTGATCAGTTTGGCGAAGCGCTTATCCAAGTATTCAAACAGATCGGCAAAAATTATCGGACATAATTGTCGATAGTATTCACTCAGCAATATTCTTAGCAATAGCCTTTGCTCGATTTCAACTGCAGCAAAGGCTTTCCATCGGCAAGTTAGGGCAAAATGCGAGTAGCTTAGCTTGGCTGATTATCAGCGACCGCTAGAGAAGCGACTTCAACTCGATTACGTCCAGCCTTTTTCGCTTGATATAACGCTTGATCCGCACGCTCTAAACACACTTGAACCGAGTTCCAATCACTTGCACAGCTTATACCGGCGCTAAAACTGGCATGAAATTCAATGTTTCGTTCAAAGAACTTCAATTGCGAGAATTGATGAAGCAACTTGCTTATCAGGCTATGGGCTGTTTGCAAGTCAGTATCAGGCATCAATACTAAAAACTCTTCGCCGCCATAGCGACCAATGCCATCGCTCTGACGTAGCCGTTGTTGCAGCATTTGCGTCAAAGCGACAATAACCCGATCACCACAGCCATGTCCAAATCGGTCATTCACCATTTTAAAATGGTCCAAATCGATCATAACAAAACTACATGGCGTCTTAACACGCTTAGCGTGTGAGAACATCTGACGGGCAAGACTTTGAATATAACCATGATTCAAAAGCTGAGTAAGGCTATCTTGCTGCATTAACATCCGCAGTTTTTTGCCACGTTTGATTCGACTGGTTATTTGCGATACAAACTTATCTGCACCCAAGTCCTTACCTATTACATCGTCAGAGCCAATTTCGACTAGATCTGATTTCAAACTATCGGCAGTTTCACCGGTCAAAAACACAATAGGTGTCGCTTCATAAGACGGAATTTGTCGCAACATTGAAGCTAATTCAGCGCCATTGAAGTGCGGCAAGTGATAATCAAGGATAAACAAATCAGGTTCGAAGTCTCGAAGCACTTCTAACATTAATTCTGGATGCTGAGTAGTCCGACATTCGATGCCGTGGGCGCTAAACAAATGCTGATGATAATTTAAAATGGATTCTTGATCGTCAATCATTAACACTTTAAACGGTTTACGTGGCTCAAAATCTAATAAATGCCGAAGCTTTGCCACTAGTTCGTTCATTTTAACCGGTTTAGTGAAATATGCCTGCGCTTTGGCTCGTACCGCTTTGATCCGTTGTTGAAATTGTCCGGAAGCAGATAAAACAATCACTGGGATTTGATGCTGAGTAAACGCAACTACACGAGAAAATATCTCGTCTTCAGAACAATTGGGTAAATGCAGATCGATTAAACAGATGTCAGGTTGTTGAAATTCCAGGCCTTCAGCCAAAGAAGCTAAATCACTGAAGTAATGCACAAAAAAACCGAACTCAGTAAGGTTTGCTCGAAGAATTTCACCCTGCGTAATGTCATTATCGACTAGAAATAACACCGGGTTATTCGCGGCACGTTTACTGGAGGTTGTAACTTTAGCTGCAGCAACTGTAGCACTAACAGTTACAGACGCTGGCACAGTTGGTTGTGAAACCACAGCAGTTTGATTGGTAGTCCAATCTTGCTGAGCTTGTTGCATGGCATGCATCACCGCTTGCAGCTGCGGGCGGAATTGTGCAATCGGACTATCATTGGTCGAAGCTTGCGGCTCGCTAATGTGAAATGCCTTTAATTTAACTTCAAATTCGGAGACAGCATTACAAAAGCTTTTGAAGCCAAAAGTACCGCTTGAACCTTTTAAGGTATGGAGTTTTAACAATAAAGCGGCAACAAGACGTGGGTCCCAATGTACACCGAGTAAATTGTAATCTTCAATCACCGCATTAACTTGCTGCGGTAATCGCTGCAAATAAGCCAAACGAAGTTCATTTAACTTATCAGCAAATTGTTCATTCATACCAAACCCTACAGG
>JAFLDV010000074.1 GCA_017302255.1 Gammaproteobacteria bacterium | reverse complement strand
GTAATTTTGCCGCAATCATGCAGCCAAGCGGCGATATGCAGCGCTTCCCATTGATCTTCATTTAACGAAAAATCGGCAAAAGGCCCGGAGTCTTGCTGCTCTGCGGCGTGCGCCAGCATTTTGGTAAGTTCCGGCACGCGTTGGCAATGACCACCAGTGTATGGGCTTTTGGCATCAATAGCGCCAGCGATCAGTTGGATAAAGGCTTCCAGCAGTACCTTTTGCTCTTTGATTAAACGTTGGGTATCCACGGCGACTGCGGCAGTCGCGGCGATTGTTTTCACAAATGCTAATAGATCTGCGCTTGGGGTGCGTGAATTGTCGACCAGCAGCGCGAGCGCGCCAATCAGCATGCCTTCGCGGTTGCATAGCGGTAATGTTAGTTGTGTATATGCTTTGCTGACCGTCGGTAGCCACGGAAAAGCAGTTTGCAATTCCGCAGGGCTGATACTGCTTAATACCAACCCTTGTTGCAGTGCTTTGGCCACTGCATGGTCACCAGCGATGTCTAAACGAAGCGGCGACGATGCTTGCGCTTGTCCTTGCCAAAAATATTGCTCACTTGCTAACTGCGCGCCATCGCTATGGGTGACAAAGATGACTCCGCCATCCGCTTGGACCACGCTGCCAAGCTCATCCAAGATTCTGGCGAGTAACCTGCCAAAATTGGTTTCAGCGGCAAGCGCTTGTGACAGTTCCATAAAACGATGGATGGTGGTTTTCATTGAGCCCAAATTGGCGGCGAGTCTGGCAATTTCGCTGATGTTGGTGTCCACTTTCACCGCTTCATCAAATTGGAATTGCTCTAGTTTATGGATTTCTGCAGTCAAAGCATTGATCGGGTTTGATGCTTTGCGCGCCAACCAAATCGCAGCAAAAAGCCCAAGTGCGACGATCAGCAGTGACATCTGAAAACTATGATTGCGCTCGGTAATCGCTGTCGCCATTAACTCGCGATGTGGGGTTGCCATCAACAGTTTGAGCGGAGGCATTGAAGGTACCTGAATATCGACAGCTAAACCTTCCCAAGTTTCGCCATCGGCCAGCTCGAAACTGGCGGTGTCGGCACTGGTGGCCTGCGGCAACGCGAGAAATGCCTTCAGTACTGGTGCATCAAAATCAGTTAAAGTCGGCAAAACACTGTTGCCGTTGTCCATCGCCACCAATTCCGGCGTGCCGCGATGACTTGCCAGTACTTGCTTTTGTTGGTTGAGGAGCACGAGGCGAGTATCCGTGGTGATTTTGTGGCGCAGCAGAAAATCGTTGATGCGCTCTAAGCGCATGTCGCTGCCAACAGTAGCTAACTGATTGTTGCTGAGTTTAACAACGCTCAGGCCCGCCAAGCCGCTGGTCGCAAACTGGTAAGGTGCCGTGACTTGCAGTTGGGCGGCGGCAAGCGCCACCGCCGTTGGGTGCAAATCAAGAGAAGGGTGCGGGCGGCGCTCAAGTTGCTGTAACTGGTCGTTGAAAAAGATTACTTCTGCGAGTTTTTGGCCATTTTGCTCCGCTGGCGTGCTCAGGCTTTCAACAATCCAGACTGTGCCTGTTGGTGGCGCCAGACGTTGCTGTACCAAAGGACTGCCGGAATATTTGCGCACGCCAAAGTAATCACCATTTTGATAACTTAGGTATTGCGTCACAATTGCTGGATTGTAGTTCAAAGTAGTGGTTAAAAAACCAAGGCTTTCTAGGCGTTGCGCTAGGTTGGTCGTGCTAGTCAGTGCATGTTGCGCCAGTAGTGTGGTTTGTTGCGCGCCACTTTGGTAAATCGCCGATATTTCCGCAGTAGTGGCTTGCTCGGCCAAACGAAACTGTTGGTTCGCTTGCTGCTTGAGCAGCTTATTCATGCTTTGGAATTGATTCCAGCCGTTGATCAAGGCGAAGCCGAGTAAAAATGCCACAAACAAATAGGAAATATGAATGTAAAAAGGAATTTTTCTGCGGAAAACTTGCTGCATGCCACTAACCTAGCTTGTTGATCTGGGTAAAGAATAACCGACTATAAGCCATATCAACTGCAACTGTAAGTTGCGACGTTGGCTTGCGCTTTTTATTTCTAGTTTTAAGCAAACAAATTGGGCGCTAGGCAGCGCTGTAGACCGTGGTTACCGTAACGCCTGATAAACCTTAGCACTTATCTCAGCAATTAATTTTTCGGTATCTTCAAAGCTTTCGTAGCTGTCTTTGACAAATACGGCAATGGCGTAGGCGCGACCGTCCGGCAGTTGCACTATGCCGATGTCGTTGATGCCAGCCAGTAAACCGTCGGTATCTTGACCTGATGTGCCTGTTTTATGGATGAGTAGGGCGTCAGTGCCGATGCCTGCTTTCAGCCGTTTTTGGCCTGTTGGTGTTTCTAACATCAGATCCCACAACAGTTGTTGGCTATGAGACGACAATAATTCCGCGGCATAGAACTTCTCCAACAGCTCAAGTGCCGCTGCCGGCTTGATCCAGTTTTCATATTGGGCGCTGAATTTCTGATTCAAGCCAAATTCGTTGATGCGAATTTGGACATTTTGGATTCCTTGGTCGACTAGATATTGCTGCAGCGCAGCAGGGCCGCCAATTAAATTAAACAAAATGTCGCAGGCGTTGTTATCACTTAAAGATACTGAGTATCGTAGTAGCTCTTTGATCGTTAGGGAAAATTGCTCTTCAGTGTGGTCCTTGAGCATCGGGCTCCAGGTTTTTAACATCAGTTGTCGGCGGTTGATTGATACTTGCTGGTCGAGACTTAATTTACCTTCGTCAACGTGTTTGAGAACCAATATGGCCTGTGGGAAT
>JAFLDV010000073.1 GCA_017302255.1 Gammaproteobacteria bacterium | reverse complement strand
AACCCATGGGATGTATCAGCAAAAAATCTATCTGGTCAATCCAAACGAACTAACAGATGATGATCGGGAAAAACATCGTAATACATCCATTGTGGTGAAATTCGATGTGACCGCATCCTCCGATTTCAAAATCCAAATTGAACATTGGCAGGATTTTAGCGGCAGCTGGTTTAAACAAAATTATGGCGATGCCGACACTTTCAGTATGGCTTACAACTTAGTGTTTTAATGCTTGTATCGAATTTAACTGCAAGCCCAAGCTAATAGAGAAGCCTAAGCCGATAGTGGACTTAGGCTTTTTTATGCAGAGCTCCGTCAAACCACGCAGCGAGTTAAAGCAAACGTTGGCGATGAGTGACATAACCAGCGTAGAAAATCAGTAATACCCCCAAAAACCAAGACATACTGACTGGCTCTTGCCAAAACAAGTAGCCAAATGCGCCGGCGAAAATAACACTGCTATAAGTCCACATGCCGATGTCGGAGGCTGGTGCCAGCGCGTAGGCCTTAGTCATCGCCATCTGGCCGGCAGCTGCGCAAAATCCCATCGCAATAAAAGCCCACCAGCTGGTTGTCGCAAGTGGTTGCCAATAAAAAGGGACCGGAATAAACGAAAGAATTGCGGTCAGCAATGAAAAGTAAAAAACAATACGAGCGGCGGGCTCGGTATCAGACATATACCGAATGGTCGTTTTAGTCACCGCGACCAAGCATGCCGATAGCAGGCCGATTGCTAACAATAAAGGGCTTCCCGCCTCACCATGCACTGGGATCGCAATAAAGACCCCAATAAATCCTAAGAATATGGCAAATAACGTAAGATGGCTCGGCGATTCTTTTAACCAAAATTTGGCAATGAGTGGAACAACAAATGGCGAAAGCAAAAGCACCAGCATTGCTTGCGCAAGTGGCAACTGACTGATGACATAGAAAAAGCAGTACATCGACACTATGCCGGTGGTAGCGCGACTTAAATGCAAATACCAGCGCTTAGTTTTTAGGATGGCGATACCTTGCAACCAAATCCATGGCAGCATCACTAATAGCGCAAAGAAATTGCGAAAGAATACAACTTGAATTTGGTTGGCGTCGCTACTGGTTAATTTAACCAGAGCACCGATCCCGGCGAAACATGCTTCAGCAAACAACAGCAAGAGTGCTGCCCAGAGTAAATTATTCTTTGCTGGCATCGACAGGCTCATAACTACAACGGCAAAAGGGCGATGATTTTAGCATACTTAGCCGATTGCGATGGGGTTTGAGACCAGCAGTTTTAGGCCGTTGGTCGCTCCAGCTGCATTTTTTCCAAAAGGTTCGCTGCGGTCATCGGCTTTCCAAGTAAGTAGCCTTGAATAAAATAACAGTGGCGCTCAGTGAAAAACTCAAGTTGTTGCTGAGTTTCAACACCTTCAGCAATACAGTACATCCCCAAGCTGTTGGCCATGCTCAACATCGCGTCAATAATCGTTTCGTCATTACGGTCAACACCAATATCTTTAACAAAACTGCGGTCAATTTTAATGGCGTCAATTGGCAATTCTTTTAAATATTTCAATGAAGAATAGCCGGTGCCGAAATCATCAAGGGCAAGCTGTACGCCTAGATCGCTTAATGCCAACATGGTAGCAATCGCGCTTTGGTGGTCTTGCATCAAGGCACTCTCAGTAACTTCAAAACGTAAACAGTGTGCTGGAATTTTAAATTTATTTAATAGGGCAGCGGTTTCAACGGCTAACTGCTCTTGCTCTAAGTGGCGCGGTGACAAGTTAACTGAAACGTAGACCTCAAAGCCTGCTTGATGCCATTGTTGTAGATCTGTGAGCGCTCGGATTAACAGGGCTTGCGTCATCGGGACTATTAAACGCAGGTCCTCAGCTAATGGAATAAAGTCTGCTGGTGGCACTAAGTTGTCTTCATCTTGCCAGCGCATCAGCACTTCGACGCCGACCATTTGCTGGCTACGGCTATCGTAGATGGGTTGATAGAAATTCATAAACTCATCACGTTGCCATGCACTGCGCAGACGTGTTTCACGTGCAAGTTGCATATGTGCTTTCTGGTTCATTTCCTCGATAAAGAACTGAAAGTTATTGCGACCACTGTCTTTGGCGTGATACATGGCAACGTCAGCATGTTTGAGTAATTCGCGGGCATCTGCGGCATCTTCTGGGTAAAGCGCAATGCCAATACTGGGCGAAACACTGACGGTGTGATTGCCTAACTGCATCGGTTCGCCGATTGCTTTGAGCATTTTACGGGCGACATGACTGACGTTGTTGTCGTCTTTGTAGCTCTCCAGCAGCACCACAAATTCATCGCCGCCAAGTCGTGCCACGGTATCTGTTAGGCGCAAAGTGGTGGTCAGTCGTTTGGCGACTTGCTTTAGCAACAGATCACCAACGTCATGACCTAAGCTATCGTTAACCTGTTTAAATTTATCCAAGTCTATGAAACACAAGGCGATTGAACGCTGCTCACGTTTGGCTTGGTCGATGCCATGATGGATCCGGTCCATTAACAAGCTGCGATTTGGTAACCCCGTTAATGCATCGTAGTTAGCCAAATAACGTAAATTTTCTTCCGCTTCTTTTTGTGCGGTAATGTCGGTAAATACCAATACAAAGAATTCAACATCATCTGATTCGCCGACCGCGGAAACGTTGATCAGGGTAGGGCGCTCGGTGCCATCTGGACTTGTCACCAGTTCTTCACCCTGCCAATGTTGATTGGCGGTCATGCCGGCTAGTAATCGCACATAAAAACGACGACGGCTTAAACTAATCCCCAGATCGTGTTTTTGCGGTTTGTTTAAGTATTCGTCCATGTTGCCAAAGACATCAGTAAATGACTGGTTTGCCGCAATAACAC
>JAFLDV010000072.1 GCA_017302255.1 Gammaproteobacteria bacterium | reverse complement strand
CAAAAAGCAGAGGGTGTTATGAAGCAAGTAGTAAGTGCGAGTGCCGCGTTAATGCTGGTCTCGGCAGCAGCGAATGCCGATAGTTATGTCTATATTACAAATTCAACCGCCGATGAAGTAACAGTCAATGTTAGGCATTTTGGCAGCGGTACCTTAATGACGCCGGGCAGCCAATGGCGACAAGAGGCAAGCACCATTGCGCCTTACGCCACCAAAAGAGTGTTGGCGTTTAACCGCAATGAAGGCGTCAAACGTAATCAAACTTATCAATTCGAAACGGCAGTCACCGCCAATGGATCAACCATGGTGGCGATGCAAAAAATGGTCGGTAACTGGATTGGCAGCAGCATCGAGCATAGTGCGCGCGCCGCAGATTTTCAGGCGCCTTGGCGCAGCGACCGTCAGATTTATCGACACAGCACCCAGTACCAATTAAAACCCTCCACTGTTGGTTTTGCCGCAAGTTTCACCGGCGGATACGACGATTTTTATTACACGGTGAGCAATAACACCCAAACCGAAGTATTAGCACCAGCTACTGCTTTAAAAGTGCTGACCTACAATATCTATGCACTGCCATTGGTCGCTAGCGACATCTCAGCACGTTTGCAGGAGTTACCCGCACACTTACGTGGTTATGATGCAATTATGCTGCAAGAAGCATTTTCAGCTGATGCACCAGCCATGCTGCGAACATTAGCCAGTGAATACCCTTACCAAACAACTATTTTGCGCAAACCGCTTTCGGGTGTGAATGTCTACAACGGCGGTGTCGCGATCGTTAGTCGTTACCCGATTGGTCGCACCGAACAATTCGTTTATCCAGAATGTACTGGCACCGATTGTTTTGCCGACAAAGGTTTTGTTTATGCTGAAATCATTAAACAAGGCAAAGCGTATCAAGTTTTAGCAACGCATACCGCTAGTTTTGACACCGATGCGGCGCGGCAATTACGGCAAACACAATTTCGCCAAATGCGACAATTTGTTGAGCAAAAAGCCTTCGCGCGCACCGATACCGTGTTATATGGCGGCGATTTTAACGTCAATAAACTGAAATTCCCGGATGACTACGCGGCTATGCAACAAAACCTCAATGCCAAGGTGCCAATGTCGACTGGGTACACGGCGTCAACCTTTGATCCACGAGTCAACAGCTACGCTGCGAGTTACGATACGGTCGAGTATCTTGATTATGTTGTGGTGAGTAATGCCCATCGGCAACCGACGTTCAGCAAAAATGATGTGCGAGTGCCAAGAACCACTGCCGATGCCTTGTGGAAACGGTGGGATTTATCCGACCATTTCCCGGTCATGGCTGAAATTCGCGAGTAACCGTCATGAACAATCGCAAGATCGGCATATTCGTATTGCTAATCTGCGGTTTCGGTTGGTGGTGGCTATCTGCCGCCGCCAACCAAACCCCAGCAGAACAGCAGCAACCATCAGCAACAACTGACAACTCAATACCAAATGCGGCGGTGGCAGCGGCGCAATCTCCGGAAAAACCTAACCAGTTGCGTACAGCAGAAACAGAAGCTATGCGTTCTGCTGCCGATCGGCGCAGCGAAGAGCTTCGCAAACTTGCCGACGAATATCGTCAACTTCGTCAGCAAATGCCAGGCAACTTGCAAGCTTGGTTAGAGCAACTTTGGCGGCAGTGCCAAGCCGAAAGCGTTGCCCGATGTGAACAACAACTTGCTGGCCTCGCTACCGTGCTGAGTTCGGCAGAAATGGCTGAATTAAAAGAGTTATTGGCCGCTTATCAACTGTATCAACAGCAACTAGGCCAACTAATCCTTTCCACGGCGCTCTCTCCGCAGCAGCGCTTTGCCGAAATCAAGGCGCTGCGTGAGCAATCCTTTGGCGATAACACTCAAACTCTGTTTGGCCAAGAACATCAATTTGCCGAGCATCAATTTAAACTTGAAGAGTTTCAGCAACTAGAAGCTGCAGGCTTATCGGTTGAGCAGCGATTGGCTAAACTTGCAGAGTTGCAGCAGCAAAGTGGGATTCAAGCCGAAGGCTTGTTAGGGCCAGATCAAGCGTACCAACAAGCTTTACGATTAATTAGTGATTTGCCGGAAATTGAGCAAGCACAGTGGCAGGATAAACTGCGGCAGCAATATTTTGGTGAAAATGCGCAGAAGGTCGCGGCTTATGAGCAACAACAACAACAGCACCTGCAAAAAATGCAGGCTTATCAACAAGCGCTAGCACAACTGGAGAATCGCTTCGCCGCGCTAAAGTCACAGCTAGAGCCACAAACTTGGCAAACACAATATGCAGAAGAGTTGTTGCAACTTCGGCTTAGCCATTTCCCAAACTCACGCTGATATGCAAGCGAACTCACTTGATAAAAACTGCAAAGATCGCAACCCAGTTTCTTCGACAAAAAATAAGGAGCAGCGGTGGCTGCTCCTTGAACAGGAAACTAGTTATTCAGCTAAAGCTGCAATAATTGCATCTTTTTTCTCGGCACCCAGAAATTGCGCTGCCTGCATGAAACCGTATTGTTCAGCAAATTCCGCGATTGGCAATTCATTACAACGCACTGCGCTTCGAACCACTGACAAACGCTCACCTTTTGCTTGCAGCATCGATTGCAGCGTCGCTACTTGATTGCTGGTTACGGCCACACACAACTTAGTCTCAAACGACTCGTCGGTGCCAACAAACTGATATTGCTCTGCCTGCGCACTCATTGCGCTTACTGCGAAGACCCCTAACATCACTGACATTAACGTTTTCATAGTACCTGCTCCTTAGCCAAGTTGACTTGTTTGGCGTGATTAGGATGCGGTGTTTTAGTGACGGTCAATTGACCGCGCCGTGGCAATTCCGGGAACTTTTGATGAAAAAGCCGTCATAAACTGTCTTTGAACTTTCATAAAAATCGGAATAACGCTGACCAAAAGCAGATTTAATCGTGAGGTTTCAGCAAAAAAGGCTTTTGCGAGCAAAACCGTGAAAACAACATCTGATAAATATTTGATAAAGTT
>JAFLDV010000071.1 GCA_017302255.1 Gammaproteobacteria bacterium | reverse complement strand
TTTACAATACAAGGCCGTTGATAAAGTGGTGCAAGAGGATGCGCGTTCACTGCAGTTTTCTGGTAAGGCCGCTGAAGGGTTATTACTCTTGAGTAACTTCCCACGTGATTTACGCTCATCTATCGAGCAAAAATCGGCATTACGCTTTGAGATTAAGTTGCGATCGCCATTAACCGGCGCTTTAACGGTCGGCATGCGCTGCGGCGATTTAAATGGCGCGCCATGTCATGGCGCGGTCGATGTGAAGCCATTACTTAAAGCCGAGCAAAGCTGGCAAAGTATTAGCATCGACTTACGTTGCTTCCAGCAACAAGGGGTCGATTTCTCGCGCATCGCGCAAAGCTTTAGTCTCGAAAGTGCCAGCAAAGCGCATCTTGAGCTTGGTAAAGTCGAATTAGTACCAGCACTTACAGCCGATAAAACTTGCCAGTAATAACTCACTAAATAAAAAGCCCAGCCGATGTTGCTGGGCTTTTTTATTGCCAAAAATCATCATAAACCCATGAATTACAATTAAAATAATTAAATTCAACGAATAAGTCGCCACAAAGCACCGTACCCATTTTCTTGAATTTTACCGACTTAAGTCTTCCTTAAGACTCTCTACCTAAGCTAACACCATTCAAGTTTGGAGTGCTGTGCATGCCTAAGTTTCGTTATAGCCTGATAATTTTACTCGCCGGATTGAGTCTGTTTGCACTCTTTAATCTCGCGGGTATGGATTTTGTCTGGGCTAACCTTCTATACAACTGGCAGGGCGGCGAATGGCGTTTGCAGCATCATTGGCTCACAGAACAAATTTTCCATCAGGGCGTCCGCAGTCTTAATCAAGTATTGATGTTGACGCTGATTGCTTATTATTTTTGGCAGCGCCTATATCGTAAACAGCAGAATGCTGCGGTGCAGACGCTTGGTTTATTGTTAATCAGTGTCGTATTGAGTTTTGCCTGTATTGCGCTATTAAAACGCTTGCTGCCCACCGAGTGCCCTTGGGACTTACAGCAATTTGGCGGCAGCTTGCCTTACATTGGCTTGTTTACCCAACGCCCCGCCGAAATGCCTTACACCCAATGTTTTCCGGCTGGCCACGCCAGTATTGGTTTTGCTTGGATCGCAATATTTTTCTACTACTTACGTATCAAACCTGCCGTCGCAAAATATGCGTTAGTTGCGGCACTCGCGCTTGGCTTTAGCCTTGGCTTCGCCCAACAACTGCGGGGTGCCCATTTCTTCTCACACGACATTGCCACCGCTTTGATCTGTTGGATGATTGCTGCGGCGGTGTTCAGCCAACCAACCCTAGCCACTCGAATGAAAGCACTTTTCACCAAAAAAGCAGCTTGGACTAAACCTGCGTCGCAGGTTGAGAATGAACAGCGGAGCCCTCTGTAATGCCAAAACTTAGCCACTTCCCTTCCTCAGCCCCTTGGCAACGTCTGTATTTATTACTGCCGACACCAGCGCCAGTTCATGCGCAATGGTTTAATGTTATTGCTGCTTTAGTGCTAAGTCTTCTATTAAATCAACACTTTATCGCGCAAGTGTTAAGTAGAGTCCCTGGTCAGCACAGTTTGCAGTTCAGCGTATTTTTGTTATTGCCACTGATTAACTTCGCCTTGATGTGGTTAGTGAGTCTATTTGGTGTGCAGAAGTCTGGGTTTTTAGTCCTCGCCTTTATCGGTGCGATCAGTTGCTATTTCATGCAAAGCTTTGGCGTATTGATGGACAAATCGATGCTGCAAAATGCGTTGGAAACCGATGTTGCGGAAGCCTCTGGTTTATTATCGATTGCGATGCTCGTCCATGTCTGCGGCATGATGCTCATCCCAATGTTGCTGTGTTTTTGGCTGCCGGTGCGTAAACAAACGACCAAACAAAAACTGTTACATGCCATTGTGGCTGCATTAATTTGGTTAGTTGCTGCTGGCAGTGTCTTAGCCTCTGGCCGTGCCGAACTGATCCCATTTTTCAGAAACTTTAGAGATATCAAGCATATGGCGCTGCCACTTGCCCCAATTTCCGCGTCAGTTTCGGTGAGCCAACACTGGCTCAAAGCCCAGTTCCCGACCCAGCTTAATAAAATTGGCGAAGATGCTGTAGTCCCAGTAGCCGCCCGCACAGGGAAACCTCGACTGCTGATTTTAGTGCTCGGTGAAACGGCACGGGCCGATCATTTCCAGTTAAATGGCTATGGCCGAGCGACAAATCCGCAGCTTAGCCAGTTGCCCGTCGTCAGTTTCCGCCAAGTCAGTTCATGTGGTACAGCCACAGCGCATTCAGTACCTTGTATGTTTTCCGCGCTAGGCCAAGAGCATTTTGATGGTGACCTCGCGAAAAACAGCGAAAATGTCCTCGATGTGCTGCAGCGCACTGGTGTTGAGGTTAAATGGCTCGACAACAACTCCGGTTGCAAACGAGTTTGTGATCGAGTGCCGTCGTTGATGTTGTTTGAAGAAAAAACCAATCCATTATGCGAGCAAGGGCAATGTCAAGACGCAATCCTCATGCAGGCCCTCGCCCGCGAGTTAGCAGCCCCTTTGACGCAAGACAAAATAATTGTGATGCATCAATTAGGCAGTCATGGCCCCGAATATTTCCGGCGCAGCACTGATAAACAAAAGCACTTTTTGCCAGAATGCACCGATAAACAGATCCAATTCTGTGACACTCAGTCGTTACAAAATGCCTATGACAATAGCTTGGTTGCCACCGATGAATTATTGGCGAATGTGATCCGCACTTTACAATAACAGCATGATTATCAAGCAGCGATGCTATATATTTCCGATCATGGTGAATCCTTGGGTGAAAACGGCACTTATTTACACGGCCTGCCTTATTGGATCGCGCCGCAAGCGCAAAAACATGTACCGATGATCTGGTGGATGTCGGAAGAGTTCGAGCAAAAACAAGGTTTATCACGCGATTGTATTCGCGAGGCACGAGACACACAATTAAGCCACGACTATTTATTCCACAGTTTATTGGGATCATTTGCCGTGCAGAGCCAGGTCTATCAACCAAGTCTGGACTTCTTACAACAGTGCCGTCGTCACGCAATCTAAAGTTTGT
>JAFLDV010000070.1 GCA_017302255.1 Gammaproteobacteria bacterium | reverse complement strand
CATGTGTAGTTAGAGTGACCCTAGTTGCAACATGTTGCAGTGCCGCATCATTTGCCACAACGGTGCCGGGAGCAAACCCTGACCAAAGCACACCCAGGCTGATAGTCCTAGCGCCGAATTTAGTGGAATTGTTATTTAGCATTGGCGCTGGCGAGCAGATTGTGGCGACCAGTGAACATGCTGATTACCCCGCCGCAGCCAGTGCAATTCCAAGAGTTGGCAACTATGCAGGGTTGCAGCTTGAGAAAATTGTCGCCTTAAAACCCGATCTAATTTTGTTGTGGCAAAGTGGCACGCCTGCGGCTGATATCGATAGGTTAAGACAATTGGGATTTCGTGTCGAATTATTCGAACCCAAACAATTAGACGACGTGGCAACTGACTTAGAAAGACTGGGGGTTATTAGCGGCCATGCGAAGGAAGCGACAGTACAAGCCAATAAATATCGAGAAACTCTCGTTTCCTTGCGCCGCCAATACAGTTCGCTTAGCCCAGTATCAGTGTTTTACGAACTCTGGGACAGCCCATTGTCGAGTATCGGCACTTCCGCTTGGCCGAATCAGCACTTAGTGGTTTGTGGGGCAAAAAATGTACTGGCAAATAGTACTGTTGCCTATCCACAATTGAGTGTTGAACAAGTATTTGTCTTAGATCCTCAACTGATTATTCAACCCGTCTCGGCGAATGAACCCCGAGGATTACTCAATTGGCAACAATATCCACAGCTACAAGCCGTGCGTTATTCTCAAATTATCAAACCAAACAGTGATTTATTGCACCGAGCCAGCATACGCGGGTTAACGGCCACCAAACAGCTCTGCGAGCAAGTGGCAAAGTCTCGGCATTTTTATCGATCGCTTACGGACAGTGGTGAAAAAAACGCCTATACTGGCGAAATACCAAGCGCCTCGAGGAACTAGTCATGTCAATTGCAGCCACCACAACCAACACCAGTACTGACTCAGTAAATGTTGCGGCAAACAGTACCAAAACGGCAACCACAGAGACGCCAGCGAAAAAAGAGTTAAGTGCTTATCAAGCGTCTTTGCAAAATCGGCAAGCACTCAACAGCCAAATTCTAAGCTCAAGTTTGAATATCAGTCTGAAGTCTGACAATCAATCAATGAGCCTTCTGTTTAAAACTGCACTTGAAAAAGTTCAAGCAGAATTTTCCAGCAACAGCGAAACTATCACCGCTGAAGCCACCAGCAAGGCTGAAAGCAAAGCTTATGAGACTGAAGTGGATAACTCCCCTAAAGCAACTTCTGAGCGAATTGTTGGCATGGCTGCAGGCTTTTATCAAAAATTCAAAGAGCGCAATCCAAACGATAGCGAAGCCTTAACTAAATTTATGGATAAATTTAGTAGTGGCATTGAAAAAGGTTTTGCTGACGCTAAAGATATTTTGAAAAGCTTGGATAAACTCAACGGCAAAGTGGCTACCGACATTGATGAAACGTACAGTCTGGTGCAAAAAGGACTGAAAAGCTTCCAAGAAAAAGTTGCTGAAGAAGAGAAAACGGCAAAGTCTTCTACGGCGGGTGCAAAAGGCACATCTGCCGCATAATCTTAATTCCGCCAATAGGATGAGCAGTGTTTGCTCATCCATTATCAATGGTTAACGACAGCTATACGTCGCCAAGGCCTTTTGCACAGACAGAATATTCCCGTCTTTACTAAAGGTCTTTTTGATTGGTAATTCACTGCCGGAAAGCCAAATCGACAATTCTGATTCAATATCAAAATGACCTTTAGTTTCAGCTGAGAATCTGACGATCGACCGGTAAGGGATCGACATATACTCCTTTTTCGAACCGGTGATGCCTTGTTTATCAATTAAAATCAGCCGACGATTGGTGAACACTATCATGTCGCGGATAAGCTTAAATACTTGCTCAAGTTTTTCGCCATCTGCCAAAATCGCCGATAATTCCTCTTCGACATCAGCTAAATCTACTTCACCCGCATTGCCGAGTAAGCCACTAAACAACCCCATTTGCTATTCCTTGTTGGTTGGTAAACCACTAAGTTAACTGGTTATTTGGCGGGGCTGCAAGCATTTTGCCAAATTTGCTGTGCAGCTTGGCGTCCGGCTAACCATGCATTTTCAATACGCCCGCCGAAACACCAATCTCCGGCAAGCCAAATCGGCCATTGTGGACAATGCAGGATCCCTGGCGTGCTTTGCTTTACATCCACAGTCGCATATAACCAGCGATGACAAAGACTGTCACTGATCTCAACTGGACAATCGAGTATCCGTGCAAGCTCCGCTTTGGCAATACTTGCCACGTCTGCTGCTGATGTGGTGAGGTGTGCGTTGCTAAACTCTGCCGAAAAATGCACAAGCCAGCGCGGATGTGCATGTCGACCGGGCTTATCTTGTAACTGGCATGCCCATCGCACAGGGCCCGTTTGTACAAAGATGCCTTTGGCTGGATGGCTTGAGGCGACATCTTGAGGCTCATCGCTGTTCAAGGTCAAAACCACAGCCCAACACGGCTGTAGTATTGTTTCAGGCACTTGTTGTAACAGCGCTGGAAATTCTTGCACTAGTATTGATGCTTGCGCCGGCGGCACGGTGATAAGCACGTGGCTAAATCCTGAAAACTCCCGGCCATCTTCAGCACGTAAATGCCAAAAACCTTGTTGAGCTTGGAAAAGTTGGCTAATGCGGCAGGATGGAGTGACCGATATATCGGCAAGCAACTGCTTTACCGGTTGTTGCATCGACGGCACGCCAACAAATCGTTGTTCTTCATCGGCCGAAAGGTGAAGCTTATCGTTATAAACGTACGGGGTAAAATGCCAAGGCTGGACCGTACTTGTGCGCTGCCAGTGCGCAACTACTGCCAAAAATTCCGGATCTCGGGCCGTAAAGTATTGCGCTCCCATATCAAGGTAATAGGCATTGTCCAAACGTTTAGAGCTCATGCGACCGCCAATCGCTCGGCCTTTGTCAAAGACTTCAACCTCTGCGCCAGCCGCAGCTAACCAAGCTGCCGCGCTAGCACCCGTCATCCCTGCCCCAATAATTGCAATCTTCAAGCTGATCTCCTCGACAATACTGCTCGTAATCTTTTAATGTACGATAGAATTCAATCAATAGACCAATCGATAGA
>JAFLDV010000007.1 GCA_017302255.1 Gammaproteobacteria bacterium | reverse complement strand
GTCCGCCCTGACAAATCACGGATGTTCAAGTTTGACCCAGGTACCACGCTTGATGAGTTGGTCAGTACAGTGAATGCAGTTGGTGCAGCACCTGGCGACTTGATGGCTATTCTGGAAGCATTAAAAGAAGCTGGCGCTATTCATGGCGAGCTGGTGGTGATCTAACATGGAAACTCCGGGCAGCAACATTTCCTATCATGACTTGTCGAGCTTAGATGAACTGCGTTCATTGGCGAAAAAAGACGAGAAGGAAGCGGTGCGCCAGGCGGCTAAGCAATTTGAATCGGTATTTATGAGCATGCTACTTTCGAGTATGCGCAAGGCCAACAAAGCCTTTGAAGAAGACAATCCATTAAATACCAATAACAGCGAATTCTTTCGCGATATGTACGATCAACAACTATCGACTGAGTTATCTAAAAATGGCGCCTTAGGGTTAGCCGATTTGATGGTTAAGCAATTAAGTCCTGATCCAGCTCCGAGTAAACTGCAGCGCCATCTTGCGATGCCCGGCGATATCGGTGAGGAAAAGACCTTGGTCATGCCTCATCAACAGCAGAAAAAGTTGGCAATTCCTGAGCATGCTTCTGCATTTAAACAACTAGACCCAGAACGGATTGTGTTAAACGTGCACAGATCAAAACCGTTCAGTCAGCAGCTGGCACCGGAGCAAGCGGTCAGAGTTACTCCAGCGGTCGGCGTCGACTCATTAGCTAGCACCGGTGTTGTTAGCGTTCCACGGATCCAGCAACTTGGCGAAGAGACGGTTTGGCAAAACCATCGAGTTGCGCAATTAAGAAAAGTAACTGCGCCTGCTGAGGTGATGCCCGTTGAAAAGGCGGTTAGCGCCGAAGCAACCGCTGCAGCAAAAGACGGTTTTGGCAACGATGAGCCACTGGCCTTTGTTCAGCAATTGCTCCCGGCTGCAAAAATTGCGGCGAAGGAACTTGGTTTAGAGCCCATGGCGTTGTTGGCACAAGCGGCGCTGGAAACGGGGTGGGGCAAAAAAATATTTCGTGCAGCCGATGGTTCGCAAAGTAACAACCTCTTTGGCATTAAAGCGAGTGGCGGTTGGAGCGGACAAGTCGCTGTTGTGGATACCTTGGAGTATCGACAAGGTTCAGCGCAGCGGGAAAAAGCGAAATTTCGAGTATATGAAAGTGCCGAACAAAGCATGCAAGATTATGTGACTTTTATGAAGACCAATCCGAGATATCAACAAGCCTTGGCCCATACCTCGGATGCGAAGAGTTATTTTCGGCAATTACAGGCGGCGGGTTACGCCACTGATCCGAACTATGCTCAAAAACTCACAGCAGTGTTTGAAGGGGCGACCTTCAATCAGGTACGAAAATTGCTGGCAAATCAACTGACTGATTAAATTACGTTTGGTGTCATTTGATTGGCGCTTAGCAGAGGTGGAAAATGGCTGATAACTTACTTACGATAGGGACTTCTGGGGTCTTAGCGAGCAATGGCTTGCTTAATACCACCAGTAATAACATCAGTAATTTAAATACTAAAGGCTATACGCGGCAGAATACTGAATATGATTCCTCAATCTTAGGCTTGGGCGTTGGCCGCGGCACCACCGATCGAATGGTCAATGATTTTGCGATGCGACAGTTACGCAGAGATACTTCTGCTGTCGAATACAACAAACAATTCTTAGCGGAAGCGAATCGGGTCGATTCGCTGTTTTCCAACACCGCAAATAGTATTTCTACTGGGATAACCGACTTATTTAAGCAAGTTCAAACTGCCAACAACGACCCATCAAATACCTCATCGCGCCAATTGGTGATGGGGAGCTCTCAGACACTAATCAATAAATTCAATACCTTATCTAGTTTGGTACTTGAGCAGCGAACTTTTGTCAGTCAGCAGTTAGATACCTTTGTGGTCGAGACCAATAATATTGTCAATAGTATCGCGACTCTAAATAAAGAAATCATGGCTTATGGTATTGGCCAAAGTACCCCAGCCCCTTTGGATTTATTGGACAAGCGCGACGAAGCATTACGTGAACTCTCAGAAATGATTGAGATCCATACGCTTGATGCCGAAAACGGCGAAAAATTGGTATTCCTCAACAGTGGCCAAGCACTGGTTATGGAGCATGGTCGTTTTAATATGCTTGCTGCCAGTGGCGATCCAGATCCTGAGCGTAAGGTGCTTGAGATGCAGCTGGACTACAACAGCAACATCTTGCAAGACGTTGAAAGTGCAGGACTCGGCGGCAAGATCGGTGGTTTACTTGAATTTCGCTCACAAATGCTTGAACCAACCCAAAACCGGCTCGGGCAACTGGCTGTCGCTCTGGGCGACGCCATAAACACCCAAAACCGACTGGGGATGGATGGGAACGGCCAACTTGGCAAAGATATTTATTCCATGGGCACCTTTGGTGCATATCCAATGCGTGGAAACGCGGGGGCGGGTCGAATTACCGCTGTGGTTGAAAGTGGTCAAGGTGGTAGTATTCCGCCGAATGAGTTTTTGTTAACCTTTAGCGCCCCAAATCAATTTAAGATGGAAGTGCTTGATAATGAAGGGAAGGTAGTTACTGGTTCCGCAATTACCCAAACAGTCACTGGCTATCCGATGACCTTTAATACTGGCAATGTCGGTGGCGGATTTTTATATGGTTACGAAGTTACCTTAGACGATACAGCTGGGGCTTTTGGCGATGGCGATCAGTTTGTATTAAAGCCGTTGAGTATCGCCGCGCAATCGTTAACTCTGATTAATGACCGTCCAGAAGACTTGGCATTGGCATCGCCAGTACGCGGTGAGTTCACCATCAATAACCAAGGGAATGCGCGTTTTGGTGATTTTAAAGTGACAGATACTGATCCGTTAACGTCGGCTTTTACTTCGCCTGGCGGGATAACCGGAGCGCCATTGAGTGTCACTTACATTGGCGGCAATCAGTTTGAAATACGCAATAGTAGTAATACGCTGCTTGGCACCACGGCAGCTATGACCGGTGGAAGCTATGCCAATGTTATGGCGTCAGCTGGGCTTGCCAACTACGGTTTTGATTTTACGCTGACCGGAGTACCAAAAGCTGGCGACACTTTTAGCGTGGCTTATAACTCTGGTGGTTTTAAAGATAACCGCAACGGTTTGATTATGGCGAACTTACAAAGCGCCGATTTGATGAGAAAAAATGCAGTTTCTGTTGCAACGGCCGATAACAAAATGAGCCTGAACGAAGGGTATGGCAATATGATTGGTTTTATTGGTGAAAGAACCAGTGCAATCAAGCTTGCCACCGAGTCGTCCAAGTCGTTGTTGCAGCAATCTGAAGCCTGGTATGAGTCAATATCCGGGGTAAACTTAGATGAAGAAGCGGCGAATTTGATTCGTTTCCAGCAGTCTTATGCTGCAGCAGCTAAAATTATTTCAGCGTCACAGACCATTTTTGATACTCTGTTGGCAGCAGCGAGGTAACTATGCGGATTTCTTTCAATCAAAAGTATCAAGTTAACTTGAACAGTATTTTGACGGCGCAAGAACGTCTACAAAATGCCAGTGCCAAACTTGATAAACAAACCAAGATCTTAACGCCATCAGATGATCCTTCAGCGTCTGCTCGAGTGGTTGCACTTGACCAACAAATTAGCCAGATGGACCAGTACCAAAGTAATAGCGTGATCTTGCGCAATAGCCTCGATTTAGAAGAAGCAGCGTTATCGAATATACGTGGCACTATGGATCAAGCTCGAGTGTTGACCCTGCAGCTTGGTAACGGCGCTTACTCGCAGCTTGATCGCAGCGCGATTGCTACCCAACTTAAAAACATGCGCTCGCAAATTTTTGATTTAATGAATCAAAAAGATGCCGATGGCGGCTATCTATTTTCTGGGTTTCAAGATGAAACTCAAGCCTACGATTTTGATGCCGCCACCGGTAAATATACTTACCGAGGCGACGAAGGTCAGAAAAAACTGCAAGTGTCACCCTCAGTGGCATTAGCCAGTAACGATAGTGGTAAATTTGTGTTCGAAGATGTCGATGCAAGACGCAAGGCTACTAGCCCAGTGCTTGGTGGCGGCGCAACTGCAGCGATATTTGATATTACCAATCAAAGCCAATTTGATGATTTTTATCGCCAAAATTATGATGCTTTAGTTACAGCAAACAATGATTACAGCGTCGTGATTGATGCAAGTAACAACTACGAAATTCAGCGTAATGGTGCAAGCTTAAGTCCTGCGGTCACTGGCAGTTTTGTATCTGGCGGCGACATTACGTTTAATGGCTTAAAAATGACGGTAAGTGGAGCAGGGCCTGCCCAGGTCGATTTTTCACTAAAGGCTCCTGAGAAAAGTAATATTCTCAATACCTTATCGGATATGATTACTGCTATTGAAACTAACCAAGTCAGTGGAACTGCGCTAAAAGAAGCGATGTCGGATGCGTTAGCGCAAATTGATGGTGCTGCAGTTAAAATTGATGCCGCAATGTCCGGAATTGGTGGTCGACAAAACTTAGTCGACAACATTGAAGGCGGTAACGACGATCTGCAAATCAGCAATAAAGCCTTTCGTGCTGATTTGTACGAAGTTGACTATGCCGAAGCTATTACCGAACTGACTAAACAAGAAACCGCACTCTCTGCCGTTCAACAAACCTTTAATCGGGTGACCAGCACTAGTTTATTTGATTATCTTAGTTAAGGTTTTGCGGGAGAAATCCCGCAAAATACCATGTTCTCTGCAAATTTACCGCGAACCACCTAATTCCTGTCATTAAGTATTTAAACCAGCAAATTTCTGCACTTTTAAGTTAATTATTCGGCCAATTAAAGGCTTTTTCATAGCTACAGCTGACACTGCTTAGAATAAAATTGTTAGCTTGCGTCATCGTTGCTCCGAATTATCGCAATTAGCTCGAAAACCCTCGTCAAATAAGGCTTTCATCAATAATGGTTATTCCTCAAATTAACCGTTTGACGCCCATCCAAGCTGGCCTTTTCAACTAGCGTTACCCACAAAATGACAAAAATGTCTTAAAAATAGCCAGTTATCCTTAAAGTTTTCGCCGATTGCTCCGATAAATAATCAACAGGTGCAGTTTGGGTTGCCTGCGGAAACTGAAAGCAAAATAAAAAATTTCAAATTTCCGCTAAATGTTTTCCCGCTGTTACCGATACATAAGTATCAGCAATCAAATTGCACGAATAAGCGAAAACCAGGAGATAAATCATGGCCTTATATGTAAACACCAACGTGTCATCTTTAAATGCACAACGGCAATTAGTTAACTCAGGGAATGCCCTGGATACAGCGTTTCAACGTTTATCTTCAGGTTCTCGCATCAACGGCGCAAAAGACGATGCTGCGGGTCTGCAAATCTCTAGCCGCTTGTCAGCACAAATCAACGGCTTGGAACAAGGCAACCGTAACGCCAACGACGGTATCTCTTTAGCGCAAACTGCTGAAGGTGCGTTGGATGAAGTAAGTAACATGTTCCAACGTATTCGTACTTTGTCAGCACAAGCAGCCAACGGCTCTAACACTGATTCTGACCGCGCAGCACTGCAACTTGAGTTGCGTCAGCTGGGTAAAGAGATTAACCGTGTGGCAAAAGACACCACATTTGGTGGTAAAACACTGCTTGATGGTACTTACAGCGCTCAGTTCCAAGTGGGTGCTAACAGTGCGCAAACGATCAGCTTCACTATGACTTCAGTCGCGTCTTTTGATGGTTCTGCAGTAAGCATGGCCAGCTTCAACGTCAGCGACATCGGTGCGGTAGCTTCTGATATTGCAGGTACTATTGCCGGTCAAGGTGCAGTAACTGCGTTTGCGAATGCTTCATCACTGTCATTCACTTCAGTGGACAAAGCACAGTCAATGTTGGCGGCTGTTGACGCGATGATTGGTGCAATCGATGCAAAACGCGCTGAGCTCGGTGCGGTGCAAAACCGGTTCTCATCAACAATTCGTAACCAAGCGAACATTCAAGAGAACTTATCAGCAGCTCGTTCACGGATTAAAGATGCGGACTTCGCTGCAGAAACAGCAGCATTGACAAAAGCGCAGATTTTACAACAGGCAAGTAGCACAATTCTGACTCAGTCAAACCAAAGACCACAATCAGCATTGTCTCTGTTACAAGGCTAAGAAAAAGAAAAAAGGCGGTGGTTCAAGCCGCCTTTTCCTCGAGTGGTTAGACGTTCGGGACTGAATCTACTAACCCCAAAAGCAAAATTGCCTCAATTGGTTGCAGCCTTAGGTGCAATTTTGCTTTTTACCTCTGGATTTTTGCACAAAAAACCAGCGCTCGTCAAGGCGGTTTTTTGTGCGTTTTGATGCAGGCAGGTGATCACAATGGCAATCTATGCAAACACAAATGTGTCTTCACTGAATGCCCAGCGCCAAATGACCAATGCGACCAGTGCTTTGGACGTGGCTTTTCAGCGCTTATCTTCTGGCGAGAGAATTAATTCTGCAAAAGACGATGCTGCAGGTTTACAGATCTCTAGTCGTTTGCAATCGCAAATCGCCGGACTTAACCAGGGCAATCGGAATGCCAATGACGGAATTTCATTGGCGCAAACCTTAGAAGGTGCCATCGACGAAGTGTCAGGCATGTTTCAACGGATGCGGCAACTCGCAGTACAAGCTGCCAACGGTTCAAATACCGATGCTGATCGAGCTGCACTACAGCTCGAGCTTCGTCAGCTTGGCAAAGAAATCAATCGAATATCTAAAGACACAACTTTTGGTGGGCGCACCATCATGGATGGCAGTTTTAATGCCGTGATCCAGGTTGGCGCCAATACCAATCAAACCATTAGTTTTACGGTGACTGCGATCTCGAGCTTTGATGGCTCAAGTGTCAACGTCAATAGTTTTGCAGTGAGTGATATTGCGGCCGTTGCCAGTGATATTTCCGGGACTATAGCGGGCCTGGGTGCATCAACTGCTTTTGCCAATGCAAGTTCGTTGTCGTTTACCAGTGTTGATAAAGCGCAATCGATGCTTGCAGCTGTTGATGCGATGATCGGAGCTATTGACGCTAAACGCACCGAAATGGGTGCTGTGCAAAACCGGCTTGGGGCGACCATTCGCAATCAAAGCAATATTGCAGAGAACTTATCCGCGGCACGTTCGCGCATCAAAGATGCAGATTTTGCGGCAGAAACCGCAGCGCTTACCAAAGCGCAGATCTTACAGCAAGCAAGTTCGACGATTTTGTCACAGTCGAACCAGCGGCCCCAGGGAGCTCTTGCGTTGTTGCAAGGCTAAATGTTGAAGTGAAAGGCGGCTAATTAGTTTTGTTTTTCAACTAGTTAGCTGCTTGGTTCTTTCGTTTTTTCCGCGAAAGCGGCACGCACAGAGTGGTTTTTCGCTCTAGGCGAAAAATTTCTATGGAAATTTCAAAAAAATACTCAAGTTTTCCGGGCCTTTTCCGATACATAAGTATCAGCAGCGAAATGCGCTAAATTGATTAAACCGGAGAACTATCATGGCTTTATATGTAAACACCAACGTCTCATCTTTAAATGCACAACGTCAGTTAGTGAACTCAGGCAATGCATTAGATACTGCGTTTCAGCGTTTATCGTCAGGTACCCGGATCAATAGCGCAAAAGACGATGCCGCAGGCTTACAAATCTCTAGTCGTCTGTCTGCACAAATAAACGGTTTGGAACAAGGTAACCGTAACGCTAACGACGGCATTTCTTTAGCACAAACTGCTGAAGGCGCTTTAGATGAAGTGAGCAATATGTTCCAACGTATTCGTACCCTGGCAGCACAAGCGGCAAACGGGTCGAACACTGATTCAGACCGCGCAGCTCTGCAATTAGAATTGCGTCAATTGGGTAAAGAAGTTAACCGCGTGGCAAAAGATACCACCTTCGGCGGCAAAAACTTGCTGGATGGCTCATACAGTGCACAATTCCAAGTAGGCGCTAACGCCAGTCAAACGATTAGCTTTACCATGACTGCAGTAAGTTCTTTTGATGGTTCAGCAGTAAGCATGGCTAGTTTCAATATCAGTGATATCGCTGCTGTTGCTTCAGACATCGCTGGAACAATTGCCGGCCAAGGGGCTACTACAGCGTTTGCTAACGCGTCATCTCTGTCCTTCACTAGCACTGACAAAGCGCAATCTATGTTAGCTGCGGTTGATGCGATGATTGGTGCTATCGACGCTAAACGCGCTGAGCTTGGTGCCGTGCAAAACCGGTTTTCATCAACAATCCGTAACCAAGCAAATATCCAAGAAAACTTATCAGCTGCTCGTTCACGGATCAAAGATGCTGACTTCGCAGCTGAAACTGCAGCACTGACTAAAGCGCAAATTCTGCAACAAGCCAGCAGCACAGTGTTGACTCAGTCTAACCAAAGACCACAATCAGCGTTATCTCTGCTGCAAAACTAAAAATAAACTTAGAAGTCGGGGTTTAGGAAATAAGCCCCGTGTCGATATAAAGGGCAAGGAGCAAATCCTTGCCCTTTTTACATTTCTGATCCGGCAGCAGTAAGGAGCCGTCTTTTTCCCTCGCTATAAGGGCGTGCGGATCTTGGAATTTGTTCTATGTTCATTAAGCGATGGATTAAGTTTTAGTGTCGGCGGGTATGAAGGTAGAGGAAAGCAGGCGGCGGTTCAAACCGCCTGCTCAGAGTGGTTAGACGTTCGGGACGACTTGAGGTGTACTAACCGTGCATTTACCGCGGCAATAGTTTCAAGGTTCATGAGGCCGTTGAAATTTTGACGCTTTAACTGCGAGTTTTATAAAGCATTAATCATGCCATTAATGCCCAGCGCCTTAAAAAAACAGCAATTTTCCGTGAATTTAGGCCCGCCAAAAAATAAATCAAAAAAAATTAAAAAAAATTAAAAAAAGTCCTAAAGGTTTAGAAAGTGCTGCCGTTAAAGAACATGAGGCAATTTAACAAAGACGTTCGGGACGTCAGTTTGCTTCTGCCGGTTCTGGTTTTCGTGCAAAGAGAGGTTCAACTCTTTCCACATCAAAAAGCCATAACCAATCAAGCATTAATGAGGAGGCTATACCATGGCTCTATATGTCAATACCAACGTGTCATCTTTAAATGCACAACGTCAGTTAGTAAACTCTGGCAGTGCGTTAGATACCGCGTTTCAACGCTTATCTTCAGGTTCTCGGATTAACGGCGCAAAAGACGATGCAGCTGGTCTGCAAATCTCTAGCCGTTTATCTGCTCAAATCAACGGTTTAGATCAAGGTATCCGTAACGCAAACGACGGTATCTCTTTGGCGCAAACTGCTGAAGGTGCACTGGACGAAGTAAGTAACATGTTCCAACGGATGCGTACCCTGGCTGCGCAAGCTGCCAACGGTTCAAACACCGACTCTGACCGTGCTGCACTGCAATTAGAATTGCGTCAGTTAGGTAAAGAAGTAAACCGCGTAGCCAAAGATACTACCTTCGGTGGTAAAGCGTTATTGGATGGTTCTTTCAGCGCACAGTTCCAAGTAGGTGCTAACTCAGCACAAACAATCAGTTTCACCATGACAGCGGCATCATCGTTTGATGGTTCTTCTATCAGCATGGCAAGCTTCAACGTCAGCGACATCGCTGCAGTTGCTTCTGATATCGCTGGTACTATCGCAGGTCAAGGCGCAGCGGTTGCATTCGTGAATGCATCATCTTTGTCATTCACATCGATTGACAAAGCGCAATCAATGTTGGCAGCAGTTGACGCGATGATCGGTACTATCGATGCTAAACGTTCAGAACTTGGTGCTGTACAAAACCGGTTCTCATCAACAATCCGCAACCAGTCAAACATCTCTGAAAACCTGTCAGCTGCGCGCTCACGGATCAAAGATGCAGACTTTGCTGCTGAAACTGCTGCTTTAACCAAAGCGCAGATTCTGCAACAAGCAAGTAGTTCAATCCTGTCGCAATCTAACCAAAGACCGCAACAGGCATTATCTTTACTGGGTTAATTGATGTGAGAGTGCCTGTCATAGCATAATCTGTGACAGGCCTTTTTAACTGGGAGGTAACTATGTCCTCAATCGCTGCGGTAAACACCTCTGCGCCAAACTTCTATACCGCGCAAGATGTGGCAGAAAAGAACCGGCAAGTTATTGCCGATCTGATGCCGAAAAAATCAACTGACAGTAATACGCTTTATACCGGGGCTTTAAGCAAGGTCGATAAACTTGCTGATAAAGCCGCTGAAGCCGCCAAGTCGGAAAGCGAAAAAGCCGAAACTCAAAAATCATTACCTAAAGCTGTAAGTGTTGTCACGGATTTTGCAAACATGCAGAACCTTAAACTTCAATTTACCGCCGAAGAGCATAATGGTTCTGTGGTCGTGCAGGTTGTTGATCAAGAAAGCAAAAAGGTAATTCGTCAAATTCCATCTAAAGAATTTCTCGAAGTTGCCGAAAAAATAAGTGATATCATTGAAAACACCGACCAAGTCAAAGGGTTGTTGTTTGAATCAAAAGTCTAGAGGGATTACAACATGGCTAGTGTAACTTCAGCAGGTGTGGGTTCAGGTTTAGATCTTGAAGCGATCATCAAAGCGACTGTTAGCGCTGAAGACACGCCGAAAAAGGCGGTGATAACACAGCGTAAGTCGGCTTTAGAGGTCAACTTATCTGGGTTAAGCGTGGTTAAAGGCGCAATGTCAGCATTTCAAACTGCTATTGAAACTTTATCAAAGCCAACCACTTTTAATGCGAGAACTGTCAATATTAGCCAGCCCTCAGGTACCACCTATTTTACTGCGGAAGCAAGCAATCTTACTGCCGCTGGTAAATTCAATATCGATGTTGTGTCACTTGCTAAAGGCAGTCGTGCGGTCAGTGCCGACGCTGCATTTACCTCAAGCAGTGATGTAGTGTCGGCAACTGGTGGTAATTTAACTTTTGCCGCAGGTACCAAAAACTTTACTCTTGCTGTCGATCCGGGCGCGACATTAACGCAGCTGCGCGATGCAATTAATAGCTCATCGACAAACTTCGGCGTCTCCGCGACCATTATTAATACCGGTGGTACATCACCACAATCACGTTTGGTGTTGACGTCAAATGTTAGTGGTGAAGGCAACGATCTGACTATTACCGGTAGCAGTGCTGAATTCGATAAAGTCGCGACATCTGCCTTTGGCGGCGGTGCTGGCGGAATGCAAATTGCTCTGGCTGATAAAGCGAGCAGTGCCAAAATTAAGGTGGACGGCATCGAGTCAGTTAGCGATTCCAACATCTTCACCAATGCTATTCAAGATATGAGTATCACAGTCAGTAAAGAAACGACTGTCGGGACGCCTATCGTAATGAACGTTGAAACCGACAAAGCCGGGGTGAAGAAAAGTATCGAAAGTTTTATTAAAGCCTATAACGATGTAGTGGGCGTTATAAACGAACAAACTGCGGTAGGTGGTGCTTTACAAGGCGATACTTCGATTCGAACTATTAAGAATACTTTCATCCGATCCCTCAGTATTGAATCAAATTCATCAGGCAACATCAAAACCTTATTTGATATGGGTTTAAAGATGGATAAGAACGGCTTGCTGAGCCTAGATTCGAGTGCAGTCAACACTTTAGACGAAGCAATGACCAACTCATTTGCAGATATTGGAAATTTTTTCACTTCTTCGACAGGTTTAGCTACAGTTTTCAAAAGTACGGCCGATACGTATTTAGCAACAGATGGTGTGATCAAACGCACAACCGATAGCCTTAATGAGCGGTTACGTGCGGTTGAAAAAGATAGCTTGGATCACACTTATCGGATGGAGCAATTTGAGAAGCGCTTGCGTGAGCAGTATACTGCGTTGGACGTAACCATTGCGAAAATGCGTTCAACTGGTGATTACGTCACGGCTCAACTCGCGGCTTTACCTGGTTTTAGTAAATCTTAAGAAGGTGTCGTTATGTATAACCACAGAATGAATGCATATAGCAAAGATAGTTTACGTTCTGAATTATCAGCGGCAGACCCACATCGGATCATCCAAATGTTAATGCAGGGCGCACTTGACCGCCTTGCTCGTGCCAAAGGCCAAATCGAACGTCGAGATTTAGCTGGCAAAGCGGAAAGTCTGTCAAAAGCTTCTGCAATCATTAATTCACTGTCTTCGAGTTTAGATTTCGAAATCGGCGGTGAAATTGCTAACAACCTAGCTTCTTTATATGACTACATGGTTGGCCGTATTCATGACGCTGCAGTTGATTTAGACAATGCTGCCATTGACGAAGTCATGTTTTTATTAGGTGAAATCAAAAGTGCTTGGGATGAAATTCGCCCTGTGGCATTAGCAGAAGTGCCATCAGAGCCACTGCGAGTCGGCGCTTAATGAGCCAAGATATCGCTGCGTATTGTGACGAAATTCGTCAAGTTAATACGCAGTTGACTCAGGCTTGCGCTGAGGCAAACTGGCCATTAGTCAGTGAGTTAGTCAGCGCTCGTCAACGCCGTTTAGAAGAAATCAGTCAGATCCTACCGGAAAATCTTACTGCCGAGCTTGAACATCAGCTAGAAGCCATGTACAAAGAAATACAACGCTTTGACGCAGAAATGACGGTCGTCCTAAGTAAGGTACAACTTGGCATTGCCAGTGAACTTCGAACCTTATCTGTTGGAAAAAAAGCCGTCGCTTTCTATCAACAGGAATAACCGCCCATGAGTCAGTCCACGCCTTTGGACGCGCTGCAACAACAATTGAATGCACTAGAACAACAATTGCAGCAAGTTGCGCAGCAACATCAACAAAATATCGAACTTAACGAAAGTAGCATTGCTCGAAAAGCTGCAAATTTAGCGGCCTTCGCGCGCTATCTGCCTGGTATTGCGAAAGAGTTTGCTGAGTACAAACCGGTCAACTTAAAAATGATCGCAAGTCCAGGTGGTGCAGCAAACCTGTTTGATGCGTCTACCGACTCTTGGTTATATAACGAAGATCCGCGAGCTCAGTGTTTAGCTCAAGTTGAAAAGCATATCCGCGAGCCGCTTTACACCAAAATAGCCTTTAGTTTGGATGAAGTGGTGCAAAACACTTTTATCCATACGCATTACATGAACAAAATGTATGCTGAATACACCAAAGTTGCTGATGAACTTACGCCATTAAAGGGCAGCCCGGAGCACTTAGGGGCAGGGGTTATTTTCGGTATTGGCCATGGTTACCATATTGAAGAGCTAACCTCTCGAGTTAGTTTTGACCATCTATACATTTGCGAACCCAATATTGATTGGTTTTATGCGTCTTTGTTAGTCACTGACTGGGTGGCAATTCTTGAGCGTGTGTTTAATGCTGGCGGTTATTTGGTTCTAAATATTGGTGCTAGTTACGAAAATTTCACCACTGATTATTTAAATGAACTTCGCGATAAAGGATCTTTTTATGCAGCTAATGCATTGATTTATCAGCATTATCCAAGTGAAGCTTTAGGTAAGATTATCGAGCGTTTCCAACACGATTTCCATATGTTGACCGTCGGCTGGGGCTTCTTTGATGACGGCGTGATTAGTATTGCGCACGATTATCACAACTTAAAGAATCAAGTGCCTTTACTGAAAAAGAACGCGACTATCCCGCGGGATTTTGCTAATACCCCAGTGTTTATTTGCGCGAATGGTCCATCACTTGATTATTCTTTAGAAACCATCAAAGAATTCCAAGACACCGCAGTTATTTTTGCTTGTGGCTCGGCGATAGTCCCGTTGCTGCAGCATGGCATAGTGCCTGATTTCCATTTTGAAATTGAACGAACTAAGTTCACCACTGATTGGCTAGTGCGTTTTGTGGCTAAAGAAGATTTAGCGCGTATCAGCTTTTTGTCCGCCAATATCATGCATCCGGGCGCCTTTGAATTGTTTGCTTGGGCCGGCATGGCTTACAAACAAACCGAGCCAGGCACTGTGTTGTCACATTTATTTGTGCCTGGTGGTTTTGATTTTACCGAGTTGAAATTCTGTAATCCGTTAGTTGGCAATACCGCGTTGTCCTACAGCTGCACTCTTGGCTTTAGAGACATTTATATGTTTGGTACTGACAACGGCTATCGTCGTCGTGATCATCATCACTCCAAACACAGCGTGTATTACGATGCTGACGGTAATGAAAAAGCGGCAATGGGTGAGTTAGTCCGCGCTGGCGAGATTAAAGTGGATGGTAATTTTGGTGGAGAAATCTACAGCACCGCGTTTTTTAATACCGGTCGTTTTTATCTGGAATGCTTATTGAAGTTGTATCCTAAGACTCAGGCATACAATACCGCCGATGGCGCCAAAATAGGTGGAGCATCACCGTTACCAATTGAAGATGTCCTGTTGGCTCCAAATCGCAGGCCGAAGTCAGAGCTGGTGTCCTACATTAAAAACGATATGTTTGCGGTGCGCGAATTTGACCATGATGTGTATGAGGCCTGGCTGGCTATTGATGATTTCTCGACCTTGTGTGATGAAATAATCGCCTACATCGACCGTGATTTTACCAGTCGCAAGGAACTGAGTATCGCTTTGCGCGAACAAGCACGTTTCCTGTTTGCCCACAGCCACACTAAATTCCGCCATTTATATTTCTTGTTAGAAGGATCAATTACTTACGCTCATTCGGTGATCCGTCTTTGTCTGTATAGTTTTGATGATGAACAAGAAACTTTGGCGGTCACCAAACGCACTTTGGCCGTGTTTATCGAGTATTTGCAGGCCGCCAAGATTAAATATCGTGGTGTGCTGAATGAAGTTGATGACCAAGAATGTTATCTGATGGATCTGCTTTAATAGGGAGCAAGCGATGAATGTGTTCGAACAGTTGTATCAGACCCGCGGTTTTGCCAGTCAACGGCGTTATCCCAACGAGCAACTGATCGGCTTCATTGCTGGTAATTATTTTAAGGCTGATGCAGCGACTCGGTCGCAGATCAAAGTGCTTGAGCTTGGTTGTGGCAGTGGCGCAAACTTGTGGTTTGTGGCGAGGGAAGGTTTTGATGTCACGGGCATCGATTTTGCCCCGTCCGGAATTGCCTTGTGTCAAACCATGCTGGATATCTGGCAAGTCGAAGCTAAGCTACAAATCGCTGACATGACAGCGTTACCTTTTGAAAATGAAAGTTTTCAGGTAATTTTCGATGTGGTATCGATGCAGCATCTGACACTTGTACAACATGCAGCAGCTCTTCATGAGGCTTATCGTTGTCTGCAAGCGGGCGGACAATATTTCTCATACCATTTGGCAGAGAATAGTTTTATCCGCCAAGAAGTCACTGAGATGGTTGATGAGTGTACCGTGGTTGATATCCCTGCCGGTTTGCCACTTGCCGGCAATGGCCAAACCTGTTTGTTATCAACAGAGGTCTATCAGCAACTGCTAATTGCCGCGGGTTTTAGTGATATCAGTATCGAGAAACAAACGCGCACTTACAACGGCCAGAGCCAAACACTGGAATACTTGATTGTGACGGCGCGCAAGTGAACATCATTCGTTGTTATGACACTAAATATGTTCAGTACTACCGTCCTTTATCGGCGGAATCACCACTTTATCAAGAAAATTCATTAGCTTACTATCGCGAATATTTGCAAAGTGATTGGCGTGATGAGTCCTTCGTTGTTGTGCTCGGCGCGCAAATTTTGGCCCGAGTCTATCTGACGGTTTCCGCAAATGCTAAGCAGATCTGTTATTGGGGATTGCCTCTGCAAATTGAAATCGCCGAGGATTTGTCCGAACGGGCAAACAAAGGTTGTTGGAAGGTCTTGCTAAAAGAGTTTCAACGTTGGCAACAAACCGGCCTCTATCAGCGCTGGGTATATCAACCGAGCAGTTTAACCTTAGATCCAATGGCACTTTGGCTATTGCAACAGGGTTATGGCTGCCAGCTGGCGACTGTTCAGCAAATTGATTTAATGCAGTCGCGTGAACAACTTTCTGCAGATCTACGCCCGGTGTACTTGAGTAATATCGAATGGGGGCAAGCCAACCTTAAATATCAGCTGCTAGATAAATCTAACGCGGTCTCAGGTTGTCTTGAAGCGATGCGCTTATTTCATATTCGGATTGCCGGGCGTGAAACACGCAGCAGTGAGAGTTGGCGCTGGCAAGAACAAATGCTGATGACTGGCGAAGCCTTTGCGTTATATGGCGAAAGTCAGGACGGTGAGCTTATCTCCACCGGTTTTTTTATCCATAACAGCAGTAGTTGTTATTACGGGGTCGGCGTCTACGATCGCGACAAATTCAGTGTGCCGGTTTCACATGATCTGGTCTGGCGCGCAATGATGCATGCCCAAAGTTTGGGTTGTCAGAGCTTTGAATTTGGCGAAGTTTATTTTGCTGGGTTGCCGCATCCGCATGGCGACGCAGCGTCAGAAAAAGAGCTAACCATCAGTCACTTTAAACGTGGTTTCGGTGGACAAATTCTATTAAAACCCACGTTTTAACGTCATTGCCCTTTGGCAAAACGAAGGCCGCTAAGCCTTCGTCGTTAATTGCTCATCGGCAGTTGCCAGTAGGTCACTTTTTGACAAAATCCCAGCGCATTGCGGTTCCGGCTTTCACATCGGTTGCCGCGGTTTTACCCAACAACTCGGCATAGTGTTTTGGCGCTAAACCAAAGCCTGGCCGCACGCGTCGGATGTTTTCGCTGGTGAACACCTCGCCTGCGGCAACATCTTTGGCAACATAGATAGACCGGCGAAAACGCAAGTTTTGTGCTTCAGCCCCCAACAGCTGATAGTTCACTTGGCCCTGCGCGACAAAAGCCGTGCGACAGTCATCGCAAAGTTGTTTTAATTGGCTCGGGGTGATGGAAAAGGCCGCATCTGGACCGCCAAGGGCAGGATCTAGAATAAAATGTTTCTCGATAAAACTAGCACCCATGCCGATACTGGCAACACTAACTGCTGTGCCTAAAGTGTGGTCAGAAAGTCCGCCAACAACTTGGAACCTATCGGCCAAATCGCGAATAGTGCGTAAATTTGCTTGTTCGGCCGGAGTTGGGTAGCCACTAATACAATGTAATAAAATGAGTTCTTGGCAGCCATGGTCGCGTGCGGTTGCTACTGCTTCGGCAATTTCATCAAGATTGGCCATGCCGGTCGACATCACCATTGGTTTTTTAGTCGCGGCAACATACGCAATTAACGGCAGATCAATCAGTTCAAACGAGGCAATTTTATAAGCTGGCGCGTTTAGATCTTCTAATAAATCAACAGCTGTTTCATCAAACGGGGTACTAAACGCCGTGATCCCGACTTTGCGGGCATGCTCGAACAGCGGTTTGTGCCAAGCAAATGGCGTTTGAGCTTTTTCATACAATGAGTAGAGTGATTCGCCAGCCCATGGCCCTTCGAAGATCATAAAATCATCAAGAGTACTATTAAGCGTAATTGTATCGGCTTCATAGGTTTGCAGTTTGACTGCATCGGCACCTTGCGCTTTTGCCATGCTGATGGTGTCGAGGGCAATTTGTAAATTGCCTTGATGATTTGCCGAAAGTTCAGCGACGATATAAGGCGCGTTGCCATCGCCGATAGCTCGGCCATCAATAGTGACTATTTTTGACATATTTAACTCTTTGCAATTGGCGTTGGGCTAAAACTGAACCACTGACATTCTTCACCATAACACTGTTCTTGTCGAGTTGGCTGAAAACCCGCGCGGATAAAGGCACGTAAGGATGCGTGATTGCTTAATTTCACCACAGCGTGAATTTCTTGCCACTGATGACGTGCTATTGATGCCTGAGAGGCTTTGGCAATCATCGCTGCAGCCAAACCCAAACCGCGACAAGCAGGGTTTAGGTTCAAATGAATTTCGCCAATCAGTGGCGTGATGGCGTTTAATCGGCATTGACCGACGGCTTGGCCAAATTGTTCACAGATCCAGATATCAGTACTGGCATCTTGGCGTTTTTGCTCGAACCAAGCTAAATGCGTCGCCCAGGCTATAGGCGCTTTGCTAAATGCCATAGCGCGAACATATGGGTCGTTGGCCCAGGTAAATAACAGCTCAGCGTCGGCGGTTTCTGCCTGCCGAAGCGCCAATGTCGCTAAGGTTGAGAGGAAACTCATTTTGCGGGCGACTTTTTCGGCGCCAGAATACAACACCTGTGTAGCCGAGGGCGAAGCATCGTTTTGCGCAATTGCCATGAGGGCATAAGCGCGTTCGGCCAACGCTTGTCGTAGATCCTTATTTTCAATGATTTCAGTAATGGCATTAAGGAGTAACTCATCGCTAACTTGCTCAACTCTGCCCAAATACTGAATGGCACCAAGATGTTGCAGGTACTCGCAACCGGGTTGCTGATTATCGGCGACAGCAACGACCAAGGACGGTAAGTGAGTTAACGCTCGTTCCCATTGGCTGCTACCGCCCGCGCCAATCGCAAGGTCGGCTTGGCGCATCAGGCTTGCCATCTCATTGGTTTGCACAAATAATCTGCTGTTGGCGCGAGCGGCGATTAACTCGGTTAACTCAGTGATTTTTTCATAGGCACTGCCAACAACGACATCAAGCGAGATATCGGCAAAAACCTGTTGTGCAAAGAGCAATTTGCAGAGCCGTTCAGTTAGTCCAACGGTATCGCTACCACCAATACTGACTAAAATTCGGTTGACCTGTTGATAGCTGCGAGCACTTGAAGTTTGCGCTGTGATTGGCATTGAGCTTGAATAAAACTCTGGTCGCAATAATGCGTATTGAGGCCCGAGTAATTGGGTGCAATCCGCAGGCAGCATTGTTTGGTAACGAGTTTGCATGCCAAAAACAGCATTTTGATCAAGCAATAAATCAACTGGATGTTCGCGATTAGCAAGATCATCTATTGCCATCAGCTGCCGGCAGCTGGGTTTAATCACCTTCACAAAATCGGCGGCTAAGCCGTAGTTGTCATAAATGCACCAGTCGATTGTTCGATGTACAGATGAGGTCGCTTGGGTGTTTAAACTTTGCAGCCAAGGCTGCCACGCCTTAACACAAGCGTGACCATATTGCTGTTGCCACAGTGGTGACCAAACATTGGCGCTGTCTTTGGCGTCTTCATCCGCTAAAAAATTGTCGACAGCAAAGTCCAGCAATTCGCCATGAAAACCTTGGGCATTTAACCAAGTATCAGCATGTCCAGGCCAAGCCGCATAATAGAATCGCACCTCAGCGCCAATCTGCCGTAAAGCCCTCGCTAAACTTAGACAACGCATCAAATGGCCGCTGCCGATTTGGCGCGAGGCATCAGCACAAATGGCGACAGTCCATGGTTGCGCCGCCAGTTTGCTGACGGACTCATGAGTAAGTTCCATTGTGTCGCCTGAAAGCTTTTCGCTCGGCATCTTACCTGACCTTGAACAGCGGTTGTAAGGTTGCACCTTGCAAGGCTTGTGGCAGAGTGCCATCGGCTAACATTTGCTGACAGGCAGGCAGTATTTCGGCATAAGCGCCAAGCAGTGCATCTAAATCTTGGTAGCTCATGGCGGCGCTAATATTATGCGAGCCGATACATAAGAAACCTCTCGCGGCTAGCGACTGCACTAAATAGGTTTTCACCTGCCAGTATTTTTGTTCATTAGTTTCTTTGGTCAATAAAAAAGACCAACTTGGATGACCAGCGGTGCCGAATAGTTGACCCAGCGCTTTGCTCTCAATAAGTGAATTTAAGCCATTTAGCAAATACTCACCTTTAGCGCGAATATCGCCAATCACATCTTGTTGCTTTAGGTGAGTTAGCACCGCTTTGGCAGCAGCTAAGGATAAAGTTTCACCACCGAAAGTGCCGGAAAAGAAAATGTCTTCCATCCATTTCATATAGTGTTTTTTACCAACAACAGCCGATAGCGGATAGCCGTTGGCGATGCCTTTGCCAAAAGTTGCTAAGTCTGGGGTGACCCCAAATAAATGCTGGGCCCCTTTAAGATCAAAGCGAAAACCAGTAATAGTTTCATCAAAAATTAGCACTGTGCCGTGTTTGTCGCATAAGGCTCTGACGCCTTCTAAGAATTCTGCAGTCGGGTAGCTAACGTTCATCAACTCCATGATAACTGCGGCAAGCGGTTGCTCGGCGTTAGCAAAGATAGCTTCAAGCGAGGCGAGGTTATTAAAATCGAATTTGTGAGTTAAATCACGAACTGCTTGTGGTACACCAAGATGGCGGGTCGTTGAGCCGATGTACCAATCTTGCCAGCCATGATAACCGCAGACCGCGATGTGTTCACGACCTGTCGCCGCCCGCGCGATGCGGATAGCTGCAGACGTGGCGTCAGTGCCATTTTTGCCAAAACGCACAGATTCGGCGCATGGAATAAGTTCGGTTAGTAGTTCAGCCACTTCAGTTTCAAGGCGGTGTGGCAGCGAAAATGATACGCCATTTTTCATTTGGGTCGCGACAGCTTGGTCAATTTCTGGTTGGCAATAACCTAAAGTCACCGCACAAAGGCTATTCACGCAGTCTAAGTACCGATTGCCATCGACATCCCAAACATAAGCGCCTTCACCTCGTTCAATAAAGAGTGGAGCCGCGCCACGAGGGTAGTTAACTAAGCTTTTGCTAAAGGTTTGAGATGCCAGCGGGATCACCGCTAGCGCGCGGTCTAAGAATTGTTCAGATAACTCGTAACGGCTGGTCATCAGCGGACTCCTGCTGCAAGCGCCGCGGCCTGCGCAGCTTGTGCGCCGGCATTGCGGATATGATGTTGATTAATGGTTTGCCATTCTGGATTTTGGCGCAGTAGCGCAAGTACATCCAGCCAGCTGAATTTGGGATTTTGTGGATACAAGGCGTTAAATACTTGCTCTACCAGCATAAAATCTTCTGGTTCATCAACGGTCCAGCGCAGCGCGCTGTAGTCGATGGGGCTCGTTAAGGTACCCAGTTTAAATTGCTCCGGATGCAAGCGGATGAAGTAGGTCGCATGCTCACGAATTGTCATATCAGTGCAATTGCGATCGGCTTGTTCAAGTGCTTGGATACTGCAGACTTCCGTATCAAGACCATCAGGAAAAGTCGCAGGATCGCAGTTACAGCTGTAGTCATTGCCTGCAGCCTGATGAAATTCAATGGTTTGATCGATAACACCAGCGTCAATCAACGGGCAATCGCCGGTTAGTCTGACTAAAGTACTAGCACCAACACTTTGTGCAGCCTTTAAGACACGATCTAACACGTCTTCTAGAGAACCGCGATAACAAGGCAAACCCAGTTTTTCGGCGAGGGCGGCGATTGCATCATCGCTTGGCTCAATGCTCGTGGCGATAACAAGCTGATTGATATGCCGGCTTTGTAAAATTCGCTCGCATTGACGCGCTAACATGGCCTCACCCAGCAAAGGCTTTAACACTTTGCCTGGTAGGCGGCGGGAACTGGTTCTTGCTTGTAATACTGCAACAATCGACAAGGCTCTCTCCTGCATCGCTGGATTTGGTGCGGTTAGGGCGCTTTTTTTGGCCAGCGCACCGGACTTATCAAGTTATCGTCCGTTTGTGCTAATTCTTGAATTTTTTGCAAAAAATCCGGCTGGGAAACTAGGCCGGCACTTTGCTGCCAAGCCTCGGAAATTTGCAAAAGTTCTTGAGCACTGGTGCAGCCGACGACACCAAATTCGACGGCAGGTAATACTCGCAGAATTGCCAGCGCTAAGGTTAGTTTATCTGTCTGATAATACTCACAATGCTGGTTAAACTTCGCAAAAGCTGTTTGATAAGCTGAACACCAAGCTGGGCGTTCGGGCATTAGTAGCAAACCTTGTAAAAACAGTGAGCGAATATGCACAGAAATGCCCAAGTCCTGACATCTTTGCAGTAACCCCTGCTGATAAAAACGCTGGTCAAAAACATTGAGCGGTAGCTGCACTACATCAATGTCGAATTGCTGCAAAATTGCGATGAGTTCGGCTGGCGTATAAACCGAAACGCCAATACGCCGACATAAACCTTCAAGCCGAAGTGAGTTTAAATCTGCATATATTTGCCTACCTCGCTCGCCAAGGAGTTGCTCCGGACGATGCAATAACACGGTGTCGACTTGTGGTCGCTGCAATCTTGTTAACGAGCAGGAGAGGGCGCTGCGTGCATGCAAACCCTCAGTGAGTTCTGGCAATTTAGTGATAATTGAAAACTGTTGAGCCAGTGGTTGTTCGCCTAAATTGGCCTCTGCTGAGCCATATAAATAAGCGGTATCGAGCCATCTGATGTCGGAATTCTGGGCCTGTTGCAAAATCGCGGTTATTGACGCTGAACTCACTTGACCTTGTGAATTAGAGATGCCGTAGTCCAAGCCAAACTGCACAGTGCCTAATGCCAGTGATGCCGAATTAAAGGCCATGACCATTGCCCCTTAAACGTTTGCCGCCGGCGATTGCTGATTTTGTTGCAATGCTAGTTTAAGAGCGTCGGCAACTTGTTGTTGCTGCTCTAAGGTAATTGTCGCATACATTGGTAAGCTAATAATTTGACTATAGAATTTCTCAGCTCCTGGGAAGTCGCCCCACTGAAAGCCTCGCGCTTGGTAATACGGCTGGGTATGGATGGGAATGTAATGAACATTGACACCAATTCCGGCAGCTCGAAGTGCTTGAAACACAGCCAAACGCTGTTTGCTATTTTCTAAGCGAACAATATAAAGATGCCAAGCAGAGATACCGTCGATGGCATCGGCTGGTAATTCAACCGCAAGATCAGCTAACAGCTGTTGGTAAATTTCAGTAGCTTTGATCCGATGATGGATAAATTGCCGCAATCGGTCCAATTGGCTAAGGCCAAGTGCCGCTTGCAACTCGGTCATCCGATAGTTAAAGCCTAAGTCAATTTGTTGATAGTACCAAGGACCGTGGCTAGGCTCGCTCATATCTTGTTCGTTACGAGTAATGCCATGGCTCCGCAGCAACTGGAGTTGGCTATAAAGCGCAATGTCATTGCAAAGCGCCATGCCGCCTTCGGCTGTGGTGATAATTTTTACTGGGTGGAAACTAAAAATGGTGATGTCGCTAAATCTGCAATTGCCGACTGGCTGATCTTGATAACAAGCGCCCACAGCATGTGACGCGTCTTCAATAATTTTCACGCCGTAAGAGGCACACAGGCGATGGATTGCCGCCATGTCACAGCTATGACCCGCTAAATGCACAGGGATCAGCACTTTCGGTAAGTTGCCGTGTAAGGCGGCACTAGCGAGTTTATTGGTAAGCGCTTCAACTGACATCAAGCCGGTTGTGGCATCGACATCAACAAAACCAATATTGGCACCGCAATACAAAGCACAGTTTGCCGAAGCAACGAAGCTAATTGGGCTGGTCCAAACCAAATCTCCAGCACCAACCCCAAGCGCCAAACATGCAAGATGCAAGGCTGAGGTTGCACTATTCATGGCCACCGCATATTTGGCCTGACAAGCGGCAGCAATCGCTACTTCAAATTCAGGTACTTTCGGACCTTGCGTTAAGAAATCAGACTGTAAAGTCTCAATGACTGCGGCAATATCAGCATCGTCAATATGTTGGCGGCCGTATGGGATCATAACATCGCTTCACGATTAAATTCGTTGATCTCGTCCACACTTAAGAAATGTGGGTTTTTATCCGACACATACTCAGTGCCCGGTGCGACCAATTTGCCGCGTTCGCCAAGTGCATTAATGGTGAAGTCATTGCTGCGACTAGAGAACTGAATAGACGGGGCAATGACAAAGTGGTCATCGTATTCGTAAGTATTGTACGACATGTCGCCTGGACACATCATTTCATGCAATTTTTCACCCGGTCTGATGCCGACGTCTTTGATTGGCATGTCCGGCGCTATCGCTTTGGCTAAATCGACAATGCGGATTGAAGGGATTTTCGGCACAAACAATTCACCACCAAACATCCGTTCGAAGTTTTTCAACACGAAATCAACACCACCTTGTAGGCTAATCCAAAAACGGGTCATTTCCGGGTGGGTGATAGGAATATATTCGGCACCGCTGTCACGAAGTTTCTCAAAAAATGGCACCACAGAGCCGCGCGATCCAACAACATTACCGTAACGCACCACCGAGAAGCGGGGACGGTCGCCGCCTGCGATGTTATTGGCCGCAATAAACAATTTATCGGAGGCTAGTTTAGTTGCGCCATATAAGTTGATTGGGTTTGCGGCTTTATCAGTCGACAGGGCAATCACTTTTTCAACGTTGTTCTCGATGGCTGCATGAATGACGTTTTCCGCGCCATTGATGTTGGTTTTAATACATTCCATCGGGTTGTATTCCGCTGCTGGCACTTGTTTCAGCGCTGCGGCATGGATCACATAGTCAACGCCGCGCATCGCCCGGATTAACCGTTCTTGATCCCGTACATCGCCGATAAAATAGCGCATGCAATCAGCATTAAACTTTTGCTGCATTTCATATTGTTTTAATTCATCGCGCGAATAAATGATGATTTTGTTCGGTTTGTACCTTTGTAACAACGTCTGGGTGTATTTATGGCCAAATGAACCGGTGCCACCAGTGATAAAAATATTTTTATTATTAAACATGGAAACCCCTTAGTCGTTGCAAAGGCTGGCGTTAGCGCCAAACCCTCAATAGTCACATGCTGTACAAGCAGCTAAGCATAAACCGTTCCATAATTCAAAAGTCTAGTGTACTTAGCTTGGGCGCTACCGCGTGACACATCTCGATATCAATCCTAGTATGGCACCATAATTCACTTTAAATCCAGTGAGATAGCCACTGACATTTCAGTTTCCATCTGACATTCCTCAAATTTCTAAGGCAACTATCAGATCGCTTCTTGGCTGGTAGGTTTATTTATTGTTGAGAGTCGGTAAATAAACTGCACGAAGTACTCGCTTGCCGTTACTTTTTTGACAGATGCGTCAAAAAAACATCGTTTTGGCCTTGCTAGTATGGGATTGCTTTGCAAAAATGAAAAAAACCATGATTAGCGACCTGTAATGACGCCGAAGCTTTATATTCTTGATCAACAGGACCAACGAGCAAACCGCTTGCAGGTGATCCTGAGTTTTGTTGCTGAAGCCCATGAGCGCATCGGCGAAGATGACCTAGTCGCAGCACTGGCAAAAGAGCCAAAAGCTGTGGTGATCCTCGGTGCTCTGACTAGCCAACAGCATGAAGCAATCATTGAAGCCAATCCTGAGGCAGCTTTTTTGTTGCTTGGGGAAACGCTGAAACCGTTATTACGCCATGCCAACACCGTGGGTTTACTGACAGAACCTTTCGCCTATGCATCACTGACCCAGCAATTACGCGATTGCCAGGAATATCATCGGTTATTGCCAGGACAACGCTTTCATGAAATCTCTGGCAAATTTGTCGGGATGGTCGGCAGTACAGCACCGATGCAACAGGTGCGTTTCCTTATTCAACAAGTAGCGAAAACTGATGCTAACGTATTGATTTTAGGTGAGTCAGGTACGGGTAAAGAAGTTGTAGCTCGTAATATCCATGTGTTATCGCATCGTGCTGATGGACCCTTTGTGCCAATCAACTGTGGCGCCATTCCAGCAGAGCTGTTGGAAAGCGAATTATTTGGTCATGAAAAAGGGGCCTTTACTGGTGCGATTTCAACTCGCAAAGGCCGTTTTGAATTGGCGCAAGGCGGTACCTTATTCCTTGATGAAATTGGCGATATGCCGCTGCCAATGCAAGTAAAGCTGCTTCGAGTGTTGCAAGAGCGCACTTACGAGCGGGTTGGTGGCAATCAACCGATCCGCGCCGATGTGCGAATTATTGCGGCTACGCATCGCCAGCTGGAAGGCATGATTGAAGATGGACGCTTTCGTGAAGACTTGTACTATCGGTTGAATGTGTTTCCAATTGAGACTCCAGCGCTGAAAGAGCGGGCTGAAGATTTGCCACTGCTGGTGCAGGAGTTGCAAGCCCGTTTAGACAGCAATAACCAAGCGGGTATCAAGTTTACTGAGCGTGCTTTAGAGAGTTTGAAATTGCATCCATGGCCAGGCAACGTGCGAGAGCTCGCCAACTTGGTCGAGCGCTTGACCATTATGTATCCAGGACAGGTAATTGATGTTGCGGAGCTCCCGCACAAGTATCGCCATATTGAAGTCGATACCTACGTACCGCATTATCCGGAAGCGCTGCTGGAACGTGATGTGATCAACGAGATGTTCCAATTTAACGATGATGATGACGACGATGGCGCTCAGCAATTGAACTCACAATTAGGCGGTGGTGGTTTGGAATATTTGCCGGAACATGGCTTAGATTTAAAACAATACTTGGCTGATTTAGAGGTATCGCTGATTAACCAAGCATTAGAGCGTCACGATTATGTAGTGGCTCGCGCAGCCGATATTTTAAGCCTTCGCCGCACCACCTTAGTCGAAAAAATGCGCAAATATAATTTGATGCGCGATGAAGGTGAAAGTTACTCCGAGTAACGACTTGTCAAAATGTTGGCGAAATAAATTTCGCCAACTCAATGAAATATAAAGTGATTTTATTTGGCATGATTCCTGCTTTAGGTCGGTAGGACAATTCACTGACGGTCGCTTTTATGCCAACACATGCAGCTATACGCCCCTCCGCTTTGCGCTTAGTGCAAACTGTGACAGAGCCTGCGAGAAACATTCCGAGTTCTGCACGTTTTGCTTTTATGCCAGACGAGTCACCTGCGGCTCTGCCGATGCCCGCGGCCGACCAGCTTGAATTGCAACGCTTACAGTTATTGGTGCAAGTATTGCCAACCGGCGTGGTTGAGCTTGACCAACGTGGTTTTGTGGCAAAAGCGAATCCGGTAGCGGTATCGATGCTCGGTGAACCGCTGATTGGCCAGCGCTGGTTGGATATCGTCAATCGTAGTTTTCGGCCACGTAGCGATGATGGCCTAGAAGTTTCGTTACATGATGGTCGGCGGGTCAAATTAGCCATTACCTCGCTAGATCCGTTAGCAGGGCAATTAATTGTGCTGACCGATTTGACGGAAACTCGGCAATTACAAAGCCGCTTATCTCATCTGCAGCGTTTATCTGGACTTGGCAAAATGATGGCGTCATTAGCCCACCAGATCCGTACGCCACTGGCGAGCGCTATGCTCTATGCGCAAAACCTAACCAATCAAAAACTCAGTGCCGAATCCCGTGGTCAGTTTTCCAATAAATTATTGAATCGCTTGCAAGATCTCGAACAGCAAGTGAATGACTTACTGTTATTCGCTCGCGCTGGTCGCGAACAACAAGTTGCCGAATTGTCGATGCAACAGCTATTAAGCGAAGTCTACAGCTCAGTTGAAGCTATCGTGGTCGCCCAAGACGGCCATATCGCGGTTGAACTCCCACAGCCTGATTTGCAGGTGCTGGGCAACCATAGTGCTCTCACAGGCGCGTTAGCTAATTTAATTCAGAACGCTTTGCAACACGCTGGGCCTGGTGCACAGATTGATTTGTGTGCTTTGCCAGATCCGACTGGCAATTATGTAGTGCTGGCTGTGGAAGATCGCGGTCCAGGTGTGCCAGCGGCTTTGCAGCAGCAGATTTTCGAACCGTTTTTTACCACACGCAATAACGGCACCGGCTTAGGATTAGCCGTTGTACAAGCGGTCGCCCATTCCCACCATGGTTCAGTACGTTGTATCAACGGCGAACATGGCGGGGCAAGATTCGAAATGCGGATCCCGGTTTATCAATCGGTGAACGCAGCAACACATCAGGTCGAGGAGCAACCCTATGCAAACAACTAAAATTTTGGTCGTTGAGGATGATGCGGGTTTACGAGAAGCCCTGACCGATACCTTATTGTTGGCACAGTATGAAGTGATCGCTGCAGATAGTGGCGAACAAGCAATGCAATTACTGAAACAGCACAAGTGTCGTTTAGTGGTTAGCGATGTGCAGATGTCAGGGATTTCCGGGCTCGATTTATTGAAGTCGATAAAATTGAACTATCCGCAGATCCCAGTGTTAATGATGACCGCCTATGCCACAGTGAACGATGCGGTACAAGCTATCCGCCTTGGCGCTGTCGACTATTTAGCCAAGCCATTTTCACCGCAAGTCCTAGTTAACATGGTCGGTCGGTATTTACCGCCCGATGATATCAAGGCGTTTGAACCTATTGTTGCAGCACCAAGCAGCACGCAGTTGGTTAAATTGGCGGCTAAGGTTGCTCGCTCTGATGCTACCGTGATGGTGTTAGGTCCAAGTGGTTCTGGTAAAGAAGTGCTAGCACGCTACATTCATCAGCAATCGCCACGGCATGAAGGCCCATTCGTTGCGATTAACTGTGCGGCAATTCCAGAAAATATGTTGGAATCAACGCTATTTGGTTATGAAAAAGGTGCCTTTACCGGCGCAATTCAAGCGTGTCCAGGCAAGTTTGAACAAGCACAACAGGGCACCATTTTACTCGATGAAATTAGTGAAATGGATTTGAACCTACAGGCCAAATTGCTGCGTGTACTGCAAGAGCGTGAGGTTGAGCGTTTGGGCAGTCGCAAAACTATTAAACTTGATGTTCGAGTCATTGCAACCAGTAACCGAGATCTGCGTCAAGCCGTTGCTCAAGGGCAATTCCGCGAAGATTTGTTCTATCGACTCAATGTGTTTCCGTTGACTTGGACGGCACTGTGGGAAAGACCTGAAGACATTTTACCGTTGTGCCAGCACTTGTTGGAACGGCATTGCCAGCAACAAGGCATTGCCGTGCCAGAACTATCTGCGGGCGCTAAACGTAAATTCCTGACACACGAATGGCCAGGCAACGTGCGCGAGCTTGATAACGTCATCCAACGCGCATTAATTGTGCATAGTGATCAGCTGATTACCGAAGATGACGTTTTATTAGAAACGTTGTCAGCGAGTGAGCGTCGCAGCCCCGACATGACCAGTCCCATGCTGATGGCCAATGATCCTGATCTCAGCGTGTTTAAAAGTGGGGTTTACGAGCAAGAGCATCGGCTAATTCTGGATACCATGAAGGCTTGTGCGAACCGCCGTAAAGAGGTCGCCGAGAAATTAGGGATAAGTGCCAGAACCCTGCGCTACAAACTTGCTCGGATGCGCGAATCCGGCATCCAACTTCCGGCATAGTACTCATCTCATCCCAGTAAGGCCGATCTACAGATCGGCCTTACCTTTTCTAGAAGATCTGCCCTTGTCAGCTTTTTGACAGCTTAAATAATGCCTATGCTATTGATTTTTATTGGTAAATTGTTGGCACGCCTTGTGCTTTATCAAGTTATCAAAAGTTAAAGCCATAGGTAGCAACATCATGGATATTAAAGGCGCCGCACTGTTTCAAGAAATGCAGGCTTATGCGCGACAAGCGCAGAATATTTCCAATGACCTTCGCCCTGGTTTGGTAACCACAGAGAATACCAGCCAAGCCGATTTCCAAGGCCTATTGAAAATGGCGCTCGATAACGTCAATGGCTTACAACAAAATTCCAATCAACTTGCCACCGCTGTAGAGATGGGGGATCCGAAAGTGACTCTGGCTCAAGCGATGATTGCAGGACAAAAAGCATCAATTGCCTTTGAAGCGACGGTACAGGTTCGCAACAAGCTAGTTGAAGCATACAAAGAAATTATGGCAATGCCGGTCTGACGGAGGAGTAACAAGTGGCTGAATCTACTGAATTAGCACTGAGCAGCAACGACTTCGGTACGCCGTCTCAGGATAACAATGCCCAACAAGAGCAAAAATCTGGGTTTTTGGGCAATATGGGTGGGACCGACATAGTCCGCCAAATAACAATGATTGTGGCGCTCACCATCTGTATCGCCATCGCAATTTTAATTATTTTCTGGGCCAAAGCGCCAGAAATGCGCCCACTAGGCACTTTTGAAACTACCGAACTCATTCAGCATCTGGATTATTTAGATGCACAAAAAATTGAATATAAACTCGAAGGCAATGTGATTTTAGTGCCTGACGACAAATATCAAAGCATCAAACTTGGCTTAAGTCGGGCAGGGGTAAAACCAGAAACTAATTCTGGTGAAGATATTCTGATGCAAGACAGTGGCTTTGGCGTGAGTCAGCGTTTAGAAATGGAACGTTTGAAACATAGCCGTGAGCAACAGCTGGCTCGGACTATCGAAGAGTTTCAAAATGTCGCAAGAGCGCGAGTACTGTTAGCCATTCCGAAAGAGAACATCTTTGCGCGAATTGAGAAACAGCCATCAGCAACTGTAATGATTACAGCCAAAGGCGGTAAAGCATTAAAAGACTCTGAGGTTGATGCGATTGTCGATTTAGTTGCTTCAGCAGTGCAAGGCTTGGAGCCAACGAAAGTCACAGTAACCGACCAAAATGGCCGTTTACTTAACAGTGGCTCGCAAGATGCGGCGTCAGCGCGTTCTCGCAAAGAATATGAACTCGAACAAAAACGTGAAGAAGAATATCGCCAGAAAATTGACTCTATTCTGATCCCGGTACTGGGCCTTGATAACTACACTGCCCAAGTTGATCTGTTGATGGATTTTACCGCAACCGAACAAACGCAAAAACGTTTTAACCCCGATTTACCGGCAGTCCGCAGTGAAATGACCGCAGAGGAAAATAGTGTCGGCGGCGGTTCAGTTGGGATCCCTGGTGCTTTATCGAACCAGCCACCAGTTGATGCCAATATTCCGGAAAAAGCAGCTGATGGCTCGACGCCGGTAGTGCCTGGTCGCAACAGTAAAGAAGTCACCCGCAACTATGAGCTTGATACGACTATTAGCCATTCCACCCAACAATCGGGTGTGATCCGTCGGATTAGCGTGTCGGTTGCTGTTGATTACAAATTAGGCGAAGCCAAAGGTGAAGAGGCCGCCAAACCAGAGCCAAGATCTCAAGCTGAGTTACAAAACATTCGTCGTTTACTACAAGGTGGTGTCGGTTTTGACGTGCAACGTGGTGATACTATTGAAGTGGTATCAGTGCCGTTTACTCGTGCTGAGATAGTCGAAGCCAAAGAACTACCGCTGTGGGAGCAGGAATGGTTCTACAAAGTGGTGAAACTACTAGCTGCCGTCATCGTAATCATCGTACTTATCATGGCGATCGTGAAACCAATGTTGAAACGATTGATCTACCCTGAAGATACGACCGAAAGTTATGATGAACATTCTCTGTCACGTGGCGTAGACTTAGGCGATGACACCTTAGATATGCTGACGAAAGAATTTGATGCGAAGTCGGTCGGCTTCGCAGCGGACGGTACCTTAATGCTACCGGATCTGCATGGCGATGAAGACTTATTAAAAGCGGTGCGGGCATTGGTTGCCAATGAACCTGAACTTTCCTCTCTGGTCGTGAAGAATTGGTTGGCTGAAGATGAGTAATGTAGAGACTACCCAAAAACCGGCGTTCGACGTTGGTAAGCTTGATGGTGTGGAAAAGGCCGCTATTCTGCTGCTCAGTCTGTCAGAGGAAGATGCTGCCCAGATCCTGAAGCATTTAGAGCCAAAACAAGTGCAGAAAGTTGGTATGGCAATGGCCTCGATTGAGGACTTAAACCAGGCCAAGATTTCAGCAGTGCATCGCTTGTTTATTGAGCAGATCCAAAACTTTAGTACCATCGGCTTCCAAAGCGAAGAGTTTATTCGTCGTGCATTAACGGCAGCCTTAGGTGAAGAGAAAGCGTCTAACTTAATCGACCAAATTATCTTGGGCGGCGGCGCTAAGGGTCTTGATTCTCTGAAATGGATGGATTCGAAGCAAGTGGCGAATATCATACGCAACGAGCATCCGCAGATCCAAACGATTGTATTGTCTTATTTAGAGCCAGAACAATCAGCGGAAATCTTGAGCCAGTTCCCGGAAAAAGTTCGACTAGATTTAACCATGCGGATCGCCAACTTAGAAGAAGTGCAACCAGCGGCGTTGCAAGAGTTGAACGAAATCATGGAGAAACAGTTCGCCGGTCAAGCGGGTGCGCAAGCGGCGAAAATGGGCGGCTTAAAAGCTGCGGCCGATATCATGAACTACCTAGACACCAACGTCGAAGGTCAGTTGATGGATTCTATCCGCGAGCACGACGAAGAAATGGCGCAGCAAATTCAAGATTTGATGTTCGTATTCGAAAACTTATTAGAAGTCGACGACCGGGCAATTCAAGCAATCTTGCGCGAAGTTCAACAGGATGTGTTGATGAAAGCACTGAAAGGTGCCGACGAAACATTACGCGAGAAGATCCTGAAAAATATGTCAAAACGCGCTGCCGAAATGTTGGCAGACGATTTGGAAGCGATGGGACCAGTTCGTGTCAGCGAAGTGGAAACCGCACAAAAAGAAATTCTGTCGACAGCACGCCGCTTGGCCGATGCCGGCGAAATTATGTTAGGTGGCGGTGGCGGCGAAGACTTCCTGTAAGTCTAAGCCCAAGGAGTAAGTGCGGATGAGCCTGAATTCTTTTATTAAAAATCGGCCTTTTGAACCAGATGCCGAAGTTTTAGAGCTGTTAAAAGATTGGCCAACACCGGATTTTCAAAAAGGTGTTGTCAAAGATCGCACTAAGACCAATGCCTTATACAAAACGGAACCAGAACGCCGAGCTGCGGTCAGTAAGGCCGAAATTGAAGAGATTAAGCCATTAACTGCGGAAGATATAGATCAGATCCGCCAAGCGGCTTATGACGATGGTGTCGCCCAAGGTAAAGAAGAAGGCTTTGGCCAAGGATACGCCGAAGGTCGTGAGCAAGGTTATCAAGATGGCTTGCAGCAAGGCCAAGCCGAAGGCAAAAAGCTAGGTTATGCCGAAGGTGAGTCACTGATCCGTGAACAATTGGCGCAACTGCAACTGCTGATATCGCAGCTGCAGGCGCCGCTTTACAAAGTTGACGAGCAGGTTGAACAATCTTTGGTCGAGCTTGCGGTCGCGATGGCTGAAGCCGTGGTGCAAGTAGAAGTCAAAACGAATCCAGCGGCCATCTTGCAAACTTTGCGTCAGGCAATTGACGCTTTACCGCAACAAGCCAAAAATATTCGAATTCAGCTACATCCAGCCGATTTGGCGATTGTCGAACAGCATTTTACTGCGGAAAATATTGCCGAACGTGGCTGGCAATTACGACAAGAACCTGCATTAAATCAAGGGGATTGCCGCATTGACGCCGGTGATTCGAGCGTAGAACGCACGTTAAAAACTCGCATTGCTAAAACATTGGAGCACTTCTTGCAAACTTCAGGGCAAGACAGTTAATTCGGATTTTGCTTTGATGAGCCAACCTTCCTTAGCCGAACGGATCCAAGGCCAACGTGAACACATTCGAGTCAATCGCCCAGTGGTCGCAGGGCGTTTGGTACGTGTGGTCGGTTTAACCCTAGAGGCAACGGGCTGCAGCGCGGCTATCGGTCAAACTTGTCATGTCGAAACAGCTTCAGGCGAGTTGTATGCTGAGGTTGTCGGCTTTTCCCAAGATCGTATCTTCCTCATGCCCAAAGATGACGTCAATGGTGTTCTGCCTGGCGCACGCGTGACGCCATTGCAGGATTACCAAGGTGTCCCACTTACCATGGCGCTGCTGGGTCGTGTGATTGACGGCGCAGGTACGCCGCTAGATGGCAAAGGGCCTGTGCGCTCTGATGAATATGCAACTCAGAAAAAAACGCCAATTAATCCATTGCAGCGCCGACCAATTCGCCAGCCGTTAGATGTGGGTGTGCGAGCGATTAATGCCATCATCACCGTTGGCAAGGGCCAACGGATGGGCTTGTTCGCCGGCTCCGGTGTAGGTAAATCGGTATTGCTGGGCATGATGACCCGCGGCACTTCTGCCGATGTGATCGTGGTTGGTTTGGTCGGTGAGCGGGGCCGCGAAGTTAAAGAATTTATCGACGAAATCCTTGGCGATGAGGGCCGTAAGCGCTCGGTAGTCGTGGCTGCGCCAGCAGATGTATCGCCACTGATGCGCTTAAAAGGTTGTGAAACCGCAGTACAAATTGCCGAATATTTCCGGGACCAAGGCCTAGATGTGCTGCTGTTATTAGATTCGGTCACCCGGTATGCACAAGCGCAGCGGGAGATCGCGCTTGCGGTCGGTGAGCCACCTGCAACTAAGGGTTATCCACCTTCGGTGTTTGCCAAGTTACCGGCTTTGGTTGAACGGGCTGGTAACGGCGCGGATGGTCAAGGTTCAATCACCGCTTTTTATACGGTGTTGTCGGAAGGTGACGATTTACAAGATCCAATTGCCGATGCCGCAAGGGCAATTTTGGATGGTCATATTGTATTGTCACGCCAACTGGCAGACAGCGGTCATTTTCCTGCGATAGACATCGAAAAATCGATTAGCCGGGTAATGCCAGCGGTGACAAGTCCTGAGCATCAACAAATGGCTCGGGCCGTGAAACAAATGGTTTCTAGCTTTTCTCAAAGTAAAGATCTGATTGCTATTGGCGCTTATGTGCGCGGCTCAGATCCGTTATTAGATGTCGCAATGGCGCAAATGCCGAAAATTAATAAGTTTTTGCAACAGGGAATGCTTGACGTGGTGCCTTACGATGACAGTCTGGCGGGTTTGGTTCAACTTATCCCTAACAACCGAGGCTTTTAATTATGGCGATGTCACAACTAGCACTCTTAATTAAAGTCCAGTTGGAAAAAGAAGAGAAGCTACAAGCACAATTCTCTCAAGCGCAGCAATTTATGCTGCAAGCACAACAAAAGTATGACGGTTTAGCGACTTACCGCACCGATTATGTTCGGCAAAGCCAGCAACGTGGTGCGCAAGGTATGCAGAGCCGGCAGTTTAATCAATATCTGAACTTCATCACTAAGCTCGACCAAGCGTTAGAGCAGCAAAATCGTCAAATCATTCAAGCGAAAAAAGTAGTAGAGCAACGCCGCCAAGCTTGGTTAGAAATGCAAAAGAAGCGTAAAGCCCTCGAGATGTTACTCGAAAAAGAACGGCAAGCGCTGCTGACCAAGGCTGCCAGGGCAGAGCAAAAGCTGTTTGATGAGATTGCGGGACAGCAGTATTTCCGGCGCTTACAACAAGCTTCTGAAGGATATTAATTAAGCGCATGATGGCTCGATGAGTACTCGGTGAGTCATTAAAGCTGATGTGCTTTTCAGGGATTTTATCAGATTGGTATTGTTGGCCTAATTATTGAATAACTTTTAACTAGTTTTTCGAGCAACACAGAAACAGCGGCCAAAAAAATGGCGATTGCTGCCTGTGAATTAAAATCGGAGTCACCATGAACTTGAATCTATCGTTGGATCTAAACGTATCCGAAGTGATTAGCCCTAAAGGCAATGCTGATCGCCAGCCATTATGGGGTGATGATCCGGTAGATCGTGATTTCGAGCAAGTGTTGCAAGATGAGTTGGCGGTCGCCGATGGCACCGAGCTAGGTCAAGTTATCGAGCCACTACCAACCACACCTGTTACTCGGCAGGAACTTGCCGCTGCCAGCGCAAGTTCAACAGAACAAGCCGACGAGGATACCGAGTTAACCGCAGAAGCTGAGCAAGCCGCGTTACTGCAATTAATTGCTAATGCTCGCTCTTATGAAGTTGCTGTTGAGAAAAATCCAGTGGCTATTAAATCTGACGCCAGTATCGACGAAGTGGGGGCTGCATTGTTGGCCAAAGAGTTGGCCGAAGAGTTGGCAAAAGAGTCGGCCAAAGACTTAGCGAATACTAAAGGCGCCGGCAAACAAGCCACTGAAAGTAATTCAATGCCACCTTTAGTAACTTCAGAGCAGCTCGAAGACTTTGTATTACCAGAAATTGCTAAAACCAAGCTTAACGAACAACCCCAAGCCGCGGCGCCAAATGAAGTTGCAGTGCCTAGCGGCAAAGGCGCGCTGAAAGCGGAAAGTCAAACAATTGACAATCAAAAGCTGTCGTTTATTGAGCTGCCAGCCGACGAAGTGATGACTTCGCAAAAAGTTCAGGCTACAGCAACTGCCGACGTTACCCTGGTAAACGCGGAGAATAGTAAAGATGCTGGCGCGGCAAAGTCGAACAATGCCCAGCTTGCTAATTCGCAGCTGGCCAATTCGCAGCTGGCCAATACCCAGCAAACTAATGCGCAAGCCGATGGCCAAGATGCTGCACAGCACTTAGCAAACACGAGCAAAGCAACTACGAACAAATCGACTCAAGATCAGATTGCCAAGTTAGTTGCGGGCGATGCTGCCAACACTTCCGTGGCAAATACAGCTTTGCAAGCTGATAGCGAAACTAGTGATAACGCTCAACAAACTCTGCTTTCGCAAAGCGCTGGTATTGCAAATAGCACTGTAAATAGCAATTCGAGCCAAGCTGCAACAAAAGGCACAATTGATGCTGAGACTAAAGCAAGCAAAGACGCCCCTCTGGACTCGAAGGTAAATGCCAAGGCAATTGATGTTGCTGCGCTAACGCAAAATGATAAGCCGCTCGACGACACGGCTGAGAGTTTGGTGGTAAAGACTGAGCAGCTCGGCGGTCAACAAAAAAATGTCGAAGTGAAAAAGGGCGGCGATGATGCAGCGAAACCTACGCTAAGCAATGCGTCAACCAATCAATCAAGTTTGAATCAGCAACCACAAACCACAACAGGCGCCGAGCAGGTGCAACGTCATGCTGAAGGATCCGCAAGTCCAATCAATGCGAATCAGCTTGCCGCTCTGAATAACGAAGTTGAACCAGGTACGCAAACTGTCAGTTCTAGTGCGGGCTTAAGCGTGAGCACAGCAGGTTCCGAGAGTAATAAAAGTTTTGCCGAACATCAGAAGCAACAAAATCAGCAGTTCACCGGGCAAACAGCTTCTGCACAAGCAGCTGAACAACTAACTGAGCCTGCAGAGGCCAACCTTGAAACGGTTCGGACCGTGACAACCATGCTTGAACCTGCAGTGAGCATTCCTGTTGCCGCACAAAAAGTGGAACATGCAGCATTGTTGCAAAGTCCTGCGGCAGCGCCTGTAAGTGCTATGAGTCACAGCGCACAAGCGTCTTCGCAGGTCGCGGCACTACAAACAGAAAAACTGGAAACATTAACGGCGAATTTAAGCTTGTTAGAGCCAAATGCGGCAACCCAGTTAAAAGATCGGTTGATGTATCAACTGAACAATAAGATCCAAAGTGCTGAAGTCAAAATTACCCCAGAGGATTTAGGCACAGTCCAAATTAAGGTCAATTTGCAACAAGAACAGTTGTCGGTGCAATTTGTTGTGCAGCAAAGCAATGCCAAAGAGTTACTTGAGCAACAAATGCCAAAACTAAAAGATCTGCTGCAGCAGCAAGGTTTTCAATTGACAGAAGGGCAAGTTGAGCAGCGTCAGGCTAATGATCGCCGCAGTGGCAGTGAGGAGAAATCCGGCCATCGTGGTTATGCAGCCAATACCAATAGCGAAGTCGAGCTTGCACATGTTGCAACCGTGAAGAAACAAAGCGACAGAATGGTTGATTATTACGCATAACTACGCATAACTATGTCGAAACGAGATTGATGCTAGTATTAAATCAACTGTTTAGTGGATTGTTGATTGCGTTTGTAGCGAGCTGCGGTAAATAATAAGAAAAAGCTCAACACGGGAGTAGTTATGGCTGGCGAAAAAGATCTAGAAATCGCTGATGGCGGTGGCAAGAAAAAGAAAATGATCATCATTGGTGCTGCGGTCGCTGTTTTGTTGTTGGGCGGCGGTGGTGCGGCATTTTTTATGATGGGTGGAGAAGAGCCGCCTCCGGCTGCAACTGCTGACGGTGCTGCACCGGCTGCTGGTGATGCAGCGGCGACAGCTGATGGCAAACCGGCAGATGCTGCAGGTTCAGAAGCAGATCCGACAGTCGGCACTGCACTCTACGTAGGGATGCCGCGTCCGTTTGTATTTAATGTGCCAGGTGCATCGCGTGAACGGTTAGTGCAAATCAAAGCGCAGCTACTGGTTCGTGGTCAGAATAACGAAGAGCTGGCAAAGCAGCATATTCCGCTGATCGAGAGCACGATGTTACGTACTTTCAGTAAAGCCAATGCTGATGACTTAGTTACAGCAGCAGGCAAAGAAACTCTGAAGGCTGCGGCGTTAAAAGATGTTCAAGATGCTTTGGTTGGCGTTGCTAGCACCAAAGTAGTTGAAGAGATTTTGTTTACTGGCTTTGTCATGCAATAACCAGTGTTGAGGGTTAGATATTGAGTGATTTACTGTCCCAGGACGAAATTGATGCGCTCTTACATGGTGTCGATGACGTTGAAGAAGAAGAGGTTGACGAAGGTTCCGGTCCCGGTGGGCGATCGGCGCTAGAGTACGACTTTTCTTCGCAGGACCGCATCGTCCGGGGGCGGATGCCAACGCTGGAGATGGTGAACGAACGTTTCGCTCGGCATATGCGCATCAGTTTATTTAACATGATGCGACGTACCGCGGAAGTATCAATCAACGGCGTGCAAATGATTAAGTTTGGCGAGTATGTTCATACATTATTCGTCCCGACAAGTTTGAACATGGTTAGGTTCCGTCCGCTCAAAGGTACTGGGCTTATCACCATGGAAGCACGATTAGTGTTTATTTTGGTAGATAACTTCTTTGGTGGTGATGGGCGTTATCACGCCAAGATCGAAGGCCGTGAATTTACGCCAACCGAACGTCGAATTATCCAAATGTTATTGAAGCTCATCTTCGAAGACTACAAAGAAGCATGGGCACCGGTTATGGACGTCTCCTTTGAATATTTGGATTCGGAAGTAAACCCGGCGATGGCAAACATCGTGAGTCCAACCGAAGTCGTGGTTATCAGTTCATTCCATATTGAACTAGACGGCGGTGGCGGCGATTTCCACGTGGCTCTGCCGTATTCAATGCTCGAACCCATCCGCGAACTCTTGGATGCGGGTGTGCAAAGTGATAAAGAAGATACCGACTTGCGCTGGAGTAAAGCGTTACGTGATGAAATCATGGACGTTAAAGTCAATTTGACCACCAAAATGATGGATGTGGAATTGACCCTCGAGCAAGTAATGAATTTAAAAGCCGGTGATATCATTCCTGTGGAAATTCCAGAAACTATCACGGTGTTAATTGAAGATTTGCCGACATATCGCGCCAAAATGGGTAAATCTCGCGATAATGTGGCACTGAAAATTGTTGAGAAAATCAAACGGCCGGAGTCCGTGAAGTCTGAACTGCATGTCTTTACCAAAGGCGGTCGCCGCCTCGACAGCGATGCAGATATCAGTGAACTGGAAGCCGATTTAATTTTGTCAGAACGTTCTGAGGAAAGATGGTAATGGCAGACGATAAAGATACGATGGACGAATGGGCTGCCGCGTTAGCGGAAGCTGAAGGTGGTGCTGAGGCGGTCGAGCTTGAAGAGCTACACGATGAAAAAGCGCCGATCACTGCTGATGAAAAGCGCAAACTCGATACCATCTTAGATATCCCAGTAACCATTTCGATGGAAGTCGGTCGTTCTAAAATCAGTATCCGCAACTTATTGCAACTGAACCAAGGTTCGGTGGTAGAACTAGAACGGGTGGCTGGTGAGCCACTAGACGTGCTGGTAAACGGTACCTTGATTGCACATGGTGAAGTGGTTGTGGTCAACGATAAATTCGGTATTCGATTAACTGACGTTATTAGTCAAATCGAACGGATCAAGAAGCTACGTTAATGCGAAATTTGCTACTTTGCCTATGTCTATTAACCACTGAGGTCTTGGCGCAAGATGCCCAGACCCCAGCGGCTAGTGCTGCGGTTAAAGAGGTGGCAAAGGAAGCTGTCAAAACGCCGGCGAACTTACCGGGCCTTAGTCAGCTTGTCATTTCTTTGGCGCTGGTCGTTGGTTTAGTGATTCTACTGGCATTTTTGTATAAAAAAATGCAGTTAAAAATGCCGGGTTCCAAGCATTTTAAAATAATTAGCACCCTAAGTTTGGGGCCGCGAGAAAAGCTGTTAGTTATTGAAATACAAGGAAAACAACGCGTGATTGGCGTCACTGCGCATAGCGTTAATTTCCTGTTCGAATTAGAAAATCCCCTCCCTGAAGAAAAGTTGGCATTAGATTTTCATACGCAGTTACAGTCGTTCCTGAAAAAATAGCCCAAAATCATGCTTCGAATCTTTTTGCTACTGCTGGCGGTACTAAGTCCAGCAGTGTTTGCTGACAACAGTGCGATGTCGGCATTACAAATCACCACCAATCCAGATGGTAGTCAGGAATATAGCGTAACCCTGCAAGTCCTCGCCATGATGACGGCGCTGAGTTTTATTCCAGCGATGCTCATCATGATGACCAGTTTCACCCGCATCATTATTGTCTTGGCGATCCTGCGTCAAGCCATGGGCTTGATGCAAAGTCCATCGAACCAAGTATTAACAGGGATCGCCTTGTTCCTGACCTTTTTCATCATGGCGCCGACCTTTAAGCAAATTAACGACCAAGCATTGCAACCATACTTAAAAGAAGAAATGACTTCCTTGCAGGCATTCGATGCTGCAATCAAGCCGATGAAAGCTTTTATGTTGCAGCAAACTCGGGTGAAAGATTTAGAAACCTTTGCTGAAATTGCGGGGCATCCAGCGGTTGCATCAAATGCCGACTACCCAATCACTATTGTGATCCCAGCTTTTGTCACTAGCGAGCTGAAAACCGCCTTCCAAATTGGTTTTATGATTTTCATTCCGTTTTTGATCATAGATTTAGTGGTCGCCAGCGTGTTGATGGCGATGGGGATGATGATGCTGTCGCCGATGATTGTCTCACTGCCATTTAAACTGATGATGTTTGTGTTGGTTGATGGTTGGTTATTGGTGATGGGAACTTTGGCTAACAGCTACGGCATAGGGACTTAACATGACTCCTGAAGTATTTGTCGATGTGCTTAACGATGCGCTTTATTTAGTTATTCTGATGGTTTGCGCCATAGTGTTGCCGAGTTTACTGGTTGGTTTAGTGGTGTCGATCTTCCAAGCCGCAACTTCAATTAACGAGCAGACCCTAAGCTTTTTACCACGCTTAATTGTCACTTTGTTGGCGCTGATGTATGGCGGCCACTGGATGACGCAAACGCTGATGGAATATACCACCGCGCTATTTTTAAGCATTCCAACGGTGGTAAGCTAAATGGAATTCCCACTATCAACGCTGATGCAGGCTATCGCGGACATGTTATTGCCGCTTAGCCGTATTGCAGCAATGTTCGCGTTGATGGCCGGTGTTGGTGCTAAGACGGTACCAGTGCGGGTGAAAATGGGCCTCACTGTGTTTTTTACTTTATTGATCATGCCGGTGATCCCGCCGAGCAAAAATATCGATTTGATGTCCTTTAATGTCGTGATGTTGGTGATGCAACAAATCATGATTGGGATGGCGATGGGCTTTATTTCCCTAATGTTCATCAATACATTTATCCAGGCAGGACAAATTTTGGCGACGCAAACTGGTTTGGCGTTTGCTTCGTTAGTTGATCCGGCGAGCGGCATCAACGTGCCAACCATTGGTCAATTCTATTTGATTTTAGCGACATTGCTGTTTTGGGTGTATGACGGCCATTTAGTGATGTTCCAAATGGTGGTGTTTAGTTTTCATTCACTGCCAATCGATGGTACGTGGTTTGATGTCTCGAATTATTGGACCATTATCGAATTTGGTGGTTGGATCTTTGCGACTTCGTTGGCAATAGTGCTAGCGCCAGTGACGGCGATGTTGCTGGTCAACCTAGCCTTTGGCGTGATGACTCGCGCAGCACCGCAGCTCAACGTATTCTCAATCGGTTTCCCGGTGACAATGGTGGCGGGCCTGATCATTCTCTGGCTGACTATGAACACCTTTGTTTTTCATTTTAATCTGCAATGGCAGCATGGTATCGAGTATACCTGCCGCATGATTGGCTGTTAACGGAGGTGCTTGATGTCCGCTGACAGTGATATGGAAAAGACCGAAGACCCCACGGGGAAGAAACTCGAACAGGCGGCAGAGAAGGGTAATATTGCCAGATCCCGTGATCTCGCCACAGCTTTTGTCTTGATGGGCAGTAGCTTGGCGCTGTTAGTGTTTGGTTCACAGCTCGCGCACGCAACTCTGACCGTTTGTCGGCGCCTATTCAGCTTAAACTTAAAAGACATCCAAGATCCGTATCAAATGTTTAACGGCCTCGGCACTGCGGTGAATGAAGTCATGCCGCCGTTTATGAAAATGATTGGAGTTATCGTTATTGCTGGGATTGTTGGTAATACCCTTTTAGGCGGTTATAACTTCACTTGGTACGGCGCGAGTTTCCGTATTAGCAAACTGGATCCGATGGCTGGCATCAAACGCATGTTTGGTGTGCAGTCGTTGGTTGAACTGATCAAGAGTATTTTGAAAGTACTAGTGGTCGGCGGTGGCGCGTACATTCTATTGAAAATATTCTTTGATGACATTATGGCGCTGAGTTTGATGAGTAGTCCTGATGACATCATCAGCGCTATGTATCTGTTAGGATGGATGTTTTTTGGCTTGTGTGCCAGCACCTTATTGATTGCCGCTATTGACGCACCTTACCAAAAGTGGAGTCATCACAATCAAATGAAGATGACTAAGCAAGAAGTCAAAGACGAATACAAAAACTCGGAAGGTAATCCAGAAATCAAAAGCCGGATCCGCGGCATGCAAATTCAAATCTCTCGTCGTCGGATGATGCAAGAGGTTCCGCAGGCTGATGTTATCGTCACTAACCCGACGCATTACTCGGTAGCACTCAAGTATGAGCAAGGTCGTAATCGTGCGCCGGTTGTGGTTGCCAAAGGCGTCGATCAGATGGCGTTTTATATTCGACAAATTGCTGAATCGCACAAGGTTCCTATTATCCAATCGCCAGCATTGGCTCGTTCCATTTACTACACTACCGAGATTGATAGCCCAATTCCGGAGCAATTATTTGCTGCTGTCGCACAAGTGCTTGCTTATGTTTATCAATTAAAAGTCTACAAACGTGGCCGTGGCAGTAAGCCAAAACCACTTGCCAAAGATCTGCCGATCCCAGAAGGATTCCGTCATTAAACGTCGCTGCAAAAAAAAGGCAGTAATGTTGTGAAAGCTGGAACGGATATTGCCTTAGCACTGCTAGAAGTCAATTTTCCGTCGGAATTGTTATGCAGCTGCCATTATTTCTCAACCGATTCGACCGTCGTCACTTAGTGCATGCAAAAGGGCTGGGGACACCGTTATTGATTATGGCGGCATTGGCCATGGTGGTATTACCGATGCCGCCTTTGCTGTTGGACATTCTGTTTTCCTTCAATATCGCGCTGGCGTTGGTGGTGCTTCTGGTCACTATCTATGTCAGAAAGCCGTTAGAATTTGCCATTTTCCCTTCAGTGTTATTAGTCGCGACGATTTTACGCTTAGCATTAAACGTCGCTAGTACTCGGGTGGTCTTACTCGAAGGTCATAATGGGCCAGATGCCGCAGGTGCAGTCATCGAGGCGTTCGGTCATGTGGTTATTGGCGGAAACTACGCGGTCGGTATCGTTGTTTTCATGATTTTAATCGTTATCAACTTTGTGGTTGTTACTAAAGGTGCTGGCCGCATTGCGGAAGTTTCGGCCCGTTTTACTTTGGATGCGATGCCCGGGAAACAAATGGCAATTGATGCTGATTTGAATTCAGGATTTATTGACCAAGACCAAGCTCGGAAACGTCGTGAAGAAGTTACTTCTGAAGCCGATTTCTACGGTTCGATGGATGGTGCGACCAAGTTCGTTAAAGGTGATGCGGTTGCAGGTCTCATAATTTTGGCGATAAACCTGATTGGTGGTTTGTTTATCGGCATGTTGCAGCATGACTTACCCTTTGGCGAGGCGATGGAAATTTATACGTTATTGACCATCGGTGACGGTTTGGTTGCGCAAATTCCTGGTTTGTTATTGTCGATCGGCACTGCAATTATTGTGACCCGTCAAAATAAAGACGCCAACATGGGCGAGCAAATGACTGGGCAGTTGGGCAATTTAAAAGTGCTGACAATGTCGGCAATTTTGCTGGGAATTATGGGAATTGTGCCGGGAATGCCACACTTTGCCTTCTTAAGCCTAGCAGCATTATTAGGTGGTGCCGCATGGTATGTTCACCGTCAACAAACCCAAGCAGGTAGTGACCCAAGCAAGTCCAAAGCTGAGCTAGTGCCTGCTGGTGGCGAAATCGCGCCACAAAAAGAAATCAGTTGGGATGATGTGCACCCAGTGGATGTCATTGGGCTGGAAGTAGGGTATCGCTTAATTCCGTTAGTAGATAAATCGCAGGGCGGTGAGTTGCTATCTCGGATTAAAGGCGTCAGGAAGAAACTCTCTCAAGAGCTTGGCTTTTTGGTACCAGCGGTACACATTCGCGATAATTTAGATTTAGAACCAAATACTTACCGTGTGGCGTTAATGGGGGTGACTAGTGGTCAGTCTGAGCTTCGTCATGATAACGAATTGGCAATTAACCCAGGCCAAGTGTTCGGCCAGTTAAAAGGAATTCCAACCAAGGATCCGGCCTTTGGGTTAGATGCGATTTGGATCCCGAAAAATCAACGCGATCACGCACAAACTTTAGGATACACGGTGGTGGATGCTGCGACTGTTGTTGCGACACATCTTAGCCAAATTCTAACTAACCATGCCGCAAGTTTGTTGGGACATGAAGAAGTGCAGAACTTATTGGATATGTTGGCCAAATCTTCACCTAAGTTGGTTGAAGTTCTAGTTCCAGATACCATGCCGCTAACTTCTGTGGTGAAAGTATTGCAAAACCTTCTGCACGAAGGGGTGCCAATTCGCGATATGCGCACCATTGTGCAGACGCTCGTTGATTACGGTGCTCGGAGTCAGGATATTGACGTACTAACCGCATCATGCCGAATTGCGCTGCGTCGTTTGATTGTGCAAGAAGTCGCGGGGCCGGTCGCAGAGATCCCAGTGATGACTTTTGCGCCAGAACTCGAGCAAATGTTGCATCAATCAATGCAAGCGGCTGGCAGTGATGGTTCCGGTATTGAGCCGGGCTTGGCGGAACGTATCCAACAATCCTTACGTGACGCGGCTTCGCAGCAAGAGTTGGCCGGCGAGCCAGCTGTTTTATTGACTTCCGGCATATTACGTTCAGTTATGGCACGATTCGTGAAATACACCATACCAGGGTTAAGAGTTTTGTCTTACCAAGAAATTCCGGACGACAAACAAGTGCGGATTGTGAGTGTGGTGGGTCAGGCAGGTTAGGAGTTAGCAGATGAAAATTAAACGCTTCGTAGCAAAAGACATGCGTACCGCCTTGACGGAAGTCAAAGAGTTTTTAGGACCGGATGCGATTATTCTGTCCAATAAAAAGGTCGCTGGTGGTGTTGAAATTGTCGCCGCTGTCGACCCGGAAGCCGCGCCAGCAAAGGCTCAGGCTGCTAAGGCCGAAGTCGCTGCCACCCCTAAGGCAACTGAATCGCGCTTAAATATCCGCGTCGGCGATGATGATGAAGATGCGCAGGAGCCCGCAGATTCACTGCGCGCTTTACTGGCTCGACAAATGTTGAAACAGCAAAAAGCCGCGCTGCAAAGCGAACCGCAAGATCTTTCGAGCAAAGCTCCGAGCAAGGCAACTCCGACCGCCGCTGCCAGTGTTTTGACGAAACCTTTTGCCAACGCCAGAGCAGATTCGCCGCTATTGCAGAAAAATCGTACAGTTGAGGCCGCAGAACGTCAGAATTCTGGCGTAAGTCAGTCCAATATTTCGGAACTGACGAAACTGCAACAACATCAGTCGACACAAATGCAGCAGCAGTTTGATGCAATGCGTCAGGAAATGTTGTCGATGAAGCAGCTGTTGCAGCATCAAGTATCTGGCCTGATGTGGCAAGACCTTGCTCGTCGCGAACCAGTGCGGGCGTTGGTGATTGAAAAACTGCTTGAATTGGGTTTGTCCGAGGCGATGGCCGATCAATTAGCCTGCTTTATGCCAGAAGATATTGCTGATACTGAAGCTTGGGATTGCGCATTAGAGTTACTTTCAGGGCAGTTAATCACCACGAATGATGACATTATGCGTCGCGGTGGGGTTATCGCATTGGTTGGTCCTACCGGCGTCGGAAAAACCACTACAGTTGCAAAACTAGCGGCACAATTTGCGAAACGCCATGGCGCTGAGCAAGTGGCTTTAATCACCACAGACACTTTCCGTATCGGTGCTTTTGAACAGCTTGCGACTTTTGGACGTATTATCGGTTGCCCAGTGAAACAAGCAAAAGATCATGAAGAATTAGCGTTATTGTTAACACAGTTAGCACAGCGTAAATTGATTCTGATCGATACAGCTGGGATGAGCCAAAGAGATGTTCGTTTAGCTGAAAAACTATCGGCTTTGGTGCATAATGTTCGTGTAAAAATAAAGAGTTATCTGGTATTGTCGGCGACATCACAAGCACGGGTGATGCAAGAAACCGTTGACCACTTTAAACGAATTTCATTGGCGGGTTGTATTTTTACCAAACTTGATGAATGCTTAAGCCTAGGTGAAATCATTAACGTTGCAGTCCAAAATGCTTTGCCAGTCAGTTATTTGACCAATGGCCAACGCGTTCCTGAAGACATTGATGTCGCGGATGCAAAGAAAATGGTTCTCCAAGCGGAGCAGCTGCGTATGGCTCATAGTTCTGCCGGTCATCAGTGGTATCAAGACATATCGAGCCGTGCGGAAGGAACCTATGCATAATCATGAATTAACTTACGATCAAGCCAGCGGCCTGAGAAGAATGAAGAAGCAGATGGTAAAAGTCATTGCAGTTACAGGTGGGAAAGGCGGCGTGGGTAAAACCAACGTCACGCTAAATCTTGCTATGGCAATGGCACAGATGGGCAAAAAGGTATTAGTGCTTGATGCCGACCTTGGTCTTGCCAACTGTGACGTCATGCTCGGCTTGCGGGTCGAAAAAAACTTATTCCATGTATTGTCAGGTGAAGCTGAACTTGACGATATTCTTATTGAAGGTCCGTTTGGCATTAAAATAGTGCCTGCCACCTCAGGAACTCAGTCGATGACTGAGCTAAGTCCAGCCGAACATGCCGGTTTAATCCGTGCTTTCAGTGAATTACGCACACCTTTTGATGTAATGTTGGTTGATACAGCCGCCGGAATTTCAGATATGGTGCTAAGCTTCTCTCGAGCGTCTCAAGATGTGTTGGTTGTGGTATGCGATGAACCATCATCCATTACCGATGCCTATGCGTTGATGAAGATACTGAGCCGGGAGCATTCAGTGCAGAAATTTAAAATCGTAGCGAATATGGTTCGTAGTTTGCGTGAAGGTCAGGAATTATTTGCTAAGCTGAGTCGGGTCACCGATCGCTTCTTAGATGTTACTTTAGAATTAGTTGCAACAATTCCGTTTGATGAAAACGTGCGCAAAGCAGCACGCAAACAGAAAGCATTTGTCGACGCCTTTCCGAAGACTCCGGCGTCATTAGCGGTAAAAACTTTGGCTACCCGCGCTGTGCAGTGGCCGGTACCACCAAGTGCTTCAGGCCACTTAGAGTTTTTCTTAGAGCAATTAGTACAACCGCAAGCTGAACGACGGAGTTTGTCGTGAATAGCCGGCTCGCTGCATACAACAGTGGCAACCAGATGCAGTTACTGGTTGAACGCCATGCGCCATTGGTCAAACGGATAGCATATCATCTGTTAGCACGGCTGCCGGCGAGTGTGCAGGTTGACGACTTAATTCAGTCTGGAATGATTGGTCTTTTTGAAGCTGCGAAAAATTTTGACGGGTCCAAAGGCGCAAGTTTTGAAACTTTTGCTGGCATTCGGATCCGAGGTGCTATGCTTGATGAAATACGTCGCGGTGATTGGACTCCTCGTTCGGTTCATCGCAACTCCCGATTGATTGCTGAAACAATCGCCGAATTGGAAGCAGAATTAGGCCGTGACGTAAAAGATGTTGAAGTTGCTGAAAAACTTGATATAACTTTAGATGAGTATCACGCGATGCTCAGCGATGCGAGCAACGGACGTATTATTGGTATTGAAGACTTGGGTGTGTCGGAAGATGTGCTAGTCACAGCAAATGATCAAGACAATGACCATTTGTTTGAGGAACAAGCCAGTGACGCATTCCAGCAGGCATTAATAAAAAATATCAGTAGCTTACCTGAACGGGAAGCAATAGTATTATCGCTATATTATAATGACGAACTAAACCTGAAAGAGATTGGCGAAGTATTAAGCGTTAGCGAATCTCGTGTCAGTCAAATCCATAGTCAGGCATTGGTGCGATTAAGAGCTCGAATGCAGGATTGGTTGTAATACTTGAGAATAACCATTGAGGTATCTCGTCGGAGGGGATTTTGGATAAGAATATGAAAATCCTTGTAGTAGATGATTTTTCTACTATGAGACGCATCATCAAAAACCTGTTACGCGATCTTGGCTTTACTAACGTCCAAGAAGCTGATGACGGTAGCACTGCATTACCCATGCTGCAAAACAGCGATTTTGATTTTGTGGTAACCGACTGGAACATGCCTGGCATGCAAGGGATTGATTTATTGCGTGCAATCCGAGCTGATGCTCGCTTAAAGCATATCCCAGTTCTGATGGTTACTGCAGAAGCCAAGAAAGAACAAATCATTGCAGCGGCGCAAGCTGGTGTGAATGGTTACATCGTCAAACCTTTTACTGCTGCAACCCTGCAAGAGAAGCTGTCGAAAGTTTTTGAGCGCTTAGGTTAACCGTATCTGACAGAGGAGCGACGCCATGTCTGAACTTACGGCACCTATGATCACCCTGGAGCAAGCCCGGGAGCTTGTGCAGTTGTTGGAGATGGGGCAGCAGGAAGATGCGAACGAAATGATTCAGGGGCTTGCAGTCCCAGGGTCGACAGAGCTCTTCGCTGAAGTCGGAAAACTTACGCGTCAATTACACGATTCACTCAAAACATTTCAGGTCGATCCGCAAATCAGCTCTTTGCTGGAGGATGATATACCTGATGCCAAGCGCCGTCTCAGCCATGTCATCGATATGACTGAGCAGGCGGCTAACAAGACAATGGACGCTGTCGAGACTTGTTTGCCAATTGCCGATAAATTGCATTCAGGGTTAAACAACATCATGCCAGATTGGCAAAAGTTGATGACCCGTGATTTAAAAGTTGGTGAATTCAAAGCCTTATGCCATAGTTTGAATGGTTTCCTTCGCGAATCAGCGAATGATGCGAATGCGTTGCAAGGTTCATTAACTGAAGTTCTGATGGCTCAAGGCTTTCAGGATTTAACTGGTCAGATCCTGCGTCGTGTCATCGAATTGGTCCGAGAAGTTGAAGATAGTTTAATTGGGTTGTTGACTGCATTTGGTCAAACCAATCTGCAACAGGAAGAGCGTCCCGCTGCGGCGAAAAAAGCCAAAGCCGCCCACGAAGCAGAAGGTCCGATCATTGATGCTGGTTCTAGGGACGATGTGGTCCAAGGCCAGGATGACGTTGACGATTTGTTGTCGAGTTTAGGTTTCTAAGAGAGGTAGAGCGCATGGGCTTTGATGTAGATGAGGACATTTTACAGGATTTCCTAGTCGAAGCCGGTGAGATCCTTGAATTGTTGCAGGAGCAGTTGGTCGAACTAGAAAATAACCCCGACGACTCCAATTTGTTAAATGCAATTTTCCGAGGCTTCCACACGGTGAAAGGGGGCGCGGGCTTTCTATCGTTAACAGAACTGGTTGACGCATGTCACGGTGCTGAAAACGTCTTCGATATTTTGCGCACGGGCAAACGTCGAGTCACCTCTGAGCTAATGGATGTCATATTGCAAGCACTTGATGCTATCAATGGCATGTTCCAAAACGTTCAGCAGCGCCAACCATTAGAGCCATGTACCCCAGAAGTTCTACATGCCTTGCACCGCTTGAGTGAACCTGAATCTGCTGACGAACAGCACCATGAACAACATCATGCTGCAGTTGAGCCAGATCCGATCCCTGAGCCTGAAATGAGCTTGGAAACTTTCGATGCGGCAGTTTCGCTTGAAGTTGAAGGTGATGAGCCTGTAGCAGGTTCCGGCTCAATCGATGATATTTCCGAAGATGAGTTTGAACGTCTGCTGGACGAATTACACGGTGGTGGAGCGCCAGGTCGTCAGACTGCAACTCCGCCTCCAGCACCTAAACCAGCGGCACCAGCAGCGTCATTAGCTGTCTCTGCAGGTGATAGCGACATTACTGACGATGAATTCGAAGCGATCTTGGATCAGCTTCATGGCAAGGGTTCGTTTATCCCTGGTCAAATTGATACGCCAGCGGCACCAGTTGCCGCAAAAGTTAGTGCACCAGCAGTTCCGGCTTCATCGTCGTCATCGTCTGATGATATTTCCGATGATGAGTTTGAATCGCTGTTAGACGAATTACATGGTAAAGGCAAAGCGCCTGTAGGTGGCGCGTCAGCAGCACCGGCAGCACCAGCAAAACCAGCTGCGCCTGCCGCACCAGCGAAGCCAGTTGAAGCGGCAAAACCAACACCAGCGCCTGTTGCGAAACCGGCTCCAGCTCCAGCTCCAGCAGCAAAAGCGCCTGAACCAGCAAAAGCACCTGCAGCACCGGCGCCAGCGGCTGCAGCCAAAGCTCCAGCTGATGCGGGTGATGAAAAAGCGGCAGCACAAGCTGATACCACAGTGCGGGTTGACACGAAACGGCTTGACCAAATCATGAACATGGTCGGTGAGTTAGTTTTAGTGCGTAACCGCTTGGTCAGCCTGTCAACAGCAGCGCAAAACGAAGAAATGAGCAAAGCGATTTCTAACCTTGATGTGGTCACTGCTGACCTGCAAGGTGCTGTGATGAAAACGCGGATGCAACCAATTAAGAAAGTGTTTGGTCGTTTCCCTCGCGTTGTTCGTGACTTGGCACGCTCACTCCATAAAGACATCAACCTCGAGTTAGAGGGTGAAGAAACCGATTTAGATAAAAACTTGGTTGAGGCTTTGGCCGACCCGTTAGTCCACTTAGTGCGTAACTCGGTTGACCATGGTATTGAGATGCCAGATGTCCGGGTTGCCGCAGGTAAGCCGCGCACAGGTTTAGTAAAATTGGCAGCGCAACAAGCGGGCGACCACATTTTACTGACTATTCAAGATGACGGCGCCGGTATGGATCCGGAGAAGTTGAAGGCTATCGCGATCAAACGTGGCGTTCTAGACCCAGACGCTGCTGGACGTATGTCTGATACTGAAGCCTTTAACTTGATTTTTGCGCCAGGTTTCTCAACCAAAGAGCAAATTTCCGATATTTCTGGTCGTGGCGTTGGTATGGATGTGGTGAAAACCAAAATCAACCAATTAAACGGTACAGTGCATATCCATTCGAAGCTTGGTCAAGGCACACTGTTAGAAATTAAAGTGCCGCTGACCTTGGCGATTCTGCCTACTCTGATGGTTATTGTTGGCAAACAACCATTTGCTTTACCGCTTGCGACAGTGAATGAAATTTTCCACCTCGATCTGTCAAAAACCAACATTGTTGATGGTCAGCTGACAATTGTGGTCCGCAATAAAGCTATTCCATTGTTCTTCCTAGAACACTGGTTGGTTCGTGGTTCTGACAAGAAGTTACGTCGCGACCAAGGACATGTTGTCATCGTACAAATCGGCACGCAACAAGTCGGGTTTGTGGTTGAAGCTTTAGTTGGGCAAGAAGAAGTGGTTATTAAACCGTTAGATGCGTTGTTACAGGGTACTCCTGGTATGGCTGGCGCAACGATCACTTCAGACGGTAGCATCGCGTTAATCTTGGATGTGCCGAACTTGCTGAAACATTATGCGAAGAGATCAAAAATTAAATTCGACCGTTTCAACAACTTAACTTCATAAGTGAGTCGTCTATGTCGATCAAGGTGTTAGTAGTTGATGACTCGAGTTTCTTTCGACGCCGATTAACTGAAATTATCGCGGCCGACCCCGAATTAATCGTGGTCGGTACTGCGAATAACGGGAAAGAAGCGGTCGAGAAGGCAGCAGAATTGCGGCCTGATGTTATCACCATGGATGTTGAAATGCCGGTAATGAACGGTATTCAAGCTGTGCGTGAGATCCTCAAGGTGCAACGAGTGCCAATTTTAATGTTTTCTTCATTGACTCACGATGGTGCTAAGGCAACCTTAGAGGCTCTTGAAGCTGGCGCTGTTGATTTCTTACCGAAGAAATTCGAGGACATCGCTCGTGACAAGTCCGAGGCTATTGAATTACTTCGCCAACGCATTAAAGCAGTCGCCAGACGTCGGCTTTATGTCAAATCGGCAACTCCAGCAGCACCAGCGACGACACCAGTATCTGCAGCTCGACCAGCGACAACAAGTTCAACTATTGCCCGCACACCGGCCGCAAGAGCTGAACTGTTACGCGGGGTTAGTGAAGGTAATACTGATAACGTGCATGAGCGGCCATTTAAGCCCTCAGGTAAACAGTACAAGTTAGTTGCGATTGGCACCTCCACAGGTGGGCCGGTGGCATTGCAGACTATCATCACCGCACTACCGGCGAATTTTCCATTACCGATTGTATTGGTGCAGCACATGCCCGCGGCATTTACCGGTGCTTTTGCCGCACGCTTAAATACTTTGTCCAAAATTGAAGTTAAAGAAGCGGTAGATGGCGATATTTTGCGTCCAGGCGTGGCTTATCTTGCTCCAGGTGGCAAGCAAATGCTGTTAGACGGCAATGAATCTGCGGCTAAATTACGCATTAAAGATGATGATTCGCCGCGAATTACTTTCAAGCCAAGTGTTGATATTACTTTCGGTACAGCGGCAAAAGTTTTTCAGGATAAGGTCTTAGCCATAGTATTAACTGGTATGGGTTCAGACGGTCGTGATGGCGCAAGATTATTAAAACAATTCGGTTCTAAGATTTGGGCGCAGGATGAAGCAAGCTGTGTCGTTTATGGAATGCCGCAAGCAGTAACGACGGCTGGCCTTACCGACCATGAAGTGAGTTTACCCGATGTCGCCAGTAAAATTATGGCGGAAGTAGGGCATGGATAAGTTATCGATTCTAGGATTAATTGTTGGCTTTACGGCAATTATCGGCGGTTTTGGTCTTCACGGTGGTGCGCTCAGTACGCTATTTGATTTACCAGCCATTATTATCGTCATCGGCGGTACCTTTGGTGCTGTGTTATTCCAAACACCGCTGCCACAATTTACCACCGGCATTCGAATGTTAGCTTGGGTGTTTAAAGCGCAATACGTGCCATTAAACGCTACAGTCGAGCGTTTGATTAGCTGGGGTACCGCAGCTCGCACCAACGGTTTTTTGTCGCTGGAAGCCGAAGCCATCCATGAATCTGATCCATTTTTACACAATGCCTTGAATTTGCTGGTGGATGGCGTTGAACCTTTGGTCATGCAAAATGCATTGGATGCTGAACTGGTATTAGAACGTGAGAGACTTTTACGTTCGGCAAAAATCTTTGAAGCAATGGGTGGATATAGTCCGACCATCGGTATCCTCGGTGCTGTACTTGGCTTGATCCAAGCGATGCAGCATATCAACGACCCGGAATTACTTGGCCGCGGTATCGCCACGGCATTTGTTGCAACTATCTATGGCGTTGGCTTCGCCAACTTAGTCTTTATCCCTGTCGCTAACAAATTAAAAAGTGTGGTGGTACAACGTAGTCTGTATCACGAGTTGATTGTCGAAGGCGTGGTATCTATCGCTAACGGCGAAAACCCACGCATCATTGAACGTAAACTTGCTGCTTACAGAGTGAGTTAAGTATGTACCGGCATCGTCATCGTCATGAGCAAGCTGAACCAGAGTCATTAGACCGCTGGTTAGTTTCTTATGCGGATTATGTGACCTTGATGTTTGCATTGTTTGTGGTGCTTTATTCAATTGCCATCAACAAAGAAGAACAATACAAAACAATTTCCGATAGTTTGGCCAAAGTCTTTGAAAAGCCAGTTGCTGATCAAACCGGCGTTAAAGGCGATGCCGTGTTGACTGACAATCAACCGCACAGCGACTATAAGCAATTTGGATCGTCCTTAGAGACACCAACTGGCCCGGAAGTGGTGTCGGATGCAAAAGAAACGCCGGTGCTCACCAAACCACAATTTGGGAACCCGTTAGTCTCTTTGCAAGAGCAATTAAACAAATCGCTGGCGAACCTCATTGAAAAAGGTGTCGCGAAAGTAGAGTCGGATGAAGACTGGCTTACCATTCAACTGAACAGCGGTTTATTGTTTCCTAGCGGCAGTGGTGTGGCTAATCAACAAGCGAGTGTATTGCTGCAAGAAATAGTTACTATTTTGAATCAAAGCAATAACGTAGTGCGAGTGCGTGGTTATACTGACAATGAAACCATACACAACGAAATCTTTGATTCCAACTGGGAATTGTCGATGGCTCGGGCTACAGCTATCTTAAAAGAGCTGCAAAAGCTTGGTGTGAAGCCGGAGCGGTTAGCCGCCGAGGGCTACGGTCAATTTTCACCGTTCGCCGATAATTCCACGGCAGCGGGCCGAGCTGAGAATCGTAAAGTAGTGATTGCGATTTCAAAATTAGCGGTGAAAAAAGTCGGCGGTACTGATTCGCCTTCGGAAGCTCGCTCGGTAGAAGAAGCAAAGCAGATACTGCAAGGTGAAACAACTGAGGTTTTACCGGAAAATAAAGTTGAATACTCGGCAGATGGCACTATTCAGATCATTCAGTTGCCAAATGGCGGTATCAAAATAACTTCAGCGGCTGACGCTGAACCGAAGAAAAAACAGGATAATTGAAGTGGTTGTTTGGACTATTGCAAACCAAAAAGGTGGCGTGGGTAAAACCACCAGTACCGTGACCTTGGGCGCATTGCTAGCGCAGCGAGGCGAGCGCGTGTTGTTAATTGACACCGATCCACACGCCTCTTTGACCTATTATTTTGGAATTGATGCCGAAGAGTTAGAAAACAGCGTCTACGATATTTTTATTCGTGGAAAAGGCATTACCAAAGAAGAAATTATGCAGTCCTTGTGTCCAAGCGGCATGGACAATCTAGATATTCTGCCGTCTTCTATGGCATTAGCTACTTTGGACCGCTCGTTGGGCGATAAAGGCGGCATGGGGCTTATTCTGAAAAAAGCCTTAGCGAAAATTGCTGATGAATATGATTATGTGTTGATTGACTGTCCACCGGTAATTGGTGTGTTGATGGTCAATGCGATGGCAGCTTGTGATCGGATCCTTATCCCGGTGCAAACCGAATTTTTAGCATTAAAAGGTTTGGATCGGATGTTGGCGACTATGCAGTTGATGCATTCGCCAAGCCAGCCAGGTTATCTGTTTACCATAGTGCCGACTATGTACGACAAACGGACCAAAGCGTCACTTGAAGCTTATAAAGAACTAAAATCAAAATATGGTGAGTTGGTGTGGTCTGCAGTGATCCCTATCGACACCAAAATGCGTGATGCTAGTTTAAATCAAACGCCGCCACCGGTTTTTGCACCAAAATCTCGTGGCGTTTTTGCCTACAATACGTTATTAACTTATTTATTGCAGTTAAACGCGGAGTCAGCACATGAGTGATTTGGTTGCCAGCCAAAAGGTCATGCGCAGTTATTTAAATGCATTATTGACCGAGGACGTTGAACCCGAAGTCAGTAAAGTTGTGGCTGAGGTTCAAAAACAACAGTTAAATCAACTGTTGTCGACCGTGAAGCCACCATTTGCTAAGCCAGCTGTTGTTGCACCGACTGTGGCAAAAGCTGCCCCAGTAGCGCCAACGCCGGTTGCGCCAGTGGTCACGAAACCGGTAGCGCCACCGGTTGTCGCTAAGCCAGTAGTGCCAGAAGTCATTGTGGCGAAACCTGTAGTACCGGTTGTTAAAACGCCGGTGCCACCAGTAACACCGCCTGCGACGCCAGTTGCTGAGTATCGGCAAGGCAAATTCCAAGCGCTATTTTTTGAAGTAGCCGGATTGAAAGTGGCATTGCCGTTAAAAGAATTAGGTGGGATCCACAAAATGGGACCACTCAATCATCTCCCTGGAAAACCTGCTTGGTACCGTGGAGTTATGCTTTACCGAGATCAAAAAATCAACGTGGTAAATACAGCCATGTGGGTTATGCCAGAAAAATATGACCAAGCGCTGGCAGAAAAGCTAAACTATCAATATGTTATTATGTTAGGGAAGAGTTCATGGGGTCTGGCCTGTGAATCATTAATCAACACAGTGACACTTGAGCAGGATGATGTGAAGTGGCGCTCGGCTGAGGGTAAACGTCCTTGGCTCGCCGGTTTGATAAAACAGCATATGTGTGCTTTGTTAGATGTAGATGCAATGGTTGCTTTATTGGCAGCCGGCGCCGACAGTTCAGACTAAGTGCGCGCGAAGAGTTAGGTAGAGGAGCGATAGATGAGTAATTTATTGGCACAATCCGGCAAGACCAAAGAAGCAGCTGATCAGGTTTTGCAGTGGGTCACTTTCAAACTTCAGGAAGAGACTTACGGCATTAACGTGATGCAAGTGCAAGAAGTATTGCGTTATACCGACATTGCGCCGGTTCCTGGCGCGCCAATGTACGTGCTTGGCATCATCAATTTACGCGGTAATGTTGTTACGGTCATTGATACTCGCGCACGTTTTGGTTTACCGCCGTCAGATATCTCAGAAAACAGCCGTATCGTTATCATCGAAGCTGATAAGCAAGTCATCGGCATTTTGGTTGATAGCGTTGCTGAAGTAGTTTATTTGCGTGCATCTGAAATCGACACTGCGCCAAACGTTGGCACTGATGAAAGCGCCAAATTTATCCAAGGCGTCTCGAATCGTGATGGTGAGTTGTTGATCCTTGTCGATCTCAACAAACTGTTATCTGACGAAGAATGGGAAGAAATCACCAGTATCTAATGCAGCAGTCTGTGATTTTCCCGTTTGAATGGTTGGTGATAGGCGTGATACCGGCAGTAGCAATACTGCTGGTCGTTTTTGTTATTTGGCAACACCAACGCCAGCGGCAAAGTTTTATGCAGCTGTTGCGTGAACATCAGCAGACGCTAACCACCATGAAAGCCGTGCAAATTGAGCTCGATGAATTACGCGGTGGTTTAATTGGTGTTGGACAGCGTGTACTGCAGTTAGAAACCGCGTGGCAGCGTTCTCAGCAAGATCTGCAAATGGTCGCCAATGAAATTGAGCAGATCAGTGAGCATCAGCAAAAGATGCAGCTATTTGACCCTGAGTCCAAACTCTATAATCGCGCGATGAAAATGGTGCAATTAGGCGCAGGACTTGAAGAAATTATGCTTGAGTGCGAATTACCTCGTGCTGAGGCCGAACTTCTGTTGAACCTCCATCGCCAAGGCAAATAGTAATTGGCTCATCGCTAAACCGTATTGAGCCAAACGCACAGTCTTCACTAATGCCGCGATGATACTCCACGATGATACCCCAAACTGATATGCCCAAATAATCATCTTAAAATAAAATGCGAAATAAATTCACGTAAACTTTACATCTAATTTCACTTTCTCGCAGATTGCGTCTAGGCTTGGTTGCATCAGGATGTTCGCTTTTGGCTATGGAGTGGCGCAAAGATGCAAAGCAATGATGCAATTGGTTCTGCGAAATTTACACCCAACAGGTTTCCAAAGTTTAGTCATCATGGCGCTATCAATGGCGTCACCGGTTCCTGTCATCAGTATTGGTTGAGTCCAGATTACAGTCTGCTGGTAGATTGTGGACTTTTTCAGGGCGACGAATTTGCCGGTTCGGGGTCAGCTGGCTCGCCGCAAATTGGTTTTGATTGGCGGCCGATCACCGCGGTATTGCTTACTCACGTGCATATCGACCATGTCGGTCGGTTACCGTATTTAATTGCCGCTGGTTATCAAGGCCCAATTTACTGCAGTGAAGCATCCGCGGTATTGTTGCCGCTGGTATTAGCGGACGCTTTAAAAGTGGGTGTCACTCGAGATGAGAAATTATTGGCGGCTTTTCTCAAGAGGCTAAAACGTCAGCTAGTTGCTATTGCTTATGGCCAGTGGACAACCTTGCCTAATTGTGAGGATGTCGAGGTACAGTTTCGATTGCAGGTTGCAGGTCATATTCTTGGTTCTGCCTATATCGAAATCAGGCATCAACAGCAAGAAGATTGGTTTTACACAGTATTTTCCGGCGATCTTGGTGCCAGTCATACACCGTTGTTACCAGAGCCACAATCGCCCGAACGCGCCGATATATTAGTTCTCGAGAGTACCTATGGCGATAGTAACCACCAAGGTCGCAAGCAAAGAGCTGCGGCATTGCAAAAGCTTATACTGCATTCACTGCGCGACAATGGCACCATTCTAATTCCGGCGTTTTCGATAGGACGCACGCAGGAGTTGTTGTACGAACTCGAGGACATGATCTTTCGTTTGCGCGGTGAAAAAATTCACCAAGATCTGCGTTGGGAAGAGCTTGATATTATTGTTGATTCGCCCTTAGCTGCCTCGTTTAATCAAGCCTATGTGCAATTAAAACAACATTGGGATGATGAAGCGCTGCAGCGCAATTCCAGTGGGCGGCATCCGCTGGACTTTAGTCAGTTAACGACTATTGAGGATCATCAGCAACATTTAGCGCTAGTTAGCTTCTTGGCTCGCAGCAAAAAGCCAGCGATAGTGATTGCTGCCAGCGGCATGTGTGCGGGCGGGCGAATAGTGAATTATCTAAAAGCCATGTTGGAAAACCCTGTGCATCAAATTCTATTTGTAGGTCACCAAGCCCGTGGCACGCCTGGCGCGCAAATCTTGGCTCGCGCTGCGAACAAAGGTTTTGTTGAGCTCGATGACCATCAGTACCAAATTAATGCTGAGGTGTTAAAAGTGAGCGGTTATTCTGCGCACGCCGACCAGCAAGATTTGCTGAATTTTGTCGCCGGAATTGCGCTAAAACCTAAGCAAATTCGAATTGTGCATGGTGAAGAAGCGGCGAAACTCGAGCTTCGCAACAAGCTGCAAGCCAAAGGTCTAAATGCCGAAGTAGCTCGAAATGGTGATTAGCGTGAAATGATAATTAGCGCTAAAACTTGCGAAGACGATTGATAACCAGCTTTAGAGGCAAAGTATTTAAGCTGGTACTCTCTGAGCCTGTGCACATTCAACGACATAGGCCTTGGCAATAACAAGCTGTCCTAAATCCGCTGAATTTGTTAAACTTTGCTCATTACAATTACCCAAGAATGGATGTTGGCATGACAATCAAAGTTTTAAGTGTGTTCGGTACTCGACCTGAAGCCATTAAAATGGCGCCTTTGGTTAATTTATTGAAAGCAGATCCGGCGATTGAAAGCCGAGTTTGTGTCACTGGCCAGCATCGTGAAATGCTCGACCAAGTACTGCGTCTGTTTGACATTGTGCCAGAATACGATTTGGCGATTATGAAAGCAGGCCAAGATTTGTACGATGTATCAACAAGTATCTTGTTAAATATCAAACCTGTTTTACGCGATTTCCAACCAGATATCGTGTTAGTGCATGGTGATACCAGTACCACTTTCGCCGCAGCTTTAGCCTGTTATTATGAAAAAACTGCGGTCGGCCACGTGGAAGCGGGCCTTCGTACTGGAAATATTTATAGCCCATGGCCAGAAGAAGCGAACCGGAAATTAACTGGCGCAATCACCACGCTGCACTTTGCGCCGACTGATACTTCTAAACAGAACTTGCTGAACGAAAACACCGATCCGAGCAAAGTCTTTGTTACCGGTAACACCGTAATTGATGCGCTGCATCAAGTTGTGGCGAAAATTCAGCAAGATACGGCGTTATCAGCTGAGTTCGCCAGCAAATTCCCATATGGCCAAAATGGCCGTCGGATGATTTTGGTTACTGGTCACCGTCGTGAAAGCTTTGGCTCTGGTTTTGAAAATATCTGTGCAGCGCTTAAAGATATTGCGGCGCAATTTCCAGATTGTGACGTTGTGTACCCAGTGCATTTAAACCCGAATGTCCGTGAACCAGTTTTCCGCTTGTTAAGCAACTCTGGCAACGTGCACTTGATTGAACCACAGGATTATTTGCCATTTGTTTACCTGATGAGCCAAAGCTACTTAGTGCTGACCGATTCTGGCGGTATTCAAGAAGAAGCCCCGTCTTTAGGCAAGCCTGTTCTTGTTATGCGCGATACCACCGAACGCCCAGAAGCAGTCGCCGCAGGCACCGTGAAGTTAGTGGGTACCGACCAAGCGAAAATTGTCAGTGAAGTCGCCAAATTAATGACCGACGCTGCTTATTACCAATCAATGAGTTTTGCCCACAACCCATACGGTGATGGCAAAGCTTGTGAACGGATTGTCGCGGCGATTAAAGCGCATAAAGGTTAATTTAGCGCTATTGCTCTATCTATTCGCATTAAAACGCCTTTTCTTGTTTATAACTGAAAGGGCGTTTGTCATTTTGAGTCTCCAGTTTTGCCATATCAATCATCGAAATGTCCCTATTATGTCGTGTTTAAAACAGCTTCAGCTGATTTAACTCATTGAACAAATGTTTGAAAATTCAACAAAATCAAAAATTTACACTACGAATGCTAGCTCATTAATTTCTATTTTTTTAGTTTTTAATCAGTAGCTTACCCTTTGAGGTGAAGTGATTTTTAGCCTGTCTTTAGCCGATGGAGCGGCCGTTAAAATTGACTCAAAACCATAAAAAACGTAAGCTACACGCCTATTTCTGTTCACTATTTTTAAGCAGGTTATGGATAACTGGTATTTAGTGTACTGTCGGCCCAAGCAAGAATTAAGGGCACAACAACATCTAGCAAACATTGGCTTTGACAGCTATGTGCCTACGCTTTTGGTCAAAAAACAACGAGCGCGTAAACTGGTTGATAGTAAAGAGCTGCTGTTCCCTCGTTATTTATTTTTAAATGTCGATTTAGATTCCGATTTGTCGGTGGTGAAAAGTACCAGGGGCGTTACCGATTTTGTCCGTTTTGGCGGCAAGATAGCCCGGGTGCCGGCAGATTTAATACAGCAGTTAACTGAGCAACAAATAGAGTTGCAGCGAAGTCGAGCTGACCAGCAATGTTTTTCCGCTGGTGACAAACTAAATATTAGTGAAGGCCCTTATGCAGGGTTACCGGCGTTGTTTGACATGGCCGACGGCGACGAGCGCAGTATTGTGTTTATCAACATGTTGAATCAGCAAGTCCGGTTAAATATCGAGAATATCGCCTTAAGCAAGGCATGTAGTTAGCCGATACAAGATGTTACTCAGCGGTATTAACACCGGATGCAGTAACAGATTGATGATGAATCGGCATTAAAAGCAAAAATTTAGTTCTGGGACGCGTAACCCAAGGGCGGTAGCGTGCCTGGAGCCCTAAGATTTAATTTTAAAAATGTACTGGAGTATGTGAGTGAACAATTTCAGCAAGAAACTTGGAACATGGATTTTTAGCCTGTTCTTGACCTCGCAGGCGTATGCGCAAGTTGCACCGTCACCGGCAATGTTAGAGCAATTCAAACAACTGCCAAGAGAACAACAGGTGCAATTAGCTTCTCAGTACGGCATTGATTTAAGCCAGATTGATGGATCTACCCAAGGCGTTGCAGCTCCAACCACCGTTGAACAGTTAACACCGACCCCACGCGCTGTGGCGGCCGCGGAGGCTAAAGCTGACGATGAAGAAGCTGGTTTGCAGCGATTTGGCACCAAGATGTTTGACGCGAGCATCAGTACTTTTGCCCCAGTGAATAACATGCCAGTGCCAGATGACTATGTGCTTGGTGCTGATGACAGTATTCAAGTGCAGTTGTATGGCAAAGAAACTAGTTCACAAGTGTTGGTTATCGACCGTGATGGCATGGTGCAACTTGATGGGGTAGGGCCACTACAGCTTGCAGGCATTACATTTGCCGATGCAGTAGGTGTTATTAAATCAAAAATTAGCGAAGCGAAAATTGGTGTAGAAGCCGCTGTTTCTATGGGCAAACTTCGCACCATCAATATTTTTATCGCCGGTGAAGCCAAGTTTCCAGGCATGTATGCAGTATCGGCGATGACCACTGTGACCCAAGCATTGTTTGTTTCTGGCGGTGTTACTGATATTGGTAGTTTACGTGATGTTCGAATTAACAGAGCTGGGCAACAGGTTGCCAGTTTTGACTTATATGAATTGCTACTTCGCGGCAATAATAGCGCTGACATCAATTTAAAGCATGGTGACGTGTTGTTTGTGGCACCAGTACAAGCACAGGTTACCGTAACAGGTTTGGTCAATCGCCCAGCAATTTATGAATTAAAAGGCGTAGAATCAGTGCAAGATGTGCTGAAAATGGCTGGTGGTAACAAGGCTAACGCGCACTTAAAAGCAGTAACCTTAGAGCGAATTAACCGCGATAACTTACGTGATTTACGGTCTTTAGATTTAACTGCCGGAACAGATTTACAAGTTAAGTTGCAAGATGGTGATTTGCTAAATTTAAGTGCCATCTCCAACCGCATCGAAAATGAAGTTGTGCTAGCCGGTGCTGTGGTGCGTCCAGGCCGTTATGCATACCGCTCAGGTATGCAACTTTCTGATTTAATTAAAGGCGTTTGGGCCGATTTATTGCCAACAGTTGACCTTGATTATGCATTGGTTGTGCGGGAAAAAGATGCCAAAGGCGATATCCAAGTTGTGCAAATCAACTTAGCCGAAGTGCTTGGTTTAGCCAATAATGGCATGGGCAAGCGTTCATTTGTGCTGCAACCGCGTGATGTGGTGTTGGTATTTCACTATACCGAAGACGACAATGTGCAAAAGCAAGATGAAACCTTATTTGCTGGCCCGTTTAAAGCAGTGTTTGCCAATGGCAAATTCTTAGCAAAATCTAATGCCATGTCGCGCCGGCAGTTATTGCGCCCAGTCATTGACCGCTTAAAACGCCAATCTAATAGCGAAAGCCCACTAGATGTAGTGACCATTGCTGGCCAAGTGAAGATCCCTGGGGAATACCCTATCGGTAGTAACAGTACTGTTAGCCAGATAATTGTTGCCGCAGGCGGCGCGACTGATGCGGCATTTATGGAGCGCATAGAACTTAGCCGATACGAAGGTTTCGATAGCGTTGATGCAAAGTTCGATATCAAAAACATCAGCATCAATTTAGCGCAAATTTTGAATAAACAAGCAGATGACCTGGTTTTACAAAGCCGCGACCGCATCAATGTGTTTGCAAAACCTGAATGGGCCGAAGAGCGCACAGTAACTATTGGCGGTGAAGTTCGTTTCCCAGGTACTTACCAAGTAACACGCGGCGAAAAAATGTCTGAGCTTATTGCGCGCGCCGGTGGCTTTACTGAAGACGCTTTCCCATTTGGTGCCGTGTTCACTCGGCAAAAAGTAAAAGAGCGAGAGCAAGAACAGTTCAACCGCTTATTGCAACAACTACGCTCAGACATAGCAGCAAAAGCTGTATCAAGCGCCGGTAGTGTAGGTGTGCCGACCAATCCAGAACAAACTATGGGCCTGATTAAACAATTGGAATCGACCGAAATGGTGGGGCGCTTAGCCGTCAATATGATTCAAATTGAAGCTGGCAACCCAGAGTACGATTTTGTGCTGGAGCAAGGCGATAAATTAATGGTACCGCGGAAAACCCGCTCGGTTACCGTAATTGGTGAAGTGCAATATCCAAGCAGCCATTCCTTTGACGGTAATCTCTCGGTAAAGGACTACTTAGCACTTGCTGGTAACCCAAGAAAACGTGCTGATGAAGACCGAGTGTATGTGATTCGAGCTGATGGTTCGGTGTTGATGCCAAGTGGTGGCTTGTTTAGCGCGAATAACGCTGAAGTTGTACCAGGCGACACCATTGTTGTGCCACTGGATGTTGAGTACAAGGATAGCTTGACTCTTTGGGGACAAGTAACTCAAATCGCTTATCAAGCAGCCATAGCAGTTGCTGCAGTTAATAGTCTTTGATTTGAGATCAGAAATAAATATAGGTGTGGACGTTGTTCACACTAACGTTTTTGAAAATAAATAAAATTTAGTCTGATTAGGTAAGGTTTGCTGGGGCGGGCCCATTTAAAAATTGCTTTTTTTACCTAAAGCGAATGTGGCAGCAACAGCACAAAGGAACAAAATGACTGAGCAAATTCAACAGAATATCCAAGTTCTAGATACAGACGAGATCGATTTACGAGAGTTGTTCTCAGCAATTTGGGCTGGCAAGTGGAGTATTCTTGTCACGACAATTATGTTTTCAATAGCCGCAGTATTCTACGCAATCAGCCTGCCAAACATATATAAGAGTGAAGTAACGCTTGCTCCTGCGGGTGAAAGCAGCGGGACAAAAATCCCGGGGCAGTTAGGTGGTTTGGCGGCACTTGCCGGCGTTAACATTGGTGGGGAAGGCGTCGAGAAAACAGCTCTCGCACTAGAGATATTGAAATCAAGGGAGTTTTTAGGTCGCTTTATCGAGCAGAACGATTTGTATGTAGCATTTATGGCCGCTAAAGGTTGGGATAGAGCAAACGATAAATTGCTAATCGATGCTGAAATTTATAATCAAGAAACTAAAGAGTGGTTACGGGAAGTCGAGGCTCCATTTAAACCAAAACCCAGTGCTCAAGAAACCATCGAAGAATTCGAGAAATTTTTCGCTGTGAGTCAAGACAAAGAAACCAGCATGGTTAGTTTAAGTGTGCAGCATTATTCACCTTTTTTAGCAAAACAGTTGGCAGATAAATTGGTTGTCGCAATCAATGAAGATATGCGGCAACGTGAGTTAGATGAAGCCGAAAAAAGCATTGAATACTTAAATATAAAAATTGAGGAAACAAATCTTGCTGATCTTCGAACGATGTTGTTTGCACTGATTGAAGAGCAGACCAAGGTGGTAATGTTGGCGAATGTTCGCAATGAATATGTATTCAAAACCGTTGATCCTGCAGTTGTTTCTGAGAAGAAAGAGAAACCAGCGAGAGCCCTAATATGCATTTTGGGATTTATGCTTGGAGGTATGTTGAGCGTACTATTTGTTTTGGTCCGATATTTTTCAAATAGACGATGATGTGTATTTAGTGAATTCAGTGGATGTTGAAACTAGAAGTATTTGGGGATAGCTAATGAGCAATATTTTAAGTTTAATTGGACGCTCACAGGAGTTGTTTGTTAACGATATATCAGCACACAATGAGCAATTGAAGAGTATTGTGTCGTCTTCTTCGTTCTTAGTGTTAGGCGGTGCTGGCTCTATTGGGCAAGCAGTGACAAAAGAGATTTTCAAGCGCAACCCCAAAAAGCTGCATGTAGTTGATATCAGCGAAAACAATATGGTTGAACTTGTGCGGGATATTCGCAGCTCTTTTGGCTACATTAGCGGAGATTTTCAAACTTTTGCGCTCGATATCGGTTCGGTTGAGTACGATGCTTTTATTAAAGCAGATGGTAAATATGACTATGTGTTGAATTTATCTGCGTTAAAGCATGTACGTAGTGAAAAAGACCCATTCACATTGATGCGAATGATCGACGTCAACGTATTTAATACAGATAAAACCATTCAGCAGTCGGTCGAAAATGGCAGCAAGAAGTACTTTTGTGTTTCTACTGACAAAGCTGCAAACCCTGTAAATATGATGGGTGCCTCTAAGCGCATTATGGAAATGTTTTTAATGCGCCGCAGTGAAGAAATCGCTATCTCTACAGCTCGTTTTGCCAACGTCGCGTTTTCTGACGGTTCATTACTTCATGGTTTTAATCAACGTATTCAGAAGCGCCAGCCGATAGTGGCGCCTAATGATATCAAGAGATATTTCGTAACTCCGCAAGAGTCTGGTGAGTTATGTTTGATGTCGTGTATTTTTGGTGAAAACCGGGATATTTTCTTTCCAAAGCTCAGTGAAGCACTGCACTTAATTACCTTTGCCGACATTGCGGTGAAATATCTGCAGCAGCTTGGTTATGAACCATTTTTATGTAAAAGCGAAGATGAAGCTCGCGAACTCGCAGAAACCTTGCCAGCTTTAGGTAAATGGCCGTGTTTGTTCACTAGCAGCGATACAACAGGTGAAAAAGATTTTGAAGAGTTTTTTACCGATAAAGAGACTCTTGATATGGCTCGGTTTGAAAATCTTGGGGTGATTAAAAATGAGCCCGTTTATCAACAAGATTTGCTAAATCTGTTTGAAAAGAGCATCGCAGATTACAAGGAAGAGAAATCTTGGTCTAAAGAGCAGATCGTCGAGTTGTTTCATCAAATGATCCCTGGTTTCGGTCATAAAGAGACCGGTAAATACCTCGATAGCAAAATGTAGGGTTTAGCATGAGCGCTGACATCGTTAGATTTATTCGTGAGCTATACAGCACCAACGAATTTATTCCGTTACATGCCCCAACTTTTTCGGGCAATGAACTCAAGTATGTCTCGGAAACTATTGAAAGTACTTTTGTCTCAAGTGTTGGTAAGTTTGTTGATGATTTTGAACGTAAAATGGAAAGCTTTACTTCGACATCAAGAGCCATTGCTACCGTAAACGGTACCGCGGCGTTGCACACCGCACTATACATGGCGGGAGTGCGCCCGGGCGACTATGTGATTACCCAAGCGTTGACGTTTGTTGCTACCTGCAATGCCCTTTACCACATGGGAGCAGAGCCAATTTTTGTCGATGTTTCCAGAGTAAGCTTGTCACTTTGTCCAGTGGCGTTGGAAAATTTCTTAACAGAATTTGCCGAACGTGATGAGGGCGGTTGTTTTTATAAATCCAATGGAAGAAGAATAAGTGCTGTAGTGCCTATGCATACCTTTGGACACCCAGCTGAATTGGATGAATTGGTAGCAGTCTGTGCTAAGTGGAACATTACTCTAGTTGAGGACGCAGCTGAAAGTTTAGGGTCGTTCTATAAAGGCAGACATACAGGCACTATAGGTGAATTGGGCGCATTGAGCTTTAACGGCAATAAAATAATCACTACCGGCGGTGGTGGCATGGTGCTTTGCAAGGATCCGCAGTTAGGTGCTCATACTAAACATGTTACAACAACTGCAAAAGTACCTCATCCTTATGAGTTTTTTCATGATGAGCCTGGTTTTAACTACAGACTGCCAAATCTAAATGCTGCGCTTGGTTGTGCCCAGATGGAAAGCCTAAACGGTTTTCTAGAGCAAAAGAGAAATATCGCGACACAGTATCAAAACTTTTTTGCTGGTTCTGATTATAGTTTTGTAGTTGAGCCTTCTTATGCAAAATCTAATTACTGGCTTAACGCAATAATTTGCCCAGATACGACATCGCGTGACCAACTGTTGAAATCCAGTAACGCCGCAGGTGTGATGACACGTCCAATTTGGAAGCTGATGCATCGCTTGCCGATGTTCCAGCAAGCGCCACGAGATCAATTAACAACATCAGAATGGATTGAAGGGCACTTGGTAAACCTGCCAAGTTCGCCTATTGAGATGGCTAAACAATGACAAAGAAAATCTCAGTTTTCACCGGGACTAGGGCGGAATACGGACTGTTGTATTGGCTGTTGAAAGACATTCAAGCGGATACCGAATTGAGTTTGCAGTTGTTAGTGACTGGTATGCACTTGTCACCAGAATTTGGTGAGACTTTTCGGCAAATTGAGCGTGACGGCTTCGTCATCGATGAAAAAATTGAGATTTTATTGTCTTCAGATTCTGCAGTTGGCATTGCTAAAAGCATGGGACTGGGGGTTTTAGGTTTTGCTGATGCTCTGTCTCGACTTGCTCCTGATGCACTAGTGATTTTAGGCGACAGATTTGAAGCACTCGCTGCTGCACAAACGGCAATGATCTTGCGCATTCCTGTTGTCCACCTGCATGGTGGGGAGATTACTGAAGGTGCTTATGATGATGCTATTCGACATGCAATTACCAAATTAAGCTATTTACACGCTACATCTACAGAAGAGTATCGTCAGCGTGTAATTCAATTAGGGGAGGCTCCTGATCGAGTGTTTAATGTTGGTGCAATCGGCTTAGATCATTTAAATCGTGGAACATTTTTAAGCGTAGATGAGCTTGCAAAGTCGTTAAACTTTGCGCTTACACAACCATTTGTTGTTGTAACCTATCATCCCGTTACCCTTGCTGATGAAGAGCCAATAGCATCTTTTAATGCCATATTGGACGCCTTGGATTTATATCCAGACTTACAAATTATTCTGACATATCCGAATGCTGACGACGGCGGACGTAAAATAATCCCTTTATTAGAAGCCTACGCAGCAAAGCAACCACAAAGAGTGCTAGCAATTCCGTCAATGGGGCAGGTCCGTTACTTGAGTGCAATTAAACATGCCGCGGCTGTTGTTGGTAATTCTTCCAGCGGGATCATTGAAGTGCCGTCATTTGATGTTCCTACTGTGAATATTGGTATGAGACAAAAGGGGCGTCTAGCTGCAAAAAGTGTACTGCATTGTGATGCAACAACTGCTGCAATTAACTCAGCACTTGAAGCGGCAATTAATCGCAGCTATAAGGCAAATTGTGAAAAAATTCATAACCCTTATGGTCAAGGTAATGCGAGTCAGCAAGTGATTTCACTAGTAAAAAATCTCAAGTTTGCTTCAGTAAAAACTTTTTATGATATTAAGGTAAGTGTTTGATATGACTCTCATTATTGCGGAAGCTGGTGTAAATCATAACGGCGACGAAAAGCTTGCTTTTCAATTAGTAGACAAAGCATATGCGGCTGGTGCTGACATAGTCAAATTTCAGACATTTAAGGCGAAAAATCTCGTTACAACGCAAGCGAAGCAGGCCGATTATCAGGTGACTAATACTGGCAAGCAAGAGTCGCAACTTGCTATGTTGAGCCGACTTGAATTGAGTTACGAAGCTCATCACCAATTAGTCGCATATTGTTCGAAACTAGGAATCGAATTTCTATCAACAGCATTTGATAGCGAAAGTCTTGAGTTTTTAGTCAATGATTTGAAGTTAACAAGACTGAAAATTCCTTCAGGTGAAATCACTAATGCGCCATTAGTATTGCAGCACGCAAGGACCGGTTGTGATTTGATTGTGTCCACAGGCATGGCAACTTTAGCGGACATAGAGGCAGTCTTGGGGGTTATTGCTTTTGGTTACACAACTCCTGCCGAAACAGAGCCATCAATTGACGCATTTCAAGCTGCATATTTTTCGGATGAAGGCAAAAAGGCATTAAAAGCCAAAGTTACAGTGCTACATTGCACAACTGAATACCCAGCCCCGCTTATTGATATTAATCTTCGGGCTATGGACACCCTTGCTTCATCCTTTGGTTTGCCTGTAGGTTATTCAGACCATAGCGAAGGTATTGTAGTTCCAATCGCTGCAGTGGCGAGAGGAGCGACGCTAATTGAAAAGCACTTTACTCTTGATAAAGAAATGGAAGGTCCCGACCACAAGGCATCTTTGGATCCGTCAGAGCTCAAAGCTATGGTTGCAGCTATCCGCGCAGTGGAATTGACTCTAGGGGATGGGATTAAAGGACCTCGCCCTTCTGAAATTAAAAACAAAGCAGCTGCTCGGAAGAGCATCGTCGCTGCACGTGACATTGCCGAAGGTCAAATTATTACAGCAGATGATCTTGCTGTAAAAAGACCGGGAACTGGATTAACCCCATATAAATTCTGGGAAATACAATCCAAAATTGCCTCGAGAAGTTATCAAGCCGGAGACTTAATTGTTGAATAAACCGGTATTAGTAATTGGTGCTGGCGGTCATGCTGCTGTGGTCGTAGATATTCTGCGTCAATTAAACTGTAATATTCTTGCTTTGGTCGCGACAGAACAACCTGGGAATCACGCCATTTTTGCGAATATTCCTTGGTACAGTTCAGATGATGCAGTGTTATCTTTTGATAAAGATTCAATTTTGCTTGTAAACGGAATCGGATCCTTACCAGGTAATAATGTTCGCTCTAAAATCCATCAAAAATTTAAGTTGTTGGGCTACCAATTTATGACCGTGATTTCACCAAATGCGATTGTCTCCGAATACGCCAATTTGGCAGAAGGTGTTCAAATAATGCCAGGGTCTATAGTAAATGTTAATGCCAACATTGGTGAGGGTACTATTCTTAATTCTGGTTCCATCATTGAGCATGACTGTCTAATTGGTCAACATAATCACATAGCGCCCGGTGCTGTTTTAAGCGGCGGAGTAACTACAGCGGACCATGTTCATATTTCTACTGGAGCGAAAGTGATTCAGGGGATAACTATTGGCGAGCAAAGTGTAGTAGGCGCTGGAGCAACAGTGACTAAATGCCTTGAAAGCAATAAAACACTCTATGTTGCCAAACCTTTTTTGCGGTAAGGGAGTTACAAATGAGTTACGACTGGAAAAAAATTCTACTTAACCCAGAGCAACCTATAAGGGATGCATTAGAACTGATCGATCGAGAATCTTTGCGCATCGCTTTAGTGGTTGATGAAAATTTAAAATTGCTTGGAGTTGTTACTGATGGTGACGTTAGACGAGGGTTACTCAGAAATCTGACCCTAGCTAGTCCAGTCAAAGAAGTGATGAATGTAACTCCTTTAACTGCAAAACTAGGCACAGCACGCAAAGACTTAGTTAAGTTTATGCAGGAGGCAAAATTACTTGCGATACCGATTGTAGATAATGGAGTGGTTGCTGGTTTAGAAACGTTGCAACGTGTAGGTACTTTTTCTAAATATCAGAATCCAGTATTTCTCATGGCTGGTGGGTTTGGCACACGGTTACGGCCATTGACTGATAACTGTCCGAAGCCACTGCTAAAAGTTGGTGATAAACCTATTCTGGAAATTGTACTAAACAGTTTTATAAAAGCCGGCTTTGTTAATTTTTATATTTCTACACACTATCTACCAGAAATGATTCGTGAGCATTTTGGTGATGGTTCAAAGTGGAATGTAAATATCAGTTATGTGCATGAAGAAGCCCCTCTTGGCACTGGCGGTGCATTAGGTTTGCTCCCTGCAAACCTCCCTGACTTACCGCTAATTTTGATCAACGGTGATGTGCTGACGAATGTTGATTTTGAACGGGTTCTGCAATTTCATAATAAACACGATGCTGCTGCTACCATGTGTGTGCGTGACTATGAATATCAAGTTCCATTTGGTGTTATTCACGGCGAGGGCAACAAAATCGTTAGTATGGTAGAAAAGCCAATCCAGAGATTCTTTGTGAATGCTGGTATTTATGTTATTAGCCCGCAAATTCGTCGTTCTGTAACCCAAAATAGCCGCATTGATATGCCTACCCTGTTAGAGCAGTTTATTAGCCGCCAGGCTAATGTGATGATGTTTCCTATACATGAATATTGGTTGGATATTGGCCGGATTGAAGATTATCAGCGAGCTCAAACTGATATTCTTAACTTGGAGTTTTAGTTTTGAATACGCTAGCAGTAGTTGGGATGGGGAGCATTGCCAAGCGGCATTTGGCAAATTTGAGAATTTTGCATCCTGCAGCCAAAATCTATGCTGTTTCAGCTAGCGGTAGTAATACCGCTTTGCCAGAAAACGCCGACGCAGTTGTGGGTATTGAACAACTTATTGAATTAGCTCCAGATTACGTAGTAGTTGCTTCGCCTGCACCCTACCATGCAAATGTGGCTATTAAATTGTTGGCGAATAATATATCAGTGCTAATTGAAAAGCCTTTGGCACATAATTTTCAGACCTGCTCCGAGCTAAGCACATTCTGTGCAAACCAATCTCAAAATAAAGCTGCTGTCGGTTATTGTCTTCGCTTTCTTCCGTCTGCGTTGGTGGTGAAAAATTATCTGGAACAGAACCTATTAGGTCCTGTTTATAACGTTTATGCGAATGTTGGGCAGTACTTACCCAGTTGGCGCGCAGATAAAAATTATAAAGATTCTGTTTCTGCTAATAAAGAACTGGGTGGCGGAGCGTTACTTGAGTTAAGTCACGAACTGGATTATTTGCAGTGGTTGTTGGGTGATTTAACTTTGCTACATAGCTGGCTTCGAACGTCAGATGAGCTCGGTTTAGCTGTCGAAGATATTGCAAATTTGGTGTTGTTGACAGAGAAAAATACTTATGTTTCTGTTCATCTGGATTTTATTCAAAAATCTACACAGCGTAAATGTGAGTTTATTGGCAAAAATGGCCGTTTAGTTTGGGATTTGTTTGAAAATTCAGTATGTCTTTATAGTGCTGATGGCAAAGATATTCTTTTTTCAGAACCAGAATACAACAAGAACGGAATGTATTTGGATATGTTATCGGCTTTTGAGAATTGTGGGAAAAACGGTGGTGGCTCGCTTGCAACAGTCGATTCAGCGATGAAAGTGGTAAAACTGATTGATGAAGCAAAACAACTGAATAGATGGAGATAACAGGTTTGAAAACTGTCGCTTTTATATTTGCCCGTGGTGGTTCAAAAGGTTTGCCAGGCAAAAATGTCAAACCGTTAAATGGTAAACCACTGTTACAATACTCTATAGAGACTGCAAAAAAAGTAGTGAATATCAGTGATATTTTTGTGTCTACTGACTGCCCAACCATAGCTGCTGTTGCGCAGCAGAATGGTGTTAAAGTTATTATTCGGCCTGCTGAGCTTGCAACTGATACAAGTCCAGAATGGTTGTCATGGCGCCATGCAATTGACTATGTTACCGAGCAATTTGGCTCATTTGATCGTTTCGTAAGTTTGCCTGCTACCAGTCCTCTGCGAAATGAGCATGATGTTATAGCTGCCATCGATAAACTGGAAAGTACGGGCGCCGACATTTGTATTTCCGTTACGCCAGCTAATCGGAGTCCATATTTTAATATGGTCAGATTTAATAATGAAGAACTCGTGGAAATAGTCATTAAACCCGACGGTGCTGTAAGCCGCAGGCAAGATGCGCCGGCAGTGTTTGACATAACTACAGTCGTTTACGTTGCAGCTGTTCCTTTTATCCAACAGCAAAGCTCAATATTTGCCGGCAAGGTTGTAGCTACAATAGTTCCCAAAAACCGTGCAGTAGATATCGATGATATCTACGATTTTATGTTTGCTGAAGCTGTACTGCAAAGTGAGATGTTTAATGCTAAAAGGTAAAAAAATTCTTGTTGTCGGAGCTGCCGGTTTGCTAGGCGGGACTTTGGTCAAAGAGCTACTTGCTCAAGGTGCTCAGGTAATCGCTGCTGACCTAAACTTAGAGCGACTGGATACTCGGTTTGCCGCGTTAGATATTGGCGTTGATGATGCAAATGTTTCCAGAATTCAAATTGACTTGGCTGACAAAGCAGAAACATCTGCAATGTTTTCAGCGCTAGATGACCTGGCTGGCGCTGTTAACTGCAGTTATCCTCGCAATAAAAACTATGGTAAACATTTTTTTGATGTAACCCCGGAAGATTTCAACGAAAATGTCTCGATGAACCTTGGCTCCTCTTTCTTGTTTATGCAACAATGCGCCGCTTATTTTCTGCGTACAGCAAAGCCATTTTCCTTGGTGAACATTTCGTCTGTATATGGTGTTGTGGCTCCAAAATTTGAGATTTATGACAATACGCCAATGACAATGCCGGTAGAGTATGCGGCAATAAAATCAGGGCTAATTCACTTGTCAAAATATGTTGCTAAGTACGTTAGTGACAGCCGATTCAGAGTAAACCTTGTGAGCCCAGGGGGGATCTTCGATCATCAACCCGGCGACTTTTTAGATGCCTACAAAAAAGAGACATTTGGAAAAGGAATGTTGGACGTGACTGATGTAACTGGCTCAGTCATATATTTACTTTCAGATTATGCACAATTCGTAAACGGTCAAAACCTAATAGTTGACGACGGTTTCACTTTATAGTTTATGGAGATTAATATGGCTAAGAAAATTTTTTGGTGTAAGACGTGTTTAAATATGTCGACACGTCCACGTATTGAATTTGATCAACACGGGCGTTGCAATGCTTGCCAATGGTCTGAAGAGAAGAAATTAATTGATTGGGAACCACGACAAGAAGAACTTAAAAGATTACTTGATAAGTATAGATCTTCAAATGGTTCTGGCTTTGACTGTGTAGTTCCTGTAAGTGGAGGCAAAGATGGCTCTTATGTGGCATATACGCTGAAGCATAAATATGGCATGAACCCACTTGCAATAACTGTTCGTCCAGCATTAAGTCTTGAATTGGGTGACCAAAATCTTTCAAATTTTATTAATTCTGGTTTTAACCATATTCATATTTCACCCAACGCAAAAGTAATGCAGAAGCTCAATAAACTCGGGTTTATTGAGAAAGGTTTTCCATATTATGGTTGGCTGATTGCGATAAAGACGGCAGTCATTCAAACTGCGATGAACTTTAACATTCCTTTAATTTTTTACGGTGAAGATGGCGAAGTAGAGTATGGCGGTTCTACTGAAAGTAAACACAATCCTTTATATAACATTGAATATATGAAGCGTGTTTATTTTGAAGGTGGATACGATAAGGTATTCGATATTGTTTTAGGTGATGCAGAGATCAGTGATGGTGATTTAGCATTCTGGAGATTTCCAACCGACGAACAAGTAAAAACTCACGATTTGGCATTTACTCACTGGTCTTATTACGAAGCTTGGGATTCGTACAGAAATTATGTAGTTGCAAAAGAACACTGCGGTCTAAAAGAAAAAGAAGAGGGTACTGCAGGTACTTTCACTAATTTCGCTCAAAATGACCAAGCCCTTTATTCATTGCATGCATATCTAATGTATTTAAAATTTGGATTTGGTCGGGCGACTCAAGATGCAGGTATCGAAATACGCCGTGGAGCGATGACCAGAGAACAAGCGCTAAATCTAGTTATGGCGTACGATAATCAGTATCCTCATGATTTCATTGACTTATATTTAGAATATTACGAAATGACAAAAGATGAGTTTGATGCAGTATTAGACCGTTATGCAAATAAAGATTTGTTTGAAAAAATTGACGGGATCTGGCAACCAAAGTTCACCGTTGGCGAAGAATTCACAGTATGAAATTAGTCATCGTAGATTATGGTATGGGCAATGTGAAGTCGGTAATGAGTGCTGTTCGTTATCTTGGCTACGATGATGTTTCGTTATCAAATGAGCAATCAGTACTTAAGCAGGCTGATAAGCTTATTTTGCCCGGCGTTGGGAATTATGCCAGAGCCATGAGCCGGATTAATGAGCTAGATCTAACCAAAACACTCCGTGAACTGGTTTTACAAGACAAAAAACCAATACTAGGTGTGTGTTTAGGCATGCAGTTAATGGGAGAATCTAGTACTGAGGGTGGGTTTAATAAAGGACTCGGTTTAATTGATGGTGTTGTGGAAGCGTTTACTGTAAAGGAACTAAAGGTACCTCATGTAGGTTATAACCAAGTGAAACCTTGTCCTGAGAGTCGACTCTACTCAAACATCCATCCTGAACCTGACTATTATTTTACCCACAGTTTCAGAATGTTATCCGATGCAAATATTGGCAAGACTACGTGCTTATACGGAGAGGAATTCGTAGCGAGCTTCGAAGTTGATAACATCGCTGGCGTACAGTTTCACCCGGAACTCAGTCAGACTAATGGCCTCCATTTGATAAAAAACTTTATAGAGTTGTTCTGATGTTACGAAAAAGGCTTATTTTTGGACTGATATATAATAACGGAGGCTTCATGCAAAGCCGGAACTTCCGGTTGCAGAGAGTCGGCGACATTAATTGGTTGGAAAAAAATTATAAATTTCAAAAAATATCTTTTTCATTAGATGAGTTGATTGTGGTAGATGCCACAAGAGGCACTAAAGACATTGAAAAATTCTCCGCAGTGGTAAGTCGCTTGGTCGGTGAAGTGTTCATCCCAGTTGCAGCTGGGGGAGGCATCCGAAAAATAGAAGATGCTGAATTATTGTTCAATAGTGGTGCTGATAAAGTCATATTAAATTCACCGCTTTACACAAACCCTACGTTAGCCACTGAAATTATTAATAGGTATGGCTCGCAAAGTCTTGTTGCATCTGTTGATTACAAAGTTATCGCTGGTACACCTGTCGTTTTTATTAATGACGGGGCAGAGCCATTATCAATAAGTATGGCAGACTACTTACTCTACTTAGAGCAACTCGGAGTTGGTGAAATTGTATTCAATTCCGTTGACAAAGATGGTACAGGCTTTGGGTATGATATCGAAAATATTGAAAAGTATGCTAAGTCCGTAAATATGCCTTTTATTATAATGGGGGGCGCAGGCAACGAGCGCCATCTAAAAGAAGGTTTATCAATCGACGGTGTTTCAGCGGTTGCTACTGCAAATCTATTTAATTTCATCGGTAACGGTCTGCCAAACGCCCGGAATTACATGTTAGAGCACGGTTCAAACCTTGCGCGATGGGAATAGTGTTTATGCTAATAAAAGAGGTTTATAAAAAAATTCTGTTCTGCAATACCGCAGATCGGATTGGCCCAGATATGCCATTTAGTCATTGGAAGCTTCACTTTAAATCGTCAATGACTAAACTTTGCAAAAAAAAATTTAAGAATTTTGGGTTAGGGGCGGATTTTCGTGCTGGTGCATATGCAGTGCATTGCTCAAATATATCGATAGGTAAAAATGTTGTAGTAAGACCATTGACTATGATGTTTGCTGATGAATTTGCCGGAATTACGATTGAAGATAACGTGATGATGGGGGCAGGCGTTCATTTTTACGTGAATAACCATAGATTCGACCGTCGCGACATTCCTCTCATTGAACAAGGATATTATCCGTCAGAAGATATTTTAATAAAGGAAGGCGCGTGGATTGGTGCTAATTCTATTTTGCTACCGGGTGTGGTTATAGGAATAAATGCAGTGATAGGCGCAGGAAGCGTTGTTACAAAAGATGTACCTGATTTTGCAATTTATGCTGGCGTTCCTGCTCGTAACATCAAAAAAAATAATGACAGTTAATTTTCATAGGCCACAACAGAGATTTTAATACCGATGAATATACTAATTGCGGGCGCTGGCGCTTTAGGAAGTAGACATTTGCAGGCATGTTTGAAATTGAATACATCCTGCAATATTTTTGTAGTCGATCCATCCCCGAACTCTATAAGTGTTGCTAAAGAACGAGCATGTCAGGTTGAAAATTCGAAAATCCATAATTTATTCTTTTACAATGAATTAAAATCAATTAGGGAAAATTCCTTCGATTATGTGATTGTAGCAACAAATGCAGCCCATCGATATGAAATTTCAAAGCAAATAATAGAAGAGTTTAGTCCTAAAGTTATTTTCTTGGAGAAAGTGTTATTTCAAACAATTTATGAGTATGAAAAATTTTCGTCTCTTATTGAGGGGAAATCAATAGAGATATACGTAAATTGCCCTTTCCGAACGTATCCAATTTTTAGGTACATTAAAAATAACTACCTCATTAGAGATAGTAGGGTCGATGTGTCTTACTCTGGTGGGGAATGGATCGGTCTTTGCTGTAATTCGATTCATTATATCGATGTTACAAAATATTTTTGCGATTATGAAGTGTCATGTATTCAAACTGATTATTTGGACAATACTGTAATTCAAAGTAAAAGAATGGGTTATATAGAATTAACCGGTAATTTAATTTGTCAGTTTTCTGACGGGAGTAAATTATCCATTTTATCCAAAAAGGACTCCGATGAGAGTTCTGAGTTGATTATTACACAAGAGAACTACAAATTTATAATTGACGAGTACACAGGCCTACTTAGTGTTTTCAATAATGATATATTGGTTGAAAATAAAGAGTTTGGTGTAGTTTATCAAAGTAACTTGACAAATTTATTAATTGAAGATTTTGAAAAACGTGGAACTTGTAATTTAATTAAATACGAAGAATCTGCAGATATTCATAAAAAACTGATTGCAAGCTTACTTGGTTTCTACAATAGTAAAAGCAAAACGTCAACCGATATTCTTCCAATTACATAACTAGGGGCTTTATAATGATTATAGTTGGTGCGGGTAATATGGGATTAGAATATGCAAAAGTTCTAACTGCGCAAAAAATTAAATTCGGTATAATTTGTCGAGATCATAATAAAGAGAATTATATAAGAACAACCTATGGTTATGAAATTTCGAGCGGTGGATTGTCAAATTATATTCTCGCTAATAGTGTAAATATCCCTAGCTCAGCTATTGTATGTGTACCCGTCGACCAACTTTTCGATGTAACAAAAGAACTTTTGGTATGGGGTGTCAAGAACGTATTAATCGAGAAGCCAGGTTCATTATATAAACATGAGCTTGAACAGCTCGCACGTTTAGCACATGACACTGGCTCTGATGTAAGAATTGGTTACAACCGCCGCTTTTATGCTTCAGTACTGGAGCTTAAAAAGATACTAAAACAAGAAAAGTTAGTTGCAGTTAACTTTGAGATTTCTGAATGGGAACATGTCGTAGCTATTGATCCAAGCAGCGATATCACAAAACAACGCTGGTTCCTTGCTAATACATCACATGTTGTTGATTTGGTCTTTCATCTAGCAGGTTTGCCTGAGTCCATAAACTGTTATTCATCGGGCTGTTTAGACTGGCATAATTCCGCTTCTAGATTTACTGGAGCAGGTCGCTTCAGTGGCAATGTTTTGTTTTCATACTCCGGTTATTGGGACTGCCCAGGAAGATGGTCGGTTGAATTTCTAACAAATTCAAAAAAATACATTTTTAGGCCATTGGAGAAACTACAAATCCAAGAAAAAGCTAGCGTTGCAATATCTGAAGTGTTAGGAATTGACTACAGTTTAGATATAGATTTTAAGCCTGGTTTGTATATGCAAACTAAATCATTTGTGAGTCGGCAATTTGAAGAGTTGTGTTCTCTTTCTGAACAAATCGAATGTTTCTCATATTATGAGAGAATCGCAAACTACTCAAATAAATAATTTATGAAAAAATATATAAAAAACATGCACGTCTCTAGCGCGTTAATTTACGCTGGGGCTAGTGCAGTTATGGCAATGATTCCATTGTTATTGCTCCCTATATTTACATCATTTGTTTCTACATCACAATATGGTATTTATGTTACTTTTGTTTTAGTATCAAAGATTGGATGTTCGTTGATTTCACTAGGTTATATAGAGTGTCTAGCAAGGGAGTTTACATCTGCATCTAAAGACGAATTTGCAAAAATTTACACTAATGCAGTTTTTGTGGTGAGTATTTGGTCGGTTTTTATTTCATCTTGTATTTTGATTGTTAATACTTTAGATTTTTATTTTTTAAAATATCTTAGCTCAGTTTCGCCATTTTACATATTTTCGGCCTGCTTAATTGCGTTCTCACAGTTTGTAATTAATTCTCTTTTATCAATTTTTCAGATGAGTTCTAAACCCTATTTTTTCAGCACGATAAAAGTTTCATTGTTAATAATTGAATATTTTATTGTATTTACCCTAATATTCTTAAAAGATATAACGGATGTTGATTTAATCGGCTCGTACTTGGCAGCACATTTATTAATACTCTGTGCTTCTCTGTTCTATTTAGTACGAAATAACTATATATTGAAAAGTCACTCAGTTAGGTTGTTCGATCCCAATTTACGTACAAGTTTGCCGCTTGTGCCTCATGAAATAGGCGGATTGATCCTTAGTTTCTCTGATCGTTTTATGATAAATTATTATATTGGGTCGAGTGCTGTTGCAGTTTATGCAATTAGCTATCAATTTGGTCAAATCGTTAGTTTGGTTGACGCTGCAGTGAATAAAGCCTGGATACCATGGCTCTATAAAGAACTTCAAAAAGAGATTGTGTTGAAAAGTAAAATTGTAAAAGTATGTTGCTTATACCTTTGTTTTTTGCTTTTATTTGCAGTTTCGGTTAGTAATGTAGGCGCTTTCATTGTTAATAATTTCTACAATTCTGAATATAAATCATCTTCTAGCTTGATATTTTATGTTGCTATGGCGTTTGTTGTTTTTGGGGTCTATAAAATTTTTGCTGGATTTTTGTTTTTCTATAAGAAAACTATTTTTCTTGGATTTTCAACAATTGTTTCAGTAATTTCAAGTGTTCTTCTCGGTGCTTACTTAATCCCTGAGTATGGAATTAACGGTGCTGCTTATTCGACCTTAATTTCTTTTTCGATACTCTGTGTTATGGTCATGTCATATCTATTTTACTTGCGCCGAGTTCGTGCAAACTTACATTTAAATAAATAGGTTAAATAATGGATACCTCTTATGTAATTCTGGATGATGGAAAACGTTTAAATTTCTCTGAGTTATTAGATATGGTTCCATGTACCATACTTGCAACCCCCGAGTTTGTTTCTATTTGTGAGGCAGCATCCAATTTTAGAGGATTTGATAATGAAAACCACAGAAAAATTTATGTCAATTTGCTAATTAAGCACTCCAAGTTTATAGCGCAGATAACAGCTCTTCATTTTTTGCAATCCAATAAAGTATTAAATGTTAGTAAGGTTTTTTCTGATAAGTTATTAACTCCGTTCTCTCATTTTTTAAATAACATTGAATTGAGTAGTCTCGAGAAACCCTCGCTGGAATACATTGATAAGCGTCACAAGTTTACATTTCTATTGAAAAGTATAGCTCATCGTTTGTATCGATTGTTTTCTAGCTCCACAATTCCAAATAAAGATACAACTATCAGGAGTTGGGTTGAAATTTCTGAATCAATGTTTGAGGATTCATATCCAAACAGTAATATTTTGATTTATCCTTTTTCTTTGAATTTTTCTAGGCATATAAGATATATCAAATCAGTCAAGCGTAGATATAGCAGTGTTTTCTTTATGGGTTTGCCGTACAAAATTCTGCCAGCAATTAAAAATTTTTTTAGTCCAACAGATAATTTTTATGTTGATCATGAGTTTCGAGCGTATTCTATGCATGCACATGAGATAATCAGATTTACCAATAAATTTTTGAAAACGAGTGATGAATTTGAAGCAGCTTCTTTTGTCATGTGTGAAATTTTGAAAAATGATGATATTAGAGTTGAAAATAAAGCGCATGGTATAAGTTTTGCGTGCCCATATACGAGTTATAGTGATTTTTTAGTTTATAACTTGGCGCAGAAGTCTTACTACGAACGTAGTAGTAATCGTACTTTATTCAATGTTGTTGAACGAAGAAATGCTCCGAGAACAGATTCTATAGATGCTTCTTTGTCTTTTTCTCCTGCGCTTGTCGTGATACACAATCCATATTTAAGGGTTGGATTGAGTTTTGAAAATAACTTGCAAGATAAAATTTTCAATTTACTAAGTGAGTACTCGAGGGATTATGGTATTCCTCTATATATTAAAAAGCATCCTAATTCTATTGCCAGTGATATTTCATATTTAGATCAATGGCAAGAAGCTGTAAAGATTTATTCTTTATCTGAGTTGCGCCACAGCAATCCGATATTTATCAATATAAGTTCTGTGTCATATTACGATTTTAAACAATATGGACCTTTTATTTTTGTGGATGATGGTATTGTGCCGATTAAAGTTATGTTTGGTCCGGATGTGATTTCAGTTTCTTTGAGCCAGCTTTCTGATGTGCTGGGCAAGTACCTTGTTGCTGACGCTTGGACCGAATTAAAGCAGTAATTTATATTTTCGATGTTTCTGTTTCTGTTTCTGTTTCTGTTTTTCTTAATTATGTAAGTGATTAGACCTGGAGGAATGCTTGAATACAACTGTTAAGGAGGTTGAATATAAAAATCGATTTGATTTCCTATTAGGCTTGCTTGTTGCCGTTCCGATTAAGTATCCGGACGAGCCGTTTTACTGGTTTGCCTTTTTGGTTATGTTTCTCGCGGTGACTCGAATTGTTTTGGTTAGGGATAATGTAATATATTTGTATGCTATAATTTTGTTATCGCTTCTGTCGCTTTTTTCAAATTTCTATTCGCCCTTCAGGTCTAGTATAAATTACAGTAGTGCAATTGCATCTGCGGTGGTCTTTTATTTGTTTTTATTTAGATATTGCATTCGCGATTGTTATGGCCTGTTATCTGGTTTTGTTTTTGTAGGAAAGGCTTATGCGGTTTTTGTAATTATATTGTTCTTTTTGCTGAGGCCATTTGATAATTTTGGAAATTTCTTCGTCAATAGTGATGCGAGAATGTGGGCTATTGGTTATTTTCCGGAATGGCCTAATGTTTTTTGTGTGTTTTTGGTGTTGTCTTTTTTTATTTGTTTGAGCCGCGGGAATAACTTTTGGGCTTTTATTTGTATTTTATCTGCACTGCTGACAACATCAAGAATGGCTGTTCTGGGGTTCGGATTATTTTTGATTTTTTATTTTTTCAAGTCAAAACTAAGAAGTAAGGTCATCATATCTTTATTTTTTAGTTTTATAGCATTGCTGTCAGTATTCTATTTATCTGACAATGAATTTGTTTTAGACTATCTTGCCCATCGTTTTTTTAAAACTGATGACCGTGAAATTATTTTTGATACATTGTATGTTACGTTTGTTAGCAATCCTTTTGGGATAGGTAATGTTCCATTTGATGTTCTGAATAGCACATTTGTTAGCTACCATTCTTCATTTCTTAAAATCGCAGTTCGATATGGGGTTTTCTCGCTCCTTATATTTGTTTTTTTACTTTATCCACGGAATGTGCACAAGAAGTTTTTATCCTACAACAATCTTCCAATTATTTTCTTGATTCTTGTTGGAGTTGTGCAAGATATGCTTTTGCATCTTCATTTTATTTTATTGTATAGCATTTTCTTAAGTTATCGGGAGAGTAAGCTAAATGATTAAAAATTTTCTTTCAAAAATTGGATTGAAATTTTTTTTTAGAAGTTTTTTTAAATTAATTCACTCTGTTTATCTCAGAGACAATTTTTTTTCAAAAGAAATATACTTTGCGAATCTTCCACGTGTGAGTAGGAAAAATAAGATTAATTTTATCGGTGAGCATATTTATGTTGGACATGATTGTCATGTTGGTGCCGACATTCAGATTCACAGCAATGTTATGGTTGCATCTTGCGTCAGTTTCGTTGGTGGGGATCACAAATTTGATCGGGTTGGTTCCTACATGAAAGATTCTGGAAGAAAATTAGTTGAGCCGATCGTTGTTTCAAATGATGTTTGGATCGGTCATGGCGCTATTATTTTAGCTGGAGTTGTCTTGGGTCGAGGCTGTATTGTCGCCGCCGGTTCTGTTGTGACAAAATCTGTAGATGAATACTCTATTGTTGGTGGTAATCCAGCAAGGCATATTAAGTATCGGTTTACTCCCGATGATTTGCTAGAGCATAAAAATTTGATGATGATTAGAGAAAGCAGAGAATGAAACAAATACTTCAAGACCTGGCCAAGGGGGCTACTTCAGTTGTGCTAGCGCCAACGCCAAATGTCACTTCTGGTCATTTATTAATAAATACAACGTGCAGCCTGATATCGGCTGGCACTGAGCGGATGCTGGTTGATTTTGGAAAGGCGTCACTAGTTGATAAAGCATTACAGCAGCCTGAGAAAGTCAAAATGGTTCTTGAAAAAGTGCAAACCGACGGGCTGTTGACTACTGTTGATGCTGTGCGTTCTAAGTTAGGACAACCACTTCCACTTGGTTATTGCAATGTTGGAGTTGTGTCACAAGTTGGTCGCGGTGCAGAGCAATTTAAACCTGGTGATCGTGTTCTTTCAAATGGCCCGCATGCAGATGTTGTGCGAGTACCAAAAAATCTTTGTGCGAAGATCCCTGATAATGTATCGGACGAAGCTGCCGCATTCACTGTAGTTGCTAGTATCGGTTTGCAGGGAATTCGATTAGTTGCTCCCACTTTAGGGGAGTCAGTGGTAGTTACTGGTGTTGGCTTAATTGGTTTGTTAACTGTTCAACTATTACGCGCACAGGGTTGTCGTGTATTGGCGATAGATTTTGACCAGAGAAAACTTGATCTTGCAAAGCAGTTTGGTGCCGAAATTTGTAATCCAGGTATGGGTGAAGATCCAGTCGCAGCAGGTATGGCATTTAGCCGCGGCAATGGCGTTGATGCTGTAATTATTACTGCTTCTACCAAGTCAAACGACCCCGTAACTCAAGCGGCTCGTATGAGTCGTAAACGTGGCCGCATAGTTTTAGTTGGCGTAACCGGTTTAGAGCTTAATCGCGCTGATTTTTACGAGAAGGAATTAAGTTTCCAAGTTTCTTGTTCTTATGGTCCTGGACGATATGAACCAGATTATGAACAGAAAGGCATGGACTACCCATTGCCATTTGTGCGTTGGACTGAGCAACGCAACTTTGAGGCTGTTCTTGATATGCTCGCCGCCGGCGCATTAAATGTCGAAGCTTTAATTACCCATCGGTTTATTTTTGAGAATGCAGCTGATGCTTATGCAGTGTTGACTGACGATAAGTCAGCGTTAGGTATTCTATTAAAATATCCGAGCGAGTTTGCCGAGCGTCACGTCAAATCTGTGGCTCTAAAAGCAACTTCATTTATCGCAGGTCAACCTGTACTTGGTTTTATTGGCGCCGGTAATTATGCGTCACGTGTACTAATTCCTGCATTCAAAGCCGCTGGCGCACAATTGCATACCATTAGTACCTCTGGTGGTATCAACAGTGTTATTCATGGTGAAAAAGCCGGTTTTGCAAGTGCATCAACCGATACTCAGGCATTGCTTGAAAATCCAGTAATAAACACTGCGGTTATTGTTACGCAGCATAATACCCATGCATATTTCACCGAGCAGGCCTTAAGACAGGGCAAGCATGTCTTTGTCGAAAAACCTCTGGCAATTACCAGTGAAGAACTTGAGAAAGTTGCAAACGCCTATGCTGAGTGTGATGGTAAACAGCTGCTGATGCTCGGTTTTAATCGTCGATTTGCACCCCAGGTGCAGAAAATGAAGACATTGCTGAATGCGGTGAAGGAGCCAAAATCGTTCATTATGACCATGAATGCAGGCGCTATTCCTGCCGATCATTGGACGCAGGACAATACCGTCGGTGGCGGTCGGATCATTGGCGAAGCATGTCATTTCATCGATTTAATGCGTTATCTAGCTGGTTCTGAGATTGTGTCAGTGCAAGCTCGTCGCATGGGCGATAATTCCCACCAAGCGATCACCGAAGACAAAGCCGCAATTATTTTGGGTTTTGCTGATGGTTCCTTTGGCACAATTCATTATTTTGCTAATGGCTCGTCTAGCTTCCCGAAAGAGCGAGTTGAAGTTTTCGCAGCAGGACGGGTATTACAACTCGACAACTTCCTTAAACTTAAAGGATTTGGTTGGCCAGGCTTTTCAAAAATGAATCTCTGGCGTCAAGACAAGGGCCAAGCCGCATGCTGCCAAGCATTCCTATCTGCAATAAAAGATGGTAAAGCATGCCCAATTCCTGCCGCGGAAGTGTTTGAAGTAGCAAGAGTGTCCATTGAAGTTGCTGAACAATTGCGAATGCAACAGGGTCAATAATGCAGGCTCTGCTTAAATTTAAAAGGCTTTACCATACGGTAAAGCCGCTTCGCTTTGAACAAATCGCGTATCGGATTTTATATAAATTCCGGCCATTAAGAGAAATTCAGCAGCAGGCTACCAACGCAAATATTGCACAGTGGATCTGGTCATCTCCAGAGTTTGTCGAACCTTCGTTTATCGACGACAGCACAGTGCGATTTTTGAATTTGACAGGTAAAGTGCAGTTGGCTGAGCATTGGAATAACCCTGAGTTTGAAAAGCTCTGGTTATACAATCTGCATTACTTTGATGATTTGAATGCGTTTGATAGTTCTAGCCGTCAAGCAATTCAGGTCAGTTTTGTCGACCGTTGGATTGCCGATAATCCGCCAGTAGCTGGCAATGGCTGGGAACCCTATCCACTATCATTGCGGATCGTTAATTGGATTAAATGGTATAACCGCGCCGGAATAAACAATCCACAGATTATTCTTAGTCTACACCAACAAGCCCAAGCACTAAGCAAACAGCTTGAATACCATATCTTGGGTAATCACTTGTTTGCAAACGGCAAGGCCTTAGTGTTTGCTGGCTGTTTTTTACAGGGGGATTCGGCAGATTCTTATCTCGAGATTGGGCTTAAGATCCTGCAAAGAGAAATTCCCGAGCAGTTTTTAGCGGATGGTGGTCATTTTGAACTAAGTCCGATGTACCACTGTATTTTGTTGTGGGACTTATTGGAATTAATTCAATTAGCTGCTGTGACTCGGCACACTCGTTTAATCACAGTCGAGGTTTATTGGCGACAAGTGGCACAGAAGGCTTTGAATTGGCTATCAGTCATGATTCATGCTGACGGCGATGTCAGTTTCTTTAATGATAGTGCTATTGGTATCGCTGCGTCGCCGAAGCAGATTTTTAATTACGCGGCTAGTTTAGGCTTAGAGCCACACTTTAATGAATCGCAGCGACTTCGTACTTTAGCCGATAGCGGATACAGCAAAATCGTTATGTGTGATCACAGCTTGATTTTCGATCACGCTCAAGTAGGTCCATCTTATTTACCCGGTCATGCCCACGCCGATACCTTGAGTTTTGAATGGTCAGTCGGCAACCAGCGAGTATTTGTTAATTCAGGTACCTCGATGTATGGTGTGAGTAATGAGCGATTGAGGCAAAGGAAAACCGCAGCGCATAATACTGTTGAAGTTGATGGTCACGATTCTTCAGAAGTATGGAGTGGTTTTCGGGTTGCTCGCCGAGCGAAAGCGGTGTTGGAAAGTGCCAGTACCAGGGGTGAATTGGTTACTGTCACTGCTGCGCATGACGGTTATCGTCGATTGAAAGGCAAAGTTACACACCGACGTGCGATCACGATTGCGCCAAATAAATTTATTGTTTCTGATCAATTGATTGGAGATTTTAAACATGCAGTTGCGCACTTCCATTTGCATCCGGATGTTCAAGCTAGTGTCGAACGAGATGGCGCAATTTTGTTGAAACTTGCCAGTGGCCAATTTATAGAATTTCGTTCTACGGGATTGTGTCAATTAGTCAATACAAGCTGGCATCCGCATTTTGGTCAGTCGGTTGCTAATTTGAAAATTACCGTGACTCTGCCAAGCCCTGAACTACAGACTACAATCACGTTGTTATAGGAATAACGCTTTGAAAATTCTTGTTTTGTCGTTTTATTATCAACCAGATTTATGTGCTGGCTCTTTTCGTTGCACTGCATTAATAGAGCAGCTAAAACAAAAGAAAAACGTACAAATCGAGGTCATCACGACATTACCTAATCGATATGCTTCTTTTGCGGCGCAAGCACCTAAACATGAGTTTGTAGATGGTGTTGAAATTCATCGTGTCGCGTTACCGTCACATAAAAGCGGGATGCTTGATCAAATTAAGGCATTTACCGCGTTTTATCGACAAGCTTTTAAAATAGTGAAAAGCAAAGAGTATGATGTGGTGTTTGCTACGTCATCTCGGCTTTTCACCGCCTTTCTAGGCGCTAGAATTGCCAATCAGAAGAAATTGCCACTGTATCTGGATATTCGAGATATTTTTGTCGACACCATTAAAGATATATTACCTGCCAAAATAACTTGGTTGGCAAAGCCTGTTTTTTCAATCATTGAGGCTTATACATTTGGCCGTGCGCAGCGCATCAACTTAGTTTCGCAAGGTTTTGCCGATTACTTCACTAGTCGCTACCCTAAAGCTGAATATCGTTGGTTTACTAACGGCATCGACAGTGAGTTTTTGGCTGTTGCGCCAACCGCTCCCACACAGCCAATAGATTCTGCAAAAGTGACGGTTTTGTACGCAGGCAATATTGGCGAAGGGCAAGGTTTGCATACTATCATCCCTAAATTAGCAGCGAGTATTGGCGATAATGTCCATTTTCGGATTATTGGCGATGGTGGTAGAAAGGCGATTTTGCAGCAAGCGATTAACGGTTTAACAAATGTTGAGTTAGTTCCTCCAGTCGATCGTCTGAGCTTAATTTCTGAATACCAGAATGCAGACATACTGTTCCTGCATTTAAATGATTACCCTGCGTTTACCAAAGTATTGCCTTCAAAAATTTTTGAATATGCTGCATTAGGAAAGCCTATTCTTGCTGGTGTTAGCGGCTTTGCAGCACAGTTTCTAGTGAATGAGGTTTCGAATGCTGCAGTGTTTTATCCTAGTGACGCTCAGCAGGCACAAACCTGTTATCAAAAGCTGCAATTAAAAACGACACCTCGCCCGGAGTTTGTTGCTAAATTCGCAAGAGAATCAATCATGCAACAGATGGCTGAAGACATTGTTAGTTTTGGCCAAGGGCATTTGAAATGACCTCGCAGAAAATATTACTCACTGGCGCAACGGGTTTTGTTGGTCGGCAGATTTTAGAGCGGTTACCTAAAACTACCCATGTGTTTGGACGTAGCAAGCCTGAGCATGAATGCATTTTCTTTAAAGGCGAATTGGACAATAAAACCGATTTTAGTCAAACGCTTGAAGGCATCGACGTCGTGATTCATTGTGCGGCAAGAGCGCATGTCATGAACGACACTGAAACTGAGTTGTATGAGCAGATTAATACCTTAGCTACGTTGTCACTTGCTAAACAGGCAGCAGCACTTGGTGCTAAACGCTTTATATTTATTAGCACGATTAAAGTTAATGGTGAAAGTACCTTAGAAGGTGGTCCTTTTCGCTTTAGCGATAAGCAAAATCCCTCGGACCCCTACGGTATTTCCAAAGCCAATGCTGAAATTGGTTTGCAAGAAATTGCGGCAAAAACCGGTATGGCCGTTGTAATCATTCGCCCGCCCTTGGTCTATGGACCGGGTGTAAAAGCGAACTTTGCAGCTATGCTGAAGCTTGCCAAGAAAAACCTGCCTTTGCCATTAGGTGCTATTCACAACAAACGAAGTTTAGTGGCAGTTGAGAATCTAGTAGATTTGGTTTTGACCTGTATAGATCATCCCGCAGCGGCTAATCAAACTTTTTTAGTGAGTGACGATTGTGATGTCTCGACCACAGAGCTTCTGAGGTTAATGACTTTAGCCGCTGGTAAAAAACCAATCTTGTTACCAATTCCAGTGTCGTGGTTAAAAGCGGTTGCCAGTTTAGCGGGTAAGCAATCTGTAATTGACAGACTGTGTGGCAATTTACAAGTCGATATTTCACATACCAAACAGACTTTAGGTTGGAAACCCCCGATAACTCTTGAAGAGGGGATTACTCAATGTGTTGCGGACAAAGCCGTAAATTAACGTCAAAATAACTAAATGAAGCTCGCCGTTGCTCTGCGAATAGCTTCATACAATCATCAATATATTTCGAGGCATTATGTTAATTCGTTTACTAGATATTCTATTCTCCGCAGCAGGTTTAATCTGCGGTTTCCCAGTATTAGTGCTTTTAACGATTATCGGTTTATTTGATACGGGCTCGCCTATTTTTCGGCAGGTGCGGGTTGGCCGTAATAAAAAGCCGTTTACTTTAGTTAAATTCAGAACGATGAAAGTGGATACAGCCAGTGTTGCGAGCCATTTGGCCAGTGCCAGTGCTATCACACCGTTTGGTGGCTTTCTACGGAAAACTAAGCTCGACGAGTTACCACAACTTTGGAATGTATTGTTAGGTGATATGAGTTTGGTAGGGCCGCGTCCTTGTTTATTCAATCAAGAAGAGCTTATCCATGAACGTGAAGTGCGTGGGGTGTTAAAGGCTCGTCCTGGTATTACTGGTCTTGCTCAAGTTAATGAAATTGACATGTCGACGCCAGTATTACTCGCTGAAACTGATCAGGCGATGTTAGCTAGCCTAAATGTCGGCGATTACTTCAAATACATATTGATGACGGTGGCTGGAAAGGGGAGTGGCGATCGCGTCAAAAAGTAGTTGTCTGTGTTCTCGGTCAGTTTTCGTTCAGTTTACCGGCAACATTATCGGATCAAAGCTAAATTAGATTAATCCAAAATTTATCATGTACTGGCTAGATGTGGTAAAATCCAAGTAATAGTTTGGTGTCATATTACATCTACTTAGGATTTTGTTAATGGATTTATGGAGTTACCAATTGGTCCAGCGAACAATAGCGCATTTTCAGCAGAGAATTACTGATCTGTTAACCATGTCGCGTTGGAAAAAACGCGTGTTATCAGTGTCTATCGACATTTTGTTGTTGGTTGGCTCCTGTATTGCTGCATACTTTATTCGAAATAAAAACGTCGATTTATTGCAAAACGAGCAGTTTTTATTTTGGATGGGGGTAATGGTCGGTTGTACCATTTGGGTATTTGTGAAGCTTGGATTGTACCGCGCGGTAATCCGTTATATGGGTTCACAAGCACTGCTTGCGGTGATGGGGGGGGTAATTTGCGCGGGCGTCTTTTTGCAATTGGCGCTAATTTTAAGCGGCCTGCAATATCCAATTTCTGCCCATTTAAATTTCATGTTTTTCTCGTTAATAAGTGTCGGCGGTTCAAGGTTATTGCTGCGTTGGTTGGTTAAATCTCGCGGCCGCAAATCCAATCATAAAGTATTGATTTACGGTGCTGGAGCCAGCGGTCGTCAGTTATTGCTTGCTTTAGAAAATAGTGTCGAGTTTCGCGCCGTTGCTTTTGTTGATGATGACCCTTCATTGCATGGTGTGGTCATTAAAGACGTGAAAGTGTACTCGCCAGCCTCTGTAGCTAGATTGCTTAATGAAAAAGGCATTAGTCGCATTCTTTTAGCATTGCCATCTATAGGCCGCTCACAACGTTTGGACATTCTAAACCGCTTAGAGCCTTTAGGCGTGCCGGTACTGACTATTCCCGGCATGGCTGACTTAGTCGACGGCAAAATGAAGATCGATGAGCTGCAAGATGTGCGCATTGAAGATTTGTTAGGCCGTGACCCGGTGGCACCAATCGGCAAACTAATGACCGCCAATATCAGCGGAAAGGTGGTGATGGTCACTGGTGCTGGTGGCTCTATCGGTTCGGAATTATGTCGCCAAATTATCAAGCAGCATCCTAAGCAGTTGATTTTATTTGAGCAATCTGAGTTTGGTCTATACGACATTGATAAAGATCTGACCACGCGAATTAGCGATGGTGATTTGGATGTTCAACTCATTCCAATTTTAGGCTCAGTGCAAGATCAACAGAGGCTAGCGCAAGTGATGGCTGGTTATAAAGTGCAGACTGTTTATCATGCGGCTGCATATAAACATGTGCCTCTGGTCGAATATAACGTTACGGAAGGAGTTCGTAATAACATCTTCGGTACTTGGCATACTGCAGAAGCTGCGGTAAATGCTGGTGTTGAAACTTTTGTATTAATTTCCACTGACAAAGCGGTGCGTCCGACCAATGTCATGGGCACAACCAAACGTTTTGCCGAATTAGTATTGCAATCCATTGCCAAACGCCAACAACAAACCCGTTTTTGTATGGTGCGGTTTGGTAATGTGTTGGGTTCCAGTGGTTCTGTAGTTCCGCTATTTCGTAAACAAATTAAGCAAGGCGGCCCAATAACCCTGACGCATGAAGACATTACTCGTTATTTTATGACCATCCCTGAGGCAGCACAGTTGGTTATCCAAGCTGGAGCTATGGGAGTTGGTGGCGATGTGTTTGTGCTTGATATGGGTGAACCAGTGCGGATCTATGATTTGGCACTGAAGATGATTAACTTAACCGGGCTTAGACCAAAAAATAAACTATCTCCAGATGGCGATATCGAAATTAAGGTTACTGGTCTGAGGCCTGGCGAAAAGCTCTATGAAGAGCTACTAATCAGTGGTAACGAAGTGCCAACACGGCATCCTCGCATCAAAAGCGCCAATGAGGTGTTTTTAGAGTGGCCTGAGATGCATTCGTTGCTGCTAAAATTGTCATCTTGTTGTGAGAAATATGATGTTGAGGGCATTCGCCGCATTATGTTAACCGCGCCAACCGGTTTTAAACCAACCGATGGTAATTGTGATTTATTAACCAAGGTTTTAGTGAAGACTGAGACTAAGCCAGTTAAAATTTCTGTGGTGGTTGGCGAGTAGGCCATCAAATTTTTGGTAGCGCAGTTGTCGGTTCATCGCAACTGCGTTATGGGTAACTAATTCGCCATTGGCGGATCTCAGGGCTGAGTAAAGGCTCTGTCTTGTAAACTTCCTTGACGGATCTTCGGACGTTACAGGAAAAACAACGTTAGTTAGCCTTTTTTTACTGAAAAGGGTTTGCTTCAGTAGAGGCATCGGTTAATCTAACGTCAGTGGAAATTTAAGGAGCTCGAGATGAAAAAGTTAACAGCCTTAGCATTAGTGGCATTATTCGCAACTAACGTACAAGCAGCAAAAGTTAATACCCCAATTGGTGTAGTTGAAGCTGAAACATTAGCTATCACTACTGCCGGTGTTTTTGTGACTATGGCAGTTGTAAGTAACGGCCGTGGTACTGATTTACCAGATACTCCACCAACTTATATCGAAAAGTGTGATACTGGTGATACTTTAAGCGGTGGTCTTTGTTACAAGAACCAAGGCACTCAAGTTGTTGTAGTTGGTTCAGGTACTGGCACAGCAACGACTACAATCACTGTTCCAGTGGTTACAACTTACAAGCCGATCGTAACTCCTATTAGCAGTTAATTGGTTGGTTGATTGTAAAAATGCCGCCCATTGGCGGCATTTTTTATGCGGTAAATATTTTGAATACCAAAGTAACTCTTTCGGTTTTCGCTTTCGGAGGTCAGGGTGATTAAGCGAAATCTGCTTATGATGGCACTATTAATTGCGGTGAGTGCTTGTTCTAGTACTATTGAGTCCTATAAACAAACGTTAAAAATTGCATTAGTTCCTGCTGCAGATGTCGAAGTTTCATTAGCAGACTTACGCGAAAGAACAGTACCGCTGTTATACCTACGCCCAAATGATCGCGGACGTGCCGCATTGGCATTGGTTGCAGCAACTGAGGGAGTTGCGCAATGGATTTCTGCTGATAATCGTATTGTTGAACTGACGCACGGCCGAATTAGTAAGCTGCAAGGCTTTAAACCCCATTTAGATTTTATCCAGTTTAGTACGCCAGATCCTTTGAGTTTACCAGTAGCCAAAATCCGCGCTGGACTCACCAGCCGCAGTATCCAAGATTGGTCGAGCTCGAAGCTCAATAGTTATGTTATCGAACATGAAGTGATTGCTAAATCCCCGACAACCCTGACATTTTTTGAACAACAGTTTGCCATGGTGTTAGTGCAGGAAATGGTCACATTTCCGGACGGAAGTAGTTTTATTAACCAGTTTTGGTTTGATGCGAATTCCGGGCAATTAGTGCAGTCCATTCAAAAGCCATCGCATTTTAGTGCGCAATTTGAGCTTATCGAGATTTCAAAAATTGCTCAGCAAATCCAAGTTATTACAACTGCGGGGCCGCAAGCATGAGCAAGTGGATCGTTTTAACACTGACAGTGTTCTGCCTAAAACTGGCTGCGCAGCAACCGGTTTCCGAAATTCCGGTGCTGGTACAGTATCAACAACAATGGCAAGGTTATTTTGAACGACCACGAATTCAGACGGTACTGGCGCAGCAGGTCAAATTGACCAATGTCCATTGGCCATCAGCACGCTTATATAGTTTAGAGCCCGAAGCGTTAGCAGATTTAGAACAAACTCGCTCACAAGTATTAGAACAACTGCGGTTACTAATTATTGCTGCGGCTAAAGAGCCGCAACTTGCCATGCAATTACAAGAAACTCGCCAGCAAATTGCCCGTTGGCAGTTAGCAAAACCTGTAGCGTTAGAACTAAACCCCAATTTGGCGTTGGTGCGCCAGCAGCACAATCCAAAACTTTCCAAAGGCCAATATTTGTTGGTAGCAGGCAAGCGAGTAAGTACAGTTTCCGTATTTGGCCTCGGGGGTGAACGATTTTTTATGCATGAGCAGCAACGCCCAGCTTATGCCTACGTGCAACAAGCTACCGAATTGTATAGTGATACAGTGTGGCTATTCAGTGCACAAAAACCAGCTCGAGAAATCCCTGTCGCTGCGTGGAATCGCACTGAAACTGCAATTGCCACAGGGACGTTATTGTTTGTACCTTTGACAGATGCGCTTGTTGAGCAAGACTTCCCGGAATTAAATCAACAAATTAAAACACTGTTAGTTCATCGAGTGCCTTCATGAAACAGAGTTCTTCGCTTTATTTATTAGGCAGTGCGCTGCTATGTTTGGCCGGTTCGGTAATGGCTTCAGATGAATTTGCGCCGCCAGCCTTTAGCCAAATGAACCATGGTGGTGTCGGCTTAATTCAAACGCCAACGGCTCGCTTTAATAGCGAAGGCGAATTTTCGATTAATTACCAAGATAGCGATGAATATCGGTTTTGGAGTGTATCGCTGACGTTGTTTCCGTGGATGGAAACCACTATGCGTTATTCCGATATCCGCACATTGCTTTATAGTTCTGACCCTGGCTTTAGTGGTGATCAAACTTTTAAAGACAAAGGTATAGACGTCAAATTTCGGCTGTGGCAAGAGTCAGCATATCTGCCACAGCTAGCTGTGGGTTTTCGCGATTTCGGCGGTACTGGTTTATTTGAAAGCGAATTTATTACGCTGAGTAAACGTTGGCAAAATCTGGATATGCATTTGGGCCTGGGTTTTGGATATTTGGGCAATTCTGGCAATATTGCCAATCCATTTTGTAAGGTTTCAGATGCCTATTGTACCCGACCTGGCGGTTTAGATGGTAAAGGCGGACAAGTATCCTTTGGTAAGTTCTTTAAAGGTCCTGCCGCCTTATACGGTGGTGTGGAGTATCAAACGCCTTGGCAGCCGCTGCGCTTAAAACTGGAATATGACAGCAATAATTACCTCAAAGATAAAGCGGGGGTGTTATTGCAAGACAGTCGGTTAAATGTAGCGGCGGTTTATCGCGCATCAGAAAATCTAGATTTGAACTTAAATTATCAACGCGGGAATACCGTTGGTTTTGGTGTGAGTTACAGAACCAATTTCGACAATGTCGAACAGATCAAAATTGCCCCAGCCCCGCGGGTTGTGCCTGAACAGTTACCTGCGGCGAGCACCAAAGTTGAAAGTACCATGCTGTACCAACAACTGCGCGCAGAGGTTGGCTTTGTGGTGATCAACTATCAATTACAGCCAAATGAAGTGATTATCGAAGGTTATTCCACTGCATTTCGGCATCGGGATGAATTTCTCGAACGTTTAGGCCGGCTTTTAGCGGCAGAACTGCCGGAAACCGTGAAACGATATCGCATCCGTGAGCTTTCGGACGACACAGTGATGGTCGAAACTGTCATTGATGCCGAGAAGTTCGTTAGTTTTGCGCGTCGGGATGAAATAGATGCCACCTTAGCGCAAAGTATCCAGCGGCAAGAACCAACTCCAGTAAATACAGACTGGCAATTAACCACGGAAAACTCTGGTTATTATCAGCAAATGGACGGTTACTGGATCCAGTCTTTTGGTAACCCTGAAACTTTCTATTTGTATCAAATTGGCGTGGTACCAGCTGCAGGTTATGTGTTTAACAAAAACTTCAGCGTGAACGGGGCGCTGCGGATACCGTTGTTAACCAACTTCGATGATTTTACCTTTACGGTTGATGCCATTCCATCAACGTTACCGCGGGTTAGAACCTATGTCCGCGAGTATGTGGAAGCAGATACAGTCTCGGTCGAGAACATCTACTTACAAGCGAAAACCCAGCTGGTACAGGATTGGTACGGGCTTGCCTATGCAGGTTTGCTGGAAAGCATGTATACCGGTGCTGGGGCTGAAGTACTGTATCGCCCGGTCGATTCGCGTTTAGCTGTGGGTATTGATGTGAACTATGTAGCGCAACGTGATTTTGAAGACCCATTTGCTGTACGAGATTATCGAGTCGCCACTGGTCACGTCACTGCCTATTGGAATCCAGAGATGTTCGATGATTTACTGGTCAAAGTAAGTGTTGGCCGTTATCTTGCCAAAGACAAAGGGGTAACTATCGATATTGCTAAACGCTTTGATAGCGGCATTGTGGTTGGTGCCTATGCGGCCAAAACCAACGTATCTGCGGTTGAATATGGTGAAGGCAGTTTTACCAAGGGCTTCTATTTAAACTTCCCGTTCGATTTATTCTCGGCGACACCGTCGACAGGAACAACTAGTCTGCCGTGGGTGCCAATTACCCGCGACGGTGGTCAGCCGCTAAGCCGCCCAGTGAAGTTATATGATCTTACTGAAGTCAGAGCGCCGTTTTTGAAATAGTGCGCTTTGAAGTTCAGCAAGCTTGATAAACGCCAGCCGGAGTGATGCTCTAGCTGGCGTTTTTGTATCTGTGGGCCTGGGATGTGTTGACGGGACGAGTTGATCGGATTTGTGGTTAACGCGCTCGTTCTAGCGACAATCGATGGATAAATTAACTCGGTAATAAACGCGCTATGGCAATATCCAGTGGTGTCACAATCGGCTCTAGTGCAAAGTCATACCATAAACTCTGGCAATCGAGCACCGAGTAAATTGGTCTTTTTGCGGCGGTAGGATACTGGTCGCTATTGATGGCGATTACTTGGGTAGTTTTGGCCAAATGCTGCGCTCGCACAGCCATAATGCGTTTGGCAAACTCATACCAACTCATGATTTCAGCACCGGTATAATGATAAACACCATAATGTTGGCATTTTGTTTCCAGAATTTTAGCGGTAACAGCCAGAATAACCTCGGCTAAATCTGGTGCGTAAGTTGGACAACCGATTTGGTCAGCAACCACCGAAATACTGTCGCGCTCGTTGGCTAAGCGCAGGATTGTTTTCGCGAAATTATTGGCATATTCGCTATAAAGCCAAGCGGTGCGAATAATTAAATGCGCCGGCAGGACTTCGGCTATGGCGCGCTCGCCAGCAAGTTTGGACGCGCCATAAACGGTTTTCGGATCGCATCCAGCGGATGGCAAATAGGGTGTGGTCGCATCGCCGGCAAAGACATAATCGGTTGAAATATGGATAAGTGGTATATCGAGTTGCTTGCAGGCTGTTGCTAGGTTTTTCGCGCCTATCTCGTTAATCAGAAAGGCTTTGCTGACTTCAGTTTCGGCTTTATCTACGGCGGTGTAAGCTGCAGTATTCACGATTATATCTGGTCGATACAGAGCTAGCTGGTCGCTGATATTATCGAGCAGGCAAATATCAAAATCCGCGCTAGTGGTCGCAATGTAGCTGATTTTTTGCGCATCGCATGCTGCGATCAGCGCTTGGCCTAGTTGACCATTAGCGCCGGTGATGAGCAGCTTCATCGATGATTTCCTGAAAAGATTTGCCAGCTTGATCCTTGGCTGATAACACATACTGCGGCATCGAGGGCCACTCGATGCCTATAGTTGCATCGTCAAATCGCAACACGCCTTCATCAGTTGGGTCGTAATAGTCCGTGCATTTATACTCAAAATCTGCGCTTGCTGACAGCACTAAAAAGCCATGGGCCAAACCGGGCGGTAGCCAAAGTTGCCGATGGTTTTGTTCAGACAAATGCACGCCAAACCATTGACCAAACGACACAGAGTCCGCTCTAAGATCAACCGCAACATCAAAAACTTCGCCATGTACCACTCGCACCAATTTTCCTTGTGGTTTGCTTTTTTGAAAGTGCAAACCGCGCAGCACTCCCTGTGCAGATCGGGAATGATTATCTTGGACAAAAGGCAAATCAATACCGGCCAAACGCTTGTAGCGTTCTGCTTGAAAGGATTCAAGGAAAAAGCCACGCTCATCGCCGAAGACTTGTGGGTCAATCACCAGGCAACCGGCCAAATTAGTGGTTGTTACTTTCATAATTTGCCCTCGGCAACTTCCAGTAAATATTGGCCATAATTGGTTTTCTGTAATTTGGCTGCTTGGGCTTTAAGCTTGTCCGCGCTCAGCCAGCCTTGTCGAAATGCGATTTCTTCAAGGCAGGCGACTTTGAGTCCTTGGCGTTTTTCAACGGTATGGACGAATTGGCCAGCATCTAACAAGGAATCGTGGGTTCCAGTATCTAGCCAAGCGAAGCCGCGCCCTAGCAATTGCACCTGCAGCTGCTGGCGCTGCAAGTAAGCGTTGTTGATGTCGGTAATTTCTAATTCATTGCGTGCAGAAGGGCGTAATTGCTTGGCTATTTCCACCACAGCGTTGTCATAAAAATAAAGCCCGGTGACGGCATAGTTAGATTTCGGTCGAAGAGGTTTTTCTTCAATCGATAAAGCCGCACCATTTTTATCAAATTCAACGACGCCAAATCGCTGTGGATCCGTGACGTGATAAGCAAAGATGGTAGCTCCAATAGCCTGCTGTGTAGCTTTTGCCAAACTGTCGCTAAAATGCTGACCATAAAAAATATTGTCGCCGAGGACTAAACTGACATTGGCATCGCCAATAAATTTCTCGCCGATCAAAAAGGCTTGAGCTATGCCATCAGGGGATGGTTGTACTGCATATTCCAGCACGATGCCAAATTGAGAACCATCGCCAAGCAACTTTTGAAATGAGGGTAAATCTTCAGGTGTCGAAATGACTAAAATTTCCCGAATACCACTGAGCATCAATACCGACAACGGATAATAAATCATCGGTTTGTCGTATACAGGAAGCAGTTGCTTCGAGATGCCTAAGGTGATGGGATGTAGTCGTGTACCGGCACCGCCTGCTAATACAATTCCTTTGTATTTCATGCTAATTTCCTTGTCCCAAGCGCTCTAAACGATAACTTCCATTAAGCACCGCCTGCCACCAAGCGGTGTTTTCCAAATACCATAGCACGGTTTTGCGAAGACCTGATTCAAAGGTCTCTTTGGGTTGCCATCCGAGGCTTTCTTGCAGTTTCGTTGCATCTATTGCGTAGCGTAAATCATGACCAGGACGGTCGGCAACAAAGCTAATTAGCTGATTGAAGTCCTGAATGTCAGCCGGTTTTTCTGTTACCAATTCGTTTAATAACGCGCAAATACTTTGCACCACTTCTAAGTTGGTTTTCTCGTTATTGCCGCCAACCAAATAGGTTTCGCCGATAGTTCCTTCAAGAGCTACAGTCAGCAAAGCCGCTGCATGGTCTTCAACAAATAACCAATCACGAATTTGATCACCGCTTCCGTAAACGGGCAGCGGTTTGCCATGAAGGGCATTAATAATCATCAGCGGAATTAATTTTTCTGGGAAATGGTAGGGGCCATAGTTGTTTGAACAGTTGGTGATAACGATGGGCAAGCCATAGGTGCGATGCCAAGCTCTAACTAGATGATCGCTAGCTGCTTTGCTAGCCGAATATGGACTGCTCGGGGCATAGGCGGTCGCTTCATTAAACTTGTCATCTTCAATGCTTAAATCACCAAATACTTCATCGGTTGAGATATGGTGAAAGCGAAACTGCGATTTCTGATCTGCAGTAAGAGCCAAATAATAGGCCCGAGCGCTCTCGAGTAAGCTGTAGGTGCCGAGAATATTCGAGTGGATAAATGCTGCCGGACCATCTATTGAGCGGTCGACATGACTTTCCGCAGCAAGATGCATCACCACATCTGGCTGGAAGTCAGCAAAAATAGCATCCATCGCTAAGCGATCTGCGATATCCGCTTGAATAAAATGATAATTCCTATTCTGCGCTACACTATCAAGCGATGCCAGATTGCCAGCATAAGTCAGCTTATCGACATTTAACACTTGGTGTGTTGTGCTTGTTAACAGCAATCGCACAACCGCTGAGCCGATAAAACCGGCTCCTCCGGTGATCAAGAACTTCATCAACATTCCTTTTTCGTGATTAGGCCCTAGCCGCAGTTAGTGCTGATGATACGCTTATTTGAGCAAAGTTAATGGATCAGCGCCAAACAAGTTCTTTAAAATGGCGTCGGCACATCGATACATAACGGTCATTGCCGCCGATCTCGACCTGTGAGCCGCCAGTGGACGCTTGACCATTACTATCGAGGCGCACCACAAAGTTTGCTTTTCTGCCACAGTGGCAGATAGTTTTCAGTTCAATTAACTTGTCTGCCCAAGCCAGCAGAGCTTGGCTGCCAGCAAAGGTTTCGCCGAGAAAATCGGTGCGAAGACCAAAAGCCAATACTGGAATATCCATGTCGTCGACAATGTCGGTTAACTGGCGTACTTGGGCTTTACTTAGAAACTGAGCCTCATCAATCAGAATACAATCTAGCCGATCTTTTTCCCGTAACTCTTTACAAGTACTGACAAAATCTAGTTTATCGTCAAATAGCTTAGCGTCCATGGATAAACCAATCCGCGAACTGACTTTGCCAATACCAAACCTGTCGTCAAATGCCGCAGTAAAAATGGCCACTTGCATGCCACGTTCTTGATAGTTATAGGCACTTTGCAACAATGCCGTCGACTTTCCCGCATTCATCGCGGAATAATAAAAATACAGCTGCGCCATGCGCGTTCTCTTCTTCAGCAAAAATGCCAGTATAACCTGAGCTTTTCGTGAAACCAAAGGGGCCGAAGCAACCGTTACCCGCATAATTTGTCGATTTTAGCTTGTCGTGGCCTTGTTAGGCTGGAGGTTGCTGCGACTATCAATTACTCTTCGCACTAATTGTTTTTATCAGGGGATAACAAATGGATAAGTTACTTATCGTTATGCTGTTTTTACAAGTGCTATTGACCAGTGGCGTCATGGTGTTGATGGGACGTCGTCGTTTTGCGGCTGCGCGCAATAAAGAGTTTCACTATAACGCTTTTAGAACTATGGACTTGGCCGGTGCAAACGAGCGGGTCATTACTGCGAGTCGGAATTTTGATAACCAGTTTCAAATGCCGATGTTGTTTTTCTTTGCGGTGTTACTGATCCTACAGCAGCAACAAGCTGATTTAGTTTATGTCTGTATTGCCGGTCTATTTGTCGCGATGCGCGCACTGCATGCGTTTGTTCACGTGACTAGCAACCAAGTCCGTGCACGTTTTAATCTGTTTTTGGCAAGCTGTGTCGTGCTTTGGGTGTTGTGGCTGCGCCTTGTTGTCGGTTTGTGGTGGTAATCGATGAATGAGCTGATGGCTTATGCTTTGTTGTGGTTGAGTGCGTTAAGTTCAGCAAGTTTATTACCTGGAAGTTCCGAGATAGTAATGGGGGGCCTTTGGTATCAAGGTTATGCGCCTTTGTTGTTATGGTTAGTCGCAACCAGCGGTAATGTCGCAGGCTCATTAGTGAATTGGTGGCTTGGTGGTCAAGTGGCACGCTTTTCGGATAGGCGTTGGTTTCCTGCGACACCTGAGCAAATGCAGCGTGCCGAAGTATGGATGGCAAAATTTGGTCCCTTCGCTTTGCTATTAAGCTGGGTACCAGTGGTTGGTGACCCATTGACATTAGTGGCTGGTGTACTGCGGATGCCGATCTTGTTGTTTGTAACTTTGGTCGCTTTAGCAAAGGGCGCAAGATATGCGGTATTGCTGTTGTTGGCTGATCAGTTGTTAAAGCCATTGCTAAGCCAATAGTTAAACCGTGCTTGCAACCTTGCGCAGCGCGGGTTTAATAAAATTATAATAAGGGATTGAACATGAAAGCTTATTTTGTAATTTCCGCACTAGCGCTTAGCTTTGCAGTTATTTGCGGTTCAGCCAGTGCAAACGCCGCCACGGTGAATGCCCCTGCAGCTTCAGCAAAAACTGCTGAGACTTGGCTGGATATGCCGCAACAGGATTTAGTGTATTTAGAACTCAGTCAAGGTGTGGTGGTGTTGCAGTTAGCAGATCAGTTTGCCCCCGCGCACAGTCAACGCTTTCGTCAGTTGGTTAAATCGAAGTTTTACGATGGCCTCACGTTCTACCGTGTGATTGACCAGTACGTGCTGCAAGCTGGATTACCTGAAGGCGAGAGTCATCCGTCAGGGAAAGCTCAGTCATGGCCGGCGATTAAAGCTGAGTTTACTTGGCCAGTGCGAAACACAGATCCGTATTTTTTAATTGAAAAGAATGATGTATACGCAAAAGAGACCGGCTTTAACCAAGGCTTTCCGGTTGGTCGGGAAGGCAATGAAGAATGGTTATTAAATTGCGCTAATATGATTTCGATGGCGCGAGATCCGGCACCTGATACCGGTACTACTGACTTTGCCATTATGCAGGGCCAAGCGCCAAGACATTTAGATCGCAACATGTCGATGTTTGCCAGGGTTGTTTATGGTGGCGAGTGGCTAAATTTGATGCCGCGTGGCGATCGCAATATAGACAGTGGCGTCATTGAAAAAGCAGCGGCTCGTGGCGTGATAGTGAAAGCAACCATGGGCAATGAGCTTGCCCAAAATAAACAGCTACCACTACAAATGATGAATACGCAAAGCTCTGAATTTGCAGAGAAAATTGCCAAGCATCGTGCTCGTGATAGTGAGTTTTTTCACTACAAAGGTTTAGGGAAAGTCGATATTTGTTATCAACAAGTCCCAGTAAGGCTGCGGCCAGTAACTGCTTCAGCAGCTAAAACCCAGAATTAATAATGGCTTGGCGTTTGCGAGTGATAAAAGGCTTTGCCAAATCGCTGGTTTGCGTCATCATATACCGATAAATTTTAAAAAATAACCAAAGGTAGCACGACTATGGAATACGCACTGACTGCTGAAGACATCAAGAAAGTCACCAAGCTAGATGCGGAACAACGCTATGACTATTTCGTCAATGCGGTTGTTGATCTTGAACAGATTTGGATCCTGATGGATGACGAAGGCTTTGTATTGGTTACTGCCGAAGGCGAGCAATGCATTCCAGTGTGGCCACATGCTGAGCTTGCTGATCTTTGGATCGAAGGCGAATTAGCAGGTTGCCAGTCAAAAGCTGTTGATATCAGCACTTGGTTGGACAAATGGACCACAGGCTTAAACGGCGACGAGTTATCAGTTGCTGTATTCCCACATGCTGAAGAGCCAGGCGTTGTGATTTCGCCAACTGAACTGTCTGAAACATTACTTGAAGCAATGCAGGAAGAAAGTTCACACTAAGCATTAGTGATGGCAAAAGAAGGCGGACAGGTTCCGCCTTTTTTATTGGCAATTTTTTACCAGCTCTGACCGAACGGTCCAATGATCGTGACAGAACAATCAGATCTAAAAACGATCGCCGTACATAAAAACAGCAGAGAAAATCGAAGCTCGTATTGATAATTGTTCTTAATTAGATTAAGATGCCCGCGTAATTTAACGCAGGTGCTTATCGCTATGTATGTTTGTGTATGTAAAGCAGTCTCAGACAAAACCATTCGGCAAAAAGTCGGAGAGGGCTTGGGCTCTATGCGTGAACTGAAACAATGTTTGGGTGTTGGCAGCCAATGTGGTAAGTGCATCCAAACAGCACAACAAGTGTTGAATCAAAGCATCCAAGATTTATATGCAAACAATCGGATCCCTTGCCATCTGGTTGAAGACCGCCCGGCGGCTTAAATCTTCAAAGTGTCAGATTTTTTATCCTTTCTGTTGCGCTGTTGACTTAGTTTCATAACCTAAAACTGTCGGTACCAGCGCCTCGCCAAGTGTTTCTTTAAGCATTTTTTGATTTTTTATCTGAAAATTCTGCATTTTTATTGATGGCTATCCACATCTCAGCCTGCTCGAGGCATAATAGCGCTATCGCAACTAGCAGAATTGGAGCTTTAAATGGCTTTGGCAAAAATTAACACCGTGGCAATTGTCGGCGGTACCCACGGTAATGAATTTTCTGGAATTTATCTTGAGCGGCGTTATCGCCAGCAGCCTGAATTAATGCAGCGTTCGAGCTTTAGTTGCAAAACTTTGTTTGCCAATCCACAAGCACATGAAGCCAATCGCCGTTACCTACACAGCGATTTAAACCGCCAATTTAAAACAGTCGATCTCGCCGATCCGACTCTCACCAATTATGAGCAAAGCCGGGCGAAAGTGATTAATGCCGAATTGGGTCCGAAAGGTGCAGCCAAAACCGATTTCATTATCGATTTGCATAACACCACCAGTAACATGGGCCCATGCCTGATTTTGACCCAAGCTGGGCCGCTGTATAATCAACTGGCGGCCTACGTAAAATTAAAAATGCCAAAGGCGGTGATTTCTCGCGATGAAGATCATTTTGCTCAGGACGATCATGCGCTGCTCTGCACTGTTGGTACTTATGGCGTGATTGTCGAAGTAGGGCCACAACCGCAATCGGTGCTGCGCCAAGATGTGCTCGAGGAAATGCATGAGATGACTCAGCATATTCTTGATTTTATTGAGCTGTCAAATCTAGGTAAGCTACCGGAATTGCCGAAGAAGGTTGAAGCGTTCCGATATTTACATAGTATCAAACTGCCGATGTCGAGTTCTGGCGAGCGTTTAGGGATGGTACATCGGAACATCCAAGATCGCGATTATCTGCCGATTATGCCGGGGCAACCGCTATTCACCTTGTTTGATGGCAGCGAAATCTGCTACGACGGCGAGCAGGTGGTTTATCCAACTTTCATTAATGAAGCCGCTTATTACGACAATAACTTAGCGATGTCATTAAATGAAAAAGTCTGGATCGAGCTAAATTAAGGACCGTTTACAGGGACATTTGCAACATTTCTTGTCTGGATGTGAGAAAGTTTTTGCCTGTTACTGATTAAGTTATTGAATTTTATCTATTTAATTTATATGTGCCAGCAGATCTGACCTCAGCGCTGCTGGTATTTATACCTTCCTTTGTGTACTTTAGACAGGTTCAAACACCAAAGGATAACAACATGTTTTCACGTACCCCAATTGCTGCCGCATTATTGTTTGCGCTGGCAGCTACCGGTTGCTCAGAACCAGCACCAAGTAAAGACGCAGCAGCCCAACCTGCAGCAGCTCAAGCAACATCAACCACAGCAGTAACGGCTGAAAATCCATTATTAAAACCAAGTTCGTTACAGTACCAATATCCAGAATTCGATAAAATCAAAGATGAGCACTATCTGCCGGCTTTTACTCAAGGCATGAGCGAACATATTGCTGAAATTAATACAATTGCCAACAATACTGAAGCTGCCACATTCGACAACACTATTGTTGCAATGGAAAAATCAGGTCAGTTATTGACCCGCACAGCCACCATGTTCTTTAATATTTCTGGCGCTAACACCAACGATACTTTAGATAAAGTCAGTTCAGAAATTGCACCAAAGCTAGCGGCACACCAAGACCAAATTTATTTGAATGCGGCTTTATTTGCTCGCGTAAAAGCTTTGTTTGACGGACGCGAAGCCTTAGGCCTTGATGCTGAAAGCAAGCGGTTAGTCGAGCAGTATTATGCTGATTTCGTGCGCTCTGGTGCGTTATTGACTGAAGCGCAAAAAGTCCGGATCCAACAAATCAACGGTGAACTAGCGAGTCTGCAAGACAACTTCAGCCAAAACGTGCTGAAAGAAGTCAATGCATCGGCACTAGTTGTCGATACTAAAGAAGAGCTGGCAGGGTTATCTGATGATGCAATCACTGCAGCTGCAGAAGAAGCTAAAAATCGTAATTTAGCTGGCAAATACGTGCTGACGCTACAAAATACCAGTACTCAACCGGCCTTGGCGGCATTAACTAATCGTGGCACCCGGGAGAAGCTGTTAAAAGCCTCGCTAGAGCGTGGCAGTCATGGCGGTGAGTTCGATAACAGCAAGGTATTAACGACGGTTGCTAAGCTGCGTGCAGAGCGTGCCAACATCCTTGGTTTCCCGCACTTTGCTGCTTCTAGCTTAGAAAATCAAACAGCAAAAACTGCAGAAGCAGTGAACGAGCGTTTAGCGGGTATCGCACCAGCTGCTGTTGCTAATGCGAAAAAAGAAGCAGCTGAACTGCAAGCGATGATCAAAGCTGAAGGCGGTGATTTTGAGTTAGCAGCTTGGGATTGGTCGTTCTATACCGAAAAAGTGCGTAAAGCCAAATATGACTTTGATGAATCACAGTTAAAGCCATATTTCGAAATGAACAATGTGTTGGAAAATGGCGTATTCTTCGCAGCAACGCAGTTGTACGGCATCACCTTTAAAGAGCGTAAAGACCTTCCTGTTTACCATCCAGATGTGCGCGTCTTTGAGGTTTTTGACGCCGACGGTTCATCAATGGGCTTCTTCTTAGCAGATATGTATGCTCGTTCGTCAAAACAAGGTGGCGCTTGGATGAACGCTTATGTGTCGCAATCAGGTTTGATGGGCACTAAACCAGTAATTGCCAACCACTTAAATATTCCGAAACCAGCCAATGGTCAACCAACGTTGATGACCTTTGATGAAGTAACCACCACATTCCATGAATTTGGTCATGCATTGCACGGCTTGTTCTCGAATGTGAAGTACCCGTACTTCTCAGGAACTGCAGTACCACGCGATTTCGTCGAATATCCATCACAAGTGAATGAAATGTGGGCGGTATGGCCAGAGATCCTGAAGAACTATGCGAAGCACTACCAAACTGGCGAAGCAATGCCACAAGCATTATTGGATAAAGTGTTTGCAAGTTCTAAATTCAACCAAGGTCATGATACTACAGCGTATTTAGCTGCGGCCTTATTAGACCAATCATGGCATCAGTTAAAACCAGAGCAAGTACCAGCTCCGGAAAAACTGTTGGAATTTGAAGCGCAAGCGCTGAAAAACGCTGGTGTTGATTTTGCGGCAGTTCCGCCTCGTTATCGTTCAACCTATTTCTCGCACATTGTCGGTGGTTATGCCGCTGGTTATTACGCCTATATCTGGAGCGAAGTGCTGGATGCTGACACCGTTGAATGGTTCAAAGAAAACGGTGGTTTGAGCCGGAAAAATGGCGATCACTTCCGTGCAACCTTGCTGTCTCGTGGTGGTAGCGAAGATGCGATGACTGTGTTCAAACAATTCCGTGGTAAAGAGCCGGATATCAATGCGTTATTGATCCGCCGTGGTTTGAAATAAAATAAAGCTCGGCAACTTGGCTTGAAATAAAACAAAACCCCACGAAAGTGGGGTTTTTCTTGGTAATTCAAACGCAGATATAAATCGACAGCTTTAATAAAGTATCGACATTACAACTGTTGATAGTTTGTTTTTTTCTGAATGAGCTCAATGGCGTAATTGTCTGGATCGCGTACAAAAGCAATCTCAGTCGTGCCGCCTTTCACCGGACCTGGCTCTCGGCTAATAATGCCGCCGCGCTCACGAATTAATTCGCAAGCTTGGTAGACATTGTCGACTTCTAAAGCGATATGGCCAAAGGCATTGCCGAGTTCATATTGTTTCACGCCATAGTTATAGGTTAGCTCTAACACAGCGCCTGCACTTTCATCGTCGTAGCCAACAAACGCCAAGGTGTATTTATATTCAGGATTATCCGAAGTGCGTAATAACTTCATGCCCAAAACTTCGGTATAAAACGCGATAGAACGGTCGAGATCGCCGACTCGTAACATGGTGTGCAGAATACGCATATTGATCCTTAATCTACTTTCTGTTTGAACTCACACAAATCTTCGATGAGGCAGCTGCCGCATTTTGGTTTGCGTGCGATACAGGTGTAACGCCCATGCAAGATAAGCCAATGATGGACATCAATTTTAAATTCAGTTGGCACGACTTTGAGCAGTTTGGCTTCAACTTCATCGACGTTTTTACCCGGCGCAAAATTCATCCGATTGCTAACACGAAAGATGTGGGTATCCACTGCAATTGTCGGCCAGCCAAATGCGGTATTCAACACCACGTTTGCTGTTTTTCGACCCACACCGGGTAGGGCTTCTAATGCTTCGCGATTTTCCGGCACTTGGCCTTGGTGTTTGTCCACCAGGATTTGGCTCGTCTTAATGACGTTTTCCGCTTTAGTGTTAAACAGACCAATAGTTTTAATATGCTGCTTTACGCCATCGACGCCAAGCGCCAGCATATCTTGCGGATTATTGGCGGCAGCAAACAGGCCTTTCGTGGCTTTATTCACACCAACGTCCGTGGCTTGCGCAGACAACAGAACCGCAATCAATAATTCATACGGATTACTGAAATGTAGTTCAGTCGTTGGATGCGGATTTGCCGCGCGTAATCGACTTAATATCTCGATGCGTTTTTGTTGGTTCATTCGGTCAACTAGACTCTAGTTATTAGTATTTACGTGAGTGACCCGAGCGCGCTGAATACTGCCTTTTTGTGAGGCTTCACTGGCCTTTTTCCGCAGATCTAAGGCGTTTTTACCGGCAATCAAAAATCCTAAAACCAGAAAAGCGCCTGGCGGTAAAATTGCTAGTAAGAAATGGCTATCGGCATGGTACACAGTAATTTTCAACACTGATGCCCAGCTTCCAAGTAAGGTTTCAGCGCCAGCGAATAAAGTTCCTTGGCCGAGGATTTCACGAATTGCGCCAAGCGCGACAAGCACCAAACAAAATCCAGCGCCCATCATCAGGCCATCAAAGACTGCGGCGAGGGGAGGGTTTTTCGACGCAAAGGCTTCAGCACGGCCAATGACGATGCAGTTGGTGACAATCAAAGGGATGAAAATGCCAAGTGATTGATAAAGTGCGAAGGTGTAAGCATGCATAAGTTGTTCAATTGCCGTGACTACCGCGGCGATAATCATCACGAACACTGGAATGCGGATCTCCGCAGGCACCTGATTGCGTACTAATGAAATCATTAAGTTAGTACTTGCAAGTACCAACATTGTCGCCAGGCCTAAGCCAATCGCATTAGTCAATGACGAACTTGTGGCAAGTAGCGGGCAAAGGCCGAGCAGCTGCACTAAACCAGGGTTATTGCGCCATAAGCCTTGTTGCATCAGTTCACGAAAGTTGCTCATAAATTCCTCATTGCTCTGACGTCGCCGGTTGGCATGCTGAAGGCTGGTGGGCTAATTCAGGGTGTTGCTGCAAATATATCGCAGCTCGCTTCACGGCTCCGACTACAGCTCTTGGCGTAATAGTCGCACCAGTGAACTGGTCAAACTGACCGCCATCCTTACGCACGGCAATTCGCTTATCGTCGACACCTTGCACTTGGACCCCATTAAAACTCAGCATCCAATCGCCTTTTTGCATATCAATTTTGTCGCCAAGCCCCGGTGTTTCTTGGTGCTTTAACGTACGCACTGCCAGAATCGTAGCATCGCTGCGGATCGCAGCTAATAATTCGATGTTGCCGCTGTAACCATCAGGGGCTGTGGTTTCGACCACATACACGGTTTGATTGTTCACTTGAGTACGGTAAATTGGAGTTCGTGCAACGCCAAACACTGCTTTATCTTCAATATAGATACAGTTGTCGAGAATGCTCAGATCAGCAGTCCCCGCAGGCAACACCTCTTGCAACAAAGCGACTTTTTGCGCCAATGTTTGCGCCGCGATCCGCTCTTTAGTAAGAAGGTTAACTCCAGCAATTAAGCCAACACATAAAGTGGCTGAAAGCCCAAGTAGCAGCGCATTTTTACTGACAAATTTCAGCATTTTATTCGCTTCCCTTTGCTTTGTGACCATAAGTACGAGGTTTGGTATAAGCGTCAATCAAAGGCACCGCAACATTCGCCAGCATTACCGCAAAAGCGTAACCATCCGGAAAACCGCCAAAAGTACGGATCAAATACACCAAAAGACCAATTAAAGCGCCATAAATTAGGCGGCCTTTGGCGGTCGTTGAGGCAGAAACAGGATCTGTCGCAATAAAGAAAGCAGCGAGCATAGTGCCGCCAGAAAACCAATGGAAAAGTGGGCTAGCATACTGGTCTGCGTCGACCATAGCGCCGATACTGCTACAAATGCCAAGACTCACTAAAACCGCAACTGGGATGCGCCATTGAATTACGCCTTGTTGCCATAACCACAGGCCGCCGAGCAAAAAGCCTAAGTTAACCCAATTCCAGCCAAAACCACCAATTTCGGCGAACATCGGTTGTTGTCGACTCTCGCTGACGGTTTTGTTGTTAGTGAGATCGGTCTTTAGTGTGTCCAGTGGCGTCGCCATAGTCCGACCGTCCACATCAGTTTTGAGTTGGGTAATGCTATAACCAGCGCAACTGAAGTCAGTAAAAACCAGACACACTGGATCAAATGTGCTTTGCTCTTGTGCTTGCAGCGCCGTAGGCGGTGTCCATGCGGTCATTTGTTGTGGAAAGGAAATCAACAACAATACATAAGCGGCCATTGCTGGATTGAATAAATTGTTGCCAAGACCGCCGTACAGTTGCTTTACAATAATGATGGCAAAAGCCGTGCCCAATACGATGATCCACCATGGCGCGTATGCCGGGATCGCAACGGCTAATAGTACGGCTGTAACTAGTGCGCTGTGGTCTTTCAAACGGTTAACTATGGTTTTTTCACGTAAGCTCAGCACTAAAGCTTCTGCTGACCAAGCTGTAACCACGGCTAGTGCCAATTGAATTAAAACAGCATAACCAAAGAAATACAGCTGTGCAGCAATGCCTGGCAATGTTGCTAAAGCAACTTTGAGCATTAATGTCGACGTTTGCACTCGCGCATGATGGTGTGGCGATGCTGCAACTCTGAAACTCATTCCGATTTCTCCTGATCAGACTCAATGGCTTTTTTCGCCTTGGCCCGAGCTATTGCTGCAGCAATAGCTGCTTTTTTCGCATCGGTGGGTGCGACTACGTTTGTTGAAGCCTCGATAACTGCCGGTTCTGCTGCGACAGCTTTGGTTTCGGTCTCAGGCGTTATTTGGTTGATTTCAGCGTCAGCACTTGGCTCTTGCTGGGTTTCCGCTGCCTTTTTGGCTTTGGCCCGAGCAATAGCTGCCGCAACTGCCGCTGCTCGTGGATCTGCAGCATCAGCAACTGGTGAAGCCGCAACTGGAACATCGGCTGCAATAGTCGTATTGACTGCTGTTTCGGCCGTTAAATCGGCAGTGGTAATTGTCGATGTTGCTTCAGCTGCCTTTTTCGCTTTGGCCCGAGCTATTGCCGCCGCGACAGCTGCAGCTCTTGGATCTGCGGCTTTTTCTGTGTCAACCGGAGTTGTATTTTCTGCTCCGGCAACTGCATCTTCTGATTTTGTCGCTTCAGCTTCTGCGCTAATTCCTGCTTTTTTCGCTTTGGCTCGAGCTATTGCTGCCGCGACAGCTGCTGCGCGAGGATCTGTCGCTTTTTCTGTGTCGAGCGCGATTGGGCTGGCGGACACTTCGGCAGCTTTTGCCGCCTCAGCGTCGGCGCTAATTCCGGCTTTTTTCGCTTTAGCTCGCGCAATTGCCGCAGCTACAGCGGCCGAGCGTGGGTCCGCGGCTTTATCTGAGTCGAGCGTTGCCGAGCTTGCAGGCACTTCGTCGGCTTCGGCGTTCTCGCTAATGCCAGCTTTCTTCGCTTTTGCCCGTGCAATCGCCGCCGCCACCGCCGATTGGCGAGGATCTGTTGCTGTGTCGGTGTTGACCTCAGTTGCTGGTGCTGGCTCTACTTTGGTTTCAGCCGGGTTTTCTACTTGGTTTTGTGCTTTTGCTGCTTGGTAAGCACGGGCTTCCGCTTTTTTGCGTTCGCGCTCAGCAATAATCTGTTCTTTGCTTAAGGTCTCAGCAGTGGTTTCGACACGAGACGCAGCATCAGCAATTTGTTGCTTCTGCTGCTCAGCAAGCATCGATTGTCGCTGTGCTGCTAACGCTTGGTTTTTCGCCATACGTTGTTGCTTCTCGCGTTCAAGCCTTTCATTTCTAGCCTCAAACCGCGCTTTTGCTTGCTCTGCTTTCAGTTCATCTCGATGCTGTTCGCGGATCTCCGCTTTAGCCACTCGATAATAATGCACCAACGGGATTTCGCTTGGACAAACGTACGCACAAGCACCGCATTCGATGCAGTCTGATAAATGGTGTTCTTTTAACTTGTCATGATCTTTGGCTTTGCTAAACCACAATAACTGCTGAGGAAGCAGGGTGGCAGGGCAAGCCTCGGCACATGCGCCACAACGAATACAATCAAGTTCCGGACCAGTGGTTGGTAACTCGGCATCGGTTGGGGCGATGATGCAGTTGCTAGTTTTTACGATTGGAATTTGCAAACTAGGCAAAGTGAAACCCATCATAGGGCCACCCATGATCACTCGTTGTTTTGCTTCAGCAACGAATCCACAACTGTCTAGCAAAAAGCCAACCGGCGTGCCGACAAGCGCCAATACGTTTTGTGGGCGACTAAGTGTTTCGCCAACAACAGTGACAATCCGCGAAATTAACGGAATGTCATGCAGCACAGCCTGTGCGATAGCAAAGGCGGTACCGACGTTTTGCATGACGATGCCAATATCGAGTGGTCGACGGCCCGCAGGTACTTCTTTGCTGGTTAAGCGTTGGATTAATTGCTTCTCGCCACCACTTGGATATTTGGCAGGTACAACACGAACATAGAAATCTTTACGGTTGCCACACGCTGCTTGCATCGCAGCAATGGCGCGAGGTTTGTCGTCTTCAATGCCGATCAAAACTGCTTTAGGGCTTAACAAATCACAAAGAATATCAATCCCTTGCATTATTGTTTCCGCTTCGGTTTGCATTAATGCATCGTCGGCGGTGATGTAAGGTTCACATTCGGCGGCGTTAATGATTAGGTAGTCAACGCCTTGGCTTGCTGATGATTTGATATGCGTTGGGAAACCAGCACCGCCCATGCCTGCAATACCAGCATCTTGAATACGAGCAAGAATTTGCTGACGGCTAATATGCTCAGGATCTAACGGTTGACGCTCACGCCATTGTTCGAGGCCATCTGGAACCATAACTATCATGGGTTCGGGAAGTGCCGATGGATGCGCTGATGGATGATCATCAATTGCCAACACATGGCCCGAAGTAGGCGCGTGCACAGGCACAGCCATAGCGTTATTCGCGGCGGTCAGCGGTTGTCCTTTCAGGACGTAATCGCCGGGTTGCACCAATAATTTGCCAGCAACACCAATATGTTGTCGCAACGGAATATACAACCGTTCAGGCAGACTGAGGCGACCTAATGGTTTTTGACTGGTTTGGGTTTTTCGCGCTGGTGGGTGAATGCCACCATGAAAGTCCCACAACATCCCTGATTTAATTTGTTGAAACAAAGAAGCCAATTAGTTCGTCTCCACCATTTTCACTGGGATTGCTTGGAGATCCCATTTCCAGCGCTCGACGCTGGTAGGTACCGGCAACATGTCGATACAGTTCACAGGGCAAGGTTCTACACACAAATCACAACCTGTGCATTCATCAGTGATCACGGTATGCATTTGTTTGGAAGCGCCAACAATGGCATCAACTGGACATGCTTGAATGCACTTAGTGCAACCGATACATTCATCTTCGCGGATATATGCCACACGTTTAATGGCAGGGGTTTGTGCGCCATCTAGCGGCTTGGCTTCAACCCCAAGCAAAGATGCTAGTTTTTTGATCGCAGCATCGCCGCCTGGTGGACATTTATTAATGGCATCACCGTTGGCAATCGCTTCTGCGTATGGCCGGCAACCTGGATAACCACATTGCCCGCATTGAGTTTGCGGCAGAATGTCATCAATTTGGTCAACCAGCGGATCCGCTTCGACTTTGAAACGGATAGCAGCGTAACCAAGGATAGCGCCAAAGATTAACGCTAAGCCGGTCAAAGTTAATAACGCGATAAGCATATCAAATTAACCTTTTACTAAGCCGGTGAATCCCATAAATGCGAGGGACATTAAACCGGCCGTAATTAAACCAATAGCCGCTCCGCGAAATGGTAATGGCACATCAGCAGAGGCCAGACGCTCGCGCATCGCGGCAAATAACACTAAGACAAGCGAGAAACCAACAGCGGCGCCGAAGCCATAAACAACAGAGTGGAATAAACCATGGTTAGATTTTACGTTTAACAAGGCCACGCCTAATACCGCACAATTGGTAGTGATTAGTGGCAAGAAAATCCCTAACAACCGATAGAGAGTGGGGCTAGTTTTATGCACGACCATCTCGGTGAATTGAACGACGACTGCAATCACCAAAATAAAAGTAAGGGTGCGCAAATAACTCAGTTCCAGCGGAGCCAGAATATAACTTTCTACCAAATAGCTGCAGAGGGAGGCAAGAGTGAGCACAAAGGTGGTCGCTAAACACATGCCTATTGCGGTGTCGAGTTTATTGGAAACACCCATAAATGGGCAAAGGCCCAAAAATTTAACCAGCACAAAATTATTGACTAAAATGGTGCTGACTAAAAGAAGCAAAAACTCAGTCATTATTCGGTCTCACTGTTGGCAGCTGCCAGCACTTGCTCACAAGACATTACAGAATCATTGAAGCGAAGCCATCAAGGTGCGCTATTATGCGGATTTGTCGGCTCGCATACAACCCGATAAAGCGTAGGGTTGCTGCGATAGATCAAAGCAAATTCACCTGTTAACAGCGCTAGGGCAGTGGCCTATTCGGCTAATAAACTTAGTTGAACGCCACATTTAGTGGCGCATTCAGTTAAGTTTTAAAAAGTTCGTTGTGTGATTTGAAACATCGATGAACAGCGCCACTTAGATGGGCGCGGGCTTGCCGATGTAATAGCCTTGAGTCCCGTCAATAAATAAAGACTCCAGCATATGTTTCTCTTCTTGAGTTTCCACACTTTCTGCAAAGACGTTTACGCCAATCCTATGGGCAAGATCAATCATCAAGCGCATAAAGTATTGATTGTTTTTATCGTCATCGATATGACGAGTGTAACTGCCATCCATTTTCACAAAGTCTGGTTTCAGATCTCGGAAAAACTTAAATGAGGTGATCCCTGTGCCGAATTTTTCCACGGTAATGCGGGCACCAGCACGGTGAATCATATCGATAAAGCGTTTGCTGGTTTTAAGATTCTGCTGTAAGCCAAATTCGCTGATTTCAAATACCAATTTATTGGCAATTGAGGCGTCTTTTAGTAACCGGCGTTCCAGCCAAATGATGAATTGATCATCGTGCACGCAGCGAGGCGATAGGTTAAGACCAAAATATTGGTCTTGCAGGTTTTTAGATTTAATGGTGTTTAATGCGGTTTCAATAATTAACCGGTCAACAGCGATAATCTTATCAAGCTTTTCCGCCATCGCTAAAAATGATGCTGTCGGTAACAACTGACCTTCGGCAGTGCTAAAACGGACCAAAATTTCAGAGTAGGTTTTGCTAGAACGGTTTGCAGGTTGAATCGACTGAGTTAACAATGAAATTCGCTCATGCCCGAGCACGTCATCAATGACATTACGCCAATTTTGGTTGCCATAGCCCATGGTCGCCCCATCGGCTTGGCTGTCATCTTTTTGGAGATGCCAAAAGTTGGTTTGTTTAGTCTGCGCCAAGCTGATTGCAGTATCTGCAATGGCTAATAACTCACCTAATGCGCGACCTGCTTGATAACTGACCATCCCGGTGTAAGCGACAGAATCAAGTTCGGTCAATTTTTGGTATTCGTTGAATTTGCTTTGCAGCAGCATACCGAAGTTTTCAGCTTCTTTTGCCGTGATCCGCGGGATCAATACGCCAAAGTCGGAACTGTTTAAACGATAAACTAAAGCGTCCCGATAAGTTGCTGCCGCCCGCTCGGAAATTGCAGCGACTTCACGAATGTACTTGTCGCCTTCTTGGTAACCGCGGCTTTGGTTGATGGTCTGAAGCTCAGTACAGCGAACGATTGCAAAGATACCGAAATCGACATTGTTGCTGTCGCGTAGGTGCTCTTCATAGTACTGCACAAATCTATTGCGGTTTGGTAAGTTGGTGACGGTATCTTTATATGCATCTTCTGCAACTAACTTCGCAGCACGCGACATTTCGCTAAATTGCTGCTGGCTGAAGTCTCCAAAACGTTGCAAGGTCATCACTACGTCATCAAACTCATCAGGCAGATTCAGATCTGGTAAGTTTGCCGCTGGATCTCGCATAAATCTGTCCATTGCTGACGACAAACTGCGATTCAGTTTGACCATAATGGTTTTTGCTTGCACTGGTGCAACTAAGGCTGGCACTAATACCAAAAACAACGGAGCCAACAACACAACCCATAAGGCTTGCATAAAGGCTTGGTCTTGGTTATCCAGATTTGGTTTAAAACGCAGTTGCAGACTTTGCTCGGCATATTTCACCGATGCTAATTCACGCGGAAAGCCGGCAATTTTAAATAGGTCAGCAACTAATGACGAATTTTGCGTTGTGCTATTAAATTCGGTCAGGACTGTTCCATCAGTGTTCGACAAATGTAGTTGTTGGATGTTGATACTGCTGCGCAGGCTTTGAGCAAATGCTGCGTAGTCTTCACCTTCAAAACTCTTCAATGCTTGGCTGATGACTTGTTGTTGCGTCATGATCAATTGCTTCTGCTGTTGCTGTGTTGCAGTGATCAGCGCGTATATCAGCACAGTTTGCAGAATCAATGTGCAAACAATCTGAACGATAAATAAAGTGCGGAATATTTTCATAGTTGCAAATTCTTCCTAATGCGACATGAGGAGTATAGCCCGCAACGGACTTCTTCAGGCATAAATCTAATTAAAACAAAAAATTGCACTGAAATAAACTGTGATCGGGTAGTTTGGCAGAAAGAATAGCGAGAAAGCGCTAAAAGAAGAGGTTATTTGGCTCCCCAGGTTGGACTCGAACCAACGACCTACGGATTAACAGTCCGCCGCTCTAACCGGCTGAGCTACTGAGGAACTGTTTCTGCAACGGGGCGCAATACTAATGCCAGAGTTTCACACTGTCAACAGTTTCACCGCGACAAAAGCGCGGTTTGCATGCACTTGCCGAATGTTTAAGCAAACTGCTGGCGTTTCGCTCAATTTGGTTCGAACAAAGGGAAATTCCAGCAAATTTTATCCACTTCAGCGCGAGACCAGTAATGATGCGGCTTGCAGGATCTTACTCACAGAATCTGTGGATATCTCTGTGGATGACCCGTGCTGCGCCTGTGTGAAGCCCGATTTCATGCGGCTTAGAACAAGATCAATAGGTTTGATGAAAAATATTTATTCGTTTTAAAACAATGGTTTACTATTTTTGCTCGGTTCTTAGGTTTTTTATGTACAGTGCAGATGATGCAAAAAAACTCAATTGTCGCTGTTGTGAACTATTTTCGGCTAATACCCGCCCAGCTCAAAAGAAAATTCAAACTTTTTTTCGATTCCGATAGAGCGGAGGAGGGGTTTTCACTACAATGGGCCTTCCTTTGCAGAAGACCCTCATTATGACCCAATCGCAGACGCAAAAAGTTGATATGACCCAAGGTGATATCCGTTCGATTATGCAACGGATGACGGTGCCGATGTTATTTGGCATGATTACTTTGATGTCGTTTAACCTTGTCGACACCTTCTTTATAAGTATGCTCGGCACCCATGAACTTGCTGCGGTCAGTTTTACCTTTCCAGTGACTTTTACTGTGATTAGTTTGGCCATCGGCCTAAGTATCGGTACTTCCGCGGTGATTGCAAAAGCGCACGGCAGTGGTGACAGTAGTGGTGCCAAGGCTGATGGTTTAGCCGCACTCTGGTTATCGGCGTATTTGGTGTTGGGCTTGTCAATTATCGGTTATTTGACGATGGATCCACTATTTCGTTTGCTGGGGGCAAAAGAAGATACTCTGCCATTTATTCACGACTATATGAGTTGGTGGTTCGGTGGTTCGGTATTGTTGATTACGCCAATGATTGGTAATGCAGTATTAAGAGCTGCAGGTGACACCAAAACACCAAGTTTAATGATGGCGTGCTCTGGTCTGGTCAACGCTATCTTAGATCCGATTTTAATCTTTGGCTGGGGGCCGATCCCTGCCTATGGTGTTGAAGGCGCATCTATTGCCAGCGTCATTTCTTGGACTGTTAGTTTTAGCCTGATTCTCTATTTGATTATGGTCAAACGCAAACTTGTGGCGACAGGTCATCAACCTTTACCTGAGTTTATTCGGATCAGCCGCCGGATTTTGCATATCGGTCTACCAGCCGCTGGCGCCAATATGTTAACGCCACTGGCGATGGCTGTGCTCACCGCCATTATGGCTAGTTATGGCGCGCATGCAGTTGCAGCCTATGGTGTCGGTGCTCGGATTGAAAGTATCGCTTGTTTAGTGGTGCTTGCGTTATCGATGACCTTACCGCCTTTTGTCAGTCAGAATTTTGGTGCCAAGCAACTGCCGCGGATTGCTGATGCATACCAGCTCTGTTTGGGTTTTGTCATGAAATGGCAGTTTGCCGTCTATGTCTTACTGGCGATCGCAGCACCTTGGTTAGCCGCTGTGTTTTCTGATGATGCGCAAGTCCAGCATCTGATCTGCTGGTTTGTCTGGATTTTGCCGCTTGGATATGGCTTGCAAGGTATTGTCATTTTAACCAACTCATCATTAAACGCGCTGCATCTGCCGCTTCGAGCTTTAAGCCTGAGCGTAGTTCGCCTTTTTGTGTTTTATGTTCCTATGGCGTGGCTTGGTGGTAAGTTGTTTGGGGTCATCGGTATTTTTGCCGGTGGCTTGTTAGCAAACGTGCTTATCGCAGTAACCGCATTACTGGTGTTTCGACGTACCTTAACGGACTTATCGTCTCAAACAAATGATTAATGGTGGCTTCGGATGTCTAGAGATTTTGAACTATGTTCACCTTATCAACCAGCTGGTGATCAACCCTACGCTATCGCCAAATTAGTCGAAGGATTAGAAGCGGGTTTAGCCCACCAAACCTTGCTGGGGGTTACCGGCTCAGGGAAAACCTTCACGATGGCAAACGTCATTGCTAAGGTGAATCGTCCAACGCTAATCATGGCGCATAACAAAACGCTAGCCGCACAGCTTTACGGTGAGATGAAAGAGTTTTTCCCGCACAACTCCGTCGAATACTTTGTCTCTTATTACGATTATTACCAGCCTGAAGCTTATGTTCCGGCGAGCGATACCTTTATTGAAAAAGACGCTTCAATTAACGAACATATTGAGCAAATGCGACTTTCCGCAACCAAAGCGCTGATGGAAAGGCGTGATGTTGTGATCATTGCCTCGGTATCTGCAATTTATGGTCTCGGTGATCCCGAATCCTATATGAAGATGTTGTTGCATCTCAAGGTGGGCGATATTGTCGATCAGCGTTTCATTCTGCGTCGACTTGCCGAATTACAGTACCAACGTAATGATCTAGCATTTGAACGCGCGACCTATCGTGTTCGTGGCGACGTTATTGATATTTTCCCTGCTGAATCTGATGAATTGGCAGTGCGTCTTGAATTGTTTGATGAAGAAATTGAACGCATTAGTTTGTTTGATCCTTTAACCGGTGCGGTTGAGCGAGTGGTCGCTCGTTACACCATCTATCCGAAAACGCATTACGTAACCCCACGCGAAAAAATCTTGGCGGCGGTTGACCGGATTAAAGTTGATCTCGCTGAACGTCGTCAGCAATTACTTGCGGACAATAAGTTGTTAGAAGAACAGCGGATTGCTCAGCGCACTCAGTTTGATTTAGAGATGATGGTAGAGCTCGGATATTGCTCAGGCATCGAGAACTATTCCCGCTATTTATCAGGGCGCGCTGAAGGTGAGCCGCCGCCAACCTTGCTGGATTATTTTCCGGCCGATGGTTTGATGTTTATCGATGAATCCCATGTCACCATTTCGCAGATCGGCGCTATGTTTCGCGGTGATCGGTCGCGTAAAGAAAACTTAGTTAACTATGGTTTCCGTTTACCGTCAGCCTTGGATAACCGTCCACTGAAATTTGAAGAGTTTGAAAGCATTGCACCACAGCGGATTTATATTTCGGCAACTCCCGCAGCTTATGAGTTGGAGAAATCCGCTGGTGATGTCGTTGAACAAGTCGTTCGACCAACAGGGCTTATCGATCCACCAATCGAAATTCGTCCGGTGACGAGTCAAGTAGATGATTTGTTATCCGAAGCACTGCGCTGTGCTGGTAAAAATGAACGGGTATTGGTCACCACCTTAACCAAGAAAATGGCAGAAGATTTGACCGAATATTTAGCTGAACATGGGGTAAAGGTTCGCTATTTGCATTCAGATATCGATACGGTGGAGCGGGTTGAAATCATTCGAGACCTGCGACTTGGAGTCTTTGACGTATTAGTTGGCATCAACTTGCTAAGGGAAGGTCTGGATATTCCTGAGGTATCGTTGGTTGCCATTTTAGATGCTGATAAAGAAGGTTTTTTACGTTCAGAACGCTCGTTAATTCAAACCATCGGACGTGCTGCGCGAAATATTAACGGCAAAGCGATTTTGTATGCGGATCGCATTACCGGTTCGATGCAAAGAGCCATAGATGAAACGGATCGGCGGCGGGAAAAGCAAGTCGCATTCAACTTAGCCAATGGCATAGTGCCAACGCAAATTAGCAAAAAAATTGGCGATGTCATGGATCTTGGTCAGGGCGATGTTGAGCTTCCGCAAGTTGCTGAACACTTGAAATTGATTAAAGGAAAAACTCCTTATCAAGTGCAAGCAGATATTAAAAAATTGGAATCACAAATGCTACAACATGCGAAGAACTTGGAGTTCGAGCAAGCTGCTATGTTAAGAGATCAGGTTCATGCATTAAAGGCTGCATTGTTGGAAATTTAGTTTAATGAATTTTGAATGAATGGTGTTTTCAGCGCTATTCCGGTATAATTGACTTGAATATTTCAATTTGTAACACACTGATTTTAAAGTGTAACAAAATATAAAGTTCACTTTTTGGTCGTTTGAAGCAAAAAGAAATATCATTCAGAATTCGTTAAGTTTGGCGAGGTTAGAGTCAATCCCGTCAATACAACCATGCCGGAGTGCAAAAAATGAAATTAAGTATCCTCACAGTTCTAGTCTCTATGTTATCAGCCAATGCAATGGCTAATACTTTCCAACACCAATCAAGTGCGGATTATGGCTCTATCAATACAGATGGATACGATGTATCAACTTGGAATTTGAACCACAAATATTATATTTCTCCTGTGGATCAAAACGATTCAGCGCCTTGGGCTGAAGCTGCTTTTGTCGGTCGTGCATCTAACGTCAATGCTACTTTTATCCGCTCCACTGTCGACACTTCTTTCGGTGAATTCAGTGCGAATGGCTGGGGTGTTGGTGGCGAATATATGGACAGTCGCCATGACTTCTACGCGGCAGCAAATGTATCGATGGCTAACGGTTCGTCAGCAAATGAATTAACAGCAAGTGCCGGTTTCTTTGTTCAGAAAAACTGGTTAGTGAAAGCCGATGTGTTCCGTACAAAGGACGATGATGGTGAAACTAGCAGCGATTACGGCATCAGCACTAAAGCATTGATGTCAGTGATGAATGGTGATTTCTTGGTATTAAACGCTGCTTGGCGTCAATACGAAGACGCTGATACCAACGGTATCGAATTAGGTGCAGATTATTATGTTCGTCCGTACCTGTCATTCGGTGTTGAATATTCTGATGACACAGATTCAGCTGAAAGTTCTTACGGCGTAAATTCACAGTACTTCGTAAACTCAAACTTAGCTTTACGTGGTTCATTAACTCGAATTGATTTCGGTGATGAAAACGAAACTGCATTGCAATTAGGTGCAAGCTACCGCTTCTAATTAGCTAGCTTAAAAAGCCCCGCAACGCTTTGCGCTGCGGGGCTTTTTTATGCCTCAAGAAAATAATACGCGCTGATTTAGCCCGGTTATTCGCGGCAAAATGTCTATGTGTTTATTAAAGCGGCTGTTTGCATTAGTCAGCAGTTTTGAATAATTAAAAAACTTACTTTACCGGGCTCAAGGCGGAAAATTTTGCCTATTCGGGCTATATTGTTGTCGAAACTAATGATTTTACGGAGAAAATGCATGAATCTTTGGCAGTGGAGCTTGGCGCTTAGTTCGCTAATGTTAGTTACAAGTTGTTCAAAACCGGAAGTAGCGAGCACCGAAATTCCAAGTCGGCCAGTGAAATTATTCACTGTGAGTAATGGCCAAAGTGACAACATCCGCCAGTTTCCTGCAGTTATTGAACCTACAGAAAATGCTCGTTTAACTTTTAGAGTCGCGGGGCGTTTAACAGAATTACAAATCCGTCCTGGACAACAAGTCAAACAAGGCGAACTGCTGGCGAAGTTAGATCCGACTGATTTTCAGCTGAAAGCCGATCAGGCAAAAGCACGTTATCAATTAGCGAAGGCACAGTTTGAGCGAGCCAATAAACTAATTACGCAGAAACTTGTGTCGCAAGCGATGTTTGATGAAACGCAAGCGCAGTTGCAAGTCGCTGAGGCGGATCTAAAAACTAGCGAAACCAATTTGAGTTATACCGAATTAGTTGCGCCGTTTAGTGGCACTATCGCTCGGCTTTTGGTTGATAATCACGAAAACGTCGCGGCACAGCAAGCCATCATGGAGTTGCAATTGCGCGATATGATCGATGTGGTTATCCAAGTTCCTGAAGATGTTATTGCCTTAGTCAAAAAAGACGTTAAGTACCAACCGAATGTGGTATTCGATTCCTACCCTGATCACACCTATGCTGCCAGCATCAAAGAATGGGACACGCGGGCTGATAGTGCGACCAACAGCTTTAAAGTTGTGTTTAGTATGCCGACGCCGAAAGAATTTAATGTGATGTCGGGGATGACGGCGAATGTGTTGGCAGATTTAACGCAGTTTACTCGTATTGAGCAACATAGCCTGAAAGTACCGGCAACTGCGGTATTTGCCGCAAACAACCAAGCGGTCGATGCTGTGGAGCGCTCGGTTTGGGTGTTTGATGAGAAAACCTCGACAGTAAAACTGCGAGCTGTGACCATCGGCAAATTAAGCGGTCAAGGACTAGAAATTTTATCTGGGCTTGATAATGGTGAGCAAATCGTTACAGCGGGTGTCCAGCAGCTTCGCGAGGGACAGCAAGTCCGGCCATGGTTACGTGAGCGGGGACTTTAACTCATGGATGCAGCTAAGTATTTTATTGATAACCGAACATCAAGTTGGTTGGTGGCGTTGATTTTACTGATTGGCGGCACCTTAGCCTATCTAGGTCTTGGCCGATTAGAAGATCCGCAATTTACTATCAAACAAGCAATGATTATCACCAACTACCCAGGAGCCTCGCCGCTGCAAGTCGAAGAAGAGGTGAGTTATCCGCTTGAAAATGCCATTCAGCAATTACCCTACGTTGAACATGTGACATCCATCTCGGTGGCTGGTCAGTCGCAAATTATGGTTGAAATGAAGGGCATTTATCGCTCTGCGGAACTGAAGCAAATTTGGGATGAGTTACGGCGTAAAATCAATGATTTAACTCCGCAGTTTCCTCCAGGAGTTAAGCCTCCTTTTATCAATGACGATTTTGGCGATGTGTACGGCATGCTCTATGCGATCCACGGCGATGGCTATAGCGAAGACGAATTACGTGATTATGTCGACCTGCTGCGTCGTGATTTAGTGTTAGTTGAAGGGGTTGGTAAAATCTCTGTTGGTGGTCGTCAACAAGAACAAGTGATTGTTGAAATTTCGAGAAGTCGACTGGCTGCCCTTGGGATCCCGCCTGCGCAAATCGCCAGTTTATTGCAAACTCAGAACTCAGTATCTAATGCTGGAGCTTTGCAAGTTGGCTCGGAGAGTATTCGGATTTATCCAACCGGCGAATTTCAATCAGTTGCCGAACTGGAGCAGTTAATTATCAGTAATCCTGCGGCGAAGGAGCTGATTTACCTCGGTGATGTTGCGAAGGTATATCGTGCGACACAGGAGATCCCAACTCATGTGGTGCGGTTTAATGGTAAAGCTGCGCTTACGCTTGGGATTTCGTTTAGCTCAGGAGTTAACGTAGTTGATGCAGGCGATGCCGTGCTGGCGCGTATGCAACAGCTTGAATATCAAAGGCCAATTGGCATTGAAATTAATTCGATTTATAACCAACCAGCAGAAGTTGCAGCCTCGGTCGATGGTTTTGTCATCAACTTGGCTGAGTCGGTGCTTATTGTCATTGTGGTGCTATTGGTATTTATGGGACTGCGCAGTGGTCTGCTGATTGGATTGATTCTGCTGCTCACAGTGCTTGGTACTTTTATCTTCATGCAGCAAATGCAGATTGAACTGCAGCGGATTTCCTTGGGCGCGCTGATTATCGCGCTTGGGATGTTAGTGGATAACGCAATCGTTGTGGTCGAAGGCATTTTGATTGGCATGCAGCGCCGTTTAAGTCTGCGGGAAGCCGCTTCTTTAATTGTCCGCCAGACACAATGGCCATTGCTCGGCGCTACTGTGATTGCGGTCGTTGCATTTGCCCCAATCGGGTTGTCGAGTGATGCGACCGGTGAATTTGCGGGTAGTCTGTTTTGGGTGCTGTTGATTAGTCTTTTACTCAGTTGGTTTACCGCCATCGGCCTGACCCCGTTTTTCGCCAGTCTATTGTTTAAAGCCAACGATGTTAAAGCCACTGACGACTCCATTAAAACCGAACTCTATCAAGGCGTTATTTTTGATGTTTATCGAAAAACCTTGCATGCAATTCTGTGGCATCGAAAACTTAGTTATATCGGTTTAGTGGTCGCTTTAATTGCTGCGGTTCTTGGTTTTTCGCAGGTCAAGCAAGTATTTTTCCCTGCATCCAACACGCCAATGTTTTTGCTGGATTTATGGCAGCCAGCAGGCACCGATATTCGGCATAGCCTTGAGCAAAGCCAGCAAGTTGTTGAGTTTCTAAATCAGCAACCGGAAGTAACTGCTGTTACCAGTACTGTTGGTCGTGGGGCTGACCGCTTTATGCTGACTTATCAGCCGGAAAAGATGTACCCATCTTACAGTCAGTTGATTGTCCGCGTGGCTGATAAAGAGCAGCTGGTGCCACTAATGACCAAGACGAAATCCTTCATCGACGAGCAAATACCTGAGTTACAAATTAAGTTAAAACGCTTAGAGGTTGGGCCTTCAACTGCGGCAAAAATAGAAATTCGTTTAGACGGTCCAGATCCACAGCAATTGCGCATATTGGCCGAACAGGCGAAGGCAATTTTAGCCAGTGATGCGGGGGCCGTGAATATTCGAGATGACTGGCGCGAGCGAGTGAAAGTGTTACGGCCAGTATTTAATGAAGCGGTAGCGCGGCGGGTAGGGATCAGTAAACAAGATATTGACGACGTGCTACTGACCCATGTTAATGGGAAAACCGTCGGGATCTATCGTGATGGCACTCACTTATTGCCTATCGTCAGTCGCCCGCCGTTGCAGGAGCGCAGCAATGTCGATTCATTGATGGATCTGCAGGTATATAGTCCAAAATTAGGGCGTTATATTGCGTTAAGTACTGTGGTCAGCAGCTTTGAATTAGTGTGGGAAGATCCACAAATCATGCGCCGAGACCGTAAACGTACCATTTCTGTGATGGCAGACCACGATGTGCTCAGTGATGATACCGCGGCAGCTTTACTTGGTCGCGTGAAGCCTACGCTAGATGCTATGGTGCTACCGGCCGGCTATTCACTCAGTTACGGTGGCGAATTAGAGGCGCAAACCAAAGCGCAAAAAGCCCTGTTTGGCTCGTTGCCGTTGGGCTATTTAGTGATGTTTATCGTGACTGTATTGCTGTTTAATTCCAGTCGCGACGCTTTGGTGATTTGGGCATGCGTGCCGCTGGCCATCATCGGCGTCACCACTGGTCTTTTGCTGGTGCAGGCGCCATTTGGTTTTATGGCCTTGCTCGGCTTTTTAAGCCTTTCCGGTATGTTAGTGAAAAATGGCATTGTTTTGGTTGAGCAAATTCGCTTGGAGCTTAGCGACGGTAAAGCACCTTATGTCGCGGTATTTGATTCTGCCGTGAGTAGGGTAAGACCGGTCGCAATGGCGGCAATTACCACCATCCTTGGTATGATCCCGTTAGTTGCTGATGATTTCTTCGCGAGTATGGCTGTGGTCATCATGTTTGGATTGGGCTTTGCTACAATACTGACTTTATTGTTCTTGCCATTAATGTATTGCAGTATCTATCGGATCAAGAGTGATCCCTCGTAACTTTTGCCATTGATGCGACCAAATGGACCTAACATGAGTTAGGTCCATGTCGTTGAACGGTATACATTTGCCACGCTTTCGCTTAGTCTGTGTTACAAACTTTTTTGCGCGGATCTATGATCTTGAAGCTTGGTCTTTTTGCCTTATTCTTTAGCTGTTCGCTGGCGGCCCAAACCCCGACTTGGCGATTAGTTGTTGATAATTACCCACCTTACATTGACGAGTTGTCAGAAGAACGTGGGGCATTGTCGCAACTAGTGATGGCTGTTTTAAAACAAGAACAAATTGCAGCACAAATTGAAATTGTGCCCTGGCAGCATATTGCCACTGAAGCAGCCAAACCTAATTCAGCGTCTTTTCTTTGGTTTGAGACTCCAGATTTACAGCAGCAATGGTATTTCTCTGATCCTATTACTTCCGTCCAGCAAGTTTTATTAGTTCGCAAAGACTCAACGCTAAAATTGGATCGGTTAGATCAACTACGTGGACTAAAAATCGGCGTCAGCAAAAACTATTTTTATGGCGAGCGTTTCGCCGCATTGGCCCCACAACTGCAATTAAAAGCGGCGGCTTCAGACTTCGCAAATTTACAAGCATTACTCACAAGTGAAATTGAAGTTGCGGTGATGGACCCCGTCATTGCATACGTGATGTTGCAGCAGTTAGATAAAAACTTGGCCCAGCAAATCAAGTTTCTCGAGGCACCGGCACTGACTAGCCGACCGGTGTATTTAGTCTGTACTAGAAACTTCATCCCATGTTTGGACTTTGTCCAGAAGTTTAATCATGGCCTTGCCGCATTTAAAGCCAAGCAATTACAGATCCCAATTTTAGGTCCAGGAGTTCAGGAATAATCATGAAATTTTCGTTTGTCACTCTTTGTATTTTCAGTCACTTCGCTGTGCAGGCCGCAGATACATTACCGCCGTTAATGCCTTGGCAGGGTGCTAGCGAAGCATTAATTCAGCCGAAAAACCCTTGGGTAACACCGGCTGAGTTAAACGGCTTAGTGGATAGCCCCGACTATCAA
>JAFLDV010000069.1 GCA_017302255.1 Gammaproteobacteria bacterium | reverse complement strand
TTGCTGGTAGCGCAATTTCTGGTGCTACTGCTGCGGCTCTAACAGCAGCACTTGGCGAAGCTTATATTGCAGTCCTAGCTGAAGTTTTCGGCCAAAACCCTTCAGCAACCCCAACAGGCCAAGAGCTTGGTGATATGTTAGTCGAAAAATTGAAACAAAAAAATTAGTCGTTATAAGTGCACTCTGTTTATGCTTTTCAGCAGAGTGCACTTAACTCAGCCCTAAAGAAAATAATTTATATTGAATTGTTATTTAATTTTAATGACTCATCTCCAAAACCTCAGAAACCGCACCACAACTTTGGCAGTTCAAACTATAAACCGACTTCGACTTACTCACTTTGGTATCCGCACTTTTGCGGGCTAGGCAAGGCCGTTTTAACGGTGTATTACCACCACAGGCACTGCATTGCACAAAGTACCCATAACGGCCTGATTGCGCGGTTAGTCCGCTGCTTGCGCCACAATGTTTGCATTGAACTGCAGCAGCGTTAGTTTCTTTCATGCTTGAACTATTCAACGAATGGTTTGACGGCGCTGTATTTTCAGATTGTAACTTTTCAATCACTTCGTATTGCGTGGCGGCAACTTGTGGTTGTTGCAAGATAGGATTTGCGCCATCTTTCAATTTCTGATTGTTCGTGTGCGCAAAAATGAAATTGCAAATTTTGTTGAGTTCTTCGGATGTGAAGCTTGGTCTTTTCTCTGCAAGTCGGGCTTTTAGTTGAAAGAAGGTTTTAAAATCCATTTTCTTATCAAAAGCTTCAACCACAAACTCGGATTTAACTAATTTATCAGCCACATCAATCGGTGCTTTACTGCGGTCAATGATGGCATCGCTGGAAATCGCACAAAACACATCAAAACAACGGCCACCAAAGCCTTGCTGCATGCCTAATAAAGTGCCGAGCAATTGTGAATCATGGGCACGTAACAATTGTTTTAATAATGATAATTGCAGTTCAGCCTGTTTAATTGGCGATGGCATCCCACTCCATTGCCCTTTATAACTGCGACTCCACTCACTGTATTCGTTCACTTTTACTTCGCCACGAATACTCTTAGATTCCACCACAATAAAACCAAAGCTATAGACAATCAGATGGTCGATTTGCGCATGTTCGCCGCCATGCGACAGACGGATATCGTTAAACACCATCACATTATCGCGATCTTTGTAAGCTCGGCGCAGGTAAAAAGCAACGTCTTGTTCTTGCTTCATGCCGGCATCGAGTTTGATGGATGCTGAGCTAGTTTGGGTTTTGTCTTTTAAAATCATTGTTAGTCTTATTCTTCAAAATAATCACTATCAAACTTCGGTATTCTGACAATACGGCTAGAGACACCAACCTCATGGTCGATCATCAGCTCTGCGAGTTTTATGCCGTCAACCAGTACTATCTTTTCAACTGATTTAGCGAACTCAACCGCTTGCGCGGTGTAGGCGGACGTGGTGATAAACACGCCCTTGCTGGCACGTTGCCCAGCTAAAGCCCCGTAAAAACCTTGAATTTCTGGGCGGCCGACGCTGCTTTGCCAGCGTTTCGCCTGTACGTAGACCTTTTCTAAACCCAGTTTATCCAGAGATATCACCCCATCAATGCCGCCATCACCGGAGCCGCCGACACGCTGCAGATCGCTGCGGTTTGCGCCGTACCCCATTTTGTGTAGCAGGTCTAACACTATGGTTTCAAAGTAGGTTGGGCTGACTTTAGATAGTGTTTCTAGCAAATCTGCAGCGACGCTCTCGCGCATTTCTTTAACAGCAACACCTAAGCGCTCTTCGGGGCTGGCAGTTTCTAACTCGCTTGCGTTTGTTGTTTGCATCCATGCGGTTTCTGACGCCGATGTACCTGCATCTTTTAGCCGAACATCCATATAACCAGTTGCAAGTTCAGTTAACTGCTCCGGTGAAAATGGTGCGGGATGGTTCGCTGCAAATAAATGGCCTGCTTCAGTGAGACACCAAACACCTCGCCTTGCTGAGCTTGATAGCCCTGCTCGCTTTAAACGGTCATGCGCCCAGCCGATGCGGTTTTTATAAACCTGCTGCGACTGACTCGGTAACAACTCTGCCCGCTCTTCCGCGGTTAACTGCATAGCAACTGCTGCGGCTTCATACACTTCACTCGTCGTTGCACCATCCGAGCGAGTCGCCAAAAACCGCAGTACGGGTTCAATAAAAAGGTCGTAGGTTGGAATTGCCATCTATTCATCCATCAACATAGTTAACTACCAAGGTGCCACATAAATATCGTCATAACTATTAACCAGAATGGGTTTTATCCCCACGCTTTCAAGGAATAGTTGTTGCCCAGCAGCGAGTGGCTTGTCGTGGATAAAAAACGCTTCACGGCGCTGATTGGGGAATTTTTTGAAGAACTTTGCGCGTTCAATCAGTAGCCAGCGCAAGAACACTTCGGTGACTTCAAGGCTTAGACCAAAGATAAATAAGTCATTTTGAAAAATTGGATTTAGCCAAGTATGGCGGCCGGGCCATTTGCTGAAGTCCGCTCTATAAAACAGTCGATTCCCAGATTTGTGTAACATCGGCCGTACGCGCTCAACAGAGCCCATATAATCGGACAAGCCCAAGCGAATACTGCGTTTATAGTGCTGCATACCATTGATATGCCAGATGGCAAATTCGTTGGCGGTATCCGTAATCGGTTTGGCGGCGTAATAATTACTCCACGGATAGTAATCGGTGGGTTTCGGCGCTGTTAACCGATGCAGTTTGAGGCCAAGAGAATCTGATAAGGTATTTTCAAAATTGGTTGTCAGGATTGGGCATTGATTGACCGATGCCCACTTAACAATATTGCGATGTTGATCTTTGGACTGCCAATCAGCCATTCCTTCACAAAACTCAGCTTTCAGGGTTTTGCTTTGGTACGAGAGTTTTAAGTCGAGCGCGTCGTAGAATTCCGTCAGTGAAATGCCTTCCAAGGCTTTTTTGTCAATATCACCAATCCTGTTTTGCCAAAGCTGCAGCAGAAGTTGTTCCCAATCGCTCACGCCCTTCCCTGCATTAAACAAATTCACGCCATTACCGATAATCAGTGCCGGTTTATATTCTGACTTTCGCAACAGCGCTTTGAAATCCATTTTCATTTCCCGCGACTTCCAGATTGTATTGGTTATTTTCTGATAAGTTACTACACGATTAGTTAGCTTTAAACCCATTACCTCCTAATCAAGAAGCTAATACTTTACATTTAAGAATTGATAAATCAGCATTAAAATAAAATGCTTACCTCTGAATTTCTCTTAAAAGTGAAATTTTACCTCCTGCTGCAATAAGGCATAGTGCATGCGTATAAACTTGGGAACGTCGCAGGAACTTTGGTAATCCCCGAATGACGCGGATTGTTAAGTATCACTTTTTATCAGTAATTGCAGTTAATCCTTTCACTTGAAACCATTTCTTAGCTGGCAACAAATGAGACGAAAATCTGTTCCCAGTGTTGCCAACTTTAACGCAGGATTTAATTAAACTATCCATAGCAGCATCGATACCTATATCTTTGTAAGCTATTGACGGTGTTCCCTCAGTTAAGCAATTCACTTTAGGGTGCTTGATCTCTTCAAGATAATCATCAAATGTATCTCGAGCTACTGCCATTCCGTAAATACGCCAAGCATATTTTTTACCCAAGTAAT
>JAFLDV010000068.1 GCA_017302255.1 Gammaproteobacteria bacterium | reverse complement strand
AGCTTCACGTTTATGCACGCTTTACTCTAGATGACAAACTATTCGATGTATTCTCTAGTGCTTACGTGCTTCAGGAGCTTATCAAACGACATGGTAAGAAACTGCTCAATGCTAAGGACAATAACGTACAAATCTAACAAGCAGCGCGGTAAAAACTGTGCCGTCGCGGTTTTGGTTGTTATCTCGATGTTGTTGCCTAATAAACCAAAACAACTCGAACTCAGATGCGTGCTTGCAGGGCATGAACGTCCGCAACTCGTTCATAGCTGAAGAGCAATTAACTGGATGATTGCTGAAACTGGTGGTTATGTGAAAGTACAACTAGCGGTAAGCAGCCAGTGATCATGGCGGTAAATTGACGTGACGTTTTGCAAAAGACAGCAGAACTCGTGGGATTTGTGTCGTTGAAAAAACTTTTTGGGTCCAAAATATGCGCGAAGTAATTCTAGAAATTGGAGCTGAAGGTGGCTCCCTAACACTCTATGGAACTCGTGGGAGTGATGGCCTGCGCAAGTACCACCTAGTCACAAACTCCGTCGCACTTCATGATTTATTGCCGGATGAGTCGTTCGATGAAGATCCTGTAACGCAACCTGTCACTGTGACTTCTTGGAGGCAGGCTATTCTGCTACTTGAAAAATATCCAAGCTGGTACAGGTTTTATCCTATTTCAGTTCTTCCGGAGTTCGCATCGAGAGTACTGCAAGCAGTAGAATCAAATGGCGGGTTTGAAGCAGTGTCTAGATGGCGAGAAAAGTTGAACCTGCCTGCTTTTTCCGCGAGTAAGATTCAGAATTCATCGAGTCTAGTTGGTGTTGGCGGCCCCATCTCCTTAGACAAAATCAGAACTTTATATGAGCGCTACTTGGAGTTGGTCAGCCTGGAAACTGAACAGTTTGGAGTTGAACCAACCGAAGTAAGGCATCTCATAGGTCGGCTGGGTGAGTTCTACTGTGCATTGGCCGTTGGCGGTGAATTGGCTTCCAATGCCAACCAGCATGGTTTTGATGTTATAGCGAGTCGCGGAAGTAGAGTGAGTGTTAAAACAACGGCACAAAAATCTGGCTTCGTGCCAATTTCCGCGGCTACAGCAGGCTTGGCAGATGAATTGATGATTTTGCAGTATCGGGCAGAAACGCTGTCGGTAATTTTCTAAGGAAATATCCAAGATGCTCTTGACGCCGCAAGGCATTATCCAGAGAAAGGAAAATATGAACTCAATATTGCGCTTGCCAAGAGCCTTACCAGCAAGCCATTGGCGTAATGGCCTAGGTGTGTATGCACCCAATAATTTGCTGCAGGCTCATCGTGTCTGACAAGCCGAATCCTGAGTTCAAACGTTGTGTTTTATAGGAAGACAATCACATGAATCATGAGGACCGAATTAAGCAAATTGTTGCGTTAGCTTATGACCGACTTTGCGGCAAAATTACAGGTCAGCGAATTAAGGTTGCCAACGAGGCATCTTTGCAACTGCAACTAGCATCGATTCTAAAAACTCTCGGAGAGTTATACGAAGAATCACCGAGCGAACGCTTCAACATCGAGCTAGAAAAGAGTGTAAAGCTCACAAGCATGACATTTGCGAAAAGTGGAACAGAAAAAGCGAACATCGACGTTTGGTTTTCTATTGAAGATATAGAAAGCGGTGAAAGCCATTCTTGCGCAATTGAGCTTAAATATTTTAAACGAGCCAATCATCGCGAACCGAACAACCGATATGATGTCTTCAGGGATATTCAAAATCTAGAACGGTATGGTGACTTTGTAGATGTAGGGTACCTCCTAGTTGCAACGGACCATCCGCATTACATCAACCAAGAAGCATATTCCCTAGATACGGGAGATTTTGATTTTCGGTATGGTCAGAGTTATCAAGCTGGCAAGGAATTGGTATACCGGACGGTCAAGCCTTATGGGCCCCCAATCACCCTTCGTAATGATTACACCTTCATATGGCAAACCGTTGAGGCTGGTCTGAGTTTTATGTTTGTTAAGGTAGCGCCATGGAAGTGAAATCTAAAAGCGCATGTCCGGCTGGTTTTCCGCTGTGCAGATAGGGAATCGTAAAAACTTGTAGTGCGTTTTTATCAAAAAATGAAAAATTAAATGCCGACATCGGCATAAAGCGGCCCAACCGGGCCGCCGTTATGCCGCTATCACCAACCCAGCCCTAAAGTTCTAATTCAACAAAATCTTTATCAATATCTTCCTGGGTTATTCCTATATACCGTAGTGTTACCCCCTCAGAGCTATGGCGTAGCATGCGCATCACTCGGGCCAGATCGTTGGTGATCTGGTATAAATGATAACCGCGTGTTTTGCGCATAGAGTGGGTACCAAGTGCCACACCGACTTCTTCACCTATATAAGCAAAAGCTTTGGTGACGTAGCGGCGTGAAATGGGTTGTGCTGGTTTACTATCTGCACCTTGGTGTCGATGCGACTGAAACAAATAAATGTGGTGTGGGTACTGCTGGCGGATCCGCTCGATGATACTAAGAGTTTTTGCGTTGAGCTGAATATTGGCATTCTTGCCAGTTTTCTGCTCGTGCAACAACAGTCGGTCGCCTTTAATGTCCGTAAAGCGCACAGACAGCAAATCGCTGATGCGCAGCGCTAAGTTTAACCCGACATCCCAGATATCTGCCAATTGCTGACCGAAATGACGTTTGAGGAGATAACTGATAAGCTTGATTTTATCAGGCTCCTTTACGGCTTCTACTTCTGCCATAGCCAAGTTCCTTTTTTCGATTAAAACGCAAAAAAGACTCCTTCAGCGCACATTTTTGATCACGACCCGCGGCACATAAGGCTTCGCAAGTTCCCAAAATGCTAATTTGGGAACTTGCTGCCATTTATGCCGGGTTAGCGTTTTCTGATTTGCTGAAATGATTGGATTTAAATTAAACCGCGCTCGGCGAATGACACTTGGGTTTCACCAATCACGATATGGTCGAGCACCTTTACATCAATCAGTGCGAGCGCTTCGATTAATTTCTTGGTGATGCGCTTGTCGGCTTCTGACGGTTCGGCAACACCCGATGGGTGATTGTGCGCGAATATCACACCGGCAGCGTTGGTCTGCATCACTAATTTCACCACTTCGCGCGGATATACTGCAGTGGCATCGATGGTGCCGTAGAACAGTTCGCGATATTCGATTAAACGGTTTTGGCTGTCGAGCAACAGGACGCTGAAGACCTCTCGCTCTTGCGGCCTGAGTTTGTAGCTTAAGTAGTCTTTTGTTTCTTGTGGGCTGGTAAACACCGATTGGCGACTTAATTTTTTGCCAATGATGTCAGATGCTTTGCTCAGCAGTTCCAAGGTGGTGACAGACCAAGTAAGTGCTTCGGTGATGGTTGGTTTTCTGGGCATAAATGATCTCCGCTGTGAGTAAATGGGGTATGCCCTTAAGTGATATATGCCTGAAGCATTTTCGGTTTAGCACATCCGCCAGCGGACGAATAACGTCAAAATTTACAGCCACTCCTGATGTTTTGGACGTAACACAGGAGATCCAAAATGAAACTAATCAAACTGAAACAAGTCATGGATTGCACCGGCCTTGCTCGCTCAACGGTGTATAAATTTATGGCAGATGGTCAATTTCCAAAGCCAGTGAAACTGGGCTCTAAGATGGTGGCTTGGGTAGAGAGTGAGGTATCGGCTTGGATCCAAGAGCGGGTTAGTGCGAGAGACTTGGGTTAACTTCGAACTTTATTTAATTACTGCTAAATGTAATAGCCCCTTTTTAAAACGGACACTTTTTAATTAAGCGATAGGCTTAAACCTATCTTTAAGGAGTGTCTATGGAACGTATTGAAATTTTAACTGGCGAACAACGTCGCCGTCGTTATACTCCC
>JAFLDV010000067.1 GCA_017302255.1 Gammaproteobacteria bacterium | reverse complement strand
TCTGAATTCAGTTGAAACCGAACTTCATTGGCTAATTCTGCTTGCTGATACGCTTGTTGCCACTGTTGTTGCAGCGCATGAACTTTTGCCGATTTCTGTAAAAACTCTTCTTGTAAAAATAACGGTAAGCTTTTGAAATCGTTTACTTTTGGAAAATATGCTATGGCTTTTTCTGGTTGGTTTTGCCCAAGGGCTAGCTCAACCTGTGCTAAAGCAGTTTCTGTTGCCATAGTTACTGAACGAATTTGGGTGTAGAGCTGCTGTGCTTTACTGAGCAACACTTCAGCTTGTTGCCAGTTCTTGTTTGCCAGAGCAAGCTCTGCTTGACCGTAATATGCTTGAGCGATCATGGTTGGGTCATTGATTTCGTTCGCAAACTTCATCGCCTGCTGTAAGTCAGCTTCTGCTTGAACCAGCTCACCAGTTTGCTGCAGCGTTTGAGCTTTATTCAGCAACACCGTAATGAGCTGGTTACGTCGTTCTGGCATCTGCAACAATTGTTCCGCTTGCGCAAAATGCGACAGTGCAATGGGGTATTGTTGTAACTTGTGATAGGCCATACCGAGGCGCAAATGGATTGATCCAAGCGATGTTGTCCGGCCAAGTTCCTGTGCTAACCGCAGCCCTTCTGACAGATGTAATTGCGCCAATGCATAGTTATTTTGCTGGAGAGCCAAACGACCGGCGATAAGTCTTGCTTGTAGTTCCTCGCTGGCGAGTTGATGTTCGACGGCAACACCGATAGCGGCATCGGCATAACTAACGGCCTTGGGGATCTGGCCAAGTTGGTTATAGGCTTGAGCAAAACTCTCAAAGATGGCTGCTTGTAACTGCGGTTTGCTTGGGTGGTCGAGATACTGCACATGTTTTTCTGCTAACAACAACGTGTCAACGGCGCTTGGTGTGTCGCGAAACAATAACCCATAGACTAATGCTTTATGTCTTAACGCTGCGATTTCTAAGTCAGGGCTAAGACCAAGCTCTAGCGCTTTATTTACGCTGGTCATGGCGCCATCTTTGTTTAATAAACTGAGATACCCGTGGCTCAGCAATAGCCAATCTTCAGCATTACTGCTTTGCTCGATGGTTTTACTCAAGCTTGCTACCGCAGTTTTGGGATCTTTTTCCTGCTGTTCTAGCCGAGAGGCAAAATTAGCCGCATGTAACGTGGATGCCCAGAGTCCAAGAAGTAACCACCAATAACGACGCATGCCAAACTCCAGAATAGGAACGAATAATGATTCTAAACAGCAGCTGCTCACAACGCTACAAATATTGTCAGCAGATTCTAATTGCCTGTTTATTCGAATATGCATGAATATTTTCAATCACTTGATTGACCAAATTTTGCATCGCATCAGCACTTGCCCAGGCCACATGGGGACTGAGTAGTAAATTGGGGAGGTTAGTCGACAGAATTAAATCAGTTGGCGAGGGCGGCTCCACGAGCAAAACATCTAAGGCAGCACCAGCCAAACGTCCGCTGCGTAAAGCGTCGATTAGGGCTGACGGATCGACCAACGCGCCGCGAGCGGTGTTCACCAGTAACGCAGAAGGTTTTAGCAAGTTGAATTCGCGCGCGCCGAGCATGAAATCGCCACCCACGGCAGGGCAATGCAAAGACAGCACATCGGCTTTGGCTAAGGCTTCAGTGAAGGCGACTCGACCTTCGCGCACAAATTCAGCATGCGGCCGTTCTGCAACACAGATCTGCATGCCAAACGCCTCGGCCAATTTGGCGGTCGCTTGGCCTAAGCTGCCAAAACCGACGACGGTCATCGTAAGCCCATGTAACTGACGGATGGGATGTTTCAGCAGACAGAAGATTGGGCTTTGGCTCCATTCGCCTGCGGAAATCGCCTGGGTGTTGTTGACGATTTGATTGGTGAGCGCCAATAGCAGGGCTATAGCGTGTTGCGATACAGCATGTGTTGCATAATCACGTACATTGCAAACGGTGATGCCAAGGTTTTTCGCGGCATTAAGGTCAACATTATTAATGCCGGTCGCCGCCACGCAGATCAGTCGTAACATCGGTAATTGCTGCAGCATTTCGGCAGTTAACTGGACTTTATTACTAATTGCGATCTCGGCATTGGCTAACCGCGCAACGACTAATTCCGCGGGCGTAGTGCCATAACTGGATAAGTGATAGCGGTTATCCAAAGCAGACCAATTGGTATTGGGCAGGGTGTCGGCATCCAGCAAAACTGCTTGTTTCATGCGAAAGTTCCTATCGAGCGGATATGCTGCGCAGCATCTTCAATGTGCATATTTTACTTAGCGATTAATAACATCCGAGTACATCGGGGCTAACTTGGCCAACAACGCGTTTTGCGTTGTTACGGGGATCTGTTGTGCGCTCATCACTTTGATGAAGTGGTTCACCAAATTATCAAAATCGGCCGGGGTGATGGCAAAACCGGTATGGCTTTCTTGCATGGTTGCCCCTGTGTACTGGCAAGGTCCACCCGATAATTGGCAGAGCTGTTCAATTAGCAGTCGGCGAAATCGGACAATATCGGTATCTTTAAAATGATGCACAATTTGTTGGTCTCGTTCAATTTCAACCAGCACCCCATCGACTAGCTGTTCAAGCCCTGCAGTAGCGCCCAATTGTTGGTACAAACTATCAGTTGTTCGCGAGGGATTGGCGCAGCCTGTCAGCAATGCAAAGAAAAAGGCGGTAGGTTTTGAAAAATTTACCATGTGGCCTCCAACGCGAGATAATAACCCTGTTGCTTGGGCAGGCCTGCAATAGCGCCTAAGTCGACATAGCCTCCAACCAAACTGACGTTTTTATTAATAAACCATGCACCAAATACATCGCGCCAATGCTCTTCATCGGCAAACGCTAACTGATTCGGTTTTTGTCGAAATTCCGCCCCAACCGCCCAGTGTGGTGTTAACAACACTGCTGCGGATAGCTCTGTCATCAACTGATAGCTATTGTCGGTTGCGCTACCAAAGCCTAATAATCCAGTCTGATTGGCTTTAGTTGCGCGTACTGTGGCATTGAGCAGTAGGTTGCGACCTGCAACGGCATCAAGCCATACTTTGCTGGCTGCAACATACCAATCGACACCCTGGTCGTCTCGGGCGCCAACCGCTTTTGGTAAATCAAAATTTTGATGTTTTTTCCATTGTGCACCCAGGCTGATTTGCGGCATTTCGGTATAAAGTAGCTCGCCAGCAACATGGTATTTAACGCCGACAATGGTTTGGCGCAGGTCGCCGCCAAGGGTATCGAGGGCGAATGTTTGTTTGGTTAATGATACTTCGATTTGATTGCCATAACTGAAGCCTGCACCTAGGGTGTTTAGACGAAAATCGTCGACCCCAACTTGGTTGCTAAACCCGGTAACCGACCATTGTCCAGAGCTGGCATAACCATTGACCACCGCCCATGGCACTATCCCGCCTCCAGCCGACCCTTCGATGGTGGTAGCGCCGCCAGTGCCGATCACTTTACTGCCAGCTATTGCTGAGCTGCTGTAGAAAACCAACAGTGAAAGTAGTAGCGAAAATGGCAAATAACCCAGAGTGGTCATCAGGTTTCCTTAAACCAAGTGGTTTTCTCTGTCGGAAATGCTTGCATCCATGCTAAGAATAAGTCCGCTTTTAACGGCCTTGCAAAATAATATCCTTGAACTTTATCGACACCGGCAACCAATAATTTTGCCAAACCCGCTTCATTTTCTAAGCCTTCCGCGGTCACACGCAAGCCAAGCCCATGCGCGAGTTGCGTGGTCGCCAATACAATTAATTCGTCGTTTTGGTTATGTTCAATATCCTTCACAAACGCGCGGTCAATCTTAACTTCATGGACAGGCAATTGTTTTAAATAGGCTAATGACGATTGACCGGTGCCAAAATCGTCGATTGCCAGCTCAATGCCCATGCTCCGGAGTTGTTGTAAATTCCGGATCACCTGCTGAGGGTCTTGCATCACTGCCCCCTCGGTCACTTCTAAAGCGAGTGCTGAACCGGCCACTTGGTATTTGGTTAACAGCTGGCTAAGTTGTTGCGGCAAGTCAGGATTAAGTAGGTCGTAGGCAGATAAATTGACCGCTACGTTAAAATCAAAACCAGCTGCAGACCAATTTGCCAGCTGCGAAATAACCTGCTCAATCATCCAATCTGTGACCTGCGAAATTAATCCTGAGTGCTCGGCGAGTCGGATAAATTCATCCGGAGGAATAAAACCCAGGCTTGGATGTTGCCAACGGATCAGTGCTTCGGCGCTGCGGGCTCGCGGTTGCTGGATAGCAACTTTAGGTTGATAAACCACAAACATTTGGCCGCTTTGCAGGGAATAGGGCAGATCATGCAATAACATCAATTCCCGTTGATGACTTTCATCTTGGCCTTGTTGGTAGCTCGCCCAGAGTTGATTGCTGGTTTTGGCATGCACCATCGCGATGTCTACACGGCGCAGCGCATCGTCACTAGAGATGCTTTGTTTTGGACAAAATACCGTCGCCAGTGCAACTTTGAGGTTTAACCGAGACTCACCAAGCTGGAACTCACTGCTCAGTTGTTGTTGTAACTGCAGTACTTGCCGCTCATCGAGCATTTCGTAGAACGGCGTTTTCCCGAACCGATCGGTCTCATGGAGGATGTGCTGCTCACCGCGCATGACCTCGCCATTTCGCTGTCGGTGCGGCTTGAAAAGATCGGAGCCGGCGCCCAGACCTTCCACCTGTTCCTCTACCGCGTCGACCACAAGGTGATGACCCTCTCGGTCAACTCCGCCCGCGCTACGCGTGATCCCACGCACATCGGCCGGCTCTTCTCCTATCGTGCCGAGCGCCTCGAGGGCGAAAGCGACTCCGGTTTCGGCATCGA
>JAFLDV010000066.1 GCA_017302255.1 Gammaproteobacteria bacterium | reverse complement strand
AATTTGACTGGCGTTTATTGTCAAAAATGACGTACGACGGCCAAGGCCGGGTGAAAGAGCAGCTGACGTATGCCACCAAAGAGCCAGCTGAAATCATCATTAAGCCACGCGAATTGTCGTCTGAACTCACGCAGCAACAACGCGACATTTTAGCGAGCAAAAAAGCAAAACTCGATATTCGTGGCGCGCTGATAGGTCAGGTCATTAATACCTACAACACTGATGGTGAGATGCAGCAAATCCAGCAATTTGGCCGCACGGAAGAGAACTTGTTCCAAAATGCCACGCTGGAATTTAATGCATCGCATCCCTTGGATTATTACCTGAGTTTGGATGTGGGCGAGATAATCAACGTCGCTCACTTTTATTCAAATCCATCTGACTTACGCTATGTCAGTCAAACGCTGTACAGCAATCTCAATGAAGGCGGGATGGCAACAGCAACCCAAATCACTGAGTATGGTGAAAAATCGGGCGATGCGGATATCACCCGTAATTTCACCCGCAGCTATCAGCTTCGCGATAACTGGCTTGAAACCAAAGCCGAAGGTGCGGGCTATGCAACAACAGGTAAGGTATCGCCAGGCTCAACCAGTAGCATTTACGACAGTAATGGCAATCGTAAAGAAATTAACGAAATCAACGACAACACGCCAGATGAGACCATCACTCGGCGGATGTTATTTGCTGCTGATGGCACCTTGCTTAAAAAAATGGAAGGGAAAAAAGGCAAGCTAACACTGACTGATTTCTTAACTGGCAATGGCGGTTTCACCCAAGAGGCTTACTCGTACCACTTCACCAGTAACGGCAATTACTTAGGCGAAGTGGCTGAAGGGAAAAAGTCGACCAACCTAAGTCAGCAGTTTGGCAAAATCACCAGCACGCTTAAAAACCAACATTTTAGTGCACCAGATTTAACCAGTGGCACCCCAGCTAGTAACTATCAGGTGCGAAGCGGCGATACCTTAAAAAATATCGCGCTGATGTTCTACGGCAATTCGGACTATTGGTACTTAATCGCCAATACCAACGGCTTAACCTCAGACCCAACAGCACCACTAGTTGCGGGCATGGCGCTCGATATTCCAGCCAGAGCCACCCAAGAGAATACCGGCACCAGCTTCAAACCAATGCAGCTTGAGCAAATCATTGGCGATACCAACCCATACCTGCCGTATATCCCGCCACCGCCGAAGTGTAATGCCATTGCGATGATAGTGATGATTGCGGTGACGGTAATGGTGTCTGTGGCTACTTCGGGTGCCTTAAGTTCGACAGCTGTAGGTGCATTTGGTGGCGGCTTTGGCGCTGGTTTTATTGGCGGAGTCGCAGGCTCTGTTGCAGGGCAAAGTGTTGGTAAAGTCTTAGGGGTGGTTGAGCATTTTAGTCTCAAACAAGCCTTGGCTTCCGGGATAACCCAAGGGTTTGCCACCGGCGCTGCTGAAACTCTAAAAGCGTCGCAGTGGGCTAAAGATGCAGGCCTTGTAGTTGAGGCAGGCAAGCACGCGGGCGAACTCGAAGCCGCGGGTAAAATGCTGCTTGCCGCGACGAGCGTGGGCGTGAACTGGGCCGCAAACCGGCTGGTTGGCAATAACAGCGTCTCTTTTAGCTGGCGAAATGTGGTGACAAGCGCAGCCGCAGCAGGTGCGATGCATGGGATTGAAAGTATAGGTGTTGGCAATGCTGACGATACCGTCGGTTCAATGCTTAGAAGCTTTAGCGACAGTAACCCAGTCACCGGCGGCACTGTGCAAAACATCATTAGCTCGGCAGTGAGCTGGAACGTCAAGCGCGGTATCTACGGCAATCACTTTAAGGACGAGCATTGGAACTTTAAAGAAGTGGCTAGGGATGCGTTTGGTAATGCGCTTGGAAGTGCGATAGCGCTTAAAATAATTCCTAGCGATGGAGCAGAGTCAGCAAAACAGGCTGAGCAAAAAGGTCAAGATGCGTATGAAAAAGCAAAATCAGAAGGCAAATCAGAGATTGAAGCTCAGCAGGTAAGACGAGAAGCAGAGCTTTCTGAAATACCAGACGAAAAACGTAAGCAACTGGACATTAAGAACGATTCGGACAAAGTCCGTATCAAATTTATAGGTGAAACAAGCTGGTTTGGCGAAAAAGATAATACCGCGCGCAGTTTTTCGATGTCCTTGAACACCGAAAACTTCGATAGCCAGAATAAGGAGTTAATCCGCTTTATAACCGATGAGGGCTTGTGGCGAGATAAGAAAATGGTTGATCTCGCAACTTACGCTATGAGTCGAGTTGAAGACTATTGGAGTCAGGACAATATAGACCGTAGGGCGAATAAAGCATCTGAAGAAGCGGCAGCAAGAGCTGAAGCTCGGTATAACCACATAAATCGCAATAGTATTGCCGCGCAGCAACGGCAGCGTGAAACTGCGCAAAAGCTTGATGCAATGAACAAGCAAAAGTGGGAAATAGAGCAAGCTCGCGCTAAAATGACCACTCTTGAAAAAACGCAGCTGGTACTGGATGTTATCGGCACAACTGATGCCCCTATCCTTTCTCAACTTGCAGAGCTTGGCAGCGCGGGCATTTCTGCTTACCAAGGAGATTATGTTGGAGCTGCTTTAAGTATCGGCTCAATGGCGCCAGGCCTTGGCAAACTTGCTGAAGTTCAGAAAATGGCGCGTTGGGCAGAGAAGTTGACGCCGGTAGCGAAAACTATCAATGCGGTTGAAAAAGTGGCTACGGTTGTTAAAGAAAGTAGAATTGCTGCTAAATTAGACGATGTGGCAACAAAAGTCATTGATTTTTCAAAGTCATTGGATGAGATGCCACGAAATATGGATGTTGCAGACTTGTCGAGGGTTCCAAATCCAGAATTCCGTGGTGAGTGTTTTGTTTCTGGCACGCTCATTCACACAAAAGCAGGAATGCTCCCAATTGAACAGATCCAAGTTGGTGACTGGGTTTACGCACGCAACGAAAAAACATTCGAATTATCATTTAAAAAGGTTTTGCAGTTATTTAATGTAGCAAACAAAATTGTCCATTCGTTGGTCATCAAGAGTAATGGCGTAACTGAAACCATTACTGCAACAGATGAGCATCCGATTTATGTACAGGGACTTGGTTGGACACCGACTAAATCTTTAGAGCCTGGCTGCGTCATTGAGTTAATTGACGGTAGTGTTGGCGTATTGGTCGAGAATAATCGGCATGTTGCTTTAGAAACCGTTTTTAACTTTGAAGTTGCTGAATTTCATACGTATTTCGTTGGAGCTGTAGGGGTTTGGGTCCATAACTCTTCAGTGATGAACTTTTCAGATTGGCGAAAAGAAGAGCTTCCTGTAAAACAGCGCGTCGAAATGTATCGAGATGCTAAAGATACAAAGACCATTTCGTCCGAATACGGTATCGCTGGTCGCGATGTGTTAGTTCAAGCACTCGGCAAAGTTGGTGACTTGGCAAAAACAAACGAAAAAACAAGTTTATCTGAAGCAAAGAAATTGGTTCGCGAATATAAAGAAATGCTCAGAATTGTTGAACGCACTGAGAATCGATTTATTGCAGGTGCCCTAGGGGACACATTGTCTAAACGACAGGAAGAAGTAGCAAAAAATATTCCTTGGTTGAAAAAGGTCTTCGAGGGCTCTTTGCGGGATAGGATATTTAAGGATGAGTTTAAAGCTGCAAAAGTTTTAGGTAAATTTGGTGACTTTGCGGTAACGCAACAAGGTGCAAAAGGGATAGATATATTTAGGGTCTTAAACGGTAAGTCATCTGGCCAGATTGGTTTGGACTTAACAACCCAGGCTAGCTGGGCAAAACATGTCACTCGATATAAAGATGAGCACAAAATTTTATTGCCGTTATTGTATAGGTAAGCAAGTAAATGAAACTAACTAAAAAGCAGCTGATTGAGCGTTGGACGCCAGAACTTAAAGACGCTATAACGCAGCGATGGGAGAGTGGCGTCATTGGCGAAAGCCCGTTTGGTTTAACTGACGAAGGTCGTCATGATTTTCGCGGTTGCAATGCAGAAGTGTATGTTGAATTTCGAAATTTGGATTTAGCGAACTATGACTTTAGCTATTTTGATTTTTACGAGCTAAAGTTTCGAAATTGTCAATTAAAAAATTGGTTCTGCGAAAAATTAAAGTGCCCAATTCAATTTTGGGGTTCGACTATAACTGATAGCATTTTTTTAAATTCAGATATAAGTAGTTCATCATTTGGACCATTTTTAATAAGATGTAACTTCATAAAATGCAAATTGTATGATATGTACTCTGCTGGATCTGTGTTTGAAGATTGTTTGATTGCCAATTGCAAAGTTCAGCACATGCCGGCGACAATCTCGTACATTCGCACTAAGTTCGTTGGGCCTTTACATCGCTTTTATTTTTGTCAGAAGATTGAATACTGTGATTTTACCGAAGCGCAGTTTGATGATTGTGAATTCCGAGGCGGTACAGATATAGGGAGTGTTTTCTCGGCAAGCCATCATGTGGTTCTCGAACCATCAAAAAAGGCAGAGTTCTGCAAGGAAGTACTATTGGACTCTAAAACCATACTGACAGCGCGTCAATATAGTATGGCGGAAGTGTATTTTGATAATTGGAGTCGAGGTGATAGTGTCATAGATGTTATAGACGAGGAAGGTTTTGGCTATTTCAAAACCCCCGAAGAGTGGCTTGTTTTTGTAAACTTTATCGTTGATACAGATAAAAAATATCAAGCCTTACATGGAAACGTATAAATTTCGTTTTTAACAATAGTGAAGTTGAGGAACATATGTCAGTTATTTCTACCCTTGTGTTAAGTGCCGCAGGCCAAGGCCCGGCTATTGGCTCTGTTGATAATTTGACCGGTTTTATGCATGTGGAGTTGCCAAGCCTAGACCCGCTCAAGTTGCTTACACTTTATACCATTGTTACAAAACTTGAATTCGACGATGAAATGATCGCAATGTTTCCACTGGTCGGTGGCGATGAAGAAGAAGGGCCTTGGGTTGTTTCGATCCCTCAAGAGTTTGTCGGTGCCTTAACCAACATCAGTGACGGTGACATCAACGATTTTGCGAGCGAATGGAGCGAAACCGACGAATTGGCGGCAGAAGATTGGAGTCTTGAGCAATCGTCATTTGTCATTGAAATCCTTAAAAAGTTTTCGAAAATTGCAGTGACTACAGCGCAACAGATGTATTTACGAATTGATCTTTAAATGCCGATAAATTCGCTGGATGGGAAAGGATTCGGCCGACTTTCTTTAGTGGGTAGACTTGCGCTAACCTGCTCCCAAAATAGGGATTAGCCAATCCGGCGATTGTCAGTGGGTTAAGATTTTTTGTGTTGGTTTTACTAAATATATTCCTAACTTATTCTAAACATTTTTGTTCAATATTATAGGGCTCTAAATGCCATTTCGAGCTATTGTTCTTCCGCTGCTAGCTTTCAGTTTAGCAAGTTGCGCCATAAAGCCAAAAGGGCCGAGTTATTCAGAAGTAACTTTGGAGGCAAAGCCAAATCAGGCACTGGTTGTTATGTATCGGACTTTGGCAAAGCCTTATAGCTATGATGTTGATGTGGTAGTTGATGAGCAGCGCGTAGAGATTTTGCGAGACAACACCTTTGTCGCCTTTGATGTCGCTGCCGGTAAACATGTCATCAGATCTGATTGGTCAGTATTCTCTGGTCAACATGATAGTCAAATTGAACTCGAAGTCACGGCTGGCGAAATATACTACCTGGCCGTTGACGCCGATACGGTTATGTCAGGATATTCGGTTATCCCAGGGGTTACCGGCTACGTTGAATACGACCATATATCAACAACAACACTGATTGACCCGGTAAAAGCAATTACTGAGATTAAAAAGTGCTGCGTCAAATACGGTATCAGCATAATTGACCCCAAATCGATGAAAAAAGTTGATTGAGTTCGAATCGATTAATCCCTAATGGAAATTTTCACGCGCGGACGGCGTATAAACTACGGCTTAGAACGACGGTTTGAAAAACTGCCGACCGCATGTTGCTGAGTTTCATCACGGTTTTACAGCACTTTTTTGGGCTGCTGTTTTTTGTGCTCTTGCTTTCTGAGTTAGCCTTTTTATCAAAGCACAATTCAGGTCTAAATCGGCAAAAGCACTAAGCTTCTGAGAGTTGTGTCGGTTTGTGGTGTGATGTCAGATTTTAACAGTGGGCATTAAATCCCACATTAAATCCACCGTGCCCGAGTCGACTGAAGAAAGTCGTGGAGCCGAAACACAAAACTCCCCAAAATCGGTA
>JAFLDV010000065.1 GCA_017302255.1 Gammaproteobacteria bacterium | reverse complement strand
TACAAAGAGCACCACCAAGGACAAAAACGCAATAGAACACTAGACAGAGATATTCGAGAAGAAACTATCACCGAATACAGTGACACGAAGCCAACCCGTCGCACTTATCGCTTTAGCCTTTTTAATTTTGTTTTATTGTCCGTTCTTTTAATCACTGCAATAGTTTTAGTTTTTAAAAACGGCATCTAATCACACTGACTTACTTTTGACTCTAAACCTCATCGGTCTTGCAATCAAAAGTAAGCGCGCATCTAAAAAATCACGTCGGCACGAATTTCCAAACCAACGAGCACTACTGCAAACTTGAACAACTTGAAGGCGTACAAATCATGGTTTCACCGGTCAGTCTGTTTACTTTATAAATCACGCCTTTTTCGCCCGAAGTAACGGTATAAAGACCACCACCACCGAGCGCTATGCCAATAGCCAAAACCAGCGCAGAGTAAAACAAGCCTTCATTTGTGATTTTAATTTCCATATTTACCTCAGATATCCCAATAAATAGAGTGAACAATTACTAGTTAAGTGAATCGGCTGATTCATTGCGCTTCATGCAGGTTCACCAACTCGATACTTTTACGCAACAATAAATTCTCAAAGAATACTCGCTAATCTTCTTGGATTTGTCAAAAAATGCGAATTGGCTGATTACGTCACGCTCTGCGACTTTGCAAATGTTGGCCAGCAAAAGCACAAAGTACAACTATCGGAAGATGTGTCAAAAGTGCTCGTATCGAAGTGTGCTGCATGGAATCGTCGCTTGGTCAGGTCTTGCAATGAGCCTATATCTTCCTAATTATCAAGCAAATAACTCAACAATCTAACCTCGGGGCAAATCGCAAGATCTTACCCCGTTTAAACCTTCGGCTTTAGTTAACTCGGTAAATCAACGACGGCGATAAGCTAAAAACGCCAAACTAATAAAAAATAAACTAAATGGATTTGGCGCAGGCACCGTAATCGGACCGCTAGATTGTGGGCGAACCAAGGCCACTCCGACCCCATTAAATGAAGTTGTACCTGACATAGACATACCATTCGCAAGTTCAGCACTCGCACTTTGCGGGCTCATGATGTAATTAGCCATTACTTGATTTGAATCGTCGACCACATAAGCAAAATCAATGCTTCCGGCATCATACGAACCGTCAGAATTCTGCGCTTTCCAAAAAGAACCATGAAAAACCTGCGCTCTTACATAAGGGTCGGATAACGAATAGCACCAAACGTCCGTCTCAGATACGCACTGTTCGCTCATTGTTTTTCCAAACAACTTGATAAAGGATGCATGACTCGATGTTTCTCCTGCAGACCAAGGCACAGCATCACCCTCATTACTGCCAAGTGCGGCTGACCAATCAGTCACGCCAAATTGAAACACGTTAAACAAATCCACCATCTGTCTTCTCGTAGCCAGCATCCAGCCCTGAGCGCGATACGTTGCTAAAGCACTGTTCACACTCATTCCGTTTGTGACATCCCACTTCAACCACTCAAGACCACCACCAGTAACGATCTCTGAAGTACTATCGCGTTCATATCCATTGTAAGAAATCAAAGCCGCATGAGATGACACTGATGTAACCAGCAAGCATGACGCGAAAAAAAGACTTTTAAACATTAACTAAATCTCGTTGTGTCACTATGTATTCCTTTAAATGATTGTTGGAAAGTGTACTGACTACTATTTCCCGATGCATTTCATTACTTTGTAATACAGCCCGTCAAAGTTGCGATAGAGCTGCTTATTCAGCATGTTACAACTCTGTGTACCGCTAGGTGGCCAAATTTTCTTTAGTAATGGCTTCACATAGTCCGATAGCTTTGTATATTGCGCTGCGGCTTTTCCCAAGTGTTGCGAAAGCCCATTGGCTCACTTCAACGCCTTCGGCAAAATGCGCTGTTAGGGAGCGACTATCCATCCTTACCCAAACTCAGCTATCAACTGCCGAACTTCAGCTTTAGAGCTGCCATAACTCACTATCTGCACGTCTAACGCTACGTTTTGGTACAAACAAAGGGCTCGGCGAATTGCGGCGATGATCCATTCGGTTTTATTACCAAAAGCGCCGCCGCCAAGCAGAGTTAAAAACACCCTGCTGTTGCCGGTGACGTTGTTTTGTAACTGTCCATCTTTTACTGCAAGATGGGCATAAACTTTAGCGCGGCTTTCGGAAAACCCCATCAGTTCATCGAACCACATTGAGCGAACTCTCCATAAAAATCAATCGGCTAGCGTAACGGAAACCCAGCCTAAACGCGCTTTCGTTTGCAGCGAATATTACCCCAGCCCCAACACCACCGGCGGTTCCACTTGAAGACCTGCGTCATCAGCAGCAGCGCTATGCACTTGGTTGCGGCCATTGCGTTTGGCTTGGTACAAGGCGTCATCAGCTTGTTTTATCAGCGCATCTAAATTTTGTGCTTTGGTGGCAACCACAAAGCCGATGCTGACGGTGACCGGCTGGTCGGTCAGAATTGCGCGCTGTTCAATTTGTTGTCGAAGCAGTTCAGCTTTTGTCCTTGCCATCGCTTCATCGACCCCCGGCAAGCACAGCAAAAACTCTTCACCACCAATTCGAAATGCGAGATCATAATTGCGGACAGTGGCTTGAGTCACTTCAGCGACAGCACGGATCACTTGGTCGCCAATTTGATGGCCGAATTTATCATTCACACTTTTAAAGTGGTCAATATCAAAAATCATAATGGTCAGCGGCTGGTTGCTGCGCACCGCGCGATTTAGTTCGGCATTGAGGCGTTCTTGCATCGAGAAGCGGTTTAATAGGCCGGTGAGCGGGTCGGTTTCCGCGCGTGCTTCCAACGCCATTTGCCGCTGTCTTGCCAGTATAATGAGGCCGCCAGTCAGCACTAATGCCGCATGAATGGTTAAGTTGAACCAACCAAATTGGTGAATTAGTTGGTTGGGCTCGGCCATGGTGTAACCATATTTACCAGTGACAAATAACCCACTGCGCAATACGGTTTGGCAGATATTGAAAATCATCACAAATTTAAAGAATGTGATAACGCCTGCAAACTTGTCATTCTTGACGCGATAAAGCATCACTAAACAAATCGAGTTAATCAGCGTGATCATGCTAAAACCCAGCATGAAGCGGTGCAATTGCTCCTGTTGAAACAGTGGTAATAACAACACAAAGTAGCTCAGCAGGATCGGTGCAAGCAGGTAGAATCGCCGAAACGGCAGTTCAAATAATCGGTATAACGCGCTTAACACCAAGAAATGAAATAACAAGGTTAAGGTATTTACCGTTGCTGGACCGAGAAAATACGGAAAGTCAAAGTGACTTCTCAGCATTTGGATAAGAGATTGCAGGAATAAAATAGCCCCCGCTAAACTAAAATCTAGCAGGTAATGGCGCTTAGGGTTTCGGCGATAGTCGATGCCAAAATAACTGGCGCAGAAAAAACCAATCACCAAGTTAACGGCGGCAAGTGTGAACAAATCCATCTGTCTAAATAATCCCTAAATTCACTGCAAATAGACGATTTTATATGTTTATAGACGACATTTACCCGCAACATCCTACATTAATTCGCAAGCATGTACCTATATTAGCGTTTAATGTAAGCGCCCTTATCGCAAACATCAAGTCAAATTATCGCTGATTTTTCAGCCATTTTTCGCTTGGTAAAAAAACAGTTAGAGCAGCGTCATTGCATGTTTAATTGCGGTAACAATTCAATCAATACCACTGCCCCAATTGATTCATTAGATGGCGGTGATGGTTAAGGCAAAACCTTCATCTTTCCAGCCAGTGATGCCGCCAGCCATAATTTTTACCGGTCGGCCCAAGCGCGCGAGTCTCAAGGCTCCTCGAGCGGCGCCGTTGCAATGCGGGCCTGCGCAATAAGTGACAAACAGCGTTTCTTTGCTCCAATTGGTCAATTTGCTCTCGATCAATTTGCCATGTGGAATATTGATGGCGCCGGGAACATGCCCTTGCGCGAACATCGCAGGTGAACGGACATCGACCAAGACAAAATCGGCCCCCTGTTGAGTGGCTTCATGCACATCCCAACAATCGGTTTCAAAACTAAATTCCGCGGCAAAGTGCGCTTCTGCAAGATCGCTGGGGGCTGCGGGAACTAAAGTAACTGCGCTAGACATGGTTTAACTCCGTGTTTTAAGGAGTTTTTATTGTGAACTGGTGGTCTTTTCGCCACAATTGGCATAAATGCCAACAATCACTAACTTTAGGCCAAACTTAATGCCTCAACTCTCCGGCAATCCAAACGAAAAACTGACCGGGCCACTGGTGGTCAACCTAATTTATGATGGTCTATGTACTTTCGAATTTGCGTTGGCTGCGGAGATCTTTGGCCTTGCTCGTCCTGAACTCGGACCTCAGTGGTATCGTTATGCCAGTGCAGCCGTCGAAGCCGGGCCACTGCGTGCGCATGGTGGTTTGCAAATAAGCGCCGAGGCTGGGATTGAATTACTGGCAATGGCCGATTTGATAGTAATCGCTGGTTGGAAAGGCGCAGATCAACCAGTTCCTATAGCTTTAATCGACGCGCTGCAACAGGCATGGGCTCGCGGCGCCAGGCTCGCTTCAATCTGCTCAGGGGTGTTTGTCTTAGCCGCAACCGGTTTACTGGCTGGCAAAAAAGCCACTACACACTGGCGCTATGCCGAGCAATTACAACGACAATATCCAGATATCAGCGTGGATGCAGACGTGCTTTATGTTGAACAGCAGCGAATTTACACCTCTGCTGGCAGCGCTGCCGGCATAGATCTGCTGCTGCATATTGTGCGGCAAGATTTCGGGGCGGCCGTCGCCAACAGCGTCGCGCGTCGTTTGGTGATGCCGCCGCATCGCAGTGGTGGCCAAGCGCAATTTATTGAAAGGCCGGTACCAGTGGATCTGCACCATCGCATCGCCAAAGTTATGGATTTAGTGCGGAAAGAACTGACCACGGATTGGACTGTCGATTTGATGGCAGATGCCGCTGCCATGAGCCGCCGCACTTTTCTCAGGCGATTTTCAGAAGCTATTTCGCAGTCGCCAAGTCAATGGCTGATCGATACCCGAATAGCGGAAGCAAAACAACTGCTGGAAACAACATTGTTGCCGCTGGAACAGATCTCCGCATTAGTCGGCTTTGGCAGTTTGCAAACCTTGCGGCATCATTTCCTACGAAAATTAGGCATAACACCAACAAGTTATCGGCGCACTTTTTCTTACCATCAGCAGCCAACCGACGAGGGTGAGTAGCAAGATACAGTCACCAAAATAATCATAAATTCACTAGCACCCGCTATTGTTGGCGACATGCTTGGCATACCATGGCAATCATCGACAGGCGATTTAGGATACAGGCCAATGAATACCAAGGGAATTGCGCAGTTTTTTCAGGCGAACATTCGTCAGATGTCGCCACGGGATGTGCATGAAACACATCGTGCATCAACGCCGCTAGAACTACTGTTTGATTTAGTCGCGGTTATTGCTATTGCTGCAGCTGCCAGTGAATTGCATCACGCGGTCGCGCATGGTCATGCCTTAGCAGGCGCAGGCAAGTTTGTTTTAGCCTTTTTCGCAATCTGGTGGGCTTGGATGAATTTCAGCTGGTTTGCCTCAGCCTACGACAATGACGATGCCATTTTTCGTTTGCTCACCATGGGATTGATGGCAGGCTCGCTGACAGTATCAGCAGGCATTGCACCGTTTTTCCAACACAACGAACTCACTTTAATTGTGCTTGGTTTTGTCTGGATGCGCATCTGTATGGTGTTGTTGTGGCTTCGTGCCAGCAAACATCATCCCGAGCTCAAAGCGACCACCCGCACTTATGCAGTCGGCCTTAGTTTAGTGCAGTGCTATTGGGTGGCGCTTTTATTCGTGCAACCGTTAACGCTAACCCCATTGCTACTGCTTTTTGGATTAGGCGCAGCATTTGAGTTGGCAGTACCTGCCCTCGCCGAGCGTAAAGGCGTCACACCATGGCATCGTCATCACATGATGGAGCGTTACGGTCTGCTTAATTTAATCGTGCTTGGTGAAACCTTACTGGCAGGATCTATGGCAATTGGTCATCTCCAGCAATTGGCCCAATCCACTGTTGGTCTATGGTCGCTGCTTCAATTAGCTTTGGTACCATTAATGAGCTTGGTGCTGCTTTTTAGCTTGTGGTGGCTCTATTTCTCTCGGGAAGAGCATTTACAGCAGAAAAGTTTAAAAATGGCCTTCACTTGGGGTTACGGCCATCTGCTAATTTATGCCGCTGGTGCCGCAGTTGGCGCCGGCATTGCGGTGCATGTGGATTTATTGCTGGGCAATCAGCATATCAACGCCAACACTGTCACTGCCGCGGTGGCACTGCCGGTAGCGGTGTATTTATTTGGTCTTTGGTTAGTACGCGATCGTTTTGTGTTCAGCGGTTTTGGTCGTTATTTACTGCTATGGTTTGTGGCATGTATTCCATTATTTAGCGCTATTGCCGCACAAATTAGTCCATTAGCTGCCTTGGTCACTATCGGGCTATTAACCCTGTTCGCGGTCATACTGCGCAGCAGCCATGTCTGTTGCCAACTTAACCAACCATCATCATCGGAGCATTCACATGAGTAATTTAGATAACAAAACCGCTGACGAATGCACTGAAAATGCTGGGTGTGATGCGATGTTAAAAATCATCCGACCGCGGGAAAAAGACCTCGGCGGCTTTTCGGTCAGGCGCTTGTTGCCGGTGGCAGGCCAACAGATGGTTGGGCCTTGGATTTTCTTTGATCATATGGGCCCAGCAGAATTCCAGGCCGGCAGCGGCATTAATGTCAGGCCGCATCCGCATATCAATTTGGCAACCGTCACTTACCTGTTTAGCGGGGAGATTTTGCATCGCGATTCGCTAGGCAGTGTCCAGCCGATAGTGCCGGGCGATATCAATTTGATGGTGGCTGGGCGCGGTATTGTGCACTCCGAGCGCGAGCGGCCTGAAGTGACGGCGGTTTCGCATCAACTGCATGGCTTGCAGCTTTGGCTAGCTCTGCCAGTGGCTGACGAAGAAATTGATCCGGCGTTTTATCATTATCCAAATGCGTCCATCCCAATGACTACTGTCGATTCTGTGCCGG
>JAFLDV010000064.1 GCA_017302255.1 Gammaproteobacteria bacterium | reverse complement strand
TTGCTGGTTGGTTCGAGGATTATAATAGTTTCCATCCGCACAGCGGATTGAAAATGATGTCACCGCGAGAGTATCGGGCTCTCAAAATGGCTAGTTAGTACTGTCCGTTTTAGCGGGGGCAAATACATTTTATCGAAGCACGACAGCGGCTTCTGTTAGTTTATAAAGATCAAGGAGGGGAATTTGCTGATTACGAGAGTTTATATAATGAAGCAGAATCGATTAATAACCTTCTTCGTTGAAAAGCGATAGTTAAAAGAACTTCGATTGCATATTGGCACGCTGCCACTGGCTTGCAGTTTTAGACGTTGCCCCCCATATGCTGCCCGCTCTGAATTTCTGTCAGGTGAGTCCAGTCAAACTAGGGCGCTCGACAACTTCGACAGCCACGAAATTTTGGCTTGTTGGCTCAGTGTCCAGAATAGCCCCTTGGTAATAACCTCTTCCCAAACAGTCCCATCAAGCACAGTCTCACCCAGAATAATCGCACCCAGATTTGCCTTACCCAGCATAGCTCCGCTGCTCCAACATGCCGTCCGCGTTGCCGCCTGCCGCGCTAGGCCGTCGCGCTAGGTCGTGGTTTGTACCCTTTGAGTCGTCGCCTGTCACATAGCAATTGTCCGTTGCTTTCATCTTCGTCAATCTGTCAAACAAATCGGCACTATTACCGGTCAATCTGCGACCGGGCACTTACCCAACGGAGAGATTATGATTCAGCAAACATCGGCCAGTGCGGCTATCGCTACATCCCCTGCTATGCCAGCGGCGTCAGCCCTTGTCCAAGGCCGCTTGGTGGGATTTGGCCTCTTGGTCAGCTTCGCATTCGGCATGTATTCCAACTTCCAATTGCAAAGCGAGTTGTTCTCCGACGGCGGCTTTATGGTTCAGGCCGGGCAACAGCCCTGGTTAGTCGGTACCATCGTGGTGCTGGGGCTAATCACTGGCCTTATCTCTCTAACGATAGCCGCGACGGTCCGGCAACGCACGGCGGCGCAGATGCCGGTGTTAAGTCTGGGTTATTTGCTGTTGGTGACAGCTGGATTCGCCATGAGTCAGGTGGAACATACCGTGCTCTTGGCAATGCGCCCTATTAGCGAAGCCTTTCTGGCTGCGGGCCCAGAGGCTGCTACTAGGTTTGAAACGGTGCGAGAGCTGCTAGGAGGTCTGCGCAACGGTATCCACTTCCCGGACAAACTGGTTGGTGGCCTTAGCGTTTTCCTGCTCTTCTTCTTACTTAAGCGCGCTCGGTTGATCCCAGCACTGCTGGCCTTGGCGGGCATGGTCGCTGCCGTCTGCCAAATGACGACAATCCTGCGTGAGTTGTTCGGTTACGACATCATTTACGCGCTGCTGGCGCCGCTTGCCTTGGTCTACCCTGCGACCGGCATCTGGTTGCTGATCAAGGGCTTCGCTGCAAAAGAAAGCGCCTAGCTAAACGCTCGCCAATATCCCTGCGTCTGGCTCGTGACAGTATCGTCGCGGGCTCTGGCGTAGTTTGTCGTTTTCTCGGCACTAAAGTGGCTGCTGGCTTAGCGGCTTAGCGGCATAGCGGCTTAGCGGAATAGCGTCGCTGAGTTGGAAAAGGGTTCAAGCTCCGGCTGTTAGTGGACAGCAGTTTGATGTTCGGCAAGTGCATGGAATTTCGCCAGCCCAAACTTATCGGCTTGATGAAGGGTGGGCGTCTATGTGTTGGGACAGTTCGCGGCTACAGTAAAGTGCAAACGGAAATTGCCTTCTTTGTTCCCCTTATGATAGTTTATGGTTTACCAATTGATCACTAACTGTTTACATGCTTGGCTCAGTGCTTTTGCAGGCAAAGTGGCCATTCACAGGGCCGTTCAACATTTCCCCGTGCGGCGTTGCTTGAGTTTTAGCGTAGCCTAAGGTTATGCCGTTAAGTCGCAAGTTCGATTGGTTGCAGCGGTTTTAACGTTAAAACCGGCATTTTGGGCAACATAAAGTATTTAATGTGTTGGTAAATCTACCAACGCAAAGGGCGGTAGCGTGGTTTTTTTACTAGCGCTGCCGCAAGTTTTTATTCGCACAATGGCTGCTGCCTGTTGGCAAATTTGGCTAACAAGCACTGAGGTCACGCACTGCTTTCGCGGGGGCGAAAATCATTGGGCTGCGACGGCAAAACGCATTTTGGCTTGTGTATTTGTGCCTCTAAGTGCGGTGTTATTTTTCTAGGAGAATAATTACGTGGCAATAATCGTGGCTGGAAAACTACAGTTGAAGCCTGGCTCGCGGCAGGAGTTTATCGAAAAGTCGTGTGATGCTATCAGGCAAGCAAGAGCACTGGCTGCGTGCCAAGACTTTTCAGTGTCGCCAGATCCTATCGATGAGAATAGAGTGAATGTTTTCGAGAAATGGCTTGCTCGCGCGCCATTAGAGCAGTTCAGAAATGCGGGTCCAGATAATGATGCATTTTCGCTAGTCGAAGCCTTCGATATCAATGAGTATGAAATCAACACATAACAACGCCAGCAAAGTAGCGGCTACCAACGCGCATATAGCGTTGTAATTATTCCTGAGAGCAATTTCTGGAGATGTATGAGCAACAAAGCGCTGGTTGTACTTTCATCGATAATTTCTGCAGGTTTAATAACCCCTGAAGAATATATTGCGTGCTGTGATGAAATTATCTTAAGTGAGCAAGAACCTTCGCAGCTTGTTATGGATCTTTCACTGCTAAGAGATAAAGCTGATGCAGCTAGAAGGTTACTAGACGAAGCCTACGGTAATTTTGCCGAGAAGTATCCTGTGCCAGCGCCAGGTTTCTTCGAGGTGTGCGCTGAATACCTTAAGTATCAATCAGCCCATATTACTTGGGCCGAGTTTCTTCGCTCGGCGTTACTTATAGCAGAGCATGGACAGTGCCAATGGGGCGCAAATGACTTTCATAGATGCTTGGAGGCATTTATAGCGAGTGGCGAAAGTGAAATATTAGCAAAAAGGCAATCGGAGCATTTATCAGGCGTTCTGAACGAGGAGCTCGAAGAAGTGGAACTCTATCGTCAGATGGTAGCTCAACGAAATTTAACCATTTTGTCCTGTTAACTTTTGGGTTTGCCCTTCTAGTTGTGTCTGGCCTGTAGCCGCGACACATACTTAGCGGTGTCCATGCGCTCCAAGTTAAGGTTCAGTAAAAAGCAGGTGGATATGAACAAAAATAAAACATTAGAACAAATTGAAAGGCAGGTCTGGCCGGAACCAGAATATGGGTCACACGTTGTGAAAAGGTGCCATCAGTTGCGCAAGGTTCCATTGAGTGAATTCTCAGTCGAGGATCTACGAATAATGATTGGCCAAAAAATTTCCTTAAGCAGTCTGCTGCCACTTGCGCTCGATGTTTTGCACAACAATCCATTTGCTGAGGGGGATAACTTTAAAGGCGACTTGCTGGAATCAGTTTTAAAAATTGATGATGGATTTTGGCACCAGCACCCCGAGCTAAACAACCGAATGGTCGAACTAAAAGAAGAACTCGAGCAAATAGAGCTGGCTTTAAAAAATGACATATTGCCAGATATCAAAAAGTTTGAGTTCATGTAACAGCTACAACACTTGCATCAAGCAATATGCCGCGACGCTTAGCATCTTAGGCAAGTATTAAGGGATAATAAATTGGGGATTGATATGGATAACTTGTCAGTTTCGGGTGAAGAGAAACTTCCTAGCGTCCAGCCGTAACAAGATAATCAACCGGACTCGGTTAAGCGTTGAACCGCTCAGTTATGCATATTGGTTTAGCTTTTTGGCTGTTGTTGTCGTATTCGATAGTCGCTTGGATATGGAGATTTAAGTGAGAAATTTAGAATTATTAGCGGGGTTTGCCTTATTGCTTTGGTCAGCTGTCTGTAACGCTAATGATCGGGTGTTTATGCAGCCACTTGAATTGCCGCTTGGCTCCGCATGTACGGAGTTGAAGAACAAATATGCGACAAAACTGGTGGCAGAAAAGAACAAAGTCCAAACCCTGAATATTCTCGAACCAAAACTCCTTTTTCCGCGAGCTTCTAAGATGGTCGCGTCGTGCGATAACGGTGTGTTTGATGCCTTGGTTATATCGGCCGAGCCCTTGGATAGTCAGGCATCCAATGTAGTTTCAGTCTTTTCGCAACTCGAGCGTGAGGCTGATAAAAAATATGGATGTCCTGAACTTGAGGATAAAGCCTTCCGCTGCGCAATTTTCCAGAAGACCAAGGTTTTTGTTGTTTATACCGGTGAATATACGGACTCGGGGGAGTTTGCCCTAGTCTATGGATTTGCCGAAGACCCAGCAAAAGTCACGGAAAAAATTCTTGCTCTGCAATCCGGCAACTAAGCATCACAAAGCATGCGAGCTGAGAGAAATAGAGTGGGCCAAGATTTGTGCTCCTATCTGTAGATAAAGGCAACTTGGCTCCGACTTCGCGGTGGTGAATAAGATGGCGACCTCGGTCTCGACTTAACTATTTGCTTAATTTACAGGTTAAATATCTAAGGAAAAATTTTGAAAACTTCATTCGCATTTGTTTTGGCAGGATTGCTGTCAGTTAATGTCAACGCACAAGAGAAACCTCACAATTTTCCTTTGTCCGGATTACAACTGAATACAACCGAAAGTGTAAAAAAGATAGAAGTTGTCGGGAAAAATGTTGCATTCCATTTAGCAGATAAAGAAATACTAGCATCAGGTTTTATTTATAAAGAGACAACAAATCCATATCCGATGCTCAAAGAACACGCTGAACAATTTATTCATAGAGTATATGGCAACCAGAATTTTAATATTTTTGAAAATGCTGAGATAGAAACAAAATTGCAAAACAAAAACAGTGTTGGTTTAGAGTACTTAGTGGACTTAGATGGAGGCAAGTGCGAGTTGTTTTTAGCAAGCTTGGTTGGTAATCAGTCATATATTTTTCTTATGGTATCAAACGAGGCTGCTCCTTTGAATTGTAAGAGTCAAGGTGCGCAATTAAAGTTATCTGCAAAACAAGTTACTGAAAGTATAACTATAAAAGATATGTAGAAAGTTGTTCAAGCTCGTTTAGGCGGTAAGCGATATGGCAGCCATGGACTAGCTTCCGCCATCGTTGGTTAGCGAGTCGTAAGGCAGAAAGCCGAAGCCGATATTGCGGGAATTTTAGTTTTAAATGCGCATGTAGTGGAGAGGTTCACGAAGGTATACCAACCATTCAAGTATACGCCTTTAGCGCTGCAGACTTTCAATCTTAAACTTTTAAGCCATTAACACATTCAAGGAATCCGAATGACAAAGCACCTATTTATTTTATTGGCGTTGTTAGCTGCTGGCTGCAAGAATTTACCCAAAGAAGAAGCAGCAAGCGAGCATAACCCACACCGGATAATGAATACCATTCCAGCCGAATATCAGATGGATGTGGTTAAGGCTGAAATGTTTGGCGCTGAAATCTATAGCCAAGATATTGCGGCTTGGGTGGTAACTGATTTCTTGGCAAGCAAAGGAGTTATCGATAACGACAAACGTCTACGTGGCTGGGTTACAGAACATGTTGAAGATGAAAGCGATTTTGACAGAATGCGTGTTTCATTCATCGGCGAGGTGTCTGGCGAACATAAAATACTTTATCAAGTCGAGGCGAAGTCAACGGTTGTATTAAATGAAACCTACAAAGAGTTTCCGTCTGGAATAGCGCTGAGTAAAACCCAGCTTGGTATGTTTAACGCAAGACAAACAGCGCTTAGCAGTCAGTTTATGAGATGTTCAAACAGTTATAATACAGCTGTTGTGAGATTTGAAAACGAAGTAAACAGCTACAATATTGTCTATGTTTTGGCGGCGAGCAGTAAGGTTGGTGACGTGGTTTTTGGCGGCAATCACCGAGTAACATTAAATAGCGATGGCGATAAGATCGTTGAGAATTTCCCACTATCTAAGTCATGCTTGACTATGCAAAAGAGGGATGATGTTGAAGCTTTGACTATAAGTCATATTGTAGAGCCAACGCCAAATGCTGTGCATGTGTTTTTAAGCATGCTGCATAGGACCCCAATATATGTGCTAACTACAGAAAATAAGATAATTTGGAAAGTGGATGGTAATAAAATTAGCCTGTTAGATATTAAGAAAACATAGCTTCACCAGAATAGTTTCGACGCTATTGCTTGCTGCTTATAGGATGAAAAATCCCAGTCTAGGATGTTGCTTCACACAATATAAGGTAATTATGAAACCGTTAACCTTCGCAGTTGTTGCAATTATTTCGACGTGCATTTCGACGTGCGTTTGCGCGCAAGATGCACAGCGCTCTTACTTGCCGAAGACTGAACTGTCTAAGTATATTTTTGAGAAACTTGATATCACAACTTTTCGCAGTTCACTCGGTCCTCTGCGCACTATCGGTCAGCGACACATTGCAGAATTGGGGTTAACAGCAACGAAGCAGGCTAAAAACCTTTTGGCTATTGAAACCGAGGATTGGCTCTATGAGTTTGAAATCATTAGGGTTGCCGATATTAATGGTGATGGTCTAGTCGATATTGAGGTTTGTTTTCGTGACAAAGCAAAAATGGCTTCCTATAACACCCAAGAGCCATTGTTGCTTTCGCAGTTCGAAAAAGATGGGCCGTTAATCGCCATCAACTTTCAAGTCGATGGCTGCGAAGAGTATGCACTTTAAGCTAGAGAATCGGCTGCGCTCCAAGCCATGTCATCAGCAGAAATATAAGCGGCAGCTTCAGTAAAATGACTCACATTTATCAATCGTTGCCGGTAAGGTTTATCAATAGGCTCTGCCTGTTCCCGAACTTAAGCTGGGGGGCAGAGCGTCGCTGAACGCATTTGGGGGCGGCTGTGTCGAAGTTTGTCCACTTAGGAGTGGGAAGGTGATGGGAGTTCGTTTTTTATTGTTGGTTTTGCTGATAGTTATCAGCAATTTTTCCATGGCAGCTGAAGGTTGCGAAGATAAGCATGCCAAGGTGTTTGCTGAGCTACAGTATGCAGAAGGTCAAGTTGACACATCTATGTATGGGGAAGTTCCGCACTTACTGACTTTTGGCCAACTTGATGATCAAGCATCAGTTCTAAAGAAAATTGCAGATAAAAACGGCGCTACCGGCTGGTACGTTAATGTTACTTGTGTTGGTGCTGAAGCTATCTATTTTTCGATGTCTATTGCTGGTCATATTAATAAATATTTTAACGGCCTGATTGTGTTTAAAAATCAAAAATACTTCGCTGGACCCTTGTCATTTCTTCCTGAAGACACGGTAATTATTCAAACGGAAGATTTAAAAAACTAAAAAATGAGCCACTTTATTGCCACCGCTACTGCAGGCTTATATGCAGCGTGCGCGCTTGCTTACAGGTTCAAAAAAATGAGTACTTTCATCATGTTAAATTCTATACGAATCACATTCATCTCAGTGCTAGTCGCAGCTTTTGCAGGATCTGCCGCGGCCGACTCGACTAAATCCACAGCGGGGAATGCCATTGCTGAGACAGCAAAAGAACGCCCTGGCACATCCAACAAATCGCAAGGGGCAAGTAACAGGCCGGTCACGACCCCAGAACACTCGACAGAAAACCTAGAAGAGATCCAAGCACACGTCGAAAAACACATCGGCGAGATTGATACCGTCTTTCACGAGCTCGTTTCTGATTTCATTCACTTAGACGTGCTATTTATCAAGGCGACAGCAGAACGGCCTTACCATGTGTTGGTCACAAGTGGCGTTAGTGATGAACCGATGAACGTTCCTGAAAACATGGCAGATCAAGACCGAGTTGAGCTGCTCTTGGCGTTGCCAAAAGAATGGCCGTTAACCGATGAATCGTTTAGTAGCGAAAACAATTATTGGCCGGTGCGCTGGCTGAAACAAGTTGGGCGGTTGCCACACACATACGACACTTGGCTTGGCTGGGGTCATACTATCCCTAACGGCGATCCGGCCGAGCCAATCGCGAACACCAAATTCGTCGGGGTCATGTTAAGCCCTGCTTATGCGCTGGCGCCTGAGTTTTTCCAACTAAAGACTAAAAAGGGAAAAAACATCAGGTTTTATGCGCTAATTCCGCTGTATCAAGAGGAGATGGATTTCAAGCTGCAAAGTGGCGCTGACGCATTGGAGAAAAAACTAAACAAACAAAATGTCGGGTTCTTGGTGGATCTCAATCGCCCTAACGTCGTCAAGAAATAGCACGAGAGCTGCTGGCTCCTACGTGTTTCGCCGAGCAGGATATTGAGATCAACGAGGATATCTGCAGCGTAGAACTTGCGCCGACCCCATGCATGTATTTGCCCCCGCTAAAACGGACAGTACTAACTAGCCATTTTGAGAGCCCGATACTCTCGCGGTGACATCATTTTCAATCCGCTGTGCGGATGGAAACTATTATAATCCTCGAACCAACCAGCAA
>JAFLDV010000063.1 GCA_017302255.1 Gammaproteobacteria bacterium | reverse complement strand
TAACAGTCATGTCATGTACCGTGATACATGCGCAGCTAACTTCCTGGTTTTCATCGAAAATTGGGTAGATTTCAACATTCTGAAACATCTGGCATTCTTCGCCAGTGATCGGACGGCTACTTTTAAACTGGAATACAACAGGCCGTTGCTCCCAGTAGGAGTAACTGGCATTTTTTAGCACAAAAACACTTTGTAATTTACGTTTTAAAAAAGCGGCTTGTTCGGGGAATAAAGTTAAGATTGATTTGCCTTGCACATCATTTGATTGCAATTGCAGGCGATCAGCAAAAAAGTTATTCCAAAATACGATGTTAAGTTCAGGGTCAACAATACAAGCGCCGATAGACAGTTGAGTCACTACATGTTCAAACAGATGGTGTTGGTTCATGAGAGTCCCTAGCAGTCAATCGACGGCAGCGTTTAATTCAACAATGTGTCCAATCTAGTTTTCAACACCAAAATGGATTCTTCATCAAGGCAAATCACAACTCGAGAGTTAAAACTTGCATTTTCGATGCTGAAGCAGATTTCCAATGTCAAGGAATGTTGCCAGTTATAGTCGGGTCTGGGCTGCAACTGAGGATTGAATAAAGCCGGCGCAGCTAAATGCAATCGAGTAGACATCTGTTCAACCATACCTTTTAAACAAGCACCCGCTAGAATATTCGTTAATTCAAGCACTAATTCATCGTAGCTATTGGCTGTCATCGGCTGATCGTACTGCATGCTTTCGCCAAGCTGAGCACAGCCATCTTGGCTGATAATTGAAATAACTTCGCCTCGTAAATCACCCATAAATGACTGCCGAGCAAAAAAGTGCGGGCTTTCAGGGCTGTACAAATTATGAAGGCCTTCCGGCGTGGTCATAGTAATCTTGGGAATGGATAAAATTACCCTTATATCAATCAACTGTGCCAAAGCATTTGCCGCTTGCCCCATCGAGATATTCATCACTTCTTGCAGGGCATCTCTTTGTAACTCCGAGATCGTTACATCAGCATTCATAGCAGACCTACCTCAAGTAAAACCTGATGAAGTTGTTGTTGATTAAGAGGTTTTTGCAAAAATCGTAGAGCGCCTAGTGCAAGTACACGCTCAACAGCTTTGGGTTGTATATCAGCACTTATCACGATGACTACAGTGTTGTGTTCACGCTTTTGCAGTTCGGCGAGCACTTCAAAGCCATCCATAATCGGCATCTGCAAATCGAGAAAAAGTAGTTCAGCTTTGCCACCGTAGACTGCAGCTAGTGCTTCTTGCCCATTGCAAGCCTCAGTGATTTCAGCATCCAATTCTGGAGGCAGCGCCTTTCGAATATTCTTTCGCGATAACATTGAATCGTCGGTAATGGTGACAAGAATTGCCATGCTGACCTCCAAAGAAAATTTTTTAATTGCGAACTCAATGCCATAACCGTTGGGGATCTCCATCCGTGGAGCTATGAACACAGTTACAGCATGGGCAGCTTTCCGATTTTGTTCCAGAAAATGCATGAAAAAAATCCATCCGTGGACCTATGAAAGCTGATCTTTGGGCTAAATGTCGATTCGTTTGACTTATTTGACCTTAATGTCTCATTTGTCTTATCCTTAGGTTAGATCTTATTTCAAGCACGGTCAAGCGTGAAATGGTAATAGGCTCGGCAATTAGTGTTTGTAAGGAGACTGATTACTAAAAACGGCGAAGTCATCCGACCAGGGTTGTTTAAATCAACTTTAAAGGCATGTTACGCAAATTGTTTATTTATCAACTACGCTTGGCGCAGAACAATGTAATAACGAAGGATGGATTGGCGATGAAATACAAAGTTACAACAAACCGACGTTTACTATTGGGTGCTGCTTTATTGGCAGCAGTGTTCCCATTAAAAAGTTTTGCTGAAGTAAAGCTAAACGGCTTTGCGTCAATTAGAGGTACATCTGTCTCTTCTGACGGCGGCCTCGAACCCTATCCAGGTTACAGTGAAGGGGAGCTATCGTTTAAAAGCGAGTCGCTTTTTGCGTTGCAAGCTCAAGCTGATTTGGGTGATGGTTTAAGTGCAACAGTCCAATTGTTTAGCGAAGGCATTAATGATTTTGAAGTTGATGCCCGCTGGGCTTATGTCAGTTATCAACTTAACGATACCAACCGCATTAGTGGTGGCCGTTTTGCAAACCCAATTTTCCATCAATCTGAATATGAAAAAGTAGGTTATGCCCATAACTATTCGCGATTACCAAAAGCGGTGTATATCGGATTTGATTTTAGTACCGTCGAAGGTGTGGCGTGGGACAGTCAGTACAGTTTAGGAGATTACAATTTAACGACCAAGCTGCTTTACGGTGGCTGGGAAGGCGAGTCTTTTAGCGCTGTAACTAACGGCTTCGTAGATTTTGGTATTGATAATATTATTTCTGCGAACGCAACCTTAGAAGGCGATGGTTGGCAAGTGTTTGGTGGTTTGTTCATGGGGAGCATTGATGGCGCGATCATTGATAGCACTACAGTCTTCCCACTCGCTGCTGGCGGAATTGCGCTTGCAAGCGCAAATGGTGCGACTGTCGCTCAGGTTAACGAATTTAAAGAGCGAATTTCATGGGATGAAAAGGATGCTTTTTACTGGTTTAGTGGCTTCGCGATTGACCGCTCAGATTGGTTAGTGGATTTCGAATATGTAGCCTATGAGGTCGAAGATTCGGTAGACGCCCTTAACAAATCATGGTTCCTGGCTGTTGGTCGACGTTTTGATAAATTCGTGGTTACTGCGCACACTGAAGATTATTCACAAGAAGCGGATACCGGTTTCCTTGATGGCGTTACCAATCCATACTTATTTGGTACGGGCAAGGCAATCAATACCGCTTTTGCCGCGCGTGAATTTGATGGCGTTGGTTTAACAGTTCGTTATGATTTCCATCCAAGTGCGGCGATCAAAGTCGACTATTTCCAGGGCACTGATACTCGCGCTGCGGTCGGTGATTATAGCTTGCTGTCGTTTGGCGTAGATTTGGTATTCTAAGGAGCTCATTATGAAAAAGAAAATTATTTTAGTTACTGCATTTGCCAGCGCTTTGTTCTCGCAGTTTGCGAATGCAGAAATTGCCGTAATTGTGCATCCATCAAATGCTAATGCGCTCGACGAAGCTGCTATTTCCAAAATTTACCTTGGACGCGAAAAATCATTTGCTGATGGTTCTTCAGTGATCCCAATGTCATTGGGCGAATCTGCTGCAGCAAGTGCTGCTTTTAATGAAAAGGTACTGAAAAAATCCAGCAGCCAGTTAAAAGCTTATTGGTCGAAATTGGTGTTTACGGGCAAAGGAACACCACCAAAAGAAGTCGGTTCAGATGATGAAATGGTCAAGTTGGTTGCAGGTAACCCAAGTGTCATGGGCTATGTCGACGCGGCAAAAGTCGACGCTAGCGTAAAGGTTGTCTTTAAGTTTTAAGCGAGCAACAAGCGACGTTAAGGTTAAATTCGCCTAGCAAAAAACTACTAGGTGTTAACCTGCCGCAAAAGGCCATCAGCGTAGGTTGATGGCTTTTTTATTCGCGCTAAAGAATGCAGCGACGGCTCTGTTTGCGCCCATTGCTGTTTTGTCGGGTGAGCCAATTGGCGATGCGCATTCTGTACTGTGACTTCAGGCGCTAAACTGCTATAATCGCCGCCATTTTCTTTGACGACCCGACTTGCGACCCATAGCTGTCGCGGGTTGCCCTAATTTGGAAGCTCAAGACGCATGGCCACCGCAGAATTTCTCGAAGAAGTTAGCAAACGCAGAACCTTCGCAATCATCTCTCACCCTGATGCGGGTAAAACGACTATCACCGAAAAAGTTTTATTATTCGGACAGTTAATCCAAAAAGCAGGGACGGTAAAAGGCAAAAAATCAGGCCAATATGCGACCTCCGACTGGATGGAAATGGAAAAAGAACGGGGTATCTCGGTGACGACCTCGGTTATGCAATTTCCATACGCCGACTGTTTGGTCAATTTATTAGATACTCCAGGTCACGAAGACTTCTCTGAAGATACCTATCGGACATTAACGGCGGTCGACAGCTGCTTGATGGTCATCGATGGCGCTAAAGGTGTTGAAGAGCGGACCATTAAATTGATGGAAGTTACTCGGCTGCGCGACACACCAATCATTACCTTCATGAACAAAATGGACCGCGATATTCGTGATCCGATTGATTTACTTGATGAAGTCGAAAGTGTTTTAAAAATTGCATGTGCTCCAATTACTTGGCCAATTGCATCTGGTAAAGAATTTAAAGGCGTTTACCATATTCTGCGCGATGAAGTTATTTTTTATAAATCTGGATTTGGTCATACAATTCAAGAAGTTGACGTAATCAAAGGCTTAAATAATCCAGAATTAGATGCGCGCATTGGTTATTACGCGCAAGAATTGCGTGATCAAATGGAATTGGTGCAAGGTGCCAGCCACGAATTTGACCAAGAAGCTTTCCTCAAAGGCGAACTGACCCCGGTATTTTTCGGTACCGCACTTGGTAACTTTGGTGTTGACCATATGCTCGATGGCTTAACAGATTGGGCGCCTGCACCGCAGCACCGAGCTACCACCAGTCGTCAGGTCGAGCCTGTGGAAGAAGCATTTTCTGGTTTTGTATTTAAAATTCAAGCCAACATGGACCCTAAGCATCGCGACCGCGTAGCGTTCTTACGTATTTGTTCAGGCAAATACGAAAAAGGCATGAAAATGCATCACGTGCGGATCGGCAAAGACGTATTAGTCCCACACGCCTTAACCTTTTTGGCGGGCGACCGTGAGCATGTGGAAGAAGCATTCCCAGGCGATATCATTGGTTTACATAACCATGGCACCATCCAAATTGGTGATACATTCACGGCTGGCGAGAAATTTAACTTCACTGGTATTCCAAACTTTGCCCCAGAATTATTCCGTCGCATTCGGTTACGTGATCCATTAAAGCAAAAGCAATTGCTTAAAGGCTTAGTACAGTTGTCGGAAGAGGGCGCTGTTCAAGTGTTCCGGCCTTTAGATAACAACGACTTGATTGTTGGTGCTGTTGGTATTCTGCAGTTTGACGTGGTAGTGCATCGTTTGAAATCTGAGTATAACGTTGATGCTATCTATGAAAGTGTTAACGTCAGTACCGCCCGTTGGGTCTACTCTGAGGATGGTAAAGCGCTGGATGAATTTAGAAATAAAGCCAGTAGCAATTTAGCGCTTGATGGTGGCGATAACTTAAGTTATTTAGCACCGACCATGGTCAATTTAAACCTGTCTATGGAACGTTATCCGAAGATTAAATTCCATAAGACCCGCGAACAAACCTACGCAGGTAAGGCTTAATACAGATGAATATCAAACAGTTATTATCAGATAAAACTCAAGCGGCCATGATTGCCGTGGGTCTGCCAGCGGATACTAATACAGCAGTAACCCAAAGTACTAAGGTTGAATTTGGCGATTACCAAATTAACGGTGCTATGGCTGCGGCGAAACTTTTAAAAACCAATCCACGCGCTTTAGCTGAGCAGTTAATTGCGCATTTGTCACTGGGTGAGATTGCGGAAAAAGTTGAGATTGCTGGTCCTGGTTTTATTAATGTCACGCTAAATAAAACCTGGTTAGCCGCACAAACAGCACCGGCACTGGTGGATGCGCGATTAGGTGTTTCAGCGAATGCCCAAGCGCAAACCGTGGTGGTTGATTATTCAGCGCCAAACCTTGCCAAAGAAATGCATGTTGGTCATTTACGTTCAACCATCATTGGTGATGCAGTGGTTCGCGCCCTTGAATTTTGGGGCGATACCGTGATCCGGCAAAATCATATGGGCGATTGGGGGACGCAATTTGGTATGTTGATTGCGCATCTCGAAGACAAACTGGCCGCTGGTGTTGATTTAGAAACTGTTGCGCTTGCAGATTTAGAAGATTTCTACCGCGAAGCGAAAAAACGCTTTGATGATGAAGCTGGTTTTGCGGATAAATCGCGGGACTATGTGGTGAAATTGCAGGGTGGTGACGCGCACTGTCAAAAACTCTGGCAGCTGTTTATCGACACCTCGATTAAACACAGCGAAGAAGTGTACCGCACCTTGAACGTGACGTTAGGTCATGATCACATTAAGCCGGAATCAGCGTACAATTCAATGCTGCAACATATAGTTGATGGTCTAAAAGCTGATGGCCTTGCCGTTGAAGATCAAGGCGCATTGGTGGTGTTTTTACAAGAACTTGCCGATAAAGAGGGCAACCCTTCGCCGTTTATCATCCAAAAAACTGGCGGCGGCTTTTTATATGCAACCACAGATTTAGCGGCGTGCCAGTATCGTAGTCATGAATTAAATGTTGATCGGATCATCATTTTCACCGATGCGCGCCAAGCTCTGCATTTTAAACAAGTCGAATTGGTCGCTCGGAAAGCTAACTTGTTGCGTGCTGAAACTGCTTATGAACATTGCCCATTTGGTACTATGATGGGTGAAGATGGTAAACCGTTCAAAACACGGACTGGCGGCACTGTTAAGCTAGCTGAACTGTTGGAAGAGGCGGTTGTGCGTGCTGGTGCAGTAGTCGCGCAAAAGACGACAGAATTATCTGCGGACGAAATTGCTGAAGTTGCGCGCAAAGTCGGGATAGGTGCAGTTAAATTTGCCGATCTGTCGAAGAACCGCACTTCTGATTACATTTTCAGCTGGGACTCAATGCTGAGTTTCGAAGGTGCGACAGCTCCGTATTTGCAATATGCCTATACCCGGGTTCGCAGTATTTTGCGCCGAGCGCAGGTCGCCGACGATTTCTCGGCAGCACTCATCATTGAAGCAAGTCAAGAGAAGCAATTGGCGTTAAAGGTTCTGCAATTTGAAGAAACCTTGTTGCAGGTGATTAAGGATGCTCAGCCGAATTTACTTTGTAATTACCTCTATGAATTGGCAAGTTTATACATGACTTTCTACGAAGCATGTCCAATTCTGAAAGAAGGAATTGAACCAGCTGTGCGTGATAGCCGTTTAATGCTAAGTATCGGGGTATCAAGACTGTTAGCGCAGGGCTTAGATTTACTGGGTATTGAAGTGATGGAACGGATGTAAAAAAGCGCTTCGGCGCTTTTTTTATCGGTTTTTCTAGTGGTTTGCTGTGGGTAAGTTCAAAAGCAGCCCAGACAAAACTCGATATGTGCTTATTTGGAGTGGGATTACATGAAAATCGACGATATTCGCCGCAGTTATGTTAAAGATAAATTAGATCTGGATAAGCTTGATGCCGATCCTTTTGTGCAATTCGAGCGTTGGTTACAAGATGCTATTGCCGCAGAATTACCAGATCCTACCGCAATGTGCGTGGCCACTGTGGATGCGCAAGGGCAACCTTCGCAGCGTCTAGTGCTGTTGAAAGACGTTAGTTCAGCTGGTTTTGTGTTTTACACGAACCTCGGCAGTCGCAAAGCGACAGAACTTGCCGGCAATCCGAAAGTTTGTTTACATTTTCCGTGGCATCCATTAGAGCGCCAAGTCATCGTCTACGGCACAGCAGAGCGGGTATCTAACACTCAAGTACTCAAGTACTTTTTATCGCGACCTAAAGAAAGTCAGTTGGCGGCTTGGGCATCTGAGCAAAGCCGGCCAGTTTCTACTCGCCAAGCCTTGATGCAAAAATTCGCAGAGATAAAGCACAAATTCGAACATGGCGAAGTGCCAGTGCCATCTTTTTGGGGTGGTTTTTTAGTGGTGCCGCAAAAAATTGAATTTTGGCAGGGTGGTGAACACCGTCTGCACGACCGTTTTATGTATCAGCGCCAAGCCGACGATGCTTGGCAAATTGAGCGGTTGTGTCCCTAATTGCTCCGACTGTTTGATAGTCACTGCCATCTTGACCTCCCTGAGCTTGCTGCGGATTGGCATGCTCATTGGGCGCGGGCGCAAGCAGCTGGCGTTGCAGCTTGCTTAGTGCCCGCGGTATCGGCAGCGCATTGGCAAGGCCTTTTAGCGCTAAGTCAGCAACAGGCCAATTTGTTCATTGCCGCGGGTGTCCATCCGTGGTGGGCAGCTCAAGCTAAACTTGATGACTTAACTTCTTTAGAGACCATGCTGCATTCGCACCCGCAGATCTGCGCCGTAGGCGAAATTGGCTTAGATTTCGCCCTAGAGCAATCTACCTTCAGTGCTCAACAAGCATTATTTTCTGCCCAAGTGACCATCGCCAATCGTTTTAGCAAACCCATAATTTTGCATCATCGCAAAAGCCAGCCGCAATTATTGGCAGAACTGAAACGACAGCAGTTTTCGCATGGTGGTATTTTGCATGCATTTTCAGGTAGTTATGCGCAGGCAACTGCATTTATTGATTTAGGATTTAAGCTTGGGATCGGCGGGACTATCAGTTATGAACGAGCGCAGAAAACCAGAAATACCGTACAAAAACTGCCGTTAAGTGCTTTGGTTTTAGAAACTGATGCACCTGCGATGCCTCTTGCAGGGGGGCAAGGGCAAATCAACACTCCAGCGCATTTAGCTGAAGTGTTTGCATGTTTGCAGACCTTAAGAAGTGAGCCAAGTGAACAATTACAACAGGCACTTTGGCTTAATACCCTCGACGCACTTAAGCTTAATCAGACTGATTTGGTTTGATAACTGCGGTGTTGTCCGCCTGCTGCGCTTGAAAGTGTTCAGAAGGCATATGCTCTTGGCTATCCATCGCAGCATGGTGCAATTGTCGGTTACTAACTAAATGATGCGATAACCACTGCAAGCTACTACGCAACATCACACCAATCACTATCGCAAAAGCGCACATCCACATTAATTGGCTCATCAATTCATGCCAATTGCCGGAAACAGTTCCAAAACTAGCTTCTTGTTTTAAGCTGATTCGAATGTATCCAAGTAATTGTTTGTTCTGATAAATCTCTTGAACCATTGGTTGAAGTACCACGCTGTGTTGTGGCGCAAACAGTAAATTAGCGGGTTCAGTTTCGCCTGATTCGCTAAGGCGCACGCCATTGGCATCGTAAACGACCACATCGTGCAAATACGGGTTAGACGCCATTTGCTGGGTGAGCGCCTTAAGGCCTTCAAGTTGGTCGTTTTCAATCAAGTAGGCTGCTGTTTGCGCTAATGCTTTTAGCGTTTCGCGCATTAACACTGAGCTCTGCTGGGCAAATAATTGTTCACCTTGACGATCGGTTTGTTGCCACCAATGGCTCAGCGCTAGGCAGCCGATTAGTGCCAGCAAAAATTGCAGGCTTCGAAACAATAACGCCGGCTTTTTCCGACTTTTCGCAGCAGATGATTTCATTTTATCAACAGAACAGACTGACAGACATTGAATTTTGTCGGTAGAATGCCAGAGAGACTAATAGAAGTACAGGTGAAACAGTGAGCTTTTTCTGGGAATGGAACCGGGAGCGCCCCGAGCAAGATAGATTAGCCGAGCTTTTGCTACAGGAAAAAACTTGGCAAGTTGCGGCAACTACACAAGGCTTTTGCCTCAGTACAGCGCAAGAAAAACCGGCACAAGCGGTAGTCAGATTTTTTGCCGGTAAGCTTAATGCAATAATGTTAGATGCGTTGCAGCTTTTACTGAACACTTCTGAGCGACAAATTCAAATTAGCGAGCGCCTAGTGCATGCCGATTTACCCGCCACAGTTGAATTGCGTTTAAGTACTGCGATATCTGATGCTTGCGTTGCGCAGATCCGAGAATTCGCCGCTAGCTGGCAGCTTGAAGTGGTTTGCTTAGCCGCACCAGTCTTACTAAACCAACCCGGTTTATTAGTCATGGAAATGGATAGCACCGCCATCCAAATCGAATGTATTGATGAAATCGCTGCCTTAGCTGGGGTAGGCGAGCAAGTTGCGGCAGTCACCAAGCGCGCGATGAACGGTGAACTCGATTTTGCGATGAGTTTGCGCGAGCGTGTTGCAGCGCTTAAAGGTGCAAAGTCAGAGATCCTGGCAAAAGTGCTTGCCGATCTACCTTTAATGCCAGGTTTAGCCGACCTAGTTGAAACTTTGTTAGCCCGTCAATGGCGGGTGATGATTGCATCCGGTGGTTTTACCTATTTTACCAATGCCTTGCGCGAACAATTAGCCCTCACCGCGACATTTGCGAATGAACTTTCCATCGTCGACGGGGTACTGACCGGCGAGGTCATTGGCGCTATTGTCGATGCGGATCGTAAAGCGCAAGTGGTGACGGAGCAGTCGGCAAAGTACCAGATTAGTCCGGCGCAAACAGTCGCAATCGGCGATGGTGCGAATGATTTGCCAATGTTGGCTGCAGCTGCGCTTGGGGTTGCGTTTCACGCAAAACCGGTAGTGCAGGCTAAAGCCAAGGTCGCAATCCGCAAAGGCTCGTTATTACAACTGCTTTATGCGTTGGATGAACAAGATTGGCGCTTATGAAGCATTCACAAAGCTCAAGTTATCTCGATTTAGGCCAGTACAAGCTTCATCTTCGCAATCTGCTGCCGCTGAAGCCTTCGCAAGCACCGGTGTTGATGTTACATGGTGCTATTGAGAATGGTCGCATCTTCTATAGTCAATCAGGTAAAGGGCTTGGCTGCTTTCTGGCTGATCAGGGTTTCCCAACCTATTGTGCAGATTTTGCCGGCCGTGGATTGTCCAAACCAACGGTCAAAGATGGCTTGGCCCACTCGCAGAATCAGCTAATTTGTGGGGATATCCCAGCGCTGATTGATGCGCTTTATCAGCAGCATCAGCAACCTTTGCACATTATCTGTCATTCATGGGGTGGTGTGGTGTTGGTTGCTAGCCTTTTACGCTTTGCGCATCTTCGCCATAAAGTGCAAACGCTGGTATGTTTTGGAACAAAACGGCAGATCACCGTGCAAAGTTTACAACGCAAGTTACAAATTGACTTGGTGTGGAACCGCCTCGCGCCTTGGTTATGCCGCAAATTTGGTCATTTGCCGGCGAAGAAACTGAAATTGGGTGCGGATGATGAGCCGACCCAATATCTGTTGGACACCATCGCTTGGATTAAGCCGTCGCCTTTTTGTGATGTAACTGACGGGTTTGACTATGAACATGCCGGACGTGAGGTTGTTGATTGGCCAAGAAGTCAATTTATTGCCGCAGTGAACGACAAAGTGCTTGGTCATGCGACTGATGTTCAACATTTTATGCGTGAGGCAGGATTGGCGGCTGTAGAGTTCAGGTTATTGGGGAGGGCGCATGGCAATGCTGAAGATTACGACCACATCTCAATGCTGACTCACCCTGCAGCGAAACATGATCATTTCCCTGAACTGGTGAAATGGCTTCAGCCCCCCTAAGCGTTCAATTGCTGTT
>JAFLDV010000062.1 GCA_017302255.1 Gammaproteobacteria bacterium | reverse complement strand
TGTATCAAGTAACCAATGTTGCAGCAAAAAAATACCCTCATGACCGGACGGTGATGAGGGTATTCTGAAGCAACCAGAGGATCGGTCAACCGATCAGCTAAAAAAGTTGCTTAACTGATCGGTGTTAAGCTAATGCTGGCTTTGTTTTTTGCGGGTGGCGGGCTCTAATTCGAGGTTCAATCAGCTGCTCAGCTGCTAATCCGAATATCTAGCTTTGTTTCGCGAACGGCATTGGCTTGTTGCAAGCGATCGAGATAGTCTTGCCACATGCTGTCGCCGTGTTCGTGTAATTGTCGAAAATAATGCCAACTATAAAGTCCAGTGTCATGGCCATCATCAAAGACTATTTTCGCGGCGTACAAACCGACCGGCAGAATATTGCTGATCCCAATGTCTCTTTTGTTAGCAACCAAAACCGGTTTGCCATGACCACGCACCTCAGCTGATGGCGACAGCACCCTTAGCATTTCGGCGCTAAAAGTTGCCATAACGCCATCACTAAACTCCACGTCCAGTAATTTGCTATGGCGATGATAATGGAGCCGAGTGACCTGATGCATTAGAGAATGAACCTGCTGAGGTCTTCATCTTGCACTAAGGCCGCCAAATGGTCGTCGACATAATTGGCATCGACGACCACGGATTGACCTTGATGATCGGCTGCGCCAAACGAGACATCTTCCAACAACCGCTCCATAATGGTGTACAAACGACGGGCACCAATGTTTTCGGTGCGCTCGTTAACCTGCCAAGCAGCGTTGGCGATGCGGGCAATACCGTCGTCAGTGAAGCTTAAACTTACACCTTCAGTTGCCAGCATCGCGACTGTTTGCTCAACCAATGATGCTTTCGGTTCGGTTAAAATCCGAGAGAAGTCGTTTGCGGTTAGTGGACTCAGTTCAACTCGGATCGGTAAGCGCCCTTGTAGTTCAGGGACTAAATCTGAAGGCTTAGCTAACTGAAAGGCACCTGATGCGATAAACAGGATATGGTCGGTCTTAACAATCCCGTGTTTGGTATTGACCGCACAGCCCTCGATTAACGGTAATAAATCGCGTTGCACGCCTTCTCTCGACACGTCTGGGCCTGAGCTTTCGCCACGTTTACAGATTTTGTCGATTTCGTCGATAAACACGATGCCATTTTGCTCGACCGCTTCAAGCGCTTTGGCTTTTAATTCTTCCGGATTTACTAATTTTCCGGCTTCTTCGTCAATCAATTGCTTCAGTGCATCTTTGATTTTAAGTTTTCGTTTTTTGGTTTTATCGCTGCCCATGTTTTGAAACATAGACTGCAATTGTTGGGTCATTTCTTCCATGCCAGGCGGAGCCATGATTTCCACACCCATGGCCGGCAATGCCATATCTAGCTCGATTTCTTTATCATCGAGTTGGCCTTCACGCAGCTTTTTGCGAAAGATTTGCCGAGTGTTCGAGTCAGTATCTGCCGAATCAGGTTCGCCCCAACTATTGCGAGCTCGTGGTAACAACACATCGAGAATACGTTCTTCAGCGGCTTCTTCTGCGCGGAACCGGTTTTTCACCACTTCTTGTTCACGCACCATCTTTACTGCGCTGTCGGTTAAATCGCGAATGATGCTGTCGACTTCTTTGCCGACATAACCAACTTCAGTAAATTTGGTCGCTTCAACTTTGATAAACGGCGCATTGGCAAGTTTGGCTAAGCGGCGAGCGATCTCGGTTTTACCAACACCAGTTGGGCCGATCATCAGGATATTTTTTGGTGTTACTTCTTGGCGTAATGCAGGATCTAGCTGCATGCGACGCCAACGGTTACGTAATGCGATGGCGACTGCACGTTTAGCGTCGTGTTGGCCGATGATATGGCGGTCCAGTTCATGGACTATTTCGCGAGGAGTCATTTCAGACATAACTGGGCCTTTTACAATACTTCAATTGTGTGATGTTGATTGGTGTAAATACAGATATCACCGGCAATGGTCAGCGCTTTTTCGACAATATCGCTGGCGGCAAGTTCGGTGTTGTTCAACAGGGCTGTGGCTGCGGCTTGGGCAAACGGTCCGCCACTCCCGATAGCAATCAAATCTTGCTCAGGCTGAATAACATCGCCATTACCAGTAATGATTAGGGAGCAATTGGCGTCAGCGACGGCGAGTAGCGCTTCCAGTTTTCTCAGCATGCGATCGGTACGCCAATCCTTTGCAAGTTCTACGGCAGCACGCATCAAATGGCCTTGATGCAATTCCAATTTAGCTTCAAAACGTTCAAATAAAGTGAAGGCATCAGCAGTACCGCCGGCAAATCCAGCAAGCACTTTGCCATGATATAAACGTCGAACTTTGCGGGCATTGCCTTTCATTACGGTATTGCCCAAGGTAACTTGACCGTCGCCGCCAAGAGCGACATGGCCATCACGGCGAACGGAAACAATAGTGGTCATCGAGTAAGTTCTTTTGTTGCTAACTATGACGAAGATATGGGGGAATGGCTGGAAGATTTCAAGCGAATCGTAGCAATTGATTAGCAAATGAATGCCAGTCGTTGTGGCGAAGCCAACAACGACTTAAGGCACGTAACAATCGGCTACTTTAGCGCGGAGTAACTTATTCTTGTCGTTCTGCGCGACACGTTTGCTAGTGTAAGGGCCTAAAATCACGCGGAATTTTCCGCTAGAGTTTTTTATCTCAGCGGCAATGCCGTGGAAGGCAATTTTCGCTTTTAATTCATCAGCTCGTTCTTTCTGCGCAAAGGCTCCACAGTAAACTGACACCGGAGCTTTTGCGACGAGCTCCTGTTTTTCCACTTGAATTTCTTTATTTTCTAACTCAGTGATGTAGGTATAAGGCTCTTTCGCAGGTTTGGGCGGTAACTCTTCTGCTTTGGTTTGTGTCGTCTGTGGTTGTTGTGCCGCAGCAGCAAGCTCGTCGGCACCAGGCCGATGGGAGATATGCCATAAAAAGCCAGCAAAAACTAACAGCAATGCCACAACCACCGCAATCAGAACCCATGGCATAGGCTTTTTTGCGTTGGTTTTTTTGCGGGGGCGCGGTTGTGGTCTTCCGGCTTTTACATAATCGCGTTGTGGCATAACAGAAATTGATTAACTTTCAAAACAAAGTGGAAAAGCATTCTACTCAATCTACGCTAAAAAGAAACGCACCAATTCAGTTTAAATCTAATGGATCAACATCAAGTTGCCATTTTAAGCGCCGATGCTCTGGCAAGCCTTGAGCAAACGGGATTAATGCTTGCAGTAACTGATGCAGTTCTCGTCGTTCATTGGCAAAAAATTGTAATTGCCAACGATACTTGCCGGCCTTGCGTTCAAGCGGAGGCTGCAGTGGTCCCAACAATTGCACCATCGGCGCATGTTGCTGGGCAAATTGTTGCAACTGACCTAGCCACGCAGGACAAATTTGTGGATCTTCACTTTGCGCGCTGACTAAGGCCATGTGCATGTAAGGCGGCAACCTAGTTTGTTGGCGCTCCAGCAAGGCACTTCGTGCAAATGCGCTATAACCATTTTGAATCACATCTTGCAAGAGCGGATGGCCTGGATAATGGGTTTGCAGTAGCACAGTTCCTGCGACATCACCGCGACCAGCTCTGCCCGCAACTTGGGTCAATAACTGAGCTAATTGTTCTGATGCCCGAAAATCGCTGCTATACAAAGCGCCATCAACGTCAACAACCACAACAAGACTGACGTTGGGAAAATGATGGCCTTTAGCAAGCATCTGAGTGCCGACAATCAGCTGTGGTTCGCCTTGTTGAATGGTTGCGAGTAGTTGCTCCAACGAACCTTTACGACGGGTGCTGTCACGGTCTAAGCGAGTGATAGAAACCTCTGGAAATAAGGTTGCCAGTTGCTCCTCAAGCTGTTCTGTACCTTTGCCTACTGGCACTAATTGGGTACTGCCACATTGACCACATTGATGCGGGACCACTCTGGTGGTAGTGCAATGATGACAAACCAGCATCCGACTTTGTTTGTGAAAAGTCATAAAAGCGCTGCAATGTGGACAATCAGTGAGCCAGCCACATTCATGGCAAATCAAGGCAGGAGCAAAACCGCGGCGATTTAAAAACAACATCACTTGCTGCCCACGATGCAAACTGCGTTTGATAGCTTCGACTGTGCGTCCTGCTAAACCGTGTTGCAAAACCTGTTGTTTTAAATCGACCAACTCAATATTCGGGACCTGTTGCGAGGTTGCTCGTTGCGGCAATTGCAAATGGCTAAATTTCTTTTGCAAGGCATTGTGCAGCGACTCTAAACTTGGCGTTGCTGAACCTAATACGATAGGGCAACTAGTGATAGCAGCCCGTTTGATAGCTAAATCGCGAGCGTGGTAACGAAAGCCATCTTGCTGTTTTAAAGAGCCATCGTGCTCTTCATCGATAATCAGTAAACCCAATTGTCGGAATGGCAGAAATAGCGCAGATCTGGTGCCTATGGTGATCGCTGCATCGCCACTTTTACTGCGCTGCCAGGCCGTGAGCCGCTCGTGGTCGGTCATATTGGAATGCCAAACCTGCATTGGCACGGCAAAGCGCTCGGCAAAACGCGCCAAAGTTTGCGGAGTAAGCCCAATTTCAGGCACTAACACCAACACTTGCTTGCCCTGTTGCAAAATCGGCGCGATGGATTGCAAATACACTTCGGTTTTGCCAGAACCAGTGACGCCCTCGAGTAAAAACCGACTAAATGAGCCTGCCGCTTGGGTAATTGCGCTAACAGCGAGTGCTTGCGCAGGATTAAGCGGTAGCGCTTTTTGACGTTCCGGTTGATAGAGAAAAGGTTGATAAGGCTCACTCAGCCACTCAACTAAATTTTTGCTCTCAAGCTGTTTTGCCGCGTTCGCCAGCTCTTGTGCATGCACGTCGCTTTGGCTAAGGTTGTTTTGTTGCAGTAGTTGCCACAATTGCAGCTGTTTGGCTGAGCGTTTGAAGTCCAAAGCACTAGCCGTTTGCCCGGCTGTGGTTAACTGCAACACCCGTTGTTTTTCATCAGACAAACTGCGACCTTCGCGCAGCAATGCTGGCAAGGCACTGACCAGCACATCACCAAGTGGATGATGATAATAATCGGCGGCAAAACTTAATAAGTCACGGAGTTCAGTGCTGAAGATAGATTCTGCATCAATCACTGAAAGTACTTGTTTCAGCTCTGCGCTAAACTGGTCTGGCGGATCAATTTGCCAAACGATCCCGATAAGTTCGCGTTTACCAAATGGCACGCGTACCCGCGCACCGATACAGACAGTTTGTGAGCTATCTGTTTGATAATCAAAGTGATACCTTAGGGGTACCGGTAAAGCAACGCGAATGACAGGCACAAGGATGATCCGATAGTTATGCTGTGGGCAGTGTACAAAGTGTCGGAGGCACTGAACAGACCTATTTTTTATGTTGGCAAAAAGCCCAATAATTTTCGGGATAGCCGGCAATTTTTGTTGCGTATGAATTGCTGATCTATTAAGCTACGCGCCCTAAATTAACTGAAATACGTATGGTGTTTGACAGCAAAGCTGATCATTTTGCGATACGGCCCAACGAGGTAAGCCATGAAACCAGGTATCCACCCAGAATACAAAGAAATCACTGCAACCTGTACTTGCGGTAATTCATTCAAAACTAGTTCTTCATTGTGCAAAGACATCCACTTGGACGTTTGCTCAGCTTGCCACCCGTTCTACACTGGTAAGCAAAAAGTTCTAGACGTAGGTGGTCGTGTTGACCGCTTCAAAAAACGTTTCGCAGTACTTGGTTCTAAATAAGTATTGGGTTCTGCATAAGAACACCGCGCGAAATACCGATAAAGGCACCTTAGGGTGCCTTTGTTGTTTCTGACTCTTCCCATTTCCACTCTAAAAATCAGCAATAGAAATTGGTCCTTTCTGGTCTAACCAGTTGGTAGATTTTGCTTGGCTCCTTCGTCAAATCTTGTTATAACTCGATGACCTCTTATTTTGAACAAATAATGTGCAGTGTCAGCTGCTGCTGTGGTGGGCAACTGATAATTCGGTGACTGATGAATTCGAGCGAGTGGTACGATCAGAAAGTTATCGATTTAATTCGCTGTGCAGGCTCTTTAGAATAAGCGGCCTTTTGCAGGAAAACTTGTGAAAGATTGGCAATTACAACTAAAAGCTCACAGGCAATTGACCTGTAGGGCATTGCGTCAGGACCTCTACCCATGTCAGATTTCAGGAAAGCCGCTTTAAAATACCATGCCGAGCCGAAGCCCGGTAAAATCAGTATTGAGATTAGTAAGCCCGCCGAGACCGTGAAAGATTTGGCGTTGGCCTATAGCCCTGGAGTGGCAGAGCCTGTCCGGGAAATCGCTGAGAACATCGACAATGTCTACAAATACACAGCGAAAGGAAACTTGGTAGCTGTAATTAGTAATGGCACTGCGATCCTCGGCTTAGGTAATTTAGGGCCTATGGCTTCAAAGCCAGTGATGGAAGGTAAAGCGTTGTTATTCAAACGTTTTGCCGGCCTAGATTCAATCGATATCGAAGTCACACACCGTACTACAGAAGATTTCATCAATACCGTTGCAAATATTGCTGATACTTTTGGCGGCATCAATCTGGAAGACATCAAATCGCCAGAGTGTTTCGAGATTGAAAAAGAGCTGATTAAACGCTGTAATATTCCAGTTTTCCATGACGATCAGCACGGTACTGCTATCGTCACTGCCGCCGGTTTACTCAATGCATTAGAAATCCAAGGCAAAGATATTCGCAAAGTGACCATCGTTTGTATGGGCGCTGGTGCTGCTGCGATTGCCTGTATGGAATTGTTGATTAAGTGTGGCGCAAAACGCGAATACATCTACATGCTTGATACCAAAGGTGTTATTCATACTCGTCGTGACGATTTGAATAAATACAAAACTTTATTTGCCAATAACACCGACAAACGGACTTTGGAAGATGCACTTGACGGTGCTGATGTGTTTGTTGGCGTTTCAGGCCCAGATGTATTACCACCAGAAGCGTTAAAGCTGATGGCAGATAATCCAGTAATTTTCGCCTGTTCGAACCCAGATCCAGAAATCAAACCTGAACTTGCTCATGCAGTTCGTTCTGATTTGATTATGGCGACTGGCCGCTCGGATTATCCGAATCAGGTGAATAACGTGCTGTGTTTCCCGTTCATTTTCCGCGGCGCCTTGGATGTGCGGGCAAGCGTGATTAATGATGAGATGAAAATCGCGGCAGTCCATGCGATTCGAGCTATCGCCAAAGAGCCGGTACCAGAATCTGTGCTGATCGCATCACAAGTGACCAGTTTAGTCTTTGGTAAGGAATACATCATTCCAAAACCAATGGATCCGCGCTTGTTACCGCGGGTCGCGAAAGCTGTTGCTGATGCAGCAGTTGCTTCTGGTGTTGCGCGTATACCAATGCCGACGGGTTACATGCAGCCTTAAGCTGTGCTAAGCCCATAAAAAAACCCGCGAATATCGCGGGTTTTTTGTTATCCCTGTTGGTCATTTCAGCTGATTTTTTATCGGTGTTGGGCTGATAATGATCTAATGATTATTCTTCGTCTGATTCCGCTTCCTGAATAACCGGAATTGGTTTGCCCATTTGGGTCAGGATGTTGCGAACTTCTACTGGAATTTGGTGCGGATTATCTTTACGCAAATCTTCATCAGCTGGTAATGGCTGGCCGGTAAATGCATGCAAAAACGCTTCGCATAATAATTCGCTGTTGGTCGCATGCCGTAAGTTGTTTACCTGACGACGGGTCCGCTCATCGGTTAACACTTTCAATACGTTTAACGGGATAGAGACGGTAATCTTCTTAACTTGTTCGGATTTCTTACCGTGTTCTGCATAGGGGTGAACATATTCACCATTCCACTTTGCCATAGTTGTACCTTGATTTTGTTTTTTTAATTGTGCGCGAATTCGCGAAGACCGGAAATTTTATATCTTTATACGCCCTGTGACAAATAATGTGCAAGAAATAATCACGCTAGACGTCTAAATGTTTTGACATCTTAAATTGCGCCTGTATACTTTTAGACGTCTAAACGTCTTAATTTGAGGTTCATCATGTCAAATCGTCACTCTGCTACCATCGCTGCTCGTGCTGGGATCGCGCAAGATCCTGCTTACGGTGCTGTGACGCCACCGATGTATTTGACCTCAACTTATGAATTAAAAGGTTTTCGCCAGCCTGGCGCTTATGATTATTCGCGTTCGAATAATCCAACACGCGATTTATTAGCTGATGCGCTGTGTGAGTTAGAAGGCGGCGCTAAGGCTATTGTCACTAACACTGGGATGTCAGCCTGTGTGCTGGCTCTGCAGTTGCTGTCGCCAGCAGATACTTTAGTGATCCCACATGATTGTTACGGCGGTAGTTATCGGTTATTCACCAACTTAGCGGCGCGTAAGCAAGCCTTTAAATTGGTGATTGTGAATTTCCAACTGCCAGACTGGCAGGAGCAAGTGAAAGCCGCCGCGCCAAAACTGATTTGGCTGGAAACGCCAAGTAATCCTTTGCTGCAAATTACCGATGTGCGTGCAGTCTGTGACTTGGCGAAAACGCTGCAATCTTTGGTGCTGGTTGATAACACTTTTTTGTCACCGATCCTGCAAAATCCAATCGCACTGGGTGCTGATTTAGTGCTGCATTCAACGACCAAATACTTAAACGGTCACAGTGATATCGTCGGTGGTGCGTTAATTTGCCGCGATTTGGCAATTGGTAACGATTTGAAATGGTGGGCTAACTGTTTAGGTTTAACTGCTGGAGCGTTTGACTCGCATTTAACTCTACGTGGGATCCGGACCTTGCTGCCGCGGATGAAAGCGCATCAGGAAAATGCGGCTTTAGTTGTGGAGTTCCTGCAACAGCAATCACTGGTCAGTAAAGTTTATTACCCTGGTTTAGTCGATCATCCGGGGCACGCGATTGCTAAGGCTCAGCAACATGGCTTCGGCGGGATGGTCAGTTTCGATTTAGCAACTGATGAATCGTTGCTGGCGGTGTTTTTTGATGCACTGCGCTGTTTCACCTTGGCGCAATCACTTGGCGGCATCGAAAGTTTAATCTGTCATCCGGGCTCAATGACTCATGCTTCAATGGACGCTGCAGCGCAAAAGGCCGCAGGCCTTGGTCCAACTTTAATTCGGTTGTCGGTTGGTATTGAAGATCCTCGAGATCTGCTGGCTGATTTAGCGCAAGCTTTTGCGGCAGTTGAAGCTGTCGTAGGTAAATCGGCCCCGCGTAAGCCTGCAGGATCTGCGGTCGAATCAACGGCAAAAGCAACTGATCAACAGTTTCGTATTAATCCGGCTCTCGCCGCTTTTTGGTAATTTCTCATGGTTGCGCAATTGAATTCAGCGTCAAACGACGCACATAAGGTTATTGTTCATAAATTTGGTGGTAGTAGTTTGGCCACCGCTGAACGTTTTCATGCGGTCGCAGATATTCTGTTAAGCCAACCGCAGCCAAAAGCTGTGGTTGTGGTGTCGGCCCCTGGCGATACTACGGATCACCTGCTGGATTTATTAGCAGCGAGCGAAAACGACACGCTTTTTGGCCAACTACACCAGCAGCTGAGTTCAGCGCTGCGGTTATTAGTTACTAGAACTTTGGCACCTGCTAACACCAATGTGGCGCTTGATGTATTGTCTCTCTGGCTGGATCAACTGCCGACATGGGCAAAACAAGGTGCATTTAATGATGCTTTGGCTGTGGGGGAGCGATTATCTGCACTGCTGTTGAGTCAATTATTGCTCGAGCGCGGTGCTGAAGCGCAAGCGATTGATGCGCGTGACTTTTTGCGACTAGATACTACCTCAGAGCAAAATCAAGAAGTGCAATGGCAGTCATCAGGCGAGTTATTGCAAGCCCAGCGCAAGGACGGCTTTGCAGTGATCACTGGGTTTATTGCCCGAGATTTAGCGGGTAATAGCATCACCTTAGGTCGAAATGGCAGCGATTATTCAGCGACTATTATTGGTCGTTTGGTGCAAGCGCAAGCTATCCATATTTGGACAGACGTCGACGCTATTTACAGTGCTGATCCTCGCAAAGTGCCGTCAGCCAAAGCTTATCGACAAGTGCCATGGTCTCAAGCTACCCGACTCGCGGCACTGGGCAATCCGGTACTGCATGCAAAAACTTTAAGTCCGCTGCAAGATTTTCACGCCGAGTTGGTAGTGCGTTCTAGTTATGAGCCAAGCCAACCTGGCTGTCGGGTGAGTCGTCAATCGGCGATTGAAGTGCAGTTTGTTACTGATTTAGCTGATGTGGTGTTATTAAGTTTGCCAAGCCAATGTCGCTTGTTGGCAACCACAGTCGCTAATGCACTGCAAGTTGCGGTCTTCGCAGCTCCAGGCAGTCATGGAAAACAGTGGGTTCTTGCCCAGAAAAACTTAGAGGCAGTGCTAACTTATTTAGGTCAACGTCAGATTTACCCTCGAGTTAGTTCTGAGCAATTCTATGCGGTGGCTTGGGTAAAACCTGCAGCACGCCAGCAACGTCAATTATCACTGCAAGCCGCGCATTGGTTAGAACGCCAGCAACCAGCACATAGTTTTCAGGACGATGAGTTGGCGCTGTGGTTGTTTAATCCTGCACTGACTGCGGCTGAGCTTACAGAATTGCATCAGTTACTACTGCCATCGACAGTGCGTTTAAATATTGTGGTGGCTGGGACCGGTAATGTCGGTTCAGAATTTTTGGCTTTGTTGGCAAAACAGCAGCAAGCATATGCCGGACAAATTGAACTACGTTTGGTTGGCGTGTTTAACTCACGCCAAGCCTGTTTAAGCGATCAACTTGATACACAGCTTTGGCAGCAAAGCTTGGCTGACGCCCCGGCATACCAAAAGCAAGATTTAATAGATTATCTGACCGGTTTACCCGATCCGAAGGTGCTGGTGGATATCACGCCAAGCCGCAGTTTTGCCGAAGATTATGCTGAATTTATTCAGACCGGCTGTCATCTGATAAGCGCCAATAAACAGGGGGTTACTCTGCCACTTCCGCAGTATCAGCGGATAGTTGCGGCGGTAGCCGAGCAACAGGTGAGCTGGCTTGCCAATACGACTGTTGGCGCAGGGTTACCGGTACAACGCATTTTGCAGGAGCTGCAGAGCTCCGGTGACCGGATCCATCAAATTAGCGGTATCTTCTCCGGCACGTTATCGTGGCTGTTATGTAAATACGACGGCAGCGCACCATTTTCGGAGTTTGTGTTGCAAGCGCAGGCCGGCGGTTTAACGGAGCCAGATCCTCGCGATGATTTATCCGGCAAGGATGTTCAGCGCAAATTATTAGTGTTGGCGCGTGAGCTTGGTTTGAGCTTAGATATCAATGACATCACGCTAACACCGCTGCTGCCCGCGGGGCTGGGTGAGGGGAATTGGAACGATTTTTGGCAACAGCGCGCCATTCTCGATGATTTTATGGCAACGACTTACCAGCAAGCGCAAAGCCAAGGCAAAGTGCTGCGATATGCCGCAACTTTGGCGGTGACCGACGCTGGCGTGCTGGCCAAAGTCGAATTATTGACCGTGGCTGCCGATCACCCGCTAGCGGCAATTCAAGCCTGTGATAACGTCTTTGTCATTGAATCTGATTGGTACCAAGTCAATTCATTGGTGCTCAAAGGTCCTGGCGCGGGGCGGTTAGTAACTGCTGGCGGCATTCACGCCGATTTGGCGATTTTGGCAAAACAACAAATTGCTGCGGCAAAAGCCGCGAGACACAGTCAAGCACAGGCGGCGGCTTGGGCAAATCAACGGGCATAACCCTAAGTATTTAGCTTTGCTAAGACATGATCAAAAACGCCGTAGCTTTGCTGCGGCGTTTTCGTTTGGACGCTAGATTGGATTGGCATTCTTCGGCGACGCCGTCATTGCATAGCCTCAAGGGCGATGTTTACTGAGCTTTCGCTGCAAAGTACGACGATGCATGCCAAGTAATTTGGCCGTTTGGCTGATATTGCCATCTTGTTGCTGTAATACTCGTTGAATATGTTCCCATTCGACTTGATCAGTGGATAACAGCTCATCGTCAGCTAACTCTTGTTCTGGCTGCTCTTCGCCTTGAATTGCTGCTAGTAACATACTGAAATCCATTGGTTTTGTCAGGTAATCATCTGCTCCGGATTTCACGGCCTGCACCGCAGTGGCAATTGACGCGTAACCCGTCATCACCAAAATTCGACTTTGCGGCAATTGTTGTCGCAGCTGTGGCACATAAGCCAAACCGGATTGCGCGCCAAACCTGAGATCAAGCACATAACAATCAGCTTTGAGCGCCAACAATTCGCCAATAGCAACTGGCGTCGCAAAGCTAGAAACTTGATGGCCACTGGCGATTAAACGACGCGTTAAAGTGCGTAATAAGGTTCCGTCGTCATCTAAAATCACAATATGCATAACAATCAATTCGCTTTATAGATAATCCGAGTAATCAAGCCGCCAGTTGCCGCATTTTCACGCGTCAGCCGAGCTCCTAACCGCTCCAAAGATACATTTGCTAAAAATTGGCCAAGGCCTAATCCTTGCTCACTGTGCTGTGGTACTTTGCCAAGGTTTCGCAATTCGTCGGCTGAAAGCTGACTCTTTTGGCTTGCCGCTTTGGCGGTGGACTTGGCCGGAGCTCCTTGACCGATCGCCCCAACGGAGTTAGAGGTCAGGGCTGCAAGCAACACGAGCCGACTAAAATTTTGTGGTTTCATCTTAGAATAACCAGTCCATGACTTGGGTCAGAAGGCCTCGGCGCTGGCGATCTTGGATCGCTCCTTTGCCCTCAAATCGAATATCCGCCTCGGCCAGAGCCTCGCTCATCACGGTGTTGTCCGGACTGACGTCGTCACGGCGGACCAACCCGCGTAACTTAAAGCTTTGAAGTTCTTTGTTGATCACAAGAGATCGCGTCGCCTCCACCACCATCACCCCGTTTGGCATTACCTCTTTGATCACGCCAGTGATTCGCGCCGAGAGTTTGCCGTTTTGCGTGGTGGTGCCCGATCCGTCGTTTGAACTTGTTGCACCCGAGCTCGCGGGCTTCAAAATGTTGTTGAGAAAGCTACAGAATAGGTCGAGATTTAACTTGTTCGAATCTGACTTTTTCATGTTCGTCGCCGCTGTAAAGGTGGCAGCCGATTGCTCGCTGATCACGATCGTCACCAAATCTCCCACTCGCCGCGCCGTTCGATCGAGGAACGGGTTAACCGTGGAGGGCGTCCATAAACTGCCCGGATTGTCGTTTTTATCGATCGTTTGCGCCACGCAAATTGCTGGCAACATCGCGATCACTGCTAATAGTCGAAATTTCATTCGTCCACCTCAATAAATCCGTCTTGGGTCACCCGACCCGTCACCGTCGCGCCCGATTCGAGCTTGACTTCCGCAATCCCAAAGGCATCTGGAATGCGGGTCAACTTGCCGTCCAGATCCATGCGGATGCTGCCCGATATCATGCGGACAGTCACCTTGTCACCGATCCGCATCTTTGGCCCAACCGCGCTGCGCTTCAAAACAACGACTACCTCTGATCGCCGAACGCCATCCAGATAGGCTTCTACCGTCACCTTGATC
>JAFLDV010000061.1 GCA_017302255.1 Gammaproteobacteria bacterium | reverse complement strand
CATGGCTTACAACATCAGCTAAGTCAGCTCAACATGCTGTTTTTGCCGATGGTGAATCCAGTTGGTATGGCAGCGCACACCCGCAGCAATGGCAACGGCGTTGATTTGATGCGAAACGCTCCGGTGGCTTGTGAAGAAAAGGCCGCATTTTTAGTGGGTGGGCAACAATACTCAGCAAAACTGCCTTGGTATCGCGGCAACCCAACTGAACCAGAAGCCGAAACGCAAATGCTGTTTGCGCTAGTGCGCGACAAACTGTTTCAAAGCCCATTTAGCATGGTGCTCGACTGCCACTCCGGTTTTGGTCAGGTCGACCGACTATGGTTCCCCTACGCCAAAAGCCGCAAACCGCTGCCGCATTTGGCGGAGTATTATCGTTTGCGCCAGCTACTTTTTGATAGCTACCCGCATCAGGCGTATCAATTTGAGCCGCAATCGTTGCATTACATGTGTCATGGCGATTTATGGGATTTTTTATATGACGAATCGCTCACCAGCGATCGCATATTTTTGCCACTGACTTTAGAGATGGGTTCATGGAATTGGGTGCGCAAAAATCCGTTCCAACTATTAACCAGTTTGGGCATGTTTCACCCGATGAAACCACATCGCGTGAAGCGAGTGCTAAGAACCCATCTTACCCTGTTTCATTTTTTAATAGCTGCCACTGCGTCGCAGCAGCATTGGCGACGCTCAATGTATCCACGCATGCTCAGACAAGAGGCGATGGCGTTATGGTATTAATCGGAGTAAGTCGTCGATGGAGATGACCTCAATACAAAACCCATGGCATAACGAAGCGCACAACTCCGCACAAGCCCAAGCGCAACCCCCAGTGTTATTGCTACGTGGCTTATTGCGCGAAAGTCGGCACTGGTTGAATTTTCCAAACGAACTTGCCAATACTTTGCAACGTCCGGTGCTGAGTTTAGATTTACCGGGCTGCGGTGCATTGCATCAACAGCGCTCTGCCAGCACGGTGCCGGCATTACGCGCGCAACTGCAAGCGCAGTGGCAGCTGCGTTACCCTGAGTATCAACAGAAGAATGTGGATGTGGTGGCAATTTCGATGGGCGGCATGCTGGCATTGGATTGGGCTTTCGCCGCGCCTTCCCAAATTAAATCACTGACGCTGATTAACAGCAGTAGCGCTGGCTTAAGCCCGCTTTGGCAGCGCTTTAAACCGCAAAATTACCTAAACGTGTTGCAAGCGCTGGTGACCACCTCGCACCAGCGTGAACAACTGATTTGGCAGATGACAGTGAACTCGCCGATAAACCCGCAGATTTTAGCAAAGTGGCAGCAATGGGCCAAAGAGTGCCCAGTGACTCGCGCCAATGCCTTACGCCAACTGTGGGCCGCCAGCCGGTTTCGCATTTCAGCAATTCCGAGCTGCCCTATCCAGATTTTATCGAGTGTGCAGGACCCGTTGGTGTCGTCGGCTTGCAGCCAAGCGCTCGCCGACAAGCTGCAAGCACCGATATTTAGTCATGCCACAGCAGGCCACGATTTACCGCTGGAGGATAGCGAGTGGTTGGTCAGTAAAATCTCAGAGTTTTTATCATCTATCGACGGCTAGCTACAACAGAGCTTAGGGTTTAGGATTTAGGGCTTACTCAGCAATCGCTGTTGCAACAACTCCTTTTGCAGATGCTGGCTAATATTGGCATAGCTATCCACCCAAAACTTGTCGCGATTTTGCGCTAAGTAGGCCAGAAATTGTTGGTGCACGGTGTTGTCGACTGCCAGATGCTCGCCGCCCACGCCATGAAAAGTGATACTGGCAATAGTGCCGTGCTGCGCCGCCTGTTCGGTGTAAGCAATGAGCTCGGCCAATGTTGGCGCGACCGGAAACCAAGTTGGTAGTGTATTGCCCGCCAGCTGATTCAGTGAAGTCACAGGTGGGCCTTGCAGTTTACTGCCAGTAAAAAGCACTGCCACTGTCGGCAAATAGTCGCCATCTTTGGCTTGCGTTTCACTGCACGGTGGCGTGAAAGTGCGCAGGGTTTTACCATCAAGTTGCTGTAACTGCGCATTCGCCGCTTGGATTTCTGCGCTGATTTTCACTATTGGCCACTGCTCTAAATCTTTGTCTTTGGCCACCCACTCCCGACCGGGTTTAGATGCTTGGCAAGCGTGATGGATCGTGTGATTGCCAAGCTCATGCCCAGCAGCTGCCAATTGCTGCCACTCTGCTTGGCGCTTCACAAAAGCTGGCGAGCTTAGCGTCAGATAAAAAGTCGCGCGAAAGTCATGTTTGGCTAACTCCGGCACCGCATTATCTAACTGGCTATTAAGCGCATCATCGTAGGATAAGCTCACTGCCGCTTTGGCGCCGTTTGGCCAAAAGCTCTGACGCGCTTGAGCCGAAGTGTCGGCTAAATTAAAAGCCTGAGCCGCTGCGCTGAAACACAAGAGTGAGACTAGATATTTCAGCATTGCGCTTCCTCAGACACTTTAAGTGCGAAAATGAGTTATTCAAACATTATAGTTTGTGTGTAATACACCGGAGTTCTGGCAACATTGTTGGCGGCAGGCACAAACTCTATCTGAGTCAGTGCTTTGATTCCAGCGACGTCCCAACTGCCCGCAGGAACAGACTCGATAATTTTTTCATCGGAAACATTACCATTCGAATCAATTAAATAGCGAATAGTCACATGACCTTTTTCCATTTTCTTTGGCTGCTCCATTGGCACCTCAAAACTGATGTCGGTCTTTTTGAATGTCCAATATTGGTAAATAGTGGCATCAGTCACTTCAACAGGGGCACTGGCTAAAAATACTTTTGGGGCAGTTGAGCAACCAGCCAACAATAACGTGCTGGCGAAGATAGTTGTGGCGAGTATCGAGCTGGCAAATAAAGTGATAATTTTCATAGAATTCCCTTTTAGATGAAGTCGAAAATATACTGAAAGTTAGCAAATATGTAAAATCTATTCACTTCTTGATCGCATTCTACAGTTCTAGCGCAACCACTTTTTTCAAGAAGAAAAGTGGCTGTCCTACATCAGTTGAATCCGATTACACCTGCCCGCATTTGCACAAAGCCTTTTTGACTCGATTGGGCAAAGTTCGAGGACAGCCACTTTTTTAAAAGTTCGAGGACAGCCACTTTTTTAGGAAGAAAAGTGGCTGTCCTACATCAGTTGAATCCGATTACACCTGCCCGCATTTGCACAAAGCCTTTTTGACTCGATTGCAAGCGATGCTGCCCAAACGCTGTCGACCTGTGATAGTCACAGATGCAGGCTTCAAAGTGCCCTGGTTTAAAGAAATCAGCGCCTTAGGTTGGCATTTTATCGGTCGCGTGCGCGGTAAAGTATCCGTTCGATTGCTACAGTTCTGGGACAGCCACAATTTTCAAGAAAAAAGTGGCTGTCCTACATCAGTTCAATTCACTTCTTGAGCGCATTCTAAAGTTCGAGGTCCGAACTAATGCCGGACAGCCACTTTTTAAAACTCTGTCCTACATCAGTTGGAGGTGCTGTGATGGACATTTCCTAGGGGTTAATTGCTTCGCAAAGAACAAGCCTTTTCGCGCGGTTGCATTAATGTTAAGGTCTGAAGCAAAACAAGGAATGTCAATTTAGTCATGGGACTGCTGTTATTTTCATGAAGAAAGTGGCTGTCCAAGATCAGTTCGAAGAGTCTAATAAAATGATTGATCCAGAAAAAAACGATGAAATATATGATTTTAATTATGTGCGACAGACTATTGGTGCTTTCTTTGCCGTACTTGGCCTTGCCTATGTTTTGTGCAACATAACTACTTGGGCTGTTAATAGTGAAAACAAGCACTTGAAAATGGGGCTTATATATTCATATAACCTAATAATTTCTTTTATGCCTAAGGTGAGGTTATTTTTATCCCCTTTGATGGTGCCTGAGTTAAACTGGCAAGTTTATAGATATACTGGCGGTCTTTTTTTAATCTCTGTTGGTCATATATCTAATAAATTCTTTGGCATGATATTTATCGGATTATATGTTCTTTTTTTTTATTGCATTGCAAAACATGAAGCAGATAGCAAAAAGGACAAAACAGACTAAATAAGCTGACACTAAACTAAACTTGGACAGCCACTTTTTAACATCGATACAAACTAAAGTGAACCATCAATCCAACGCCTTGCGCGTAGATTTCATCTACCAAACCTAGCCAAAGCTTGTTTTAGATCAAAAAAATTATCGGTGACATCGCAGATAATTCGCGCCATTTTTTTTGAGTCTAGCAATCGCCATGAATCACCAAACGCCTAATGTTCATCCTGAAATGCTTCCTGTTGACTTGTCGCAAGCGGAATCGTTTCGCCCTGAGTTGTTATCCCCTGCCGGCACCTTAAAAGCCATGCGCTTTGCCTTTGCTTATGGCGCCGATGCGGTGTATGCCGGCATGCCGCGCTATAGTTTGCGGGTGCGCAACAACGAGTTTGACTTAGCAAATCTGGCGATTGGCATCCAAGAAGCGCATGCGCTTGGCAAAAAGCTCTACTGCGTTTTAAATAGCGCGCCGCACAACGCCAAACTCAATACCTTGGTCGAAGATATCGCGGAAGTGGTGAAATTAGGCCCGGATGCACTGATTGTCAGCGACCCTGGGGTTATCTACCTGATGCGACAGCATTTCCCAGAGATGGAACTTCATCTGTCGGTGCAAGCCAATACCGTCAACTGGGCTGCGGTTAAATTCTGGCAAGAGATGGGCATCTCGCGGGTGATTTTATCGCGCGAGTTAGCGCTGGATGAAATTGAACAAATTCGCGAAAAAGTTCCAGCTATGGAGCTGGAAGTGTTTGTGCATGGCGCTTTATGTATGGCGTACTCTGGCCGTTGTTTACTCTCGGGCTACATGGACAAACGCGATCCGAACCAAGGCACTTGCACCAACGCCTGTCGTTGGCCGTACCAAGTGACTACCGCGACTGAAGATGCCGTCGGCCAGTTTGTGCCAGAGCAGCAAAACGCTTTAAATGCTGACACCGCAGATAGCAACACCTTAGCCGCCAGCAGCGGCGACAGTCTGCATGCCAGCAAACCTATTGATGACATTATTCTGCTGACAGATCCGCAAAAACCGGGCGAACAAATGCCTGCGTTTGAAGATGAACATGGCACTTACATCATGAACTCGAAAGACCTGCGTGCCATTCAGCACGTAGACCGGCTGACCCGTGCCAAAGTGCATTCGTTAAAAATTGAAGGACGCACCAAGTCGTTTTATTACGCGGCGCGCACCGCGCAAATTTATCGCCAAGCCATCGATGATGCCGTCGCTGGTAAACCGTTTAACCCAGAATTATTAAGCGAGTTGGACGGACTGGCATCACGGGGTTATACCGAAGGTTTTTTGCGCCGTCACATCCCCATTAGTGAATTGCAAAACTATGAAAAAAGCGCATCTGGCAGCGATAAACAGCAATTTGTCGGCGAGTTTGGCGCTATTGATGAAAGCACCGGCCGTATTTGGCTCGAGGTGAAAAACCAATTTAATGTTGGTGACACCTTAATCATCATGGCGCCTGTGGGCAATCATCGTTATCAGCTTGAGGCGTTGTGGGATAAACACGGCAACGCCATCAGCCGCGCGGCTGGCGCAGGCCATCGCGTGCAACTCGAGCTACCGGAAGCGATGCAGCAAATGCTGGACAGCCACATTTTGCAAAAGCAGCAAAAGCAGGACACCCACATTTCTGAGAAAGCTGGACAGCCACCTTTTGACAAGGACGGACTACAGATACAGGACAGCCACTTTATGTTGCTTATTCGGGAGTTGCCGCAGGCTGAAAGCAATCAGCTGACGAGTGGTTGCGCCTAATGGCACTGCAAATTTTGGATGATTGCATCAATTGCGATATGTGCGGACCGGAGTGCCCGAACAGCGCGATTTCGCTGCAAGTGGTCAAAAGCGGCAAGAAGATTTATCAGATAGATCCAGCACTTTGCACTGAATGTGAGGGGTTTTATGATGAGCCCACTTGCGTGCAAGTGTGCCCTATTGATGTAGTGGTAAAACTCGAAAGCGCATAAAAACTAGCAAAAAAATGGCCCTGCTGAGGGCCAGTTTCGCTATCGTACTTATTTGCTAAAACGACGGTTATTTGCTTTAAACGGCAGTTAATTACCGGCGATCTGCATCTGCGATAACAACACAGAACCAGTTAACACGCCACCACGACGGTCCACATCACGGCCAACCGCTGCAATCCCCATCAGCATGTCTTTTAAATTGCCTGCGATAGTGATTTCTGACACCGGATATTGGATTTCGCCATTTTGCACCCAAAAACCTGCTGCGCCGCGCGAATAATCGCCGGTGACGCCATTCACGCCCTGTCCCATTAATTCGGTAACCAATAAGCCGGTGCCCATATCACGTAACAGCTGGGCTAAATCGGCATCCGAATGGCTGACCAGCCAGTTATGAATCCCGCCAGCATGACCAGTACTTGGCATACCAAGCTTTCGGCCAGAATAACTAGTGGTGAGATAGGTATTTAACACACCGCCGGTGACAATTTCGCGCTCGTGTGCTTTAACGCCTTCGCCATCAAATGGCGTTGAAGCGAGGCCGCGCAACAAATGCGGCTGCTCTAAAATACTGATATTGCTAGGTAACACTTGGGTGCCGACTCTATCGAGTAAAAAACTCGATTTGCGATAGATACTGCCGCCACTGATGGCCGACACTAAGTGACCAAACAGGCTGCTGGCGATATCGGCGCGAAAAATCACTGGGACTTTTTGCGTATCGAGTTTGCGGCTATTTAACCGACTCACAGTTTCGATTGCGGCTTCACGGCCGATCTGCTCAGCAGCGGCTAAATCTTCGATACGACGACCGACGGTGTAGCTGTAATCACGTTGCATATCATCGCCAGCTTCGCCAATTACAGAGCAGCTGAGGCTATGACGACTACTTGGATAACCCACTAACTGGCCGTGGCTATTACCATAGACTTTCAAGCCTTGGTGCGATGAAAACGACGCGCCATCAGAATTGGTAATGCGCGCATCCACCGCAAAGGCAGCTTCTTCGGCGGCAACACAACGAGCGATGGCTTCAGCGGTGCTAACATCCGCAGGGTGGAATAAATCTAAATCGGGTGGAGTGAACTCCAACCATTCAGCATCGGCAACACCGGCACAAGGGTCTTCAGAAGTATAACGGGCGATATCAATCGCCGCTTCCACGGTGCGTTTCAGTGCGGCAGGGCTTAAATCAGCGGTGGACGCTGAACCTTTACGCTTGCCGACATAAACACTAATGCCTAAGCCGCCGTCTTGGTTAAATTCAACAGTTTCGACTTCACCATGGCGGGTTTCCACACTTAAACCACGGGTGCGATTCATTGAAGCTTCGGCGCTACTGGCACCCAGTTGTTTGGCGTGTGCCAAAACCTGACTGACCGCAGCTTTTACTTCTGCGATTTCTTGAAAAATGTCCGGAGATTGTTTGCTCATGGCAACGGAGATCCTAAAAACTCGATATTGGCTCAAGCTTACCACAGCTAGCGCGAAAGCGGAGCAGAGAGCATTAGCTGCAAGAGGTTAAATATAGGGAATTCGTACCTTCAATACATAGCCTAATGTTAAAATCAGGACAGAATCCTTTTTTATTCAGGTCGTCCCAAGCATGCAACAAATCGCATTTTTTACAGAACAAACTGCAAGTATGTCTCTTGATATTGAAGGTGGTTATTATTTACGTGTTTACGCGCAAGCACCTTGTATTGGCTATGAAGTTATTCACAAACTTGACCCTAGCGAAATTGTCGCATACATATGGGATCCGCAATCCTATGTCGCTACGAAAGCAAAATACATGTTGAGTCATCTTAATGAATTTCAGGTCATTTCTGACCGATAACATGAGTTGTTATCCAATAGAGTTATCAAAGTTTCGCATTAATCATTCGAAATCTTGGTGCTGATTTATCTCAATTCCACCAAGGGCTAGGCCAACTCAACTTATCAATCATAGGATTTAGCTTGGTCACCGTTTGCTGATTGATTAGTTGTCCCTCGGGAACTGTAACACTGACCATATACCAAATTTTCCCTCCCCCGAAGTAGAAATCCATATGGCCTTCGCCAAATGTTAACGAGCTCCGCCGTGTATTGGCAACCTCAAGCGGCATCCCTGGATTAATGCCATATTGGTCGCGAATATGAGGGCTGACGACAATGAGTTCATCAAGTTTAACCACGCCTTTTTCATAGTCTTCAGGGGTATTGATATAAGAAATGAAGAAAAATAATTCTTCGCCCTCATAGGTTGAAACGATGAAGGCATGAAAATCCGGCGAGTCTCCCATGCGGATCTCGTGTTGCACCAAATAATTTGGGAAATACTGCCTGACTTTCTGAAGGGAAATATCATCCTTCACCTTGATAGGCATAGTGCCAATTGAGTTTTCAGTGAGTTTGATTGGTTGAATGTCGCAATAACCTAATTGAGGTATCAACAACAATAAAAATAACAAATATTTCATACAAAGCCCTGTAATTAAAATCTCAATTATCTCTGAAATGCTTGCGAAAATTGATCTAGTAACCATACACAATTATAGGACAGCCACTTTTCAAGACTTGACTTTAACATTTTTGCAACCACATTTAAAGCTCATGGATAAACTGTCAGGATGACATCATGCCAAAGCCGCGTAATAAACAAATCGCCTTGAGCGAAACTCCTTTTTATCACTTAACTTACCGCTGTGTACGTCGTTCATTTCTTTGTGGGGAAATTGATGGTTGCAACTTCGAGCACCGCCGAGGATGGATTGTTGAGCGCTTGCGACTGTTAACGACTATGTTCGCAATTGATGTCGCCGCCTATGCCATCATGACGAACCATTATCACGTTTTGGTCAGAGTCAATATTGAAAAAGCTGCCGCATGGACGGTTGCTGACATTTTTAAACAATGGAGCCTCGTGTTTCAAGTGACTGATTTAATGAAACAATATCTTGCCGGCAATTTAGTTATTGATGAAGAGATTAAGGCCGCTGAACGATTAGCAAAAATGTATCGCGAGCGCTTGACGAGCATCAGCTGGTTTATGCGTTGCTTGAATGAACATATCGCGAGAGCTGCGAATGCTGAAGACAAATGCAGTGGCAGATTTTGGGAAGGACGATTTAAATCACAAGCAATTTTGGATGAAGCTGCACTTATTAACACCATGGTTTATATCGATTTAAACCCTATTCGGGCTCAAATTGCTGAAACGCCGGAAACCTCTGAATACACTAGTTTTGCCGAGAGGATTGCTCACAGAAACTTGGCGGCCGATGTTAAATGTGCTTTTCATGGCAATTTGATACCATTCATAGACGGAAATGGAATTATCGACACCGCTTACATTCCAATGAATCTTTCTGATTATATTGAACTTATCGATTGGAGCGGTCGCCAAATTCGTCCAGATAAACGCGGATCGATTAGCGATAATGCTCCACCCATTTTGGCAAGGCTAGGCATCGAACAAGGAAATTGGCTACAGAATTGTCAAAAGCTCGAAGCTGATTTTCGTCAGGTTGTTGGCCCTGCAGTTGCAATTGAAAAGTTCTGCAAAACAGTTGGCCAAAAATGGCTGCAAGGCATCAACAGCTGCCGACGATGTTTTGGGTAGCTAAATAATCTCGCAAAAAGCCTTCTCTTTTTTCTTCAACATTTCACGCTAACCACCGGTTTGGCGTTGGAACATTTTGCATTTCCGCAAATAAATAACCAAAACAGAAAATTTTTGAGCCAAATATCTTCCGTTAAATTCGAGAATTCTTGGACCGACACCAGAGATCCGCGAGAAACAGCCTCTTCTTCGTTTCGTTTTCCCAAAATGGCCCAAAAATGGCCATCCATCTTTTAATTTCTGGCTGGCCTCGTTTATTGATTAGGCCCTTACAGGTCCTCTGCGTCACTCAAGCCATAGTTTGATCAATATTCGGTCTTAAAAATGCTCATGGGTGGCTGGTTTGACAGATCCAAACTTCAGATGCGCACAGTCGCTAGCAAAACGGACAGTTTGGCGCTTTTTTGATATACTTGCGGCATTAGATAGCAAATGTAGTGTGTATATGGCAGATATTACCGATTTTACCCATGGCGACGATTGGGATCGCGAAGAAGGCAAAAGTAAAACCCAGATCAAAAAAGAGATGCTGGCGTTGCAGGCTTTAGGCGAAGAACTTGTGGCATTAAGCCCGGCAGCTCGGGCGAAAATCCCATTGCCACCAGAATTAGCAGACGCGTTAGCCTTAGCAGATAAACTGACGAAGAAACATGAAGCATTGCGTCGTCATATCCAGTTTATCGGCCGCGTGATGCGTACTGTCGATTTAGAACCAATTGAGCGTGCGCTGGCTGTGGTGCGAAACACCAACCAAGCAGCGACCCGCAAATTCCATTTAGTGGAAGATTGGCGCGATAAACTGATTGCCAATAACGACGCAGTGACTGAGTTTATTGAGAAATATCCGCAAGTCGAAATCCAACAATTGCGCACGCTGATCCGCAACGCCAAACGCGAGCAGGAGAAAAACCAGCCGCCAAAAGCCTTTCGTGAATTATTTCAGCTGATTAAACCAGCAATCTTGGAAGAATAAGATTTCGAAGTCAGATAGTGTGAAGTATCAGCAAATAAACGGCGGGATAACCCGCCGTTTATTTGCTGAAGAATTAACCAATGCCACACACACAAGCCCACAAAGCTTGGCCTGCGCAGCGATAGCGTCAAAGTTTACCGTCGGCTGATTGCTCTTTCATCTGCTTGATAGTGGCAATAGCAAAGCCTGCAGCCATACCAACCGCAACCCAGATCCCAGAGCGGTCGAATGCTAAATTAACTATAAGGCCGATGACACCACCTAAGACCACCCAACGCCGACGCTCGGCATTACGTTGCCAGATTTTTTCATCGAGTTGTTTTTTCTTGGCTTTCTCTGCAAGTTCCATGGTCTTTGGCGTCAACAACGCATCCGCGACAGCCTTGGCTTGTTTTTCATCCATGCTAAGCTCCTTCAGGAATAAAAATTTGACCTTGTAAATACAGTCTCGCTTGTCCACTCACTTGCACCCGTTGGTTCGATAACGCCAAACGTAGTACACCACCCCGTGTTGACGCTTGATAAGCTAGCAACTGGGTTTTGGCCAATCGGGCCCCCCAATATGGCGCAAGTCCGGCGTGAATTGAGCCAGTAACCGGATCTTCATCACCACCATTGGCGGGCCAAAAATAGCGGCTGACAAAATCATATTGCCCGTCGCCAAAATTACCCGCAGGGGCTGTGACAACCACATCATAAGGACCAAGCTGTTTCAACAGTGCAAGGTCAGGAGTTAGTGTCACGACATCCTGGGCTTCGGCATAAACGACAAACCATGCTTGAGTACTCCGTAACACCTCAACAGGCGCTATTGGCAAAGCAGCGAGCAGCGCAGCGGGCACTTCGGTCATCGGCATCGGTAAACGCTCTGGAAAATCCATCAGATGCCAACCATCGCTACCTTTTTGCACCGTTAAATCGCCAACTTTTTGCGTGCTGACCCGCAAGCATTCGAGATCAGGCTGCAAGCGAAACCAAACTTCGGCAGAGGCCAAGGTGGCATGGCCACAAAAATCAATTTCAGTCAGCGGTGAAAACCAGCGGATTTCTACATGGCCAGGCACTACTTCCCGCACAAATGCGGTCTCCGACAAGTTATTCTCCGCGGCGATTTGCAGCATCATCGCATCAGGTAACCAATGCGTCACTGGCACCACGGCAGCGGCGTTGCCACCGAATAACTGGTCGGTAAAGGCGTCGACTTGATAGATGGCAAGTGTTTGCGTCATAACATTCCTAATAAAAAATCGGCTTAATTGGTGGCAACTGGAGTAAAAGCACCGGCTAACAACTGCGAGCGCAGCGCAAGCCGTAACTGATCGTGATAATAAAATACCCTATCCATGTTATCCGGCGCCAGTGACAATGGCTCCAATAGCACCACACTCAGCTTACTTTGCGGGTAATACAAAGTGGTCGAGATATAACCGTCAACATAACCACTGTGACTCCATTCGGTCAGGCCATCAATTTCACTTACCTGCAAACCAAAACCATAAAAGACGCTACCAAACCGATGCTTGCGGGCAAAATAAGGCTGCACCATCTGCTGATGGCTATTGGCATTAAGCAATGGGGTCTCGTGTAAACAATGCATAAACTTTAGAAGATCGCTGGCCGAGCTAACTATGCGGCCAGATGCTGCATATTGGTCGTTCACATCAAGCGTTGCTGGTTGCAACTGTCCGGCCTGCTCGATAAATCCAGGAACCAATCGAGCCACTTTGCTGGTTGGTAGTTCGGTGGTCGGCACCACAGTGTTTAGCAGCTGGCACTTGGCAAATAAGTCGTTAGCAACGCTCGCATAAGGCCGTTGATAAACTGCGGACAACACTTCGCCGAGCAGGTCATAACCAGCATTACTGTAGGCAAATTGACTGCCAGGTATGCTCTGTAATGGCTTGTCTAAACTAACGAGTCCGGCGCTGTGCGATAACAAGTGGCGGATTAAGATTGGCTCGGCAAAGAGTGCAGCCCGGGCTGGCAACACCTGAGACAACGGGGTATCCAAGCTGAGTTTTTGCTGTTCTATCGCCTGCAGCACAAGCGTCGCGGTAATTTGTTTACTTTGCGACGCCAGCGTGAAGTTGTCTAACATCGTGCGCCGCATGCCGTTCGGCTGCTCTCCGGAAACTGCTGGCGATGAATTCGAGGTGCCGGCGAAGTGCCAAACTAATTGGCCGTTTTGCGCAATGGCTGCAATACCGGTAAATTCACTTGATTGACGCAAGCCTTTTGCCTGCATTGCAGCATCGAGCGCGTCCTTTTCCAGCGCTAACCCGCTAAGTGGCTGCAAGCACAATAGCGCAAGAAGCCAAATTTTGTTCAACATACATCCCTCTTAATATGCAAAACGCCGGCATCCACCGGCGTTTGTTGTTTTATTTAGTAATTTTTTAAACTTTAATGATGCGAAGCTCTCATTTCACTATTTTGCCCAGAAGCGACATCGCAGAGAAACTAATAACAAACCCAGCAAATTTTTAAATCAGCCGTTTTAGCACCAAATCGACACCAACACCCTTAATTCTGCCGAGCAATTTTTTGACTGGCTCTGGGTAGTCGCGCATCATTTCGATTTGACTGTAGTGACTAATTTGCGTGGTATTCACGAACAATTGCTGCTGTTCATGCTGTAACTTTGCCGAAAGCTGACCCAGTTGATCTTCAACTAAAATCCCATTTTCGAAATCCAGCGCAAAAGCCCGCGGATTAAGATTGTGACCGGTAAACAAGTGCTTCACCCCATCGACGCTAATCCCTTTGAGGTGAAAGCTATTATCTTCATGTTTCCAAAGTCTGACGTCTAACAAGCCCGCATCAATAAAGCTTTGGTTGGTTTTGACGAACTTGCGTAAAATCGTCTCGTACAAATACGGCAAACCACCAATTCGGCTAAAACGCTGCGTCGGCGGTATGTAGAAATCGTTCGCAGTTTTATCACCAACCACGATAGTCACCTTCACCCCACGCTTAATACAGGCTTTGAGTGCCTTCGCTAAGGCCGGTGGTGGATTAAAATACGGTGTATAAATCAATACGTCCTGTTTTGCTAAGCCAAGAGTCGCCAAAATAACTTTATTTAGTGGGTTATTCAGTCGCCCCATGCCCATCAAAAGGCTAGCATTTAGTGCATCTGGTTGACGCTCACCAGCTTGCGGATAACAAGCACCACGGGCTTGCTTTAGCCAGCTGCGGTGTGAGTTTTTGTAAGCTTGCGCTATCTGCTCATCCGGTGCGAGTAAACTTTGCA
>JAFLDV010000060.1 GCA_017302255.1 Gammaproteobacteria bacterium | reverse complement strand
GCCATGCGAGAACGAGTCAAACGATACATCCTCCCCGAAAAAAGAAAACGGCCCAAAGATAGGACCGTTCGTATTAGTAAAACCCGATATCCCGTTCGCTCAAAACATTCTTAAGTGAATGGTGTTAGCCTTTGGGCGGTTTTTTTATTTTATAGGCCAATGTATACGACAACTTATACGTCAACTTAAGGCATCAACCAGGGGCGAATAGGTTGGTCCAATACGTAGCGCAGATTGTTTTCTGTGTGTGCATTCGATTGATCAACTACGCGCAGTTGACATTGACGTGCCAGCCGCTGTGCAGCTAAGTTTTGCTGATGGATCTCGCAAAAGATTTGCACGATGCCAAGATGCTGTTGCATGTGGCTAAGTATTGCACTCAAAGCATGGCGTGCAACCCCCCTGCCTTGCGCTTTTTCAGTCAACATAATGCCAAATTCGCAGCTAGCCGCATTGGCAGCAAAATTAAACACTGCGAACATCCCTAGCGCCTCATTGGAGTTTTTGTCGGCGATGCTCAAGTAAAGTTTGTCGGGATAAGGACTGTTATTTGCGTCACGCAGCGCGCAAAAGCGCCGATGAGCTTTGACTTTAGTCAGCGCTGGCGCAATAAATTGCTGGATACGGCCATTGGTATAAAGTTCACCAATTGCCGAGCTATCCAAAGGATCGAGTAAGCGAAATACCAAAGGTGGGCAATCCAGCATAAAGTCTGCCGCTGTCCAGCTGATTTGGCTGACCTCAGCCTCAATAGTTAATGGATCCGCCATAGGATTAGTCGCTAGCCATCACATTGAGTCGCTCTAAGGCAGCTAACATAGTGGGATTTGGCTGCAGTGATTGACTCGGCGGCAACACTAACGTACTGCGCAGAGTTAAACGAGCTGTCGGCAATGCCGAAAGCGGCATCCATTCCATCCGCGGATCCTCAAATGGCATGCTTGCGGCTTCATAAATTACAACTTGATGCTCTGCTGGGTAATCAGCGCTTAGCAATTCAACCAATAATTGCAATTGTGCGTCGCCAGTCGTGAATTGCGCGTAGGTTTGTTCGCCTGCCAAAGCGATTTGCCAAAGCACTAGATAAGCGGTTGGGTCAATTCTACGCTGATAAAACATAAACTGACTGGCTTCATAATATTGACAGCCAAACTTGCCCGGATCTATTCCCAAATCTGCATGCAGGCAATCTGCCGCGCTAATTCCTGGTTCCATCAGTGCGAAATAGCCCTCGGCGCGAGCCAATTCGATCGATTTATGTGGTGCGTAAGCAAACACGCCAGGATGGCCATAAAAAGCGCCAACAACCTGCTTGCCGGCCCTTACTTCCTTTAACATCAAATCGATCATTTCCTGATAGGTTTGATGACGGGATTTACCATCAGCATATAGAGGAGCAAAACTTTGCACATTGGCATTTAATTGCCGGAGCCACATTTCAGTAATTTCGTCTGTCACAGCAGCAAAAACTACATCTGCCTTTTGTAAGTGACTTAGACTTATTGGCGACAAATGCGAACCTAACTTAATGCCGGTGCCGATGATTACCAAGCTACCTAGACGTGCAGAGCTCGGTGAGTTTTCTGTTTTCAATTGTATAGTTTCTCGGAATGCGAATTGAACTGCTCGAGCATACCCTAATTTCTTGAAATCGCTCAAATCAAAGCGATTTTTAGTGAGATCGCCTGTTACCAACCTGTCCTTGCACCTGAAATAAATACAAGACCTAGAAGGTATTGTTTTTACTTCCTATTTACTAAAAACTAAGTTAGTTTGTTATTGCTATTGTGCAATCACTATCAAGCGCTTAATGGAAAAACATAATTAACGGCGCTGCGCAAATAGTGCATTAACGCCCCACAGGGTTTGTCACTTAATTGAAAATGGAGAAGTCTTATGTCGAATATGCTGCAAATTCTTTTGCAACTTAGTACAAGCACTGTTGAACCTTCGCAGCGTCAAGCACTAATCAAACAATTAGCGCAGGCTCACCAGTTGGACCAAGCGTCAACAGATGCTATGCTTGACGGCGATTTACCGGCATTATTAGCAAGTGCAGGCATGTCACGTCGTGGTTGTTTTATGATTGTCGCACCTGATGAACCAAATGGTCCAGAGCAAGACGATACTCCGGCAGAAGAAGAAAAGGTAAGCCTACACTAAAATGCGATTGTTCCGCTGGCAGCAAATTTTACTGATACTGGTCACTTTTTACGCTGGCCAAGTGTTTGCTGCTGGCAAAATTGACGATTTATTAGAACAAGCTGATAAAGTTCGTAGTTCTGACAGAGTCAGCTTTAATCGTGTCATGAGTGAACTCGCGAACCATAAATCGCAAATGAGTTCCGAACAGTTTAATGTGCTGCAATTGCTCGAAGGTTATAAAGCGGGCATCGAAGGCAATTATAAATCAGCGGAAACCCTGCTCAACCAACTTATTAATTCAGATGCTTTGCTCGAAGTTCGTTTTCGAGCAGCTTTCACTTTGGCCAACATTCAAAGCTTGAGCCGAAACTTTGTTCCAGCTTTTACCAATCTAAATCTCGCTCTTTCTTGGATTGATAAAATCGAAAAACCTGAACTTCGAGTGCAGGTGCTCATTTCTGCGGCTTATACCTACAGCGAATCTGGTTTATTTGACGAAAGCCAAAGTTACATATTACAAGCGCGACAAAACACCCTGACCGACCGGGATAGTTGTCTACTTGGCCTGCTCTACCGGCAAAACATGCACTCAAGAAATGAAACCTATGAAGGTGAGCAAGTTTCGGAAATAGAGCAAGCATGTACCAGCGCAAACGAGCGATTAGCTTTAGCCTTTATGACCGCCTTAGATGCACAATTACTCGAAAGCAAACAACAGCATGCCGCTGCATATACCTTGTTACAGGATGGTCTTGCTGCAGCTGAACAGTCGAAATATCCGCGACTCATCGCTGATTATTACTTGGGGCTCGCTCGAACCTCTTACGCCTTAAAAGAAGTTACCAGCGCAACTCTGTATCTCGACAAAATTCACGCAATGAGTCAGAGCCTTGGTTTTAGTATGCCGCTGGTTCGTTCATATGAATTGCAAACCCAAATTGCTGAAGAAAGTAATGATATTTCTCGGGCTTTAAAATTCCACAAACTTTTCCTCAAGGCCGACCGCTCTCTGCTGGATAGCCGTTCAGAGCAGCAAATTGCCTACCACTTAGCGAAAGGCGAATTACTGAAGAAAAATCAGCAACTTGCATTGGTGCAGGAGCAGTTCAGGGTAGCCGAACTTGAAAATGAGCTAAGGAATCAGGAAGCTCAGCACACGCGGTTACTGGTGGTTGTGTTGGTTATCCTCAGTTTCGGTTTGATTTATTTTGCCTATCGGTTGTTCCGTCGCCATTTGTTCTATAAAAACGCCGCTGAGAACGACAACCTAACGCAAATTAGTAACAGATTCCATTTCGAGTCTCAGTTCAGTAAACAGTTAAAGCGTTGTAAGCAGCTACACAAATCGATTGGTTTGATTGTGTTCGATCTTGATCACTTCAAAAAAATCAATGATACCTTTGGTCATGAAGCAGGTGATAAAACGCTGCAAGCGGTGGTGCGGATCTGTAATCACTTTATTCGCAGTGAAGACGTATTTGGTCGGGTTGGCGGAGAAGAATTCGCCATAGCTTTACCAGACTGCCAACCGGACAAAATTCTTATGTTGGCTGAAATATGTCGTGATGCCATCGAGCAATTGGACTGCGATCACATAGTGCCAGGGATGAAAATCTCAGCCAGTTTTGGCGTGAGTGTGAGTCAAGTGAGCGGTTATGGTCTTGCTGATTTAATGCGAAATGCAGATCAGGCGCTGTATTTAGCCAAGCATAATGGTCGGAACAAAGTTGAATTTTACGACCGTCATGGTGCAGCATCAGAGCAACTGCAATCCACTAAGCTGTTTGCCGCAGGCAATGGTACTCAAGATTAATTGAAACGCCTTGCCATAAGTATTAGAGCTTAATCTGTCTCGATATTAGTGCAACATCTCAACTTCTCAACTTCTCAACTTCTCAACTTCTCAACTAGTATCCAACGATGCTCATTGGGTAACTGCGTAAGAATGCTAGCAATTGTTCCTCAGTCATTGGTTTCGCGAAGAAATAGCCTTGGGCGAAATCACACTGATGTTCTTTCAGCACTTGCAGCTGTGCCCTATTCTCAACACCTTCCGCTACCACAGTGAGATCGAGGGCATGCACCATCGCGATAGTGGAAGTAATGATTTGGAAGTCAGCATCATTTTCCAGCATCCCAAAGACAAAGGATTTATCGATCTTGATGATATCAACCGGCATTTGCTTTAAGTAACTTAGCGAAGAATAGCCAGTGCCAAAGTCGTCGATGGCAAAATGGAAGCCCATTTCCTTCAGCTCATTCATTGAATGTAAGGTGACATCAAAGTCTTTTACCAAAGTCCGCTCGGTAAGTTCCAATTCAAAATGCCGTGCGCTCAATTGAAACTCGGCCAATAGATCGCGCAACACCTTACCAAGGTTTGGATCTAAAAACTGACTAGCAGACAAATTAATAGCTAAGCGAATATCCGGAAACCCTTGCTGGATAATGAGTTGAGTCAATTCGAAGCTTCGACGAAACACCCAATAGCCCAGTTCAATCATCTGTGAAGAGTTTTCTAGCATGTCGATGAAATCATCGGGTGAAACAATGCCACGCTGCGGGTGCTGCCAACGCAATAAGGCTTCAAAACAACACAACTTGCCGCTAGCCAAGGCAATTTGCGGTTGCAACACTAAATTGAATTGTTTGAGCTCGATAGCATCTTTAATTTCGCTTTCTAACTGCAGACGTTTTGACAAACGTTGGAACATCTGTAAATCGTAAAGACGAAAATCAGCGCCACCTTGCTCCTTGGCATCGTACATGGCCATATCCGCTTGACGGATCAAATCATCAGCGGTGCTGTCAGCAGTTGCAGTTGTAGTAAGCCCTATGCTTGTTGAAACATAAAACTGCCGCTCGGAAAGCTCTATTGGGAGTTTAAAACTTGCTAAGATTTTTTGCGCGACTTGGGCTGGGTAATCGCCAACATCACTATCATTGAGCACCACGACGAACTCGTCACCACCAAACCGACAAGCCATATCCGTTTGTCGAATACAGGCGCGAAGCCGTCGGGCCGCCTCGATAAGCAACTTATCGCCATAAGCATGCCCCAAGCTATCGTTAATTTTCTTGAAGTCATCTAAATCTAAAAACAGCACCGCGACTTGCCCTTGCTTACGCTCTAAAGCCGCTAAACTCTTTTTCAATTGATACTGCAGCATGTTCCTATTGGGCAAACCAGTCAGTAAATCGTACATCGCGATATTTTCAAGCTCGCGAGTATTTTGTTCAATTTGCTGATGTAATTGTTCAAGTTCGGTACTGAGTTGATTGGCCGCTGCACCAAGCACGTCAAGTTCGTCGCGGAAAATCAGTGGTTTAGTTTGGCTGCGCTCACGGAATTCCAAGAACTGTTTCTGCGCCAAAAGGGGTAAGTGCTCAGCCAAAGTGAGCAACCTTCGACTTAAGCGCAACGTACTGAAATAGATGAATATCGCTAGCAAACCAAAACAGAAAATAGCAAACCCTACCATTTGCACTTTATAGGCCGCTTTGGTATTGGCGAATTTATTGGTGTCGTCAATTAGCGCAAGGTAATAGCCTTGGCCATTGCTGAGTAGCGGCAAAAAACTGATGAGAAAATGTTGGTTATCAACTTCGATAGGTAGACCGCGTTCAATAGCTTGATCCACGGTCGCATCAGAAGGCAACGCCGAGAAAACCGAGGACATGCGGCTAGCGTTTGATAAAGACAATAGGCGTAATTCTTTGGCAGGTCTTTGCAAATCACCATCAATCCGCACAATCGCGACATCGGAGCCGACCCCCTGCTTCAATGACGATAGGACATCTAACAAGGTCGTACTCAGCGCAACCACTGCGATATCACCAGCTTGATTCTGCACTGGCACCAAAACTAATTTGCTGCAGTGATCGGTGCAGGTGATTTCGCTGTATGGCTGAAGTTCCAACAATACTTGATTCACTGACTGACGCACTCGAACCGGTACTTGGCTGCCACTGGCATACAACACCGCACCTTTTTGGTCAAACAACCACAACTGTTCGACGTTCAAATGCAAAGAGATGGTCTCAAAATGACGGGCGAGCTCCTTCGAAAATTGCAAAAAATCTGGCTGCTCTCGGATTTGCACCAAGTCGGTAAAGGACTCAACCCAACTGCGCAGTTGATTCTCTAGTAACAGGTTTAAGTGCTCAAATTGTTGTTGGCGCAGCTGTAATTGTTTCTCTTGCTGTAGCCGAAAATCTTGTTCCATTTTCACTAACGCAAAACTGGTCAAAATCACGGTCATAAATAACAAAGCGCCTAAAATTAGCGCCAGAATTTTCCAGGGAAGGCTGAGAAATGTTCGCATGGGCTAGAACCAATAGAGCAGTTGTAAAGCCCAAATATCGTGGGTTGGACTGCGGTTAACTACCACATCAGGCACTACATTTGGCCCCAAACGCCCAGTACCTTCAATCCAATGATATTCAATTTTAAGTCGGAAGTTTTCGGCGAGTTCATGATCTACCGAAATTGCGGCATCACGCTGATAACCAAAATAGCTTGGGATCAAACCACCAGAGGTCAGTGGCAATTGCGAGCCACTCGGGTTGTCTTTATTGGCAATAAAATAATCGTAACTTAAATACCAGCTGGTCAACTCCGACCAATCATAGCGACCTAACAAAAACGCGCCTTGAGCGAATTGGTTACGCAGCAACTGCGGAAATAAGAAGCCCTGAACTTTGACACGTTCCTGCATCAGTTCGCTGGTCAGCTCCCAGCGCTCTGCGCTATAACGCCAATTCAGCATCACGCGCTGAGTTGTAAAATCACCATCAAAATAGCGATCTAACGCAGATTTTTTATAGGAAAAATCTGAATCTAACAGCGATATCCCCCATTGCATTTGGCTGTCAGTGGGTCGCCAGTATGAACTTGCTTGATGCACAAATTTTTGGTCAGTTTCACCAGTGACATCAACACTGATAACCCGGCTGCTCATATCGCGACTAATAGGCGTTGAACCCCAACTCCAAATAAATTCTAACTCACCAATATTTAGGTTATGGGTTGAACGGACTGCAAGCCCATCGGAACCTACAGCAATATCCCGAAATGAGTCAAAATAAACAGACTGAGGCAATACAATCAGCGGACGGGTCATCGCGACATCCCGAGTGCTGGAATATGCCCAATGCATATTTTTAAAACGTCCTGCGTATAAATCTAATTGCCAGTCTAAGGTATTGCGCGGTGTCCAATTCAAAAACAAATAATCGATACGAAGCCCATCAACAAACCTGTTACCGCCATTGAGATACATCAGTTGGCCAGAAAGTTTTAAATCACTGTCAATTTGATAGACGGAATTCAACCCGACTTCTGAAAGCCTAGCACTTACTTCGCCGTCGTTATTCACGAAATTACTCTCTCGAGCTTGAATAACTCCTTGGGAGACAAAGCCATGCCAAGTCCAATCCTCGGCGAACGCCGATTCTGAAAATAATGCCAGCATGCATAGCAGCAGCGGCTTAAGGCTGGATTTGGACAATTTGAAGCTCACTAATGTCATTTCCTGTCTCGATATAACCAATAGCGCCAGGGGTACTGGCAACCAGTTCGCGCATCTTTGCGCTATCCGCGACTTCCGTAGGAGGTGTGCCAGTTCCTGAATAGGTCAGCTTTTGCCACACACGATCTAATTGGTAAGGGAAAAGCTGCAGTTGTTGTCGACAAAACTGCAGGTGTAATTCGGAGCGATTAGGAAGTACAAATACCTTGATAGCACTGCCATCTGGCCATAACACCTGCCGCATCATGTAGATACTGCGAAGTTGTGCATGACTTAATTGCTGGACTTTAACCGAGGCATTGACAATAACCTTCGGCGCAGGCGGTGATTCTTGCGCCTGAACATAAAGTGGCATTGCCAATAGAAATCCAAGAATGATTGACCTTATCACATTGTCCTTCTGCATCGGGGGCGAAGCGCTGGAAATCCGATTTTCTGCGCAACGTATGTAGCGATTATAGACCAAGCTTTATTGGATACAAAAAGATTGCTAGTAGAAGCAACTATTTACCAATGTTATTCCAAATAACTAAGTCTGAGCCTATCCCTCGAAATGGTCAAGCAAGTGCAGTCTTATTTAACTCGATATATCAGTCGTCTCTGCTTCTTCGCCGCGAGATCCTGCTACTCTCGACAAACATACAGTGCGTTACTGGCAAAACAATATTGCTTACGGAATTGAATGAACAAGCGCCAAGCTAGTACTTGGCGCTTGCGATAACGTTAGTATTTTTTATTGATTTCAAACACAGTCAAACTACCGCTAACTTCGTTTGCCATTAGCAGCAATGGTTTTGCGGTTGGACTTTGACTTTCCGGCACAAAGACCAATGACTCAGGACCCAAATCCCCCGCCAACTCAACACTGCCAGTCACTACTGCCGGCTGTTGATCATCGTTAATGTTGTACGTGACGTTCATATCACGATTAATTACATAATCAACAAAAGTTGGGGCGTAAGGGTTGGTGATATCGTAAACGTAAATACTACTCATACGTTCAGCACCGATGAAAGCATATTGACGGCTGCCAATTTGGCCAAGAGCAAGCGCTTCTGGCTCTGGGCCTTTATCGTCCGAACGGTTATCACCAGCGTTAGCTAAGTGGTTTGAGTTGAATTTGTCAGCATGAATACCGGCAGCGATGCGTTCAAAATCGTTAGCGCTATCAAATACTTGGATACCATTTTGATCCCAAATACTAAATGAGCGAGCGCCATAAGCATAGAGTGCATCATATTGGCCATTCGCATTAAGGCCCATCGCGGTGCTGATATTTAAGCGCGCAAGACCGCTTGAACTGTAGATCCCTGCTTGTTTGGCTTGTAGTTCTGGCGAACGAGTGATTGCAGAAACACGCTTTTGCTCAGTGTAACCTGCGTAATCACGTGCATCACCTTCGTTGGCGGTAACAATGTATGACGCGCCTTTCCATCCGTAGCTAGCAATGGTATCTGGTTGATACATGCCAAACACGCCTGGATAGCTTTGAATTTCAACACCATTTTGGTTACTTACATCCAAAGAATTGCGGGCAATGGAATGGTCTTTAAAGCCAAGCGCAACCAACTTATCAATTTTGCGACCGGCTAAATCGATGACTGCTAAAGCATTATTCTCTTGCAGTGATACATAGGCCTTTTTGTTATCAACGCTGACAGTGATGTATTCAGGTTCAATATCTTGGGCTACAGTTGTATTCACTGGGCTGGCAAATTTAATTCCTTTTGCTGCAAGTGTGGCTTTGTCGGCATTAAAACCGCTAAATCCAATAAATTCAGCTTGGCTACTCGCATCACCATTTGTCATGGTAATTAATGCAACTGAGCCTTCTGGGTCAATTGTGTAATCAGCTGAAGGTTCACCTTCATTGGCAACAATTATCAAGCTGCCGTCTTTGTTAAACGTCACCATGTCAGGCAGAGCACCGACTTTCACGGCCGATTTGAACACCGGAACTGCGGCTGAAATGTCGTAAAACAGCACAGCACCAGCTGAAGTTTTTTGCTGGTTTTCCATGGCAACTGCAAGTGTATTGCCATAAACCGCGATGGAATTAGCGAAACCTAAGCTGATTGTCTCATCAAGATTTTGCGCATTCTTAACAGTTACAGTCGCAGGAAATGACATAGGTTGGCTAGTCAAATTGTTAGCAGTCAACGGATCGTTCAGAGCTGTTGAGGTTAATCCAGAAGCAGCGAGAATTTCCACACGATTGGCAGCACCGTTTACCACATAAATACGTTTTGAACTTGGTTGGTATTGAACGATTTCCGCAGCGCCAGCGCCATAGGTACTGGTTGTCATACGTGCAATTGCTGTGAGCTGTAAGCCAGTAACCGCATTTTCGCCTGCAGCGCCAGTTGAACCAGGTGCACCAGGAGTACCAGCAGTTCCTGCTGGACCTGTAGGCCCTACTGCTCCGTCTTTACCTTCAAGATCACAACCAGCAATTAAAGCTGTAGAAAGGCATATCGCCGCCGTTAAAAAATGCACCTTTTTCATCATGTCTCCATCTGAATTTAATTTAGCAGTCGCCAAATTAGAGCCGTTACATGACAAAGGCATGAAATTCATATGGCATTCCAATGACATATCACATGCAAGACTCATTCTTTCCCGATAAAAAATAAGCCGCAGTAAGCTTGTAAATCGAGCAGAACCGACGACACTAATAACTGATGTTATTTAGTTGCAAGGAGTGAACTTTGAACGCTGCAGCATATGCCGCACAGGTTGGTGATGTTTTTGTATTGCCTGATACCTGCCTCAAAATCAAACAGATCATCGACAACAAAATCAGTGATCTAGATGAAATTGCGGAACTAATTTCTTTAGATCCTTCGCTAGCCTCCAGATTATTAAAACTCGCTAATAGCGCTTTGTATAACTTTCCAAGTCAAGTCGACTCAGTAAGCAAAGCTGTGCTGTTGCTTGGTGAAGTGCAGGTTTATAACTTGGTGGTCGCATATGGCGCAACTGAGGCCTTTGCCACGGTAAAACCTGAAGCTTTGGACTTAGATCGCTTCTGGGAGCAGAGCATCCATTGTGCATTAATTGCCAAGTTTCTAGCGCACAAATTAGCGGTTCGTCCAAATGAGCCTGTGTATCTTTCTGGCTTATTACACAATATTGGCGAATTGGTGGTCGTACAGGTTGCTCCAGAGCTCGCCGCACAATGTCAGGAATTCAAGAGAAAACAATTACCATGGCTGTTACAGCAACAAGTGCTTGGTTTTAGTTTTGTCGAATGCAGCATTGCGCTGATGAATGTGTGGCAATTGCCGGAGAATATCCAAGCACCATTACACCATATCAATGAGCCCGAACTTCGTAGCAATAATCAAATTGGGTTAATCATGCATATCAGTGCTCAGTTGGCGTTGCTAAACACCGCCTCTGATAAATTTGAACAGGCAGATTTACTAAAACCTCACGTGCTTGAATTGTTGGGGCTAACTAAAAAAGATTTAGATGAAGCCCGTGATTTCGCGTTCCTCGAAGGCTTAGCAATCTTAAGTTTGCTCAACCCAAGAGCAACCATGCTATTTTAATCCTCGCTAACGCTTAAAATAAAAATGCCGGTTGTGATGACCGGCATTTTTCTATTCTAAATCATTGATTATAAAATCAATGCTTATTACAAAGCATTATTCTTCGCGGACGATATCCATTTCAGAAAGCAAGTTTTGTGCGCCATCCACTTCCTGCATTAACCACAATACATAGCGAATATCTAGATGGATAGCCCGCGTAATCGCTGGGTTGAAGTACCAATCTTTGGTGATTGATTCATAAGTCGAATCAAAGTTAAGGCCAACTAACTCGCCTTTTGCATTCATAACAGCAGAACCGGAATTACCACCGGTAGTGTCTGCACTAGACAAAAAGTTAAGTGGTACCGAATTAAATGGCGTTACTTTGGCTTTTGGACAGTCCACCACTGAACATACCCAGCTCTGCTCTTGTTTGGCCGCTAAGTCGGCATAAAAATAACCTTGGTATTTTTTCGATGCATAAGCCTGTTTTAAAGCTGCAGGAATATCAAAAGGTGCTGGACCTTCTTTGGCCAACATACCAGCGACTGACGTAAACGGGGTTTTATAAACGCCGTCCGCAGCCATATAACCATCAACCGAACCGATAGTAATACGCAGGGTGCTATTCGCGTCTGGATACACTGGTCTGCCTTCGGCCTTGTTGTAGGCAATGATCGCTTGCATATACGCAGGACGTACTTTTAACAATTCGCCATTTAGGGATTTTTGCTGCTGCTCGAGTTGCATATGGGTGTCATACAAAGCCACTGCAGTCTTGATAAATTGATCTGAACTTTGGCGGAATTGCTCTGGCGTTTTATCTAACCAAGCAAGGCGCGATTCACCTTTTAGCAAATCAGTTTGCTCGTACCAGCCACTCAGAGCTTTGCTGATCTCTGATTGCGACATACCAGCTTTTAATCCCAAACTTTGGTCAAGCACAGCAACCCGAACTTGCTCTGGTTGAGCTAAATACTCAGCCAGCTGTTCTGACCATAACGCCATATCCATGCTAATGGCAAAGCTAGTATCTAAGCGCTTTAACCGACCTTGCCACATTTTGGCATCACGTGCCTGATAGCCCATTTCTCTTGCGGCATCTGGTTTTTGTTGTTCCATGGACCAACGATAAAGCTCAACAGCCGCTTTTAATAAATCGCTGCGTTTCGCATTTTCGAAATAATAAGTTTGCTGTAGATAATCTTGTTCCTTTTTCACCACAACTGCTAAATCAGCCATCGCTTTTTGAAAGCCAATGCGACTTTCATCTGCGCTAATCCATTGCTGTAATTGCTGTTGTTGCTGGCGCTTAATGGCGTGAATGTCGGTGACCTTAAAACCGTCCAATAAGCCATTTAGCTTTTTCATCCGGTTGTTGTAACCCTTCACCACTGATGCATATTTGACTTTAAGTTCAGGATTTGTCGCACCTAATTGGTCAATGGTTGCAATCATCTGATTGAATGTTTTCACCTGCGCTGGATATTGCCAACTTGCCGCAAATGCAATCTCTTCGGCCAAACGATAGCGACTGGTGGTGCCGGGGTAACCCGCCAGAATAATACCATCGCCCTCACGCACCCCATCGGCACTGACTTTTAAAAAGCGTTTCGGTTGATATGGTACGTTTTCTGTGGAATATGGTGCTGGTTTGCCATCTTTGCCAACATAACCACGAAGGAAGGCGTAATCGCCGGTATGTCGAGGATATTCATAGTTATCAACATCACCGCCAAAATTACCGACGGCTTCAGTTGGTGCATAAACCAATCGTACGTCTTGGATCATCAACTGCTTAATTAGATAAAATTCGAGGCCGTGATGGAACATCACCACACTACAACGGTAGTTAGCATCAGTTTCACAGTCTTTAATCAGTTGCTTGCGGTTAGTTTCGACAGCTTCAAAGCGCTCTAAATCTGATAAGTTGGCAGCAAGTTTACCGGTAACATCCGCGGTGACGTTCTGAACCAGTTCGGTGACATATAGCCGTTCTTGCGGACCTGCTGGCAATTCCTCGGCTAAACTTTTTGCCAGAAAACCTTTGGCGATCAGGTTGTTTTCTGCGGTGGAGTTTTGTTGGATGGCACCATAACCACAATGGTGGTTAGTGATAACCAAACCTTTGCTCGAAACAAAAGATGCGGAACAATAGCCAAGACTGACAATGGCATTCATTGGATAAGAACCCAAATCTGCCAATTGCTCACCGCTGATCTTTATCCCTTTAGCATCTAACAGCGGCTGTAACTCAGCCAATTGATATGGTTGCCACTGTCCTTCGTCGGCGGCAGCAGTCAAACAAGTTCCCGCCAACAAAACTGTTAGCAATGACTTTTTAATCATGAGAATTCCCTGGATCGTCAGACACGGCTGTCTGTTATTTTAATAGTCCGCTATTTGTATCAATAGCGTGGGCGCATAGTGCCTTGGTTGAAAACCTTAGCGTTGGCAAAATCTTCGCGCCAAGCATACTGCGAACTGAGGGGAAATCGCAACGGCTTGCGCTTAAGCGCCGTTGCGACCGGTTAAAAGGAGTGTATTAATAAGTAATTGCAACTCGCAGAGTACCAACCCAAGCGCTTCGATCAGTACCGGCAACTTGGTCGATATATTGCACAACCGGCTGTAAAACCAAATTTTCAGTGATCGGCAATTGCCAGTACGCTTCCAATTGCAGTTCATCGTTCGCGCTAGGGACTGTGACTTGACTGGCCATAACCCCTAACTGTTGTTCTTGCCAAGGCAGTTGATAGACAACCCCGATAAGCCGATGTTCTTCAATGGCATCGACCTCATCAAGTAAAGCCGAAAGGCCGATAAAAACCGTTAAGTCCTCATTGATTTGATGCTGATAATTGGCATACCAACCGCTAATGGCTACAAAGTCTTCAGTTTCATTTAGTGGCCATTCGCCATTATGTTGCCAATGTCCAACGACCAACTGCCCATGTTCTTGCACATAACGACCTTCAATGACCATAAATTGGTCTGCAAAATCCAGATGGTCTCGACCGGCAAATACCCCTGCCATCGCTTGAAAACCTCGTTCTGGTTCGTAAAACGCACTACATGATAAAGCCGGATCGTAATAGGTTGGCAACGCTATCGCAGTTGGGGTGATGCCAAGTGGCGGCGAGATAAAAGCGCCAGCAGCGGGAACCACAGCAAATTCTAAGTTAGCGTCAACCTGACCGCTGTATTTGCCCCCGCTAAAACGGACAGTACTAACTAGCCATTTTGAGAGCCCGATACTCTCGCGGTGACATCATTTTCAATCCGCTGTGCGGATGGAAACTATTATAATCCTCGAACCAACCAGCAA
>JAFLDV010000006.1 GCA_017302255.1 Gammaproteobacteria bacterium | reverse complement strand
ACCTGAGCATTCAGCGTTCAAATATGTAGATCAATGTCTTGTGCTGTTGGATGGCTTCAGCAAACTGAAGAAAAAGGAGCAGACTGATGCAGCTATAAAGCTGAATCAGCTGATCGACAAAATTTCCGACAAAGCTGATTTACCAAAACTCAAGAAGCAGATCATCGATGCTGAAAAGTCGCGTCGGTATGCGTTATCGAAAAAGAAAATTACCTTAAGCAAAGAACTGGCTGCGCAATTGCAGTCATCAGTTGCAGGTTATTTGAATAAACGAAGAGTATCTTACCAAGTTGCTATCAGAACATTACTTGAGTTAGCTGCTGATAAGTTACCAACGTCAGACAAAATACCAAAAGCTGGTAAACGTCTTTCTGGCGTCAAAGTGGTTGCTAAACTGCCGGAACGGGTAAAAAGGGAGGTCTATGTCGTCCCCCCTGGTACTTTCAAAAAGATCGATGAAGAGTTTGAAACTCAGGATAAATAGGGACTCATGCTCTTCAGGTCGAAGTGTTTTTCAAGCGCATCAGCAACTCGTTGGTGCGCGACTCGACGTTCCTCTAAGTAGTCATGACGGTCATAAATACCTTCAACACCTTTAAGTTTATGGTTTAAGCAGCGTTCTGCCACATCACCTGAAATCCCCAATTTTGCACAAAACGTCCGAAAGGTACGACGCAAGTCATGCACGCTAAAGTGCGCAATATCACCCATCAAATTTTTAGGTTGCACCTTGCGGCCTGCTTCATGACCAAAGCATTTGGTGATTGCTCGATTTAAGGTGTCAGAACCCATGTGCGGTGTTTTGCTAGCGCGTCTTGCAGGAAAGACATATTCAGAGAAACCAGCTTGCACTTTGAGGATCTTGAATAATGTCAGTGCCTGTGTCGGTAATGGAATAGTGATGGGTACACCTGTCTTCATTCGTTCTTTTGGCAGGGTCCAAAGTCCCTCGTCTAAATCGAATTCAGACCATTTCGCTTCGCATAACTCTGACTTACGCACACCAAGCATCAGAAATAGGCAGCAAGAGATATAGTTATCACGGCCAAAACTGCTGATGTTTTCACGAAATATACGAAACACTTCGGCAATCTCAGACTCGCTTAGCGCTCTGCTTTTAGCATCTTCGACACCGCCTGCATCGTTGGTAGTGAAACTGGCTGCTGGATTGGAATCAATCAGGCCAAGTTTGATGGCATGTCTAAACATCTGCTTCATATACATCAGCGCATCGTTGCAGATTGTTGGAACATCTTTTTCGCGAATACTGATTAGTACGTTACGAACGTCTAAAGGCGTAACAGAACCAACCGATAGTTCACCAAGGATCGGTTTAATGTACTTGTTATAAATTCGGTACGGAATATTGGCATGTTTAATTCTTGGTTCTAAGTCATGCTTGTACCAATCTTGAAAAAGCATTTCGCAAGTGTGCAGGTTCGCTGCGTAAGCTCTTTTTTTCTCGACCAGTGGATCTTTGCCTTCGTCTCTAAGATCTGACAATCCAATGACTACTTCTCTAGCTTCTTTGAGACTTAGCTGAGGATAATTGCCTATGGTCATATAACGTCGTTTACCGTTGATGACATAACGGAATTCCCAACTAGCCACCTTGTACTGGTTTAAACGGAAGTAGAGGTTGTCACCAACAGGCTTACGGACAGGAGTACCAGCGCTGATGATTTGTTTGAGTTCGGCAACGGTTGTGGTTGTCATAAGAAAAAGCTCCATAAATTCGACACTTATGGAGCTTATACTAGTAACCATTTCGAGGTCTTGCAATAGGGTAACTGGTAACCAAACTGGTAACCATCTGCTTTACGCTACTTGAGCCAGAAAGATACAGGTTGATTAGGTAATTATTTTTATATCAGTCACTTACGATTAGGTGATTCAGTTTGAACCAGCTTAAAAAATCATTCGATGTTTTGGATCTGCTCTCGCATCTGCTCAATCAGCACTTTCAGTTCCACCGCGGTATTGGTGATCTCAGTTGAGATCGCTTTTGATGACAGTGTGTTTGATTCGCGGTTGAACTCTTGCATCATGAAATCTAAACGCCGGCCGATGGCGCCGCCTTGTTTTAGGTGGTGGCGGGTTTCTTTGATGTGGGCGTCGAGGCGGTCGAGTTCTTCGGCGACGTCGGATTTTTGCGCGAGGAAGGCCATTTCTTGCTCTAACCGGTTTTGGTCGAGATCGCCTTTAATTTCTTGCAGGCGCGTGAGCATTTTGTCGCGTTGCCATTGCAGTGCTTGTGGTAAATGCACGCGTAAGTTGGCGACATGATTGGTGATTTGTTCCAAACGGTCGCGGATCAGTTGCTCGATGGCTTGGCCTTCACGGCCGCGGCCGGCGAGGAAGTCTTTCATTGCGATGTCAAAACCGGCTAGCAGTTCTGCTTGCACGCCGTCCATGTCTTCTTCTTGGGTTTCCATCACGCCTGGCCAACGTAAAATGTCAGCGACATTCAATTGGGCTTGTGGGCATTTGCTGACTAAATTGCTGGCGACTTGCATTAATTGCGCGGCAAAAGCGTCGTTGATTTTCAGCTCGCCGGCTTTTTGTGCGGCGTTGTAACGCAAGTTAATTTCTACTTTACCGCGTTGCATGCTGTTGCGTAATTTGTCGCGCAATAATGATTCTAAGCCGCGAAATTGCTCAGGTAACCGAAAATAACTCTCGAGATATCTTTGGTTAACTGAACGAATTTCCCAAACGGCGGTGCCCCAACTGGCTTTTACTTCGTGGCGGGCAAAGGCGGTCATGCTATGGATCATCAGGGTGTCCTTGAAATTACAAAAAATTGAGTATAACCAGTTCAATGGCAATAGGCGAATCCTTGCCATTGTTGGTCACGTATTGTCGGAGATTAGCCGGAAATAGCGATGTTTTCATCATATATTTCCGAAAGTTAGCTGTTGTGCTGCCGCTTATGTCTGCGTGCCTTTTCCAGCGGTTTTTTTTGGCGTAATGCACCGATTTTTCTGACTTTTGCCAAAATAAAGTGTGGCCAAAGGCAACATCGACGTGCTTTTGGCTAGGCGAAAAGTGCGCACAGCCCTTATAATGTTTTTTCTTTCAAAGCTCACAAGGCAACAGCAGAGGTTTCCATGCGTCCAAGCGGCAGAACAGCCAGTCAGATCCGTCCTATCAGTTTCACCCGCAATTACACCGCTCATGCCGAAGGTTCAGTCCTGGTCGAGTTTGGTAACACCAAGGTGTTATGTACTGCGTCAGTGGAAGAAGGTGTGCCACGTTTTATGAAAGGCCAAGGTAAAGGCTGGATCACCGCAGAATACGGCATGCTGCCGCGCGCCACCCATACTCGCAACGACCGTGAAGCGGCTCGGGGCAAACAAAGCGGTCGCACCATGGAAATTCAACGGCTGATTGGTCGCGCTTTACGTGCGGCGGTCGATTTAAGCCTGCTTGGTGAAAATACCATTACTTTTGACTGCGACGTGATTCAAGCCGATGGCGGCACTCGCACTGCAGCGATTTCTGGTGCTTGCGTGGCTTTAGTCGATGCGCTGAATTTTTTACGCGCGAAAGGCGCTATCAAAACTAACCCATTGAAATATATGGTTGCAGCAGTGTCTGTTGGTATCTATAAAGGCGAACCAGTTGCCGATTTAGAATACGTTGAAGACTCAGCAGCCGATACCGACATGAACGTGGTGATGACTGAAACCGGCAAGCTGATTGAAATTCAAGGCACCGCCGAAGCAGAGCCATTTAGCTTTGAAGAAATGCAAGATTTGATGGGCCTGGCCAAAGTGGCTATCCGTGAAATCATCGACGAACAAAAACGTGTTTTAGCTTGAGGTCAGTGATGAAAGCCTTTCAACAAGAATTTATTGAATTTGCAATTAGCCGTCAGGTGTTAAAATTCGGTTCCTTCACTTTGAAATCTGGCCGCACTAGCCCGTACTTTTTTAATGCGGGCCTGTTTAACACCGGTGGCGACTTGGCGAAATTAGGCCGGTTTTACGCCGCTGCGCTGCAAGATTCAGGCATCGAATTTGATGTGTTGTTTGGCCCAGCCTATAAAGGCATTCCAATTGCGACCACCACGGCGGTCGCCTTGGCTGAGCATCATCAACGGGACGTGCCTTATTGCTTTAACCGCAAAGAAGCCAAAACCCACGGTGAAGGCGGCAGCCTGGTGGGCTCAGCGCTTAAAGGCAACATCATGTTGGTTGATGATGTAATTACCGCAGGCACTGCAATTCGCGAGTCGATGCAAATTATCCAAGCGCAAGGGGCAACTTTGGCGGGTGTGTTAATTGCGTTAGATCGTCAGGAACGTGGCCAAGGTGAATTGTCAGCAATTCAAGAAGTTGAGCGCGATTTTGGCACTAAAGTGGTATCGATTATTGGTCTGAATGACTTAATCAACTATTTACAAGGCAAACCAGAACTGGCTGAGCATTTAGCAGCTGTGACGGCTTACCGTGCCGAATACGGCGTCAGCAAATAAGGATTGTGCCATGACCATGAATAAGCCAAATGGTGGCGGTTTGGGGCGCATTCTCAAAGCGACTGATTGTTCGCGTAAAGGCTTTATCGCCGCGTGGACCCATGAAGCGGCGTTTCGCCAAGAAACTGTGCTTGCCCTGATTATGCTGCCGTTGTCGTTTTGGTTAGCGCAATCAACAAGCCACTGGGCGATGTTAGTCGCGACTTTGTTGCTGGTACTGATTGTTGAGCTGCTTAATTCAGCCATCGAAACCCTGACCGACCGCGTGAGCCTCGAGCGTCACGAGTTATCAGGTCGCGCTAAAGACATCGCCTCAGCGGCAGTGACTTTAAGTTTGACTGTGGTTGCTGTGGTATGGGGCGCTGCGATCTACGACAAATTTGTCGTATAGCACCTGCTGATAGCATGAATAAAAAAAGCGGCAATAGCCGCTTTTTTTATTCACTGAATTCTTAGAGACGCTGCCAACACCCTCAAATTATCAAGGAGCAGGCGTTAGCCAAAATCATTGGGAATTTGGGTAGGCGGCGAATTCAAGATTTTCAGGAGCATAGTAAACTATGTGACTGAAAATATTGAAAATGCCAACACCCCCAAATTTCCAAGGATGCAGGCTAAACAAGGATGCAGGCTAAATTAACGATAAAACGCTTCGACTGCACCATTGATCTTAATCAGCAACGCATTGCCACGACGGTCAACCGCTTTACCTGCTGGCACGCGCACCCAACCTTCGCTGATGCAATATTCTTCAACATCAAAGCGTTCTTTGCCGTTTAAGCGAATGCCAATCTCAAACTGAAAAACGTCGGCATTGTAAAATGGGCTTTTTGGGTGCACTGCAAGGCGATCTGGTAAAGCTGGACGTTCAATGGTATCGGTCATGATTCAAATCTTATTAAAAGGAAATTGGCCGACATTGTAGGCAAAGCAGCAAGCCTGCTCAAGTCTAGCGCGGCAAAAAGCTGCGCTTCCTATGCATGCTCATACCACTTACATCGGAAAAATTCCGTTTATCATAAAAACTCAGCGCCAAAATAGTCGGCGCGGCATGCTGACGTCAGTTCATCAACTGAGGATAATCTGATGTCAACCCAAACTACTTTTATGTTACCTGTGCTGTTCACTGCCACGCTAGCGCTGCCAGTTACTGCTGAGCAAATCACCGCAAGCGCTGCCAAAGCAGCGCCACAACAAGCCATGCAACAACTGGTGCAAAGCAAGGTAAAAGCCAACGAACCAGGCTTCACGGTGATTGTTCGCAAAGGCGATAAAGTACTGCTGCGCGGCGGTTATGGCCAAGCAAACCTTGAATTGGCGGTGCCAATGCAAGCCGACAGCAACATGCGTTTGGCGTCACTCACCAAGCAATTCACTGCGGTGGCAGTGCTGCAGTTGGTACACGAAGGCAAAATCACTCTGCAGCATAAAGTTGGGCAGGTGTTACCTGAATACCCTGCGGTGGGGCGTGATATCACCATTCACCAATTGCTGACGCACAGCAGTGGCATTCCAAATTTAAGCCGGATGCCAGAGTTTAAAGAAAACAAAGCGAAAGACGCTGAATTGCCGGAATTACTGCAACTGTTTTCAGCCAAGCCACTGCAATTTAAGCCGGGTAGCCGCTTTAACTATTCAAATTCGAACTATGTGTTGCTAAGCGCAATCATCGAAAAAGCCAGCGGCCAAACTTATGCGGACTATTTACAACAACATATTTTTCAGCCACTTGGTATGAAAGACACCATGTACGACAGCGCAACGGCGTTAATCAATAAGCGGGTGAGTGGCTATGAACAAACCGCCACCGGCTTTCGTAATGCCGATGCGATTAGTATGACCAGACCACGAGGTGCGGGGGCGCTTCGTAGTACGGTCGATGACCTAAATCGTTGGGACCAAGCGTTATATACCAACGAGTTAGTGCCACAACCACTGTTGCAACAGTCCTTTGTTATGCATCCATCGAACGACGGTCAACCACTACCTTATGGTTATGGTTGGATGATGGCGGACCTGGCTGGTGCGGTGACGCACGAGCATAGCGGTGGTATCGATGGTTTCTCGAGTTACGTCATTCGAGTGCCATCACAAAAAGTCTATGTTGCAGTGCTAGCGAACACTGGAACATTTGACAGCTACACCATGGCGGTGAAGCTCGCGGCGATGGCAATCGGTCAACCGATGGAGCCAGATCCAGTAGTACTGCCAGCGGCGACTTTGTCTGCAATCACCGGCAACTATAGTTTTGACGATGGTACAGAACGTTTGATTACCTTGGAGAAAGGGCAATTAATTTGTCAGACCAAAGAAGGTCCGCGTCAAACGTTGACGCCATCCAAGGATGGCAAACTGTACCTCAGTGACGACACTAGTTTCCTGAAACTGGGGCAGATCAAACAAGGTCAAGCGGAACTTACCCTAGTCATTCGTGGCTTTGGTGAATTCCCAGCCAAACCTGTGAAATAACCCGCGCTAAAAACAAAGCCAGTCAGTTACGCTGACTGGCTTTTTTACTTGCAGCACTTCGAGTTTTTTATTCATCGCACCCAAAAATATAAATTCAACTTTCGGCGACTTTTTAGTCACATTGCCTCTGATAGCCTTCCTGCGTTTCTTCAAATAAATACCGGTGATTTTTGGAGGTTGGCGATATGCATAGACAATTGAAACACTTACCTTGGTTCATTCTAAAAGGAACGGCAATATGAGCAGACATTTCAGGCAAGTATCGTGGCTGACTCTGTGGGCGATCCTTATTGGTTTTCCATTTTCTACCTTTTCAGCAGAGGCACCTGGTGCGCTGACTGTTGTTGTTAAAGATCAGAATACTGACAGGCCACTCTCAGGCGTGCAGATCGTCATCAAGGAACGGGAAACTGCTTCCGAGCAAATTATCGAAACAGACGAACTTGGTCGTGTTGTCGTTGAGCAACTCGACGCAGGCCTCTACTCGGTTAACTTAGCAAAAAGCGGCTTTGTTTCGTCGTATGAGCCAAGCGTTCGTGTAATCACCCGCAAAAATATTCGGGTTGAATTCAAACTACTCAAAGACGAGGCGATTGAAATTGTCGAGGTTCGAGCGCGGCAATCTGATGTTTTCGCAGCAGGTTCAAGTACCTATCTCGACAGAGAAGCCTTGTTAAGCTCGGTGGGCGGTGGCGCAGATCCACTCCTGTCGTTGGACGGATTGCCAGGCTTAGCATCTGCCAGTGAATTCGCGAGTTTTAGCGTCCGTGGCCGGGGGCCAAGAGATAATTTGTTATTCGTCGATGACTTTCCTTTTGATAAAGCAGTGCATTTTGACGCGACATTGGGGGAAGACGAAGATGTTGGCGGCGGCGGGCGTTTTTCGATTTTTGCCCCGAATGTAATCAGTGGTGCAGAGTTTTCACCGGGCGGATGGGGGCCTGCTTATGGTGGTCGAGCAGCGTCGTTACTCAAACTAGAAGTTGCGGATGGCAACCCGAGCCCTTCAGCCAGTTTCCGCTATGATCTGGCGGGCTACGAAATTGGCTATGATGGCCCTGCTGGTATCACCGATGATTCAACGCTACTCGTTTCAGCTCGGCGGCTAGATTTCGGCGCTTTGTTTGAAACAATTGAAGAATTAGATATTGGGGAGCCGGTGTTAAGAGATGTCATCGTAAAGTCGGTCATACCAATCAACCAGCAACATACCTTAGAAATTCTGTTGATGGATACCCGAGAAGATTACATCCGTGACGTCACGCACGTTTTTGCCTCGCCAAATTTTGAAGATGCTGCACTGCTTGATTTCAAACAGGATAGTGATTTGTATGGTCTGACATTGCGCTCGTTAGTTGGTGATGACGCCGTTTGGACCAATAAGATCTATTACCGCAAGAGCGATAAGATAAGTTCTGAGGGCGAAGCATTTCCTGATTTAGTCCCTGCGGGTTCTCCAGCGTCTAGTTTTCCTGTTAGGGAGGACATCATTACCATTGGTGAAGGTGAAGTGGAAAGCGGCGTTCGCAGCGATTTTACCTCAGAAAATCAATGGGGTGACTTTAGTGCCGGGGTTCAAATCACCCAAATTGAATTGGACTACAATATTTTCTTAGCTGGCGATTGGAATCGATTTATCTACGACATCGACGATTATCGAGCTGACCCCGAACAGTATTTTATTGTACTGACTCCAGAAAACATGAACTCGGCAATCAAGCAAAAAGAAACGAACATTGCTGGTTATGTCGATCAAGTTTTTGAGTATGGCGATTGGGATTTTGGCACGGGCTTACGCGTTGAACGAGATGGATTTGCCGACGAAAGCTTTGCATCGCCTAGATTCAGCGTCAATTGGCAGCCAAGCAAAACGGTTAGATATTTTGCGACTGCCGGACTCTTTCGTCAGTCTCCGAGATTTTTATCACTTGCCGCGAATGAGTCAAATGACCTGAAAACCGAAAAAATCACCCATAGTAGTGTTGGTTTAAAATACTTTCTGAACAATAATTGGTCAGTATTAACCGAAGCCTATTATCAAAACCTCGACAATCTGGTCGTAGACTTGGATAGAGCAAATGGTTCCTTTGCCAACATTGGCGACGGCACATCGCATGGAGTTGATGTTGTGGTTATGGGGACGATTCTTGAAGGTCTTTACGCAACTGCAACCTATTCTTACAACGATGCCGTCGTTGATCGTAAAGATGGTCGTGGGGAATTAGCCGCTGAATTTAGCCGAGAACATGTTGGGACTCTTGGCCTCACCTGGGAAATTAGTAGCCGCTGGAAGGTCGCCGGACGCTATAAATATCTCTCTGGCCGGCCAGACGACAACTTTATCATCCACGCCAACGTGTTGGGGGCAGGCCAACCCCTGCGTTACTCAAAAGAGATCACTGAGCGCAATGTCGGTCGAAAAAATGGTTCTGGCTTGTTGAACCTTCGGGTTGACTATCGGCGCGCATTTGGACCTATTGATGTCACAGCTTTTCTTGACGTCATCAACGTCACAGCTGCGTCATCGAGCGGCGACACCGAATTTGACTACCGTCGTGGCGTGCAAGTGCAAGATGAAAGTGAGGCTGAACCACTGATTGGTCTACGATTGGATTACGCTTGGTAAATGGGACGGCTCATGGCACACAAACTTGGTGAAACGCATATTAGAGTGTTGATTGTCGAAGATAACCGCGACATTTGTGCGAATATTGCCGCATATCTCGATAAGCATAACTATATTCTGGATTTTGCTTATGACGGAGTCAGTGCCATGAACCTCGCGTTGACAAACCCGTTCGACGTTATTGTCTTGGACCTGATGTTGCCAAGGATGGATGGTCTGAGCTTCTGCAAAAAACTGCGCGCTGATGCGAACATTGATAAGCCGGTGCTTATGCTAACGGCGCGCGACACCCTGGAAGATAAGCTTAAAGGCTTCGAAGCTGGAGCTGATGACTATTTGGTTAAACCATTTGCTTTGCAGGAGCTGCATGCACGACTGCAAGCGCTTTATAAGCGAAGTCACGGTAAAACCGACAATCTACTTACTGTCGGTGAACTGACCTTAAATAAGTCTACGCTGCAAGTCCATCGTGCTGGACGGCGCGTTGATCTGCATCCTGCGGGTATGAAATTACTGCAACGATTGATGGAAGAGGCGCCTGCTGTTGTCGAGCGTGATGCTCTCGAGACTTTATTGTGGGCCGATGAGGTTCCCGATGGCGATGCACTTCGCTCACATATGTACAAGTTGCGACAGGCTATCGATAGGTCTTTTGATCGTCCACTTATTCACACGGTGCATCGTATCGGATACCGAATTTCTGAGGATGTTTAGCCATGTACAGGCTCAGTTTGCGCAGACGTGTCGCTTTTGCATTTGCGATCTGTATTGCAGTACTTAGTGTGGCTTGGGGATTCGCTTTTGTCGCCGCGATAAGGTTGAGTGAAGATCGAGTGCTGATGCAACAGCTGCAAGTTGCCGCCCAAAACTATCCGTCACTGACGATGAACCTTCGTGGTTACGATAATGCTGCCAGTTTACCGAAATCGTTGCAGTCGTGGGCGCAGACTAACCCTGCTGCCGGGATCTACGAATTCGAAAGTGAAGAGTTACATGTCGCGGTGGTCACTACTGGCAATAAACAGCAAAATGCTTTTGTGGTTTTCGACGTTGCCGGGATTGAAGCTGCCTCCTCCGAGGATTGGTGGTTGCTGCTCGTGATTACCGGAGCGGTTGGAACACTCGGTGTTCTGGGGTTCGGGCTTGGGCTCGTTGTGATGCGCCGTGCCGTTGCGCCTGTTGCTGAGTTGGCGAAAGCTGTTGCCGACATTGACCTTGAGCATCTATCGGCAGAAGACTCCAAACGTATCGATTCTCGCCGATTTGGTGATGATGAAGTTGGCGTGCTTGCAGGGACCATTGAGAAAACTCTTGAACGGATCAGTGCATTCGTCACAAGGGAGCGCGACTTTACGAGTTCTGCCAGCCATGAGCTACGCACCCCAATCACTGTGATAACCGGAGCGCTTGAGTTGCTGGAGCAAAGTGATTTGTCCGAACGTGATGCGCAAGCTCTGGATAGAGTGAGACGGGCGACGCTAGACATGAAAACTACCATTGAAATGTTCTTATGCCTCGCTCGCGAGACGGATAATAGGTTGTACCAAGAGGAATTCCTAGTTGCTCCGCTGGTGAGGCAGGCGATAGATCAGCAGCGCCACTTGCTGAGCCACAAGTTCGTCGATGTTGAAATTGAACATTTCGACAATCCCAAAGTCTGCGGACATCAACAAGCTTTTGCTGTCGCGATCAATAATCTGGTACGAAATGCCTTCGAACACACACTCTCCGGGCAGGGACCAATCTCGATACTTATCAAAGAGCGTGAGCTTTTAATTACCAATCTACTTAATCACGAAGCTGACGAATGTTACATACCTACCACAGAGGATTCATCACACGGATATGGACTTGGGCTGGGGATAGTGCAAAGGTTGTGCGAGCGGAATGGCTGGTCATTTTCGTTGATTGTGGATGATCAGCGAGTCATTGCTTGTCTTGCTTGGTGACTATTGAAGTGTGCTATTTGCGACAATAACAGCTGGGAAACCTTGTTGTGCCGAGTAAAATATGACTTGGAAATAATCTGACAGACACCAGCGTAAAACCGGTAACTGTCAGATTAAGTTGGAGCTGGCCAAGCGCTTAAAACAAAGCGCCTAAAACAAACTGGCTTAGAATAAGTAAATAAACCCTACGCCAATCTCGGCTTCATAATTCCCGCGAGCGATAGGGCTTTCGCGGACCTCAGAAGCAAAATATTCAAAAAGGCCTTCGCCATAAATCTGCCAATCGTCATTGAGATAATTGCGGAAATTGTAATTGATACCGATCGAGCGTAAGCCACCGCTTAACTGAGTTTCGGGTAATCCGGACGCCATTGCTTGGTTTCCATCGACACCAAATCCTTTGTTGGCATATTCGCTGTCGTGAACAACAGCGACCAGATTAATTTCCGAGCCAGTGCCGTCCAGTTGATCGCCAAAGCGGCGACCCACGCCAAATAAACCAAGATTGCCGTCACTACCTGTGACGAACCGACCGACTAGCCAATAGCGCCAATCAGCATCGAAGGCGCGTCGCGCTTGCAGCACAAGTTCAGCGCCTTCTTCTTGATCACCGAGTCCCAGCAACCGACCATCGTCGGAATCACTTTCCTTGCGGCCTTCAGCGAAACCGATCAGCGCCTCAAACAACCAAATATCCTGTTGCACACCACGCCAGCCTATCGCTTCACCGGCAAAAAAGTAGATGTTGTCACCGTCACGCCATTGCAGGCCACCGGCAGGTTCAACTTCTAAGCCAAATTCGTCCGAACCTTCGTAGGCTGTTTCATATTCAACGCCAAGTCCGAGCGCAAAACTCCAGCCATCTTTGCCTTTAGAGAAGTCGTCAACTGATGCCAAAGGGACGAGCGCGTTATTTTTGCCCTCTGCAGATGCTGTTGCCAAGAAACAGATCTGGATGGACATGATCATTAAAAAGTAGTGGAGTTTTTTCATATAAATTCCATTCTCGCGTTGATTAAGTAGTTGGCGCTTGAATAACGCTAACCGTAGAGACTTATAAGCGAGATGGCATTGCTTAGATCACAAGAGGTAATAGAAGAATCTAGCGGTGAACGGCTTAAAAAAAGGCACAAGAGTTGAAGCGAGGGTAGTCTTGCCGGGCAAACGGTGGTATTCAAGGCTTTACTTTATTGCTCCTAGCGTATGTTATTGATTCCAATAGTATCCTGTGAGGATTGATGCTAGGCCTGCGGCTATAAACTGAGTTGCTGCCGTAGTTCGGCGCTTTGGCGTCGTGAGACTTCAACTTCTGTCCCACACTGTAATCGCAGGGTGAGGCCACCGCTTACTGAGGGTTCTATCGATACCACCGCAGTTAAATTGACTAGCTGCTGCCGATTTGCTCGGAAAAATAGCCCTGGTGCAAGGCGTTGTTCGATGCTCGCCAAGGTGCGATAGACCATCGGCGCGGCTGATTTTAAATGCACTTTGCTGTAATTGCCTACTGCTTCAAACCAGCGTACATCATTGATTTTTAAGAAGTAACAATCTTCACCGTCTTTGACGAAAAAATTGCTATCGGCTTGGAGTAAGCGCTCTGGTGGATTGCTTGCGCTGCTTTCCTCACCTGGGTTTTGGTCGGCTGGGTTTTGGTCGCCTGGGTTTTGGTCGCCTGGGTTTTGGTCAGCTGGGCCTTGGTCGGTTGAGGTTTGCGTGGTTGTAGCTTGCGCAGCATTTGCCAGTGACGGCAGCGGCAACTTGGCCAACGCTTGTGCTAAACGCTCTGCGGTTACTGGCTTTAGTAGGTAGTCGACCGTCGGATAATTAAAGGCTTGCAAGGCATGTTCGGCAAAGGCGGTGGTGAAAATGATTTTTGGCACAAACACCAATTCAGCTAATAAATCAAAAGCGGTGGCACCGCCTAAATCGATATCGAGCAGCAGCAAATCCGGTTGTTTGGCGGCAACTAATTTAAGCGCTGTTGGCACATCGGCCGCTTCACCGACCAATTCCAGTTGCGGATAGGCTTGCAGCAACTCTTTAAGTTCAAGCCTTGCCAGCCTCGAGTCTTCAATTATCAGCACTTTCATCAGTTTTGCAGCCTATCAGTTTGTTGCTCTTTGTGTAGTTGCGTTCATTGCGGCTCGGGGGATTGTAGCGCAATAGCGAGCGGCGGTCCGCTAAAGGTCACAGTGGCAACCACATCAGCTTGCTGTTGTTGTAAATCAACTCGCGCCTCAGTGCCGAATAATAGCTTAAGCCGCTGGCGCAAATTGACCAGACCTGTTCCTACTTGCGTTTCAGTGCTGCTGTTTGAGTGTTCAATAAGGCTTTGCTTGATTTGGCCGGTATTACGCAGTGAGAGTGTCCAAGCATGCGGCGCTGTAGTCATGCGCACCTCAAGCTGAATATGACCGCCTCCGGCATTGAGATTAATGCCATGTTTGATGGCGTTTTCCAATAACAGCTGCAAGGTCAGTTTTGGCAGTTGAAGACCTAAACAAGTGGGGTCGACCTTTGTAGTGAAGGTTAAACGCTCTTCAAACTGAATTTTCATTAAGGCGATATAATCTTCTGCGACCGCTAGTTCACTGCGAAGTGGCACCAGCACTTGTTGATCGGCAGCAATTTGATAGCGCAGCATGTCGGCAAAGTGAGCGAGCATGCTGCGGGCGGCGCTCGGATCTTCTAAAATCAGCGCTCGAATGTTGTTGATGCAATTAAACATAAAATGCGGATTAAGCTGCGCCAATAGGCTTTGTAACTGGCTTTGTTGTAAACGAAGTTCAGACTCTTGCTGTAGCTGTTGCGTGTGCCGAAGTTGTTGCTGGCGGCTCAGCATCAAATACAAAGCGCTCCAAGCTAAATACAACGGCCATAACATGACAAACTTGGCGCCAGGCGGCTGCGCATCAAATAAACCAGCGAACTCTGGGTGCAACGCTGCAAGCGGCCATAACGACCAATAATGTGCGATATCCAGCAAGATCGCCAACAGCAATGAACTGCCAAGCCAATAACCCAGCGTACCAGCAGTGCCGACAGTTTTGCCGCTAAGCCGTTGCCAAAACAATCGAAGCAGCAGTGAGCCGCCAAAAGCCAATAGCAACAACAGCAAGGCTGGCAGGGCGTTATGCAAGCTCAGCGCTTCATCCGAAGTGAGCGCTAGCAGTTGTACTAAGGCAAATAGACTCCAGCCTAAGCTTTGATACAACCAGAATCCTTGATTTGCCTTTAATTGCTGCATGGAAATGCCTGTCGCTAAATGAGACCAATCCCAATTGCAAAAGATGGCGGTGCATCTTTATTGCAACTGGGGCGCCTGCTATCTGTAGCAAGCTGATGAAAGTCGTGAGATTAATTGCAGTGTATGTCCCTCTGGCAATGCTAGCAAATTATTGTGTATGGACGGGGCAAAGCGCGGGAATTATGGATGGAGCTAAGGCAAAGCAGTCGAATGACAGGCTAAGCCTTAGCTATACAAGCAGTGGGTTAAGGCTGGGTGAGTGTCCATTCAGTCAACAATCGAACGCCAAAGCCGGTGCCACCAGTGACATGGACGCCTTTGTCGCTATTGGCGAGTGCATTGCCTGCAATATCAATATGAGCCCATGGTGTATTGCCGGTGAATTGCTGTAAGAACCATGCAGCGCTGGAGGCGCCAGCTGTTTTGCCGGTATTACTCAAGTCGGCGAGGTCACTTTTCATCTCATCGGCAAATTTACTATTTAGCGGTAAGCGCCAAACTTCTTCTTCAACTTTTTCACCTGCAGCTGTGAGCTGTTGCACCACAGCTTCGTGCTCAGAGAAAAGTCCTGCATAATAGCTACCTAGTGCCCCGACTTTGGCGCCGGTCAGGGTCGCGATATCAATCATGGCTCGAGGTTTATATTTTTCTCTGGCATACCACAAGCCGTCGGCCAGCACTAAACGCCCTTCAGCATCGGTGTTATTCACTTGAATGGTAAGGCCGGAAGCCGATTTGACAATATCGCCTGGTAGCATCGCTCGGTCTGAGATCATGTTTTCAGCAAGTGCCATCACCCCGACCACGTTTACTTCGGCTTTTTGTAATGCCAGCGCTTTGATAGTGCCAAGCACTGCGGCGGCGCCGGCCATGTCGCTGGTCATACGCACAATAGAAGCCGCATCGGTTTTCAGGTTATAGCCGCCGGTGTCAAAGGTAATGCCTTTACCGACCATGGCTAATGGCGCCTGTTTGCTGTTTTGCCAGTGGGCGATAACCATCCGTGGCGGACGTTTACTACCTTTTCCGACAGCGAGAATTGCGCCCATCCCCAATTTTTCCATGGCAGCTTCGTCGAGCACTTCGACTTTGACACCAAGTTTTTTCAGCGCTAAGGCTTCAGCAGCAAAGCTTTCTGGGTAAATCTCGGCAGCGGGTTCATTGACTAAATCACGTGCTAGAAAAACACCTTGGTTAATTGCTTGGGCTTGGCTTAGCGCTTTTTGACTGGCATTGATATCGCGGACTACTAACTCAACTTGCTGATTTTTATCTTCTTTTGCCTTTGTTTTATATTTGTCAAAACGGTAAGAACGTAGCTCAACCCCTTGTGCTAACCATGCACTGGCCGAGGCATCTTTCAATACAGTGGTATCGACCCTGACTTTTTCGGCATTACTTTTCGCCAAATAAGCACCGATATCAGCACCTAGCTCCGTAATATCAGCTTGTGTGAGCTTGGTGGTATCACCGGTGCCCAGTAGCAACAATCGGCTATAACCGAGCATTGGCGCGAGGATTTCTAATTTTTTGCCATTCTTGCCGGTGAATTTTTCCTGCTGGACAATTTTCTGCACTGTGACGTCATTTAACTGCGGGTGATGTTGCAGTGAGTTTTCAGCAACTAACAGTACCAAGGTGTCTTTGGTCGTTGCGGTTTGAGTATCCGCAGTCGAGAGGCTAATTTGCGGCATAGCTTGTAAGCCGCAGCTCGCCAAGCCGAGAGCAATTAATGTCAGTTTCCAACGCGGATTTTTCATTTGCCGTTTCCTTAAATGAGCAAAATTGATGATGTTGGCGTTGATATGGCATTAAGCATGAACGGGATCAGAGAGGATTAGATAAACAGCTAGGAAACTGCGGTAATTCGTTTAAGGAGTAAGCTGAGCACTACTTCGAATGGTGATTGCGAAACGGTTAGGACAACGCGTTTTTGATTAACAGCCACTGCGCATCGAAGTGATGAGTCGGCAAGCGGGTAAAGCTAGAACGAACAAATTGATGAATTTTACCTTCACAGCTAGCCAGCAACCAGTTGGCGAGTGCAGCTTCGTCGTTGACGCCTTTGCCTTCGCGTAATTTGCGTTCGCGTAAGCACCATTTAAGCTGCTGTTCTAGCTTTTCAAACAATTGCAGTACTCGTTCACGAAGTCGCTCTTGTTCGCCATGCAAGGCATCGCCGGTAAGGATGCGACACATACCAGGGTTTTTCTCAGCAAAAACTAAAAGTAACTGCACAATAAGCTTCAGTCGCGTTTCGGCGCTTTTGTGCTGTTTAATAATTTGCTCGATCTTGCCGAGTAGAGTGGTTTCAATAAATTCGATAAGCCCTTCAAACATTCGAGCTTTACTTGGGAAATGTCGATAGAGCGCGGCTTCAGATACCCCAACTTTATTGGCGATGGCCGCAGTGGTGATGCGCTGACCAGGACTTTGCTCAAGCATTGCCGCAAGCGCCTGCAATATCTCTTCTTTGCGGTTAACGCTGCGGGTACTAGCGGGCGCGGCAGCTTTTGCCGCGTCCGGTTTACCGACATCGAGATCTGAGGCGTCGTCCACTGCCAGTGCTTTTGGCGATAATGAACTCATGCCCATAGTCCCAAGCGAGTCTGCATGTTATTGCCGACCTGAGTGGCCAAAGCCGCCTTCGCCGCGTTCTGACTGGTCAAAATCAGTCACCAAGCTAAATTCAGCTTGTACCACTGGCATAAATACTAACTGGGCGATGCGATCACCTGGTTGAATGGTGAAGTCTGCTTGGCCGCGGTTCCACGTCGATACCATCAACTGACCTTGGTAGTCTGAGTCGATTAAACCAACGAGGTTGCCAAGTACGATGCCATGTTTGTGGCCCATGCCAGAGCGCGGCAGGATAGTTGCGCACAAATTGGCATCGCCGATATGGATAGCAATACCGGTAGGGATGAGCTCGGTTTGCCCCGGCTTCAGGGTAAGCGGTTCATCTAATAAGGCGCGTAAATCAAGGCCGGCAGAGCCTGGCGTTGCATAAGTTGGCAGCGGATATTCGGTTCCAATGCGTGGGTCGAGGATTTTCAGTTCAATGGCTTTTTTCATGTTGGAATTGCTCATAAATTAAGGAAATCAGTGCATTACTCAGTGCAGTTTTAGACTGCAATGGTAATTGGAATACTTGAGTTGCCGAATAGACGGTCAGTGCATTTTGGTCGGCATTAAAGCCTTGGTTTGGAACCGAAACATCATTGGCGCAAATTAAATTGAGGTTTTTCTTTGCCAGTTTTAACCTAGCGTAGTGCTCAACCTGTTCGGTTTCGGCAGCAAAACCAACGGTAAATGGCCGGTTTTGGGTTAGTGCTGCGACACTCGCGATAATGTCTGGATTTTTCACTAAACGCAGTTGCATATCGTCAGTGTCATCGGTTTTCTTGATTTTTTGAGTCGAGACCTCGGCGACGCGATAATCTGCAACAGCAGCGCAACCAATAAAAATATGATGATTTTGAGCTTCGTTCAGGGCCGCTTGATGCATTTCTTCTGCGGTCACCACGTCAATTCTACGAACGCCTTGCGGGGTGGTCAGCTGCACAGGTCCGCTGATTAGCGTCACAGTAGCACCAAGATCAGCGGCAGCTTGCGCCAAAGCAAAACCCATTTTTCCAGAGCTGTGATTTGAAATAAAACGAACCGGATCAATAGCTTCACGAGTAGGGCCGGCAGTTATCACAAAGCTGCTTCCAGCCAAAGGTTTGGCGTTTTCTGCACTAGCTTGCGCTGTGTTTGCAAAGATATCTATCACCGCATCAACAATTTGCAGAGGCTCCAGCATTCGGCCTGGGCCTACATCGCCACAAGCTTGTTCACCAGCAGCGGGCCCTAAAATGTGAATTTCACGTGAAATTAAAGTTGCTAAATTATTTTGAGTAGCTATGTTTTTATACATCTGCTGGTTCATTGCGGGAGCAACAGCCAAGGGTGCGGCACAAGCAAGAATGCAGGTGGTTAATAAATCATTTGCCATGCCATGAGTGATGCGAGCAATCACATCAGCAGATGCCGGAGCCACTAAAATGAGGTCAGCCCAACGAGCCAGCTCGATATGGCCCATGGCGGCTTCCGCCGCTGGGTCAAGTAAACTCTGGCCAACTGGATTGCCGGATAATGCTTGTAAGGTCAAAGGCGTAATAAATTCGCTGGCAGCAGGGGTAAGAATGACTCGAACCTCGGCCCCTCGGTCTTTTAAACGACGGACTAAATCCGCCGCTTTGTAAGCCGCGATGCCACCACTAATACCCAGCAGGATGCGTTTACCTAGCAATATGCTTTTATTGTGCATTGTGTTCGCCATTATCGAAGGACTCATGGGAAAAATTGCCAATAAGATATCATGAACTTTAACTCAAGGACGAGTGAGATATGACATTACGACACTGGCCATTGGCCGAACAACCCCGAGAAAAATTGCTAGCGCGTGGCGCGAGCTCATTATCTGATGGTGAATTACTAGCGGTATTTTTAGGTCACGGCTGCCAAGGTCTCGATGCTGTGGCGTTGGCTCGGCAGTTATTAACGGAATTTGGCAGCTTAAAACAGTTTTTTTCTGCACCGCAGAGTCAATTTTGTCAAAAGCAGGGATTGGGGGTAAGTCGTTATGTAAAAACCCAAGCGGTGCTTGAGCTTTGCCGACGCTGTTTATACCAAAATATGCAACGGGAGACCGTATTTACCGAACCTTCCTTGGTAAAAAATTATCTGCAATACAGCATAGGATTAGAACAACGTGAGGTGTTTATGTTGCTGTATTTAGATAGCCAACACCGGCTAATTAAAGCCGAACCGCTGTTTTACGGCACAATTGATGCCTCACCTGTGTATCCGCGTATTGTAGTTCAGAGCGCTTTAGCGCATAATGCCGCCGCCGTTATTTTGGCTCACAATCATCCATCCGGAGTTGCTGAGCCGAGTCGCGCTGACAGAGCGATAACGGAACGCCTGACACAGGCTATGGCCTTGGTCGACATTAAGTTATTGGATCATTTTGTAGTCGGCGACGCAGAGGTGATTTCCTTTGCTGAACGCGGCTGGCTTTAAGAACTGATTGGATCGCAACACGTGGTTGAGGATCTCGGGTAGAATTACCTTGAGTTTTTCCTGCTTATCGTGTATAAATTGCGCCCTTTCAGAAATCCGGGGCATTCTTCTTGGCCGGAAGGATGACGATAGCTCGAGCTGAAGTAATTTTGGAGAAACATTGACATGTCTAGAGTGTGCCAAATCACTGGCAAAGGTCCGATGGTAGGTAACCGTCGTTCACACGCCAACAACGCAACAAAGCGCCGTTTCCTGCCTAACCTGCAAACTCACCGTTTCTGGGTTGAAAGCGAAAACCGTTTCGTATCGCTGCGCCTTTCAACGCGCGCTATGCGTATCATCGATAAAAATGGTATCGATGCTGTTTTAGCTGATCTGCGTAAGCAAGGTCAAAAGGTCTAAGGAATAGAAAATGCGCGATAAAATTCGTTTAGTTTCTACTGCTGGCACTGGCTTTTTTTATACAACTGATAAAAACAAGCGCACCATGCCAGAAAAAATGGAAATCAAAAAGTTCGATCCTAAAGTGCGTAAGCACGTGATTTTCAAAGAAGCGAAAATCAAGTAATCGGATGCATTTCCAGAAAAAACCCAGCTTCGGCTGGGTTTTTGCTTTCTAGCCTGTCTCTAAAGTTTCCGCTACACTCGACGCCATCTATCACAGCCTTGATTTAATTTATGATAAGAATGAGCCGTTCTGCTTGGAATAATGTCATCGTCTTTGGTGTGCTCGCATTATTTTTATTGTTTTATATCGCGCCAAACCAAATGGCAAAATTCCGCGATCAAAACGCCCAAACATTGGTGCCAAGTAATGCCACAATTGTGCAGATCCGTTTCCCGCGGATTGTCTTGGAGCGCCATGGCCCGAATTGGCGTTTACATCCAGCGCCGACTGCGGCGGTGGATATCCCGGCTCTGCTACAAGCATGGCAGTTGCAACCGCTCAGGCCTGAGCCTGTGCTGGCAGACGCAATTTTCGCGACCGTCTGCCAAGTCGAATTGCTGTATAGCGGCGAGCCTCAATGGCAGCAATGGCAATTGGTCACCGACCAGTCGCAGTGGTATCTGCAGCAACAACAGCGGATTTTTAAAATTCATCCAAAAGAAGCCGATGCACTGTGCCCGCAGCCACTGCGTCGCTGATTATTTTTTCAATTCGCTTTGGCGAATCATTGTGAAGAGAGTTTCATGCCTGAATTACCAGAAGTTGAAGTGTCGCGCTTGGGAATTAGTCCACATTTAGTCGGTCGGACCTTGCTTGGCGTCACCGCTCGGCAACGTCAACTGCGTTGGCTAGTGCCTGATGAAGTATTAGCCATTGCCAATCAGCCTATTTTGGCGGTGACAAGGCGGGCCAAATACTTACTGATTGAGCTGCAAAATGGCAGCATCATTGTGCACCTTGGTATGTCTGGTCATTTGAAAGTCGTGGCAAGTGATGTCTCGCCTGGTAAACACGATCACATTGACTGGTGTTTTGATAATGGCACGGTATTGCGGCTTAACGATACCCGGCGTTTTGGCGCGGTACTTTGGCAAGCCAAAGGCAGCATACATCCATTGCTTAGCGCCTTGGGCCCAGAGCCACTGCAAGCAGAATTCACCGCAGAGCATTTTTTTCAGCAGTGTCAGAAGCGGCAGGCACCGATTAAAACTGTGTTGATGGACAATCATGTTGTGGTCGGTGTCGGTAATATTTATGCCAATGAAGCCTTATTCAAAGCTGGTATAGCACCAACTCGTGCGGCGAATACCTTAACCTTGGCTCAGTGCACAGTGCTGCGGGAAGTAGTGAGGCAAATCTTGGCGCAAGCCATTACTCAAGGTGGTACTACCCTCAAGGATTTTAGTCAGGTCGATGGCAAACCGGGATATTTCAAGCAGGAATTGCAAGTGTATGGCCGCGGCGGCAAGCCATGCCCTGTTTGTTCGACCAACTTGACTGAAATCCGGCTAGGACAGCGCAGCACAGTGTATTGCCATCATTGTCAGCAATAAGCAGAGACGTAGTTGTTTAGAACGGCTTTTTCGCAATGAGGCGCAGATTCCAGCCGGCAATCTCTGGATTGTCGGTGATTGGATGCGCCAAATCGATACTGATCATACTGCCACGACTAGAATGACTCGGGAACAAACGCAGGCCTACACCGTACCCGCGTAATGTGCCATTATCAGGTCCAGGCGGTGTTTGTGGGTTGTCCCAAGCTTTGCCAACATCGGCGAAGCCTGCAAAAGCCACATCGACTAATTGATACAGGTTCATCCCGGTGATGTACCGATATTCCAAAGAAGCCAGCATTGCCTTGTTACCGACTTGATAGTTCAGTGGGAAGGCGCGCATACCTTCATCGCCACCAACGGCTATGAATTGATCCCTAAACAAATTTTTACCGTCAAACCATCTTAACTGTGCGATAAGTACCTGATTATCATCAAGGTGGCGAATGTACTTGAAATCGGTGCTCAGTAAGCGCTGTAGTGGCCTTGAAGATCGATCAAGTTGTTGTAAGTTGCTGCGAAAAACCAGCCAACTGCCTTCGGTTAACTGATAGTTTTTCTCTGCTTTCAGCTCCCACCAATGCCCGGATTCATAAGCGCCAAGACCAGGACTTAGCAGGCCATATGTGGCTTGTAGCTGCCAACCGAAGTTGATGTCTTCGATGCGGTTAAACAGGTTAAAGTTAGTCAGCTCCCGATAATCAGCATCGATAAAATCCCAACTAAACCAGACACTTGATAAATCCCTGTCTTCGGGCGCTGGCAACACACTTTGCTCATTGGCATTAAAATGCCAATCATCCAAACGGATACCTGCAGACAAGTGCTGCACTTGTGCATCCTGTTGCCAAAGCTTCCAGCCTGCACCAACATCGAGTTGCTGTTGTTTACTTTGGTATTCGTTGTAGACCTCACCGCGCGCGTACTCGCTGACGTCTTTGATATCCTTGGTGGTATCAAAATGAAACGCCCATTCACTGCTTTGTTGGTAAAAAGGCAGACTCACGCCAAACTGATAGGATTCGCCGTCAGAACTGTTGGCGTACTGCAAACTACTTTGCCAATGGCTACCGGCGATGTTTGGCGCAAACCATTTAGTTTTATAACCATCGCGCTCGCTGTCAGAAAAGTACTCAACTTGCGCCTGATTACCGGTACCCCATAAATTATCTTCGGCTAAACCTAGGGTTATTTTGGTAGCGCCGCCTTCATGGCCAAACCCAAGTTTCGGTAATAGCGACCAGTTATCCCAAGATTCGACAGTAAGCACAACTTCGTTAGTGGCCGCGCAATATTCGCTGACGTAAATCTGGGCTTTGCGTAAATGACGTCTGCTACGCAGCAAACGTTCAGTTTCTGCAACCAATGAAGGGTCTAGTTTGTCACCGCTTTTAAATAACAGATCCTGGCGTAATGTTTGTTCGGTGGTGATGACGTGGTAGTCGTTGGCAAAGCGGTGAAACCAAAAGCTGCGCTTTTGATCCAAATCGAAAATATCGTTGCGAACAAAACGAATTTCTCGAATTGTCGCATCAACTCCGACAACAGACGCTTGCTCATCAATAGTCAACTGTTGGCAATCGGCAAAAACTTGCATTGGCAACAAGCAGAGTAGTGGCAAGATCCGGGTCATGAAATATCTCGGTTAACGAATGCGCGGCAGATAGTAATCGCATCCGGCAACAAAAGGCAACGTGCAGGAGGACAGATGTGTGCAGAACCCACACCTGTCAGATGTTAAATCACTCAGACTTTTTGGCGGCTTTCATCAGCTTAATTTGTGATGCACTCAAGCGAATGACGCTGCCTGGATAAGGTTTGCCGTGCGGATAGTCCCAATCCGCTGGACGGGACTCGGAAACGATTTCTTTGAAACTATTACAAACTTTTTTCGATGGTGTTGCGCCTAGTTTTTTCGAATAGGCACGTAAATAATCTGGAGCAACCCCTTCATTTGCTAACAAACAATAGCCTTCAGTTGAGTAAACCACTTCGTCATCAGCATCAGCGGCAAGAACGTTATTGCTCAATAAAACCCCGGTGGCCAGCAATAAGATAAGACTTTTTTTCATATTATTCCTCTTGTTATTAAGCACGTCTCGAATGACGTTCTCTTTAACACTAGTTCATTCTTTTTAGTTCGCCAGTTGTTGGTCAAAGGTTTTTCAGAACTCGGAGTTGCGGTTGCCGACAAAGACGGCTAAACTGCCGCCGCTAACCAAGGGGTGCGAAAGCTGAGATGCCGCAAGGCAAACCCTTAGAACCTGATCCGGATTATGCCGGCGGAGGGATGGTCAAGAATCCAACCATTTTTGCGCGCGTGATCCGGGAACCAACCGGAGATTTATTGAATGCGGCAGTTCCCGACATCAAAACTTACTTTCACTGCTTTGTGCTTACAGGCGATTTTACTTGCGCCACAAGTTCAGGCGAATACTACTGAATCCGATATCGAAGTAATCACAGTTCGTGGTGATTTTCGCCAAGGCTCCTTACAAAAACTTCCTGGCAGTATTGCTGTGGTCTCAACGCAAGACATTGAGCGCCAAGCAGCACTGCACTTTGACGACGTATTACCCAATTTAGTGAACGTCAATTTTGCCGCTGGTGCCTCACGTGGTCGATTCCTGCAAGTGCGGGGTATTGGTGAGCGCAGTGAGTTCGTTGATACCATTAACCCATCGGTCGGCGTGTTGGTGGACGGCATTGATTACTCAGCGTTAGGTTTAGTTTCAATGGCCGATGCCGCGCAGCTTGAAGTTTTTCGCGGCCCAGAAGCAACGCGGTTTGGCGCTAATGCTATGGCCGGTATGATTAATTTTCAAAGTGCAGATCCGGTTTTTGCTAGCGAAGGTCAAGTGGGTATGACTCTCGCTGATTACGGGAGTTGGCAGTACAATTTAATGCTGAACCAACAAGTTAGTGATGATGTTGTCGTGCGTTTGGTTGTCGACAAACAACAATCCGACGGCTTTATTCGCAACGAATACTTACAGCAGGATGATACTAACGGCATCGACGAAACTACGTTACGCGGCAAAACCCGCTGGCAACTGAGTGCAGAGTTATCACTGGACTGGATCATCAACCAGCATGAAATCGCGAATGGCTATGATGCTTTTTCGCTAGATCGCAATCGCACGACTTTGTCAGACAACCCCGGTACCGACAAGCAAGATGTCTTGGCCAACGCATTAAAAGCGAACTACAGCGGCTTTAGTTTTGCCGATAGTTTAACGCAAGTCAGTGTGGTCAACGCTGACACTGATTACGGTTACGATGAAGATTGGGCTTATGCCGGTATTCATCCAGACGAATATGCATCGGTGGACCGTTATTTACGCAACCGTGATCTGCGCAGTATCGAGCAGCGCTTTCTGAGTAAAACTGACCAAAACAGCGAATCGTCGTGGGTTGCCGGTATTTACGGTAGTAGCCAAGACATCGAGCTGGTGCGGGAATATACCTATTTGTCCCAGAACTTCCAGAGTGAGTTATCACGGGATAACGTGGCACTTTATGCAGAGCGGCAACAAGAGTTGGCCCCTGATCTGCAGTTAACTTACGGTGGCCGTGTTGAGCGTTATCGCGATGATTATGCCGACAATAGCCTAGTTGTCAGCGCAAATGATGCTTGGATGTCAGGCGCTAAATTGAGTCTCGCCTACCAAGTGACTGCAAGCACGCAGATTTATGCTTTAGCGTCTAAAGGTTACAAAGTCGGTGGCGTGAACGGTGAAGCATTGGCGGAAATTAATAATCCGCAATTAACCGATATTGCCGACTTCCTAAAAAGCAAAGCGAATTTCGGTTCGGAACAGCTGTGGAATGCCGAGTTTGGCGTGAAAGGGCAAAGCGCGGATCAGCGACTTACTAGCAGAACTTCCGCTTTTTACATGTGGCGTGATGACATGCAGTTGAAAGCCTGGATCAATCAGGGCACTAAATTTGTCGGTTACATCGATAATGCTGCTAGTGGCAAAAACTACGGCGTAGAGACCGAAAACCGCTGGCAGTGGCGTCCAGACGTTGGTCTGTTTGCAAACTTTGGTTTGCTAAGCAGCGAAATCAGTGGCTTCGTTACTAAAGCCGGGGTCGACAAAACTGGTCGGGCACAAGCGAATGCTCCAAAATTTCAATATAGCCTTGGAGGCGACTGGCAAATTCATGATAGGCTGCAGTTGTCACTGAGTTTGGCACACAAAGCTGGCTATTTTTACTCCGATTCTGAAGATATTGAAGCGGACAACAGCACCTTAGTAAACATGCGCCTCGCGTACGAATGGCAGCAATTCAAGGTTGCTGTGTGGAGTCGCAACATGCTCGACCGTGATATCGGTGTTCGAGGTTTCTATTTTGGTAATGACCCTCGAGATGGTTATACCGACCATTTGTATGAGCAATTTGCCGAACCTCGTCGAGTGGGCATTAGCGCTAGTTATCAGTTTTAAATAAATTCGCCGTCGAGTTCTGCGCTCGGCGGCCAGTTTCGGAGTATCAGCATGCAGCTGTCGGTAGAAATTAGTAAATATCCTTTAACTAGCGAATATATCGAACCAATTAAAGGGTTTATTGAAGAATTAAACAAAGAGCCAGGTTTGTTCGTGTTAACCAACACCATGAGTACGCAAATTTTTGGCGACTATGATGTCGTGATGGCGGCATTGCAACGTTGTATTCGCTGGTCATTTGAGCGTTATGGTAAAGTAATTTTTGTCTGTAAATTTTTGCACGGTGATTTGCGACCATGACCGATTTTTTGCATCAGCTTTTTGCGCAGTGGCAGGTGCAAACTGGACTTGAGCTCGCGGCTACGATTTTAGCGCTGGCCTATACGATTTTGGCAATTTGCCATAGTTTATGGTGTTGGCCTGCGGCGCTATTAAGCACTGTGCTTACTTTGCAAATTATGCTGCAGTCAAATCTTTATACTGATGCTCTGCTGCAGCTGTATTATGCCGGTATGGCGATTTACGGGTGGTGGAATTGGCAACAAATTCAAACCAATTCCCATGAAACGCCGGACGTCGTGATTGAGTGGCCGCTTGCGGCCCATCTGCAATTGATTTCATTTACCGCGTTGGTCGGATTGTTATTTGGCTACGTGATGAGTGAATATACGAATACAGATTATGCCTGGCTTGGCGCGCAAATCAGCTGTTTTGCTATTGTCACGACTTGGTTAGTTGCGCAAAAAGTGGTATCCAACTGGTTGTACTGGGTGGCGATTGATGCCGCATCTATCTACATGTACTTACAAAAAGATTTGTATTTTTTCACTGCACTTTTTGTAATCTATACGCTAATTGCCGCAATAGGATATTTTTCATGGCGCAGCAGCTTCCGGTCACAGCAACTGAACAGCAAATCTGGCATTTATGTCAGCGATTAGAGTTTTTCGCTAATCACTTGCCGCTGGCATTGCAAAAGCTAGCAACCAGCAGCACCAATGATAACTACTACATCCATACCCAACGCGGGCATTATTTGCTACGCCACTATGCTAGTTTTGTCACTGGTGTCTGCAGACAGCAAGAGCTACGTTGCCAGCATGCGGCTGCAGCTGCAGGGATCGCAGCAGCCCCGTTATGTTTGAATAACCATCAGCGCATCTTAATTACCGAATTCTTAACCCATTCTCGCCATTTTAGCTGGGATTTGCATGCTGCAGAGATGCCACAACTCATCAATCAGCTGGTGAAAATGCATCAACTGAAAGTGCAGACTCCGGTACTTGACGCGCAGTTGTATCTGCCAAGGTTACGCGAACAAATTCCGGCTGATGTATGGCAGGTTGCGGATGAGGGGTGTTATCAGCACTTAGCACAAGTTGCTTCGCAGTTTTCGACTTTAAACCAAGACATGGTGCTCTGCCACATGGACTTGCATAGCGGCAATATCTTAATGCAGCAGCAGCAATTGTGGTTTATTGATTTCGAATATTGTCAAAAGGCTGATAGCTGTTTTGATTTAGCAGCACTCATCATCAACTTGGATTTAAATCCACAAGAAGAAGCCGCGTTGTTGGCTCAATATGTCAAAGCGCGGCCGTCGGCAAAACCGCAACTTGAAATGCGATTAGCGCTTGCGAAACAATTGTATATTGGGTTTTGTTGGTTATGGTATCTATGCTTACCTGGCGCCCAGCAGAAGGCTGCTTTGGCCAAGCAAAAGCTGCAGCAATTAGCCAATTGTGCAGCTTAGATTCGAAAATGTGTTAAGCGCTTTTGAGGAGCTAGTGCCTCAAATGCCGCCCAAACGTTCAGCAAGGATCTTGTAACGCTTGACGTCGTCTTCCGAGAACACAGGTTTGCCTTGTTCATCTTTGCCTGCAGCTACTAATAAATTTTCCCGAGCTAAACGTTCTACGCGGATATCCTGAATTGCCAAATATGCGGCGACTTCAGCTACTGTCATTAATGCCATGATAAGGTCCTGAGGTTATTAATCTATTTAATATAAGCCTAATTTTTCGACTTTGTGAATAGACGAAGCAAGTCTTAATTGAAATAGCTTAGCTTAATCATTTAAGTGGGTGAGTATCGCTAGCAATTTTTTGCTGATTTTATCTAGAAGCCAGTTCTTGGAAATTAAACACAAAAGGCCATCAATTGACCGCAAGAAGTCTTGGTCAGCGTAGACAGCAGTCGCCGGAATGGGTATAAGATTCTGACGAAGATAGTAATTTTCTTGAGAATGCTAAATTGTAACCGGGTTTTATCCCACAACTGTTGGCAATTTGCTATCTTCAGTACTGCAGACCAAAACACGATGTTTGCATGATCCTTCAACAACAGTGGATATATCTATGAAACCATCAGGCATGGCCCTTGGGCTTTACACGAATTTCTTAGGTCAGTCACCGAATTGGTACAAACTGACTATCATCGCGTTTATGTTTTTAAATCCATTGGTTTTTATCAACAATCCTTATGTGGCAGGCTGGCTGCTGGTGATCGAGTTTATTTTTACTCTAGCCATGGCGCTTAAATGTTACCCATTACTCCCGGGCGGCCTTTTAGCGATTCAAGCCATTGCTATGGGGATGACATCTACTGAAAAGGTCATGCATGAGGTTTCAGCCAACATTGAAGTGGTGCTGTTGCTGGTGTTTATGGTAGCTGGTATCCATTTCGTCAAAGATTTACTGTTGTTTGTGTTTACCAAATTACTGTTGAGAGTGAAATCGAAAATCGGCATTTCGCTGGCTTTCTGTGTGATGTCCGCGTTCTTATCTGCCTTCTTAGACGCATTAACGGTAGTGGCTGTCGTTATTGCGGTTGCCGTTGGTTTCTACTCGATTTACCACAAAGTATCGTCAGGTAAAGGCTTTATTGACCATCATGACCACACCGGAGATCAGGATGTACATGAATTATCGCGACAAAATCTTGAGGATTTCCGTGGCTTTTTACGTAACTTGTTGATGCATGCTGGTGTGGGTACTGCATTAGGTGGTGTTGCGACAATGGTTGGTGAGCCGCAAAACCTGATTATCGCTGAAGCAGTAGGTTGGGGTTTCGCAGAATTCGCGCTGCGAATGAGTGCTGTTAGTGTGCCGGTTTTGGTTGCTGGTTTGTTGACTACTATCGTCGTAGAGAAGTTTAAGCTATTTGATTTTGGTACTTTGTTGCCAACGCCTGTGCGCGATGTGCTGGTGTCTTATGAAACATATCAAAGCGAAAAAATGACCTCTAATGACGTCTCTAAATTATGGGTTCAGGGCGTTATTTCGGTGTTACTGATCATCTGCCTGAGTTTGCATATTGCCTCTGTTGGTCTGATTGGTCTAATGGTAATTATTTTGGCAACAACATTCTGTGGCGTGACTGACGAGCATGCAATTGGCAATGCGTTTAAAGAAGCTCTGCCTTTTACCGCGCTCTTGGTGGTATTTTTTGCCATAGTCGCAGTTATTATCGACCAACATTTATTTACGCCAATTATTGCGTGGGTACTGACTTTTGATGGTCAATTGCAGCTTGCGGTATTGTTTATGGCAAACGGTTTATTGTCGATGGTCAGTGACAACGTCTTTGTCGGCACTGTGTATATCAACGAAGTCAAAGCGGCGTGGGAAGCTGGTAACATCACTCGCGAACAATTTGAGATGTTGGCAATAGCAATTAACGCAGGGACTAACTTGCCAAGTGTGGCCACGCCAAATGGTCAAGCAGCATTCTTGTTCTTGTTAACCAGCGCTTTAGCTCCACTCATTCGTCTTTCTTACATGAAAATGGTTTGGATGGCAGTGCCATACACCATTGTGTTGACTATAGTGGGTTTGATTTCAACCGTTTATGTACTTCCGGAAGTAACCCATTATTTCTATGATGCTGGATTGATTCATCATTATGTACCTGGCGCTGCTGGGCATAGTAGCGGTCATTAGTTGTTGGATGTAAACGAAAGAGGGCATGCCCCTCTTTCGTTTTTATCATTGAATAGTCTGCATTTTTCGGTTTTAGTAATTGCCAATTTTGATTTAGGCTGAGAATATCAGTGGTGAAATTAGCAGTTTTGAAATTGAATACCTCGTTACGTCACTTCGCTTACAAGCGGTGGCCCTGCACAAGGATTTGAAATCATGTCGATGTTGTTGTGGATTTTATTGTTGCCATTACTCAGTGCCATTGTTGTGCTCAGTGTAAAGACTACAAACGCACGCAGCGCCAACATGATGACCGCGATAGCGCTTTCTGCGCCACTTATTGGCTTAGGTGTGCTGATAAATCTGGCTCCACGAGTATTTGCTGGCGATGTGTTGTCTTGGCAAATGTCTTGGCTACCTCAACTAGGTTTAGACTTCTCACTTCGTCTTGATGGCTTAGCTTTTCTGTTTTTATGCCTGATTTTGGGCATTGGTGCTTTAGTGTTGTTTTATGCGCGGTATTACCTGCATCGCAGTGATCCGATGGCGCGCTTTTATGCCAGCTTGTTGCTATTTATGCAGGCGATGATTGGGATAGTTTTGTCAGGCAATCTGCTGCAATTATGGTTTTTTTGGGAACTTACCAGTATTAGTTCGTTTTTACTGATCAGTTATTGGTCTGGTAAAAGTGATGCGCGAAAAGGCGCTCGGATGGCGCTGACCATCACCGGCGCCGGCGGTCTGGCCTTACTTGCGGGCTTGATTATGCTTGGGCAAATTGCTGGTAGTTATGATCTCAACGAGGTGTTGGCGAAGGCTCAATTGGTGCAGGCGCATGCCGATTATCCGCTAATGTTAGGGCTGATTCTGCTCGGTGCCTTTACCAAGTCAGCTCAATTCCCATTTCATTTTTGGTTGCCTAATGCTATGGCTGCACCGACGCCGGTCAGTGCCTATTTACACTCCGCCACTATGGTTAAAGCTGGCATATTTTTATTAATGCGCTTCTACCCAGTGCTTGCTGGTACAGATTTGTGGTTCTTATTGCTGACAGTCACAGGCTTAATGACCTTGTTGGTTGGCGCTTACTTCGCACTTTTTCAGCATGATATCAAAGGATTATTGGCGTATTCGACAATCTCGCACTTAGGCCTTATTACTTTGCTGATCGGCTTAGACACCGATTTAGCCTTGGTTGCAGCAATATTCCATCTGCTTAATCATGCAATTTTTAAAGCGTCGTTATTTATGGCCGCGGGTATCATTGATCATGAGACCGGATCGCGGGATATGCGTAAAATTAATGGGTTATGGCAATTTATGCCAGTGACCGCAACCCTTGCTATGGTTGCGGCTTCGGCTATGGCAGGTGTTCCCTTACTTAATGGATTCTTATCCAAAGAGATGTTTTTTACCGAAACTCTGCATCAAAGTGTGTTCGGTAGTTTGTCCTGGGTTCTCCCAGTTTTAGCTACAACCGCCGCTGTGCTGTCGGTGGCTTATTCGGCTCGTTTTGTGCACGACATCTTTTTTAACGGTCAGCCTGTTGGTCTTGAACGGATCCCACATGAGCCGCCGCGATATATGCGCATACCAATGGAAGTGTTGGTTGCCTTATGTATTTTGGTTGGATTGTTCCCACAGATCATCGTTGGGAGTTTACTGCAATTAGCCGCAGCAGCGGCTTTGCAAGGGCAGCCACCAGTTTACAGTTTAGCTTTATGGCATGGTCTCAATGTTCCGCTATTGATGAGTTTACTGGCCTTTATCGGTGGTATTTTGTTGTATTTCAACCGCAAACAACTGTTCTTGTTTCAAGCGGGCTTTACCTCAGTCCGCGCTATTTATCAATTTGAATGGGTTATGCAGCGACTAACGCAATTGGCGGTAAAATTTAACCGCTGGTTTGACCGCGGTTCCTTTCAATTTTACGTCTCAGTGTTGTTATGGGCTAGCGTGCTGCTGTGCGGCTATCCCTTATTCAATTTATTGAGTTTGACTGGGAATCGTGAGCTTTTAGCATTTGATCCAGTTGTTGCGGTTAGCGCTTTCGTTTTAGTGATTTGTGCAGTGGCGACTGTGTTGTTACATCGCCAGCGTTTGTTGTCACTAGTGATGATTTCTGGCGTGGGTTTAATTATCAGCCTGCTATTTGTTCGTTACTCTGCGCCAGATTTGGCTCTCACGCAGTTATCGGTTGAAGTCGTCACTGTCGTACTGTTGATGTTAGCTCTTTATTTTCTGCCGCATAAGAGTGTGAAAACCTCTGCACCAAGCAGAGTTCTTACCGATCTGCTGCTGGCTGCAGCCTTTGGTGCAGTGATCGCAAGCCTAGCCTACGCCATGATGACTAATTCGGTTGATTCAATTGCGCAATATTTCTTGGAAAATGCCAAAACCGGTGGCGGTGGCACCAACGTAGTGAACGTCATTCTGGTGGATTTCCGTGGTTTTGATACTTTTGGTGAAATCACTGTGCTTGGTATTGCTGCGCTTGGGATTTATAAGTTGCTGACTGGTATTCCGTTATTCAAAGCAGGTGCCGATATGGATGGGCGGTACTGGAGTAATGACCGACACCCATTATTACTTGCGGTGGTTTCACAAGCGCTTTTGCCATTGGCTCTCATGGTTTCTGTTTATATCTTTTTCCGCGGCCACAATATGCCTGGCGGCGGTTTTGTGGCGGGCCTCATTACCGCAGTTGCACTTGTGCTGCAGTATGTAGCACAAGGCGTTGATTGGGTGAAGCAACGTCTAGTTTTAGCGTATCCATCATTAATTGCTGCGGGGATCTTATTCGCCTTTGCCACAGGCGCTGGCAGTTTGCTGGTGGGGCGTCCCTTCTTAACTTCTTGGTTTGACTATTTCCATTTGCCGATAGTAGGGGATATAGAACTTGCCAGTGCCATGGTCTTTGATTTAGGGGTGTATTTAACTGTCGTCGGTTCGACCTTGTTGATTTTGGCTAATTTGGGAAAATTGACCACTAAACATCGGCCGCAGGAGAACGGATAATGGAACTGATAATTGCTGCCATCATAGGCCTTTTAACTTGCTGTGGCGTGTTTTTAATATTAAGAGCTCGGACTTTTGCAGTGATGCTTGGCCTAACGATGTTGTCCTATGCTGTTAACTTATTCATTTTTGTCAGCGGTGGATTAACTGCGGGAGCGGGTGCAGTGCTCGGCAAAACAGAGACCTATGCAGATCCATTGCCACAGGCGTTGGTATTAACTGCGATTGTAATTGGCTTTGCAATGACCGCATTTTTAGTCGTGTTAGCGATCAGGGCACGTGCTGAACTGGGTAATGATCATGTCGATGGTCAACAACCACAGGAGCCGCGCTGATGATAAATCATTTGGCAATATTGCCTATTCTTGTGCCGGTGGTTTTTGCTGCATTATTGTTGTTGCCATACTTTGCCGTTAGGCTGCAAGCTAGACGTTTACTGAGTGCAACTGGCTTTGTTTTGACGTTATTGTGCTCCGTTTTACTTGCACTGCATGTCCAATCAGGAACTCAATTATATCTACTGGGTGACTGGCCAGCGCCTTTTGGCATAGTGCTAGTTGCAGACCGACTTTCGGCAGCCTTTGTTGTGTTAAGTTCGGTGCTAATGATCGGAGGCTGGCTTTACAGTTGCAGTCGAGATGACACACAAGAGCCGTTTTTCCTCGCTTTACTACTCTTTTTATTGATGGGGGTTAATGGCGCGTTTCTGACAGGTGATTTGTTTAACTTATTTGTGTTTTTCGAAATTTTGCTGATTTCGTCATATGGTCTGCTTATCCATGGCGGAGGTAAGAACAGGATCAGAGCTGCACTCCATTATGTGCTATTGAACCTAGTTGGTTCGGCATTGTTTCTATTGGCGCTTGCCTTGCTGTATTCGCAACTGGGTTCGTTACAAATTGCGGATATGGGGATGCGTATCAAGCAATTGTCGCAATCGCAGCTTTGGATTGTGCAATCTGCCGCGGGCTTGTTGTTGATTGTTTTTGGACTGAAAGCGGCAATGTTACCCTTCCATTTTTGGTTGCCAGCGGCTTATAAACAAGCATCGCCTGTGGTTGCTTGTGTCTTTGCCATGATGACTAAAGTGGGCATTTATAGCTTATTTAGGGTCTTTACTACCTTGTTTGGTGACGATGCAGGACAACTTGCAGGATTTGGCCAGAATGTGCTGATGGTAACAGGTTTGCTCACCATTGCGGTGGCCGGAGCATTGCTATTAGCTTCCGCCGACTTACGCAGCATAGTTGCCGCTTTAGTATTAATGTCAGCGGGCACTTTACTCAGCTTGCTTGGGGTCGGCTCGATTGCTGCCGATAACGCATTGTTGTATTACACGGTGCATTCAACCATTGCGACCGGCGCCATGTTTCTATTAGTCGATATTATTTCGACCCAACGTGGCAATCTTGCTGACCGCATTGCTCGTGGACGCAGATTATCCAATCAGTTGCTTACGGGTTGGGCCTTCGCATTGCTGGCGTTGGCAATAATAGGTATGCCGCCACTTTCCGGATTTATTGGCAAAATCCAGTTGTTACAGGCAGTACAAGGTAACCCGTGGCAATTTGTATTTTGGGGAATGTTATTGCTCGGGAGCTTATTGGTACTTATTGTACTAAGTCGAGCTGGCAGTACCGTGTTTTGGCGTTTGCTGCCGGGACAATCGAATGTAAATGCCTTATCCAATTGGCAATGGGCCGGCCTCGCTTGGCTATTGGCTTGCTTATTTGGTTTAGTTTTTGCCGCAGAACCTTTATTGCAGTATTTTGCCGCCGCCACAAGCGAGTTTTCCGCGCCACTGCGCCAAGGGGGAGGAGACTAAGATGCAAAGATTATTTCCGGCGCCTTTTCGGAGCCTGTTATTGTTATTGGTCTGGTTGTTGTTAAACAATAGTTTTGCGCCTATTTATCTGGTGACTGGCATTGTCTTGGCATGGTTTATTCCGTGGCTAACTCTCGCATTTCATGACCAATCTCTGCGATTAAATGGCCAATTAGTCAAGCGGCTGAGCCTTGGCGGACGCTATTTACTGGTGCTGGTTTGGGATATCGTAGTCGCGAATATTCAAGTCGTGGTACGTGTTCTAGGATCCAATAAGTCATTGCGTCCTGGTTTCATTGTGATGCCGCTGGAAATTCAAGATCCACTTGGGATTACAGTTTTGGCGGGTACCATCTGTTTAACGCCAGGTACAGTGAGTGCGGATGTTTATCCGCATAATAGTAAGCAACCGCAGTTTTTGTTGTTACATGTACTCGATATGACAAATGAAGCTGAATTAGTGGCTGAACTTAAACAACGTTACGAACAACCGCTATTGGAGATATTCCAATGATTGGTAATGTGTTAATTGCAGTGATGTGTTTAATAGGACTGGCGCTAGTATTAAATCTATGGGCATTGGTCCGAGGCCCTTCATTACCCGATAGGCTATTAGCCTTGGACACAATGTATATCAACAGCATCGCTTTGTTACTAAGCTACGGCATTTATTCCGCAAGTCAGCTCTACTTTGAAGCTGCGTTATTAATAGCAATGCTTGGATTTGTCAGTACAGTAGCTGTCTGTAAGTTCTTGTTGCGCGGCGATATTATCGAATAGACGGAGAGTGTATGCTTGAGTATGTTATTAGTGGGTTGTTAATTATCGGCGCATTTTTTGTGCTGCTTGGTTCATTTGCTTTGGTTAAATTGCCAGACTTTTACACTCGTTTGCATGGACCAACCAAGGCTACTACTTTAGGGCTCGGAAGTTTGGTATTGGCATCGGTGCTGTATTTCACCTTGAGTCTTGAACAAGCGAATGCGCAACCACTACTTATTGCGGTATTTTTGTTTATCAGCGCCCCGATAAGCGCACATATGCTGATTAAGGTGGCACTTCATCAGAAGCTGCCAATGACTGAGAAGACCGCCAATCAGAATTGGCAGCAACAATTGAAAAAACCGACTAATACCGATAATTCCTAGACAATCAATTCTCATCAAAGCCGTTTTCAATCAATCCGACCACCGCCTGCAATGCAGTTTCTGCTTGCGGGCCAGTCGTGACGACATCAACATTTTTACCTTTGCTACTGGCTAGCATCAGTAAGGCTAAGACGCTACTAGCATCTGCAGATCGACCTTCTTGCTGTAATTCAATTTGAGCGTCGAATTGGCGACATAGCTGGACCAATTTGGTGGCGGCACGAGCATGTAAGCCTAATTGATTGACGATGGTGACAGTGGCTTTAAAGCTATTTGGCATGATGTCTCACTAGTTCACGATGACGGACTTGCACGTCTTCACGCAGCGCTCTGAAGCTTTCTGCTAAGCATTCAACAATATACACAGAGCGGTGCTGACCACCTGTACAGCCGACCGCAATAGTCAAATAGCTGCGATTGTTGCGTTCTAAATGGGGCAACCAAGTGTTGATAAAACTATTGATTTGCCATGTGTATTTAGCTACCACCGGCTGCGCTTCGAGATAATCTTTTACTGGTTGGTCAAGGCCCGTCAATATCTTTAACTCGGGTTCCCAATGTGGGTTCGGTAAAAACCGCGCGTCAAACACATAGTCCGCATCTTTTGGAATACCGTATTTAAAGCCGAATGACTCAAATAAAATAACGAGGCGACCAGTTTTTTGTCCAAGGATGCGCTCGCGCAACTGCTCTGCAAGCTGATGCACATTGAGCTCTGTCGTATCAATATACAGATCGGCACGGCTTGAAATCGGATCTAACAGCTGCTGCTCGCGTTGAATAGCTTCGTCCAATGACATCGCTTGATGTGACAACGGGTGTAGTCGACGTGTCTCACTGAAGCGTTTGATGAGGCTGATATGGTCAGCATCAAGGTACAGAATAGTTAAATCAACTTTACGCGGTAAATAGGAGAGAATTTCGGTAAGCTCGTCAGGATCTTGCGGTAAGTTCCTCACATCAATACTGACAGCCACCCGTTCATACTGGCCCATTACGGCATTTGCCAAAGTTGGCAGTAAGTTGACTGGGATGTTGTCAACACAGTAGTAACCCAAGTCTTCCATTACTCGCAGAGCTACGGATTTACCGGAGCCTGATCTACCGCTGACAACTAAGAGTTTCATTTGCTAGCTCCGCTTTCAGCATGACTGAGTAGCAACTGATACAGCTCATGGTCGGTACTCGCCTGCCTGATTTTCTTCGTTAACTCTTTTTGACTTAACAACCGAGCAATGGCCGCCAGAGTAGTCAGATGGGTTTGGCATTGATTTTCGGGAATTAAAATGGCGCAGAAGATATCTACCGGCTGATTGTCGATTGCATCAAAGGCGATGGTGTCTTGGCTGACCACGAAAATCAGTACTGGGGTTGTGACCCCTTTAAGTTTGCCGTGTGGAATGGCAATACCTCCGCCGATCCCTGTAGATCCGAGTTTCTCACGAGCCATCAAGGCTTCGAACACGGTTGATTCGGCCAATTCGGGCATCCGCTGATGGGAAATCTCAGCGATGTACTCCAGAATGCGTTTTTTGCTAGTAAAAAGGACCGCACTTTTCGTGCAGTCCTCCGATAACATTGAGCTTAAGTTCATAAGTCCTGATTTCAGTGACGAGAAATTTTCTCTTTATGTTTAATAACCTGGCGATCTAACTTGTCGATCAGCTGGTCGATGGCGGCGTACATATTATCATCTTCACAGAGTGCAAACACCTCTCCGCCGTTTAAATGCACTTTCGCTTCGGCGATTTGTTTGAGTTTTTCCACATTGAGAATTACATGCACATTGTTAATGTGGTCAAAATGTCGTTCTAGTTTTGCAAACTTGACGTCTACATACTCTTTTAGTGCTTCAGTAATTTCTACATGACGGCCAGTAAGATTAATTTGCATAGACATTTCCTTCTTTGATGAGCACTTAAAGCAAGCTCTTGCGCTGATTTGACGGCGGAATATACAAAGACTCACGGTACTTGGCGATTGTGCGCCGAGCCACGTTGATCCCTTGCTCAGAAAGAATTTCTGCCATCCGGCTGTCACTTAACGGCTTGGCCGGATTTTCCGCTGCCACCAATTTTTTAATAAAGGCTCTAATGGCGGTTGAAGAGCACTCGCCACCACTCTCTGTACTTACATGACTAGAGAAAAAGTATTTAAGTTCAAAAATTCCTTTCGGGGTATGCATAAATTTCTGGGTGGTCACCCGCGAAATAGTCGATTCATGCATGCCTACCATTTCTGCAACATCATTCAGTACCATCGGTTTCATGGCCTCTTCGCCATGTTCGAAAAATGCCTGCTGTTGCTGAACAATACAGTTCGCGACTTTAAGCAGCGTTTCATTCCGACTTTCTAAACTTTTCAAAAACCACTTGGCTTCCTGCAAGTGCGACCGAATAAATTGACTGTCCGATGAGTTACGAACTTGCCGCGACATCGCCGCATACTGTTCGTTAATTCTGATTTTCGGGAAGGCATCTGGGTTAAGTTCAACTACCCAACGACCTTTGATTTTTTTCACCGAGACATCAGGAATTGTATACTGCTGTTCCTCACGGATCACGTCTGCCCCAGGTCTTGGGTTCAGACTGTGAATTAATCGCATCACCTCGCGCAGTTCTTCTTCTTTGAGTTTAGTCACTCGCATCAAAGAACGGAAATCGCGATTGGCTAAATAATCAGCATATTCGCGAATTATTTCGCAAGTCTCAGATAAATAAGGTGTTTTAGGATCAAATTGTTTTAGCTGAACTAACAAACATTCTTGGATAGTCCGTGCACCAACCCCAACTGGATCAAAGAGTTGAATCCGTTTAATCACGGCTTCGACTTCATCGGCTTCGACCTCAGGCATTCCAAGGGATTCTAAAATTTCATCGCAGCTGATGGTTAACAAGCCCGATTCATCGATGGCTTCGATAATAATTTCGGCAATTGTTCGGTCGGTTTCAGAAAATGGAGTGAGTTGCATCTGCCAGCGCAGATAGTCTTGAAGTGTTTCCGTGGTTTCCCCTTGAAACACCATATCCTCTTCACCGTTATAGGTGTTCGCAACAGGGGCGGCACTGACCAGATCATCCCAGTTGCTATCAAGGGGCAAATCTTCTTTGATATTCTGTTCGGTCATCGATTCGCTGCTATCCGGGATTTCCGGTTCGTAGAGCTCATCTTGCGAGTAACTTTCGGTTTCGCCTTGGGGTTCGCGATCTTGGCTGTTCATATCATTTTGAACAGGGGCTTCCCCAAAATTGTAATCATCTTCGGCCTCGAGCAATGGATTTGCTTCGAGGGCTTCTTGGATTTCTTGTTGCAACTCAATAGTCGACAATTGCAGCAGCTTGATAGCTTGCTGCAGCTGTGGAGTCATTGTAAGTTGCTGTCCAAGCCGAAGTTGTAAAGATGGCTTCATGTACTTCCTGTCACTCCTGACCACCAGCCTGAGGCCGGTTTTTTGCTAACTATAGCCTGAATTGCTCACCTAGGTATACATCTCTGACCTGCTGGTTGGCCAGAACATCAGCAGGGGATCCAGATGCAATGAGTTCCCCATGGCTAACTATGTAGGCGACTTCACAAACATCAAGGGTTTCGCGCACATTATGGTCGGTAATCAATACACCGATACCGCGGTTACGCAGGTGCTGAATGATCTTTTTGATATCCAACACCGAAATAGGATCAACGCCAGCAAAAGGCTCATCAAGCAGAATAAACGCCGGGTTTGCTGCAAGCGCTCGTGCAATTTCAACACGACGCCGTTCACCACCAGACAAACTCATGCCGAGACTATTTCGAATATGAGTAATATTAAATTCGTCTAACAGTTCATCAGCTTGTTGTTCGCGTTGCGTACTCGAAAGCTCTTTACGCGTTTGCAAGACTGCCATCAAATTATCGAAAACGGTGAGTTTGCGAAAAATCGAGCTCTCTTGCGGCAGATAGCCGATACCAAGCCGAGCGCGCGCGTGAATTGGTTCAAAGGTGATGTCTTGACCACCCAAGGTGATTTGCCCTTTGTCCGAAGGCACCAAACCGACAATCATATAAAATGTGGTGGTCTTGCCGGCGCCGTTTGGGCCGAGTAGACCAACAATTTGACCTGAGTTGACGGTGAGGCTGACGTCTTTAACGACTTGGCGACCTTTGTAACTTTTCGCCAAATGCGATACAAGCAAGGTTTTCAAATTATTTTTTCTCTGGTGTAAAAATGGTGCTTACGCGCTCTTCTTTGCCACCGCTTTCGGCATTAAGAGTTTGTTTTTCCAAATCATATTGGATTTTGGCGCTTTGCACCAAGGAGCCACTTTGGTTGATTTCTGCTTTGCCAGTTAAGGTCAATACACGAGTCGCGAAATCATATCGAATTTCATTGGCATTGGCTTGAATCGGTTTATCCCCTTCAAGCGTTTGTGAGTAAACCGCTGGCTCGCCACTAGCGATAAATACTTCTTTTCCTTTCCCAGCAGAACTATCGATTACTAATTTGTCGGCTTTGATCAGCAATGTACCTTGGGATACAGAAACATTTCCACTATAAATCAATGTTTTATCATCTAAACTGCCGCCGAATTTATTGGCAGTTACATTCACAGACTGCTCAAAATCGCTATTTTTTGCGAACGATATTGACGGAAAACCACCGAACGCCAACATTGTTATGGCAACAGTGATTAATAATTTATGGTTCATTGCGGTAAATAGTCCCGTTATGTTGTTTGAGCGTGATCTGCTTGGTCAATAGCTCGATTGTAACGCCCTGACCTTGAATTGCAAAACCATCGCCAGTGATTTCTACGCCAGCATTAGTTTGTAGGCGTTGGCTATCGAGCAGATACTCCAGTTGTGGTGTTTCCATTTTCTGGAATAACTCGTTAGGTTGTAGGTTATCAACAACCACATTTTGCTCGAGTAATACTTTATCGTCGACATACATCACGCCAGTGTCAGCGCTGATTTGCCAGTGCGGCAGTTCGGCTTCATAAATGCTATATGCCGGTTGCTCAAATTGTATTTGGCCAAGTTGCTCATATTGCGCCATTTGCTTGGCGCGAATCAAACCTGAGATGTTACCGTTTTTATCAAAACTACTACGAATCAGTTCATAGGCTACATAGTCTGGCACTAATTCACGTTCGACGTGCAGTTGTTTGGGGGTGTTTTCTGCTTCTATCCAACTATAAAGCACAGCACCGCAGGCGATAACTATCACTAACCAAAAGAATTGCCGAATCATGTGCTGCTTCCATTAAATTGCTGAAACTTATCCTGACTGATTAGCAAAAAGTCAGCAAGTTCCCGCACTGCGCCAAAACCACCAGACAATAGGGTGCGATAGTCTGCGTGTTTTGCTAATAACGGATGTGCATCGTGCACCGCGACGCTTAGCCCAACATGCTGCATCACCGCCCAATCGGATAAATCGTCGCCGATATAAGCAATTTCTTCATCTTTTAGCTGCAGTTGTTGTTTGAGCTCGTTATAAGCAGGAATTTTGTCTTCTTGGCCTTGGTATACATGCTGAACAGTGAGAGATTGCATGCGTTTGGCAACAATGCTTGAGGTGCGGCCGGTGATCACTGCGACTTCAATGCCAGCTTGGCGAAGAGCTTTGACGCCATAACCATCGCGAGTATGGAAGGCTTTTAGCTCTTCACCTTGATTGCCCAAATAAATGCGGCCATCGGAAAATACCCCATCCACGTCACAGATCAGCAAGCGAATTTGACGAGCCTTTTGCTGCACTGATTCGGCAACTGGTTGATAAAGCTCGCTAAATAACTGGCTCATTATAAAACTCCGGCTCGTAGTAAATCATGCATGTTAAAAGCACCAATCACTATATTGTCAGCATCCACGACAAGTAAGCTATTGATTTTTTTAGTTTCCATGATTTTTAATGCTTCTGCAGCAAGCATTTCTGCTTTCGCTGTAATGCAATTTTTCGTCATCACTTCAGCAATGCTGGTTTGATGGATGTCGACCCGAAGGTCGAGGATGCGGCGTAAATCGCCATCGGTAAAGATACCGGCCAAGCTGCCATCAGCCGCTTGGATCCCTGTCATGCCAAGGCCTTTGGCTGAAATTTCTAACAGCGCTTGTTTGATGCTTGCTTGAGCTGAAACCAGCGGGATTTGCTCGTCTTTGTGCATTACATCAGCAATACGCAATAACAGGCGCCGGCCCAGGCTACCGCCTGGATGTGATAACGCAAAATCATCAGCAGAAAATCCGCGAGCTTCCAATAATGCGACTGCTAAGGCGTCACCCATGGCTAATGCTGCGGTCGTTGATGCCGTAGGTGCAAGTCCGAGTGGGCATGCTTCTTGTTCAACTTTCACGCATAAGTGAACTTCAGCCAGTCTTGCTAAGGTCGATTGCGGATTGCCAGTTACCGCGATGATTGAGATTCCGATGCGTTTTAACACCGGAAGAAGTTTGATTACTTCGTCAGTTTCGCCTGAATTCGACAGTGCCAAGACAATATCTTTGTCAGTGATCATGCCGAGGTCGCCGTGACTGGCTTCGCCAGGATGAACAAAAAATGCTGGCGTGCCGGTTGAGGCTAGAGTTGCGGCGATTTTATTACCGATATGGCCAGATTTTCCCATGCCAATGACCACGACTCGGCCTTGGCAATCCATCATTAGTTGGCAGGCTTGGCTAAAGCTTTGATCGATATAACGATGTAAATCCGCCAATGCTTTGGTTTCGATCTCTAAAACTTTATGGCCAATGGCGCAAAAATCAGTGCTCAAAGCGCAACTCCTTTAACGAAAAAATAACATTCATGGGCGGTTAAGCTGAAATTCAGTTATCTTTGACAAAATGCAAGTGCCCTTGGAATATGATACCAGTTGGTATATAATTGCCGAACACTGCGAATTGCCAAGCATTTTCCTGCTTATTGCTTTGAATTGCAAAAAAACCTTGGAATTTTGCAGTTTGTTCGAAAATTGCAACTGATTATTACAATTTTATAGGACGACGTGCTGCAAGAATCAGGTTAAAATGCACGAAATTTTCTGACAGAAATCTTGTCTTGAGAGGATTGTCACCTTATATTGCGCGCCGCTTTTTCGCCCGATAATGGATTATAGGGAAGCGCGTTGGGTTAAGTTTTATATTGAGAGTGGGGCACGGTTTGGAGAAACCATTGGTTGACATCCAGAATCTAACGTTTCGTCGTGGCGAACGGGTTATCTACGACAACATGAGTATGCAGTTTAGTCGTGGCAAAGTAACCGCCATCATGGGACCAAGTGGTATTGGAAAAACAACGCTATTGCGTCTGATCGGCGGGCAGTTAAAGCCTGACTCCGGTTCTATTGTCTTTGATGGCGCAAATATTCCGACGTTAAAACGCCACGAACTTTACCAAGCTCGTAAAAAAATGAGCATGTTGTTTCAAAGCGGCGCTTTATTTACTGAAATGTCCGTTTTTGACAACGTGGCATTTCCGATCCGTGAGCACACTAGATTGCCGGAAGCCATCATTCGGATGATGGTGTTAATGAAGTTGGAAGCCGTGGGTCTACGTGGTGCACGCGATTTAATGCCGTCGGAATTGTCTGGTGGTATGGCTCGCCGAGCAGCTTTGGCTCGCGCTATCGCTTTGGATCCGCAACTGATTATGTACGATGAACCATTTGCCGGTCAGGATCCAATTTCGATGGGTGTGATCGTTCGTCTGATTAAATCACTTAACGATGCGTTAGGGATGACTTCAATCGTGGTATCTCACGATGTTACAGAAGTGATGAGTATTGCTGATTATGTTTACATTGTTGCTGAGCGCAAAGTGATTGGTCATGGTACTCCTGCTCAGTTATTGCAGCACGAATCCCCATTAGTTCAGCAGTTCCTGCAAGGGCAGGCAGATGGTCCAGTACCATTCCATTTTAAAGCTGCTGATTATGCACAGGAATTAATGGAGATGAAGGGCTAATGTTGAACAAGTTACAACAATTAGGCGCCGCGACAATTGGCACAATACAGGGATTAGGCCGGGCTTCATTGATGTTGTTCGGTGCTTTATGGGGGCGTCCGCGTCCAGTAAAAGCATGGCCGTTGTATGTAAAACAGTTTTATGTTGTTGGTGTGCTGTCGCTGCTAATTATTTTAGTCTCTGGGTTATTTATCGGCATGGTTTTAGCCTTGCAAGGTTATACCGTGTTAGCGAAATTTGGCGCCGAACAAATGCTCGGGCCATTAGTCGCTCTGAGTTTGTTGCGCGAATTGGGTCCGGTAGTTACCGCATTGCTATTTGCAGGCCGTGCTGGGAGTGCGTTAACCGCTGAAATCGGTTTGATGAAAGCAACTGAACAGCTATCGAGCATGGAAATGATGGCGGTTGATCCACTTCGGCGGATTATCGCACCAAGATTCTGGGCAGGTGTTATCTGTATGCCTTTGTTAGCATTGATTTTTAATGCTGTTGGTATCTTAGGCGGGCACTTGGTTGGGGTTGATTGGTTAGGCGTCGATGGCGGTGGATATTGGTCTGCCATGCAAGCCAACGTTGATTTTTATGACGATATCGTCAATGGCATTATCAAAAGCGCAGTATTCGCTTTTATTGTCACAGTAATCGCATTGCACAAAGGGTTTGATGCAATTCCAACGTCAGAAGGGATAAGCCAAGCGACGACACAAACAGTAGTCACAGCGTCGCTTGCTGTTCTGGGTTTTGATTTTATTTTAACAGCTGTCATGTTTGGTGGATAAGAAAATGACCACACGTAAGTTAGAAGTTATCGTCGGTGCCTTTGTTGCGATTGCTATCGCTGCATTGTTATTGCTTGCACTGAAAGTCGCCAATACTGGCGTCACTGGTTCTGATGAAACCTACAAATTATTGGCGAAATTCGAAAACATCGGTGGCTTAAAAGTGCGCTCGCCGGTCAAAGTTGGTGGTGTCGTGGTGGGGCGCGTGAGCGATATCCAGTTGGACCCAGAGAGTTTTCAGCCAATCGTCACTCTGGAAATTAACGCAAGTTATAGCAATTTTCCGGAAACTAGTTCGCTGGCAATCCTGACTTCGGGATTATTGGGTGAGCAGTACATTGGTTTACAGGCTGGTTTTGTCGATGAAACAGTAACCATTTTGAAAAATGGCGACTACGTCGAAAATACCAAGGGCGCAATTGTGCTTGAAGAATTAATTGGACAGTTTTTATTTAATCGCGGGAATTCGTAATGAAGAATCTTTTGAAAAAAGCAGCATTGGTGCTGCTTGCTGTTGGTAGTTTTCAGCTGATTGCGCAAGACGCGGCAGTACCAACCTATACCGACCCATATAAAATGATGGAAGTGTTGGCGGATAAAACCTTCCAACGTATTGCTCGTGAACAGGCTGAAATTAAAAAGAATCCTGAGATCCTACGCACTATCGTCTCTGAGGAACTAGTTCCATACATTGATAGCCGTTACGCTGCAGGTTATGTGATTGGTAATTCTGTGAAATTAAACACAGTACCGAAAGAAGATTTTAATACTTTCGTTGTCGCCTTCCAGAACTATATGGTTGGTACTTATGCTGGCGTATTTACCCAATACCGTGACCAAAAAGTGATTATTGAACCGGGTGCGCCGCTGGATCCGAGTAAAAAAATCATCACAATTAAAACTCGCGTTATTGATCCAGGCAAACCTGACATCAAAATCGAGTTTAAATTACGTCGGATGAAAGATGCCAACAATTGGTTGGTGTTTGATATGGTTGCTGAAGGTATTTCATTGTTAGACAGTAAACGTTCTGAATTCGGCAGCCTGATCCGTCAACAAGGCTTGAAGAGCGTCGCAACTCTGTTAGATGAGAAAGCAAAAGCGCCAATCAAAGCGCCTGAGAAAGCAAAAAATGCTTAATATTGTCAAACAAGATGAGGTCATCACCTTTACCGGTGAATTAAATCGCGACACTGTCGTCAATTTTTGGCCTTTTACCTTGTTGAAAAATGTCAGTGGCGACATTGTTTTTGACCTTGCTGCGGTCGCACATGTCGATACAGCTGGTTTAGCTTGGTTGTTACAACAACTCGGCCAAGCAAACAAAGCCAATATTCAGGTGAAATTACGCAATACGCCGCAACAGCTGAAGTCTTTGGCATTAGTAAGCGACGTATTTGCACTTTTACCGCTTGAAAGCTGAAAAGATCCGCAACTCAGGATATAATCACAACCCGGCCAGCGCGCCGGGTTATTTTTTGCCTATACGGCGCCACCATTCGCATTTAAATACAGGTTTCAAGATGGATTGCAAAGAGATTGAACAACGCTTAACTGAACAGTTGCAATTGACCGAAGTCTACGCAAAAACTGACGGTAGTCATTTTTCAGTGACTGCGGTTGGTGAGTGTTTTGAAGGGTTAAGTCGGGTCAAGCAGCAGCAGCTAGTCTATGGACCACTGATGGATGCTATCAGTAGTGGAGCTATTCACGCGCTGCAAATTAAAGCATTCACGCCGACTCAATGGCGTCGTGAAAAACTTCTCAACCCACCGGTGTAACAATAATATGCAACAGTTTTTAGTGAAAGGCGGCGCAACTTTGCGTGGCAATGTAAAGATCTCGGGCGCCAAAAATGCAGCTCTACCGATCCTTTTTGCGACGATCTTAGCCGAACAGCCATCGGTGATCAGTAATGTTCCTGCATTAAAGGACATTGATACAACTTTCAAATTATTACGTTTATTCGGCGCTAGCGTCGAACGTAATAATGACGCCGTTACAGTTGATGCTACTGCGGTAAATAACCAAGTGGCACCTTATGAATTAGTGCGCACGATGCGCGCTTCAATTTTAGCCTTGGGTCCATTGTTGGCGCGTTTTGGTTATGCCGAAGTGTCATTGCCTGGCGGTTGCGCTATCGGTGCAAGACCGGTCAACCTGCATATTGAAGGCTTACGGAAAATGGGTGCTGATATTGTTGTCGAAAACGGCTATATCAAAGCAAAAGCCACTCGTTTACACGGTGCACATTTAGTAATGGACTTGGTCAGTGTGACTGGGACCGAAAACCTATTAATGGCAGCAACTTTGGCTGATGGCGTGACCATTATCGAAAACGCCGCCAGAGAACCAGAAGTTGTGGACCTGGCAAACTATCTAACCGCGATGGGCGCAAAGATTACCGGTGCAGGCTCGGCGACTATTCGTGTTGAGGGCGTGCCAAAGTTACATGGTGCTATGCATAAGGTTCTACCGGACCGTATTGAAACTGGCACTTTCTTAGTGGCAGCTGCGGTAACTGGTGGTGATGTTACGTGCCTAAACACAGATCCGACAGAACTCGAAGTGGTATTAGAAAAGCTTCGTGAAGCCGGTGCTGATGTCACCACAGGCCAAGATTGGATCCGTCTTGACATGACAGGCCGTCGTTTGAAGTCAGTTAATGTCAAAACAGTGCCACACCCAGGTTTTCCTACCGACATGCAAGCTCAGTTCACAGTATTAAACGTGTTAGCAGAAGGGGTCGGCGTCGTTACCGAAACTATCTTCGAAAACCGCTTTATGCATGTGCCAGAATTGCAGCGTATGGGTGCTTTAATCCAGTTGGAAGGCAATACAGCCGTTTGCCAATTCACTCCTGCGCTTACAGCAGCACAAGTAATGGCGACCGATTTGCGGGCATCTGCCAGTTTGGTGATTGCAGGTTTAGTCGCAACGGGTGATACCATTGTTGACCGTATTTACCATATTGACCGTGGTTATGAACAAATCGAGCATAAATTACAAGGACTTGGCGCGCACATAGAGCGCATTCAAGCACCGCAGTAGACTCAGCTCCAAAAAAGACCGCTAAAGCGGTCTTTTTTTTGACTAGCGATTTGGGTCATTCAGCTTTTAATTGGTTGGTTCTTGATAAACGCCCAACTTACAAGAGATGTTCAGTCGTTGGCCGTTGCGCTCAATACTTAACTGTAATAATGCTTCAGGATCCGATTCAGCGACAATATCTAAAGCTTGGTTAACGCTATTCAGCGGAGTTTTGTTAATTTCTAAAATGATGTCGCCTCGTAATAGACCTGCTTGGTCTGCAGGACCGAACGGCTCTACGATATCAACGAGAACCCCATAAAAATGTTGCCCAGTTGAGATTTGGCGTTCACCGGCAGAGTTAATCACTGGCACACCGCTCATTCCCAAATAACCGCGGACTACTCGGCCATGTTTAATTAATTTTTGCATCACGGTATGCGCGAGTTTATAAGGCACAGCAAAGAAAATGCCCTGAACTTCGATATTGCGCTGGCGTTGAAATGCGGCCGTGTTAATACCAACAAGCACTCCATTGCTGTTAACTAAAGCCCCACCAGAGTTGCCTTCATTAATCGCTGCGTCCATTTGCATCAAATCTGAATATGAATTGGATCCAAGTCCGGCGCGGCCAGTACCACTGACAATACCTTGCGTGATGGATTGCCCCAGATTCAACGGATTCCCAATGGCCAGGACTAAATCGCCTACTTGAGGTTCGGTGTCGGGCTGTTGCGGGATCACTGGCAGATTTGGCGCTTCAACAAATAGCACAGCTAAATCGGTGACGCTGTCTTGCCCGATAAGTACAGCATCTAATTGCCGTCCGTCTTGCAGGGCCACCACAATTTGGTCTGCGCCATTAACGACATGGTAGTTAGTCAGAATATAACCTTCGCTGCTCATAATAACGCCAGAGCCCAAAGATTGATTTTGAATCACTCGCTGTTGGTACGACTGCACATCTAACTGGGTGCTACGGGTATAAATATTCACGACTGCAGGTGCGGCAGCACGAACTGCTTTGGCATAAGAAATAGGCGGTGGCTCTACCGGCTCATTGGCGAAAAGTTTGCGGAAATTGAACTGACTTCCTTGTTGAAATAGCACTAACCAAAGAAATGCGATGGCAAGTCCATAGATAGCGCTTTTAAGTATCGTCTGCAGAAATTGGTTCAATTCTAATTAAGGCCTGAATTTTGAGTGCTTTAAGCTAAGCAGCATAGCATTAGTTGGCCTTTTACGGCAGGGGAAAATGTGACGAATTACCACCACTTACCAGATAAACCCGGGAAAATCCGAGATTTGCTCAATATCAAAAAAAGCGGTGGCTATAAGCCACCGCAAAGTTCGACAAGGAATAAATAAAATTATTGAATGAGTTTATAAAGTACGGTGTCTTCACGTTGGATTTGCAATGCAACAACTCCTTTTGCTCGAGTGAGTATTTCGCGTAACTCACTGATGTTGTTTACCTTAATTCGGCCAATTCCGATAATTACGTCACCTTCTTCCAAGCCAAGTCTGGCAGCGATGGAGCCATTTTCAATTTTTGAAATCACGACGCCTGGTTCGCCATCGACAGTTTTGCCGTTACTAAAGCTGGCGCCAACCAGCATACGATGCATCTCGCCTGCGCTGGTGTTGGCTTGGTCGGCTGAAGTCAATTTGACATCAAAATTGATTTGTTTGTCTTCGCGTAGCACTCCCAATTTCACGGACTTGCCAACACCTAGGGTGCCAACACGGGCGCGAAGCTCGGACATGCTAGAGATGGTTTTGCCGTTGATGCTAACAATGACGTCACCGGCTTTTAAGCCTGCTTTATCTGCGCCAGAATCCGGAGTTACTCGACCGACAAATACACCTTTGGTTTGTTTAACATTCATGCCTTGGGCCAAATCTGCACTTAAATCAGATCCTTCAATGCCAAGGACACCACGTTTCACTTCTCCAGACTCAATGATTTGGTCGACTAAGTTCTTCATCATGTTTGATGGGATCGCAAAGCCAATACCGATATTGCCGCCATTTGGCCCTAAAATCGCTGTGTTAATACCAATAAGCTCACCGCGCAGGTTAACTAAAGCACCGCCGGAATTGCCGCTATTAATCGCCGCATCGGTTTGAATGAAATCTTCATACTTTTCAATATCCAAACCACCGCGGCCTAGGGCGCTGACAATCCCTGAGGTTACAGTTTGGCCAAGGCCAAATGGATTACCAATGGCGATAGTGAAATCACCGACCCGAAGCGCATCGGAATCGGCAATTTTTAACGCCGTTAGCTTTTCTGCATCGATTTGCAGTAAAGCAATGTCACTTTCTGGATCCTCGCCAATTTTTTTCGCTTTAAAAGTACGGCCATCTTTTAAGGTCACTTGAATTTCGTCGGCTTGATTGATGACGTGTGAGTTTGTCACGACATAACCTTTTGCTGCATCAATGATGACACCAGAACCCAAGGCGCTAAAAGGCTGTTCGCGGCGCATTTCGCCTTGACCGAAAAATTGTTGGAAGGCATCAGGGACGCGCTGACGAACTTGTCGGTTGCCAGCAACATTGATATTGACTACAGCAGGTGTCACGTTCTCTAGCATGGGAGCTAGGCTTGGCATTTGCTCAGAGCTTTCAGCGCCGAAGAAAGGGATTTTTGCTTCCAGCTGAAAAGACTGAGAGGCTAATACGGCCGCGATGATGCTAGCGGTGACAAAGGATAACTTCATTTTCATAACGCAATTGTCTCCTAAGGAATACTGCCTTAAGAGACTCATGCATTTGAAAAAAGTTTCACGCTTCTGATTTTTTTTCTGAAGGGAAGGTCTTCATTAAGCCACTAGAATAGCCCGAATAGTCCAATGGTTGCTGAGCAATTTCCGCAGTTTTCTTGCGGCGACGCTCGTCAACTTTACCGACAGTTTCACGAAAATGTGCGGCAGCATCTGCAGATAGATAGTTGAGATCAGATTTTTCAACGAAGCCTGCCCGATCAACAAGTTGCATTCTCGTTGAAGCCATATGGCTAGCGATCCGCTCGTAGTTGTCTTGCAATTGACTCATTAACTGCTGAGTTGTCTCTAAATGGCTCGACACCTCAGAGCGATACTTCTGCAATTGTTGTTTGCTCTCATCAAGCTCGACTTGCAATTTATTTTGATTGAATTGCCGTAAGCTATATAAACGAGCGGCTACGGCGCCGATGATGATACCTGCGATTAACCAAGATAACGCGACAGGAAAACTCATAAATACTCCAAAAACAAGTTAATACATCTCTAGTGTAACCTAACTTCTTATGCTGAGTGGTAAGGCATGTTACAATAATCAGCAATTCATCAGTGATAGTGCTCAATTCGATTTCGCTAGTTATGATAACACCATTGCAAAAATATCAGCAGGATCTGCAACGCCCTGATTTTCAGTTCGATGCCGCTCAACAACTTGCCGTGCAGCACTTGCAGCGCTTGTATGACGACTTTGTCCAGCTCAAACCCGCTAAGCAAAGTTTGTGGCAGAAATTGACTGGGAAAACCGCAGCACAACGGCCTTTGCAAGGCTTGTATTTTTGGGGTGGTGTTGGTCGTGGTAAAACCTATCTGGTTGATACCTTTTACGATTGTTTACCAACAGAACGTAAACTGCGGATCCACTTTCACCGATTCATGCACAAAGTCCACGATGAATTGAAAACATTGTCTGGACAGGCCGACCCGCTAGAAATTGTCGCTGACCGTTTTAAAGCAGACACCGACATCATCTGTTTCGATGAGTTTTTTGTTTCAGACATTACCGACGCAATGATCTTAGGTACTTTGATGCAGGCGTTATTTGCTCGTGGTATTGCTTTGGTTGCCACCTCGAATATCGAGCCTGATGGTCTTTATCGCAACGGTCTGCAACGGGCGCGCTTTTTACCAGCAATTGCCTTAATTAAGCAATTTACTGATGTGGTAAATGTCGACAGTGGTATTGATTACCGGTTGCGCACTTTAACCCAAGCTGAGATCTACCATTCACCTCTGGATGAGACCGCTGATAGTAATTTGCATCGATACTTTATGGCGTTGTCCACTGAACCTCGTGTTGCGAACAGTGCTATTGAAGTTGCTCATCGGCCACTTAGGTTTCAGCATGAGGCTGAAGGTATAATTTGGTTTGAATTTAGTGAGTTATGCGAAAGTGCGCGTAGCCAATACGATTATATGGAACTGAGTAAAATCTATCACACCTTGTTAATGTCGAATGTCCGCCAGATGGGGCAGGGCAATGATGACGTGGCTCGCCGCTTTATTGCTTTAGTTGACGAGTTCTACGAACGAAAGGTTAAGTTGATAATTTCGGCTGAAGTGCCAATGGAACAACTGTATACGCAAGGCCTGTTAAGTTTCGAATTTAAACGGTGCTTGAGTCGGCTTCAGGAAATGCAGTCGCACGATTATTTAGCTTTGGCACATTTGCCATAAATTTTCTGCATAAACAGCTGTATTTTGTTGCTGGTTAATATATAATCCGCGGCCGGCCCACGTTACAGCCTGAATCTGCCGTAGCCTGGCAGTTTGATGTACTCGAAGGGGTACGATAAACGACATAACTTTTGCCCAAAGGTTATGTGAGGTGTAACTGATAATTTTTTGGATAGTTTGATGAAAACTTTTACCGCTAAACCAGAAAGCGTACAACGCGACTGGTATGTTGTTGATGCTGCAGGTAAAACCCTGGGTCGTATCGCAACTGAAATCGCTCTCCGCTTACGCGGCAAGCACAAGCCAGAATACACGCCACACGTTGACACCGGCGACTACATCATCGTAGTTAACGCTGACAAAGTGACTGTAACTGGTAACAAAGCGAAAAACAAAATGTACTACTCTCACTCTGGTTTCCCAGGTGGCATCAAAGAAATTAACTTTGAAAAGCTGCTTGCGAAAAAGCCTGAGATGGTACTTGAGTCAGCGATCAAAGGCATGCTGCCTAAAGGTCCACTGGGTCGCGCTATGTTCCGTAAGTTAAAAGTGTATGCAGGCGCAGAGCATCAACATGCTGCCCAGCAACCACAAGTTTTAGATATCTAATCGGAGCATAACATGGCACAGAATCAATATTACGGTACTGGTCGTCGTAAGACCTCTACAGCACGTGTATTCCTGAAGGCAGGCTCTGGTAACATCGTTATCAACCAACGCACTATCACTGAATACTTCGGTCGTGAAACTGCTCGTATGGTTGTTATGCAACCATTAGAGTTAGTTGAAATGGTTGGCAAGTTTGACATGTACATCACTGTTAAAGGTGGTGGTATTTCTGGTCAAGCTGGCGCTATCCGTCACGGTATCACCCGTGCTCTGATGGAATTCGACGAATCTCTGCGTCCTTCACTGCGTAAAGCTGGTTTCGTAACCCGCGATGCTCGTAAAGTTGAACGTAAGAAAGTCGGTCTGCATAAAGCCCGTAAACGTCCACAGTACTCAAAACGTTAATTCGTTTTTTACTGCAAAAAGCCCGGTTTCTACCGGGCTTTTTTTTGCGTCTTCTTTCAGGCGACACATCTAAACAGCCTTAGTTTGCGTATTAAGCTCTGACCACCAAGACAAATTAATCAACCACATAGAGCCAAATTTTTATTGGCTGTGCGAAAGTGCATACTCTTTTTTCTCGAAGCTGGGTGCGAATGAGCCAAATTCTTGAATTGCAGCTATAGTTTTCTTGGATGATCAATTGCCGGAAAGTGGGTAAGCAAATTGTTAATACAGTTGCAAGCTTGCCGCGCTTTGATAGGGATCAGCTTAACTTCAAAAAAAAGTCTATTTGTGCGGTGAAGAATGCTGCTAAATCCTTGTAACAGGCAGGGGTTTTCATTATGATCCGCGGTATTTTGCAAACTATAATAATCGCTGAAATTCAGCCGCTTAAACCGATTAAAATTTAAGCGTTAACGTGGAGATGAGTGGATGAGCAATGCGCCAGTCGATCATGGTCGCCGTCGCTTCTTGACCATCGCTACCTCAGTTGTGGGTGGTGTTGGTGCAATCGGAGCAGCCGTTCCCTTTATAGCTTCTTGGAATCCGAGTGAAAAAGCAAAACAAGCCGGTGCGCCTGTTACTGCGAATATCAGCAAACTCGAGCCAGGCCAGCTAATTCGGGTTGAATGGCGTGGTAAACCTGTATGGGTCGTAAAACGTACCCCGGAAATGTTGAAAACTCTTGCAGCTGTTGAAGGCCAATTGAGAGATCCGGGTTCGGATGATGATAAACAGCAACCTGAATACGCCAAAAACCAGCATCGCTCGAAAAAGCCTGAAATTTTCGTCGCAGTAGGTATTTGTACTCATTTAGGCTGCTCACCAACCTACAAGATGGCTGATTTCGATGCTCACGTTGAAGGCATTGCATCAGGATTCTTCTGTCCATGTCACGGTTCGACTTACGATATGGCTGGTCGGGTATTCCAAGGTGTTCCTGCACCGCGGAACTTGATGATTCCACCTTATATGTTCCAAGAAAATGACACCGTTTTATTGATCGGTGCAGATGAGGGGACTGCTTAATGTTCAAAAATTTTATGAACTGGATTGAATACCGCATGCCATTTATGGAGAAAATGAATCTCCATGTGATGCAGTATCCAGCGCCAAAAAACTTTAACTTCTGGTACTTCTTCGGCTCATTAGCGATGTTAGTGCTGGTTAACCAAATCGTCACTGGTATTTGGTTGACGATGAACTTCGAACCTTCTGCAGAACGCGCATTTGCTTCAGTTGAATACATCATGCGTGAAGTTGATTACGGTTGGTTGCTGCGATATATGCACTCTACCGGCGCATCAGCGTTCTTTGTTGTCGTGTATCTGCATATGTTCCGCGGGATGATGTACGGCTCTTACCAAAAGCCACGCGAATTACTGTGGATTTTCGGTATGTTGATTTTCTTAGTATTAATGGCTGAAGCCTTTATGGGTTACTTATTACCATGGGGTCAAATGTCGTTCTGGGGTGCTCAAGTAATTATTTCAATTTTCGGGGTTATTCCTGGGATTGGTGATGATTTAACACTGTGGATCCGTGGTGACTACGTTATCTCTGGTGCTACTTTAAACCGTTTCTTCGCCCTACACGTGATTGCACTGCCGTTAGTTTTGGTTATTTTAGTGTTCCTCCACATCATTGCGCTGCATGAAGTCGGTTCAAATAACCCAGATGGTATCGATGTTAAAGTGCCAAACGAAGGCCAGAAATTTGAGAACAACGTTTCTGACAAGTTCACTTTCCACGAATACTTTACCAAAGGCGGTAAGAAAATTATCGTTGATGCGATCCCATTCCACCCTTACTACACGGTGAAAGATATCGTCGGTGTTGTTGGTTTCTTGTTGATCTTCTGTGCGGTAATTTTCTTTGCACCAGAAGGTGGTGGTTTCTTCTTAGAGCCGCCTAACTTTGAACCGGCAAACCCAATGAAGACCCCTGATCATATTGCGCCAGTGTGGTATTTCACGCCGTTCTATGCAATTTTACGTGCTATTCCAAATGACATCGCTGGTGCGATTGGCATGTTCGCGGCAATTATCGCGTTAGCGTTATTACCGTGGTTAGATCGTTGCAAAGTGCGCTCGGTGCGTTACCGTTCAACGCTGCACAAAGTTAACTTAGTGAATTTCGTAATCAGCTTCGTGGTATTAGGTGTGTTAGGCGTGTTACCTGCAACAGAAACTTATACTTGGATTGCGCGATTTGCTTCGATCTTCTACTTCGGGCACTTTGTTTTACTGTGGTGGTACAGTAAAAATGAGAAAACCAAACCATTGCCTGTGAGGTTATCATAATGCTTAAAAAGTTATTCACAGTTCTGGCGCTGGTAGGTTCTGCAAGCGTGATGGCCGCAGGTGGAAATGCAGTACACCTTGATAAAGCGCCAATTAACCTGAAAGACCAAGCTTCGCTGCAACGGGGCGCAAAACTTTTCCAAAACTACTGCTTAGGTTGTCACCAAATGCAGTATCAACGTTATTCAGTGACTTTCCGCGATTTGGGGATCCCTGATGAAGTTGGTATGGCTGAGTTAGCCTTCACTGCGAACAAAGTTGGTGATTACATTAAGAATGCTGCGCCAAAAGAAGACTTGGCGCGTTGGTTTGGTGCTCCACCGCCAGATTTAACCAACGTGGCACGCGTTCGTGGCCCAGATTGGATCTATACCTATTTACGGACTTTCTACGTTGACCCAACTCGCCCATTCGGCGTGAACAACGAAGTGTTTCCATTAGTAGGTATGCCGCACGTGTTACAAGAGTTGCAAGGCATTCCAACCAAAGTTGTTGAAACAAAAATGGTTGATGGTGTTGAGCATAAAGAAACTAAGTTTGAAACCGATGGTTCAGGTGAGTTGAGTACCGATGAGTACGATGCGGCTATCGGCGATTTAGTTAACTACTTGGAATATACTGGCGAACCGACTAAGTTAGAGTCGCACAGCCTCGGCATTAAGGTCATGATCTTCTTAGTTATTTTCTTTATCTTCGCATTCCTGTTGAAGAAAGAATACTGGAAAGACGTCCACTAATCCGTTGTTATTCTGCCTAAAAGGGGCCTGGTGGCCCCTTTTGCCTTTTCGCTTTTCCGGAGGACCGCATGGCAATTCCTGCCAACAGACGTACAGTAATGACTGTGTTTTCGGCTGCAGACGATATGTACAGCCATCAAGTCAGAATGGTATTGGCTGAAAAAGGCGTCACTGCCGAAGTCCTGCAAGTCAGTCGTGATAATCTGCCTGAAGAAGTGTATGAAGTGAATCCGTATGGTTCACTGCCGACATTACTCGATCGAGATATGGCGCTTTATCAAGCGGACATTATCATGGAGTTTTTGGATGAGCGTTTCCCGCATCCACCGCTGTTACCGGTCTATCCAGTTGAGCGCAGCAAAACTCGCTTGATGATGTATCGCATCAAACGCGATTGGTATGGTCTTGCTGAAAAAATCCTCGCTAACGATGACAATTCGGCTGAAGCTCGCCGTGATTTACGTGAGAGCTTGTTGTCGATTGGGCCACTATTTCAAGAAACAATGTTCTTCATGAGTGACGATTACAGTTTGTTGGATTGTTACATGTCAGCATTGTTGTGGCGTTTACCGCAATTGGGCATTGAGTTATCAGGCCCTGGTAGTAAGCCAATTAAGAATTACATGATCCGTTTGTTTGAACGTGATGCTTTTCAGCTGTCGTTGACTGAAGCCGAACGCGACATCCGTCGGCAGCACAGCTATTAACAGTCGGAGCCATCAATGGAAATGACCCCTAATCGTCCGTATCTACTGCGGGCTTTTTATGAGTGGATTGTCGATAACAATTGCACACCATATTTAGTGGTGGATGCGACATATCCGCATGTCAAAGTACCGACCCAGCATATACAGAACGGCCAAATTGTCTTGAATATCAGTCCCGGCGCAGTCGGTAATTTGCAGCTTGGTAACGACGCCGTGACTTTTAATGCTCGTTTTGGCGGTCAACCTTTTGCTTTGTATATTCCGCTGCGTGCTGCACTAGCGATTTATGCTCGCGAGAATGGTGCCGGCACTATGTTTACGCCAGAAGATGAGGTTGAGCTTGAAGAAGAAGAGCTTGATGATAGCGAACTCAATACTAGCGAAGACTCAAGCGAGCAGCCTGAAGAACCAGGTCCTGACGATGATAAGCCGAAAAAAGGTAATCATTTGCGGGTAGTTAAATAGATAGTTCGCCACTTAGATAGTTAAATAAAAAGCCGCTTTAGCGGCTTTTTGCTTTTCTTCGCTAAGACAATTAATAAACCCGAACTTTTTTAACCACCACAGGTTTTTTTACGACAACAACGGGTTTAACTACCACGGTTTTTGCTACCGGTTTTGCCACTACAACATGCCGATGATGCGCTGGATGCACCACACAGCCCGACAGGATCAACATTGCAACTAAGCTAGTCAACCAAACTCGTATCGACGAAGGACCAAATTTTTGCATCTTAAATCCCTTATTCCATTGGTTTTGTTCGAGATAAGTTTAGTGATTGCCGCGTCTAGATGGTGTAAACCCAAGTAAAGGTTGGGTAAATCAGCAGAGTCGATGCTAAATCCTCTGCCGGAATAGCCAAGGATTATTGTTGTAATGCTGCTCCGCCAGAGGCAACCTGCCAAAACGCGCGTATTAATGGTTCATGCAAGCGTTTGGATTGCATACAAATACCCAAGTCAAATGGCGTAAACTGGTAATCAAGTGCTAGCACTCGAACTCTATCGCGCACGGGACTATGTTGCACCACAGGATCAGGCGCAATAGCGATCCCAGTGCCAAGAGCCACCATGCTAACCATGGCTTCATGGCCTTCAACTTTGGCAACGATGTTTGGTGTAATGTTCTGCTGTTTCAACCAAGCATCCAAACGACTGCGAGCTGGGCCATGCTCTGGCACTATTAATGGGATTTTATTCCAATCAATCACAGGCTCATTCAATAAATCATTCACTTTGCAGTGGATCACGGGGGCGATAAGCTGCAGTGGCAGTTTGGCGATACTGGCGAAGGCGATATTGAGTGGGAGGTTGGGTGGATACACTGCCAAGGCAATGTCAGCTTCATCATTCTTCACTTTTTCTAGAGCCGCTGCGGCGTCCCCAGTGGTTAGTTTGATTTCTGCGCGCGGACACAATACGCGGAACTTGTCTAAAATCGTTGGCAGATGGCTATAGCTTGCGGTCACAGTACAAAACAGGCGGATTTCGCCTTGCAAGGCGCCACTGTTTTGCGACAAATCAATGAGCAACTGATGCCAATTCTCTAAGTATTGCTTAGCAAACTGAGCAAATCTACTACCGGCAGGCGTCAGCCGCACAGAGCGTTTATCGCGGGTTAACAGCGCGACGCCAACCTCATCTTCAAGTCTTTGTACTATTCGTGTCAGCGTTGATGGGCTGACATAAAGCTGTTCGGCGGTTTTGCTGTAATTGAGACTACTGGCAAGATGCAAGAATAACTGGGCGCTGCGGATGTCCATTGTTGTCCTCGGCTGATATTTTGTATTTCATTTATTGCAATACAGTCTTGTAAATATATCACTTCACGCAATATAAAGGCGAGGGTATTCTTAATACATCAAAACAGCGCTGAGTGCGACTGTTCTGCCGAAGCTCATAGGAGCCGGCAAAGTAACAAATTTAGGTGACCGACTATGGCTAATTACTTCAACACGCTGAACTTACGTCAGCAGTTAAAACAACTGGGAAAATGTCGCTTTATGCAAAAAGCGGAGTTTGCTGATGGTTGTCAATTACTGAAAGGGTGGAAGATTGTAATCGTCGGTTGCGGCGCGCAAGGTTTAAACCAAGGTTTAAATATGCGTGATTCAGGTTTAGATATTTCTTACGCTTTACGTGCTGATGCGATTGCGCAGAAACGTAAGTCGTTTGTGCAAGCTAGCGAAAATGGTTTCACCGTTGGTACCTACGAATCGTTGATCCCAACCGCAGATTTGGTGTTGAATTTAACCCCTGATAAGCAGCATACCTCTGTGGTTAAGGCAGTAATGCCATTAATGAAGCAAGGTGCTACTTTGGCTTATTCGCACGGTTTTAATATCGTGGAAGAAGGCACACAAATTCGTAAAGACATCACAGTAATCATGGTTGCACCAAAGTGCCCAGGTACTGAGGTTCGCGAAGAATACAAACGTGGTTTTGGTGTTCCAACCTTAATCGCTGTCCATCCGGAAAACGATCCGAACGGGAACGGGTTAGCGATTGCTAAAGCGTATGCCTCAGCGACCGGTGGTGACCGTGCTGGCGTATTGGAGTCAAGCTTTGTTGCAGAAGTGAAGTCGGACTTGATGGGCGAGCAAACCATTTTATGTGGCATGTTACAAACCGGCGCAATTTTGGCGTATGACAAATTGGTTGCTGATGGCTACGAAGCGGGTTTTGCGGCGAAACTGATTCAATACGGCTGGGAAACTATTACCGAAGCGCTGAAGCATGGTGGTATTACCAACATGATGGATCGCTTGTCTAACCCAGCGAAAATTAAAGCATTTGAATTGACCGAACAGTTAAAAGCAATTTTGCAACCGCTGTTTGCCAAGCATATGGATGACATTATTTCTGGCCACTTTTCAGCGACCATGATGGCTGACTGGGCGAATGATGACAAACAATTACTGGGCTGGCGCGAAGAAACCCGTCAAAGCGGTTTCGAAAATGCACCAGTATCAGCGGAAACCATTGCTGAACAAGATTACTTCGACCGCGCAATTTTATTAGTTGCCATGGTTAAAGCTGGGGTTGAACTGGCGTTTGACACCATGGTTGAAGCGGGCATTGTTGAAGAATCAGCATATTACGAATCACTGCATGAAACACCGTTGATTGCTAATACCATCGCTCGTAAACGTTTGTATGAAATGAACGTGGTAATTAGTGACACCGCTGAATACGGTAACTACTTATTCGCTAACGCTGCAGTGCCGATGCTGCGCGATTTGGTCAATAACATAGACCCAGCCTTGCTTGGCAAAGGTTTAGCTGGTGGTAGCAACGGCGTTGATAACGTCCAATTAATTGCAGTTAACGAAGCGATCCGCAATCATCCAGTTGAGATCGTTGGCAAAAAATTACGGGGATACATGACCGCGATGAAGCGGATCGTGAATAGCTAAGCCTAATCGGCTTAAACCCCCACACTGAGTTTTTTACGTGGACCTTGGTTGTTTGCCCGGCTTTGCCGGGCTTTTTTTTATGCTAAGGTATTAGCTGCAATAAACCACATCTGCAGAATTGGCCTAGCCCGCTAGGCTAAGTAGTCGTAACTCCATACAAGGATATTCAATGAAATCAATTGCCTTAGTTGCTCACGATGGGAAAAAGCCGGAACTTCTAACCTGGGTGAAGCAGCATAGTGATTTTTTTCACGGCAAAATTTTGTATGCTACCGGCACCACCGGCCAGCTCATTGAGCAAGCGTTGCAGCAACAAGTGAACTGCCTAACTAGTGGGCCACTTGGTGGCGACCAACAAATTGGGGCTTTAATTGCTGAGCAGAAAATTGATTGGTTGGTATTTTTTTGGGATCCACTCAGCTCTCAACCACATGATCCGGATGTGAAAGCGTTAATTCGATTAGCAGTGGTTTGGAACATTCCTGTGGCCTGTAATCAGGCTACCGCTGATTTCATTATCCATTCGAGTCTGCTGCAAACTGATTATCAGCGGGCAGTGCCTGATTTCTCGGCTTACCTACAACGTCTGCGCAAGCCCTAACGACAAATTCAAACAACAAGCTCAAATCACAAGCAATCTATGCTTGCTTGTGATTTGGCTTAAGTGCTTAATTGTTGCTTTCAGCCGCTTTTTCGTCCGCAGATTTTTCTTCAATAGCTGGGTTTTTGCCATCTGTTGATGTCGACTCAGGAGTTGTTATCAACTTCTTCGCAGCATCGATCCGAGCTTTGATTTCCGGATGTGAGCTAAAGTAGCTGGTCCAAGAATCTTTCTGATCATCTTTATGCTCTTTGGCTAAAGCGGCCATAGCGTCGATAAAAGCTTGTGGTGATTTATCAAGTTTCAACAACGACTGGTTGGCAAAATCATCGGCATCGGTCTCCATGCCTCGAGAAAACTTCGCTTGGACTAAGCTTGAGCCGCCCGCAATGATGATTTCACTAACAGATTCTAAATCGTTGAATAACACTGCAGCGATGACAGCTGTACTCGCGGAACTGGCCATCATTTGCAGACCATGCCGGTGTTGCACATGACCAAGTTCATGCAACATTACCGCCAATGATGCGTCTGGGTTGTCCTTAAGCAGCGTTGCGAGTTGGTCGGTCATAATCACGGTGCCGCCAGGTAAGGCGAAGGCATTTGGCCCGATTTCTTCAGCATCCCGAAAGTCGATGTGGCGAGGCTGCGCGATCTCTGGCCCAAGTTTTTTGAAGGCTGCAGACCACTCAGCTCGCAGTTTCTCCTGCTCAGTTATCGGCAACTTTGACGGTTCTAAAAAAGTGTCAATGGCAACGAGTGACTGCTGGTCAATAAATTCGGCGAGTGGTTCAGGAGTGTATGGAACTAAAGCCTTGGCGAATGCTGGAATGCCAACAAAAAACAACCATGCACAAGTCACTGGCACTAACACTAATGCCGATAGGATCCCTATTCGATGACTTTCAAATTTTGCCACCCAAGTTTTGCGCTGATACTTTGCCGGAACGTAACTAGGGTCCTTCGGAATAAAACAACTGCCATCGGCAAAAAACAATTCACAAGGCAAACCCGGTAGTATTTCACCACAATTAAATTCAGTGTCAGTATGCAAACGCTCGCCAGTTGCCGTGGCAAATACGTCTAAGCGAAAATCGGCGTGCTCATATAAATAAGCATCTATTTGCTGTGAAGAAGCTGGGTATTGGAAAAAACCGAAATGTTGTTGCATATGCGTCCTTGGCATAAAAAAGCCCCTGTAATGCAGGGGCTTTGACAGCTCGCGTTTAGGTCAGCGAGAAATCAATATCGTATAAATCAGCAGCTTCTTCCAAGAACGTGGAAGATTCTTGTTTTAACGGATCAGTTAAGTTATCGATTTCTGAGTTAACGCTGACTTCGGTAAGGCTTGCCAAATAAGCTGCGTGACGAACTTTAGCGACGGGATAAGTTAATCCGAGACTAAACGCTATCATTAAATAGTTGCTAGCCAGTAGGATACAGTAATCGAAAACATCAACTGATGATTTGAATTTAGCCACGCCTTCCAATTCGGATGAAGCGAACACATGATTACGAATAGTGGCACGATAAATAGCTTGTGATAACGCGATAACAAGTACATAGCCTAAGATATAGACCGCACCGAACACAATCGCCATCACGCCACCGAGTGCACTCACGTCGCCGGATGGTATTGCTAAACCAGTGATTCCTGCGAAAATCGCAAGCACGATCGCAAAAACAATAAACGCCCCTAAAGTTGCAAAAAATGCCTTAAATACAGCTTCATAATATGTCCCACCAATGGTGTTAACTTGCATTTTCCGACCACCAAAACTGACATTTTCATAGACAAACTTATCCATCCGTTTCAGTACATAAGGCATCAACAGATAGAAAGTGAACACTGCAATGATTGGGAAAACAATAAAGTTTAAAAAGGCGCCACCATAAGTTCCGTGGAAACCAAAACGCACATTACGATATGCGGTCATGCGCAAATTAAATTTTATCCCTTGCACAAGTAACCATGGCATGACGAAAATCGCTGCTAAGGCAAACACTAAGGCAAAAACCGGAATTAATTGTGTTAAGAGCGAAAAAACGGCGATAACGGCAAAAGCCAATAAACGACCTTTTAAGATCTGGATTGGCGTTGCCAAATAACGAAATGCATGACCATCAACTTTGGTGTGGCCGAAAAAATACTGCTGGGTGCGAACTTTCGCCCAAGCACTATAAATCCCAAGTGTAACGATAGTTAGTAATATATTGACGATCCAAATACCAAAAAACTCACCACCTTTCCCACTGAATTCAACGGTGCTGGTACGGTAGCTTGGTGTTTTGACTTCTTGAGTTGTCATTTCTGGTGTGGCTGCCGAAATTGGCGGCAATCCATGCTCGGAGGTAGACATTGTGCTTCCTTGATTTTTTTAAGTTAAGCTGCTAGTAAACCAAGTGTAACTATTTGTGTCAATCAGATCTTAATCAGTCGACACGGCATCAACGCGCGTTTACCAGCGCTGCATTTCATAAAGTCTTGATATACAACGTTCAAAGGCAAAACTGAGTTGACGGGCTTGATAGAGTTCCAGTAGTGGCACTTCGGTGGAAACTATTAACAAACAGTCTTTTTCATAACACTCGTCAACTAACGCAATAAAACGACGCGCTTCGTTATCAAGTTTACTGACATACACATTTGAATGCCCGCGCTGGTAGTTCTCTTCGACCCCATGCAAAATCGCGGTGGCACTTTGCGCGGTAAATTGAGGAACATTCCTTAGCGCAATCGCTTTATATTCGCCAGCAAGTGCCATGTAATCGAGCTGACTGCGCGGGCCGCTGCAAAGGGCCATAAAATCAAAGGCAATCACTTGCTGATTGCGCCATAAATACCGAATTGGCCGGTTTAATACTTGGATTGTTGCGCCGTCCAGCGCAGGGTTCGCTGGAAAAACTGCGCCAAAACGCTGCTCAATTGTGTGCTGTAACCAGTGTTCAGCAGGTTGTACTTGTAGATATTTCATCTCGGCGGCAATTAGCCTTCGATAATCGATACCGTTATCTAAGTTATGCAAATGACAATGCTGCAATAGCAGTTCGATGGTTGGCAAAAATCGGCTGCGCTGCAGACCGTCGCGATAAAGTTCAGTGGGATGGGCATTTGAGGTGGTGACTAACACCACACCTTCGGCAAATAAATAACGCCACAACGTGCCTAACAGCATGGCATCGCCGATATCATTAACAAAAAATTCGTCAAAACAAAGTAACTGATATTGTTTTGCCCAGCGTTTGGCTATGACCATGAGTGGGTCGCTAGTACCGGTCAGCGCGTGCAGCTCTTGGTGCACCCGTTGCATAAAGTGATGAAAGTGCAGGCGAATTTTATATTGGCTTGCGACATTGGCAAAAAACAAATCCATCAACATGGTTTTGCCACGTCCCACTGGGCCAAAGATATACAGACCCTGTGAGTCGTTTTGGGACATTGCGCCATGTTGCAACGTAGACCGCGTTGTCAGCTGCTCTGACAGCGCGGCTAATTTACCTAAGACTTGCCATTGTTGCTCGTCATAGCGTAATTCGCCATTAGCAACTAATGCTTGGTACTGCTGCAACATAGCCTAGCTTATCAACATTACTGCGATGGCCCGGTGCCGATTTGCCGCTCTAACCACTGCTGAACTTCGTGATACCAATAAATTGAGTTATTGGGTTTTAAGATCCAATGGTTTTCATCTGGGAAGTAGACTAATCGTGAATCAATGCCTTTACCTTTTAGCACACCATAAAGTGCCAAACCTTGCGTGACTGGTACCCGATAATCTTGTTCACCGTGCGTGATGAGCATTGGCACTTTGAAGTTCTCGGCATACATGGCTGGACTTGCTTTCAGCACGTTGTCTTTATTTTGCCATGGTGAACCGTTGTAGGCATGCACACGCATGTAAGTTGAATCAGAGGCAAATTGTGCCATCAGATCATAGACACCGGCATGATTAATCAAAGTCTTGTACTTGCTGCTATGGCCAGCAATCCAACTCACTAAATAACCGCCATAGCTGCCGCCGGCTGCAGCAACTCGAGCTTCGTCAATGTATCCGCGTGAAATCATGTAATCAACGGCGGCTTCAGTGTCAAAAAATGGCTTGCTCGCATGGTCGCCATGGATTGAAGCAGTGAAAGCTTCACCAAAACCGGTCGAACCGTGGAAGTTAGGCATAATTACCACATAACCCATAGCGGCAAACACTTGCGGGTGCCAACGTGGGCTAAAACCATCGTTAAATGCGCTATGAGGTCCGCCATGTAATAGGCTCAATAACGGCCAACGTTTATTCGGATCAAAATTAGCCGGATAGACAATAAACATCTGAATTGCTTTGCCATCACTACCGGCATAAGACACTTCTTCGACCTTGCCCCAAGCGGTATTTTGCTGCAAGTTGCTGTTTAATTGGCTTATTTGCTTTAAGGTTCGGCTTTTATTGTCTAATAGAAAGATTTCCGGCAGTTGGCTAATACCGCTTTGAACCAAGGCAAATTGTTGTGGTCCAGCAATTTGTACCTGTTCATTACTGCCTTGGCGTATCACTTGTTTGACTGCACCGCCAATAGCTGGCACCGAAAACAGCGACACTTTGCCTTTATCTTGCGCACTGAAATACAACATGCTGCCGTCTTTGGCGAAAAACCAACGTTCTGGCGATAGATCGACATTGCCAGCAATGACTGTGGCCGACTTTTTCGCTAAATCAAAATGGGTGAGACGAACATTATCGTTGCCGAAGTCGAGTCGTTGCTGAGCGCCATAAATTAAACTGCGGCCACTTGGACTAAATACTGGGTTACGGTCGTCCGCTTTGTTGGCTTCGGTAATGTTTTGTGCTTTGCCACTGCCATCAAGTGAGACCAGTAAGATGTCGCTGTTGAGCGATGAATAAGGCGGTTCACTGGAAATAACGCTGACCGCCAATGTTTTGCCATCAGGCGAAATGCTGAAATCTGGAGCACCTTCCAGTTCCATTAGATAACGCCAACCTGGAGTTAGCGCTTGGATATCACCACTTAGCACATCGACAGTGAAAAACTGCGGTACCATTTCGTCAGTTAAAAAATGGTCCCAATACCGATAAAGCCGATTCTCAGTAACTTTTGCGCTGACCTTTTTCTGCTTTCTCTTGGCAAGGTCGTCTGCTAATACTTTGAAATCTCCTGTAAAACCCGCAGGGACTTCTGCAACGAATAGAATTTTCTTGCCATCAGGTAGAAACGTCGGTTTGCTGGCATTCACCGGTAAGTTAGTTATTGCCCGAGCTTCGCCGCCATAAGTGGGCATCAACATCACTTGTGCCTGTTCGCTGTCACGCTTAGCAATAAACGTGATGAGTCGGCCATCAGGGCTCCAATTGGCTTGGCTATCACTACCAGGATGAAAAGTTAATTGTTGCTGGCGACCGTTAGTTAAATCCAATAGATGGATGTCGGCATTGCCTTTGTCGCTTGTTAAATCGTAACGACTCATGCTGAATAACGCGCGTTGGCCATCTGGCGATACAGTTAAACCGCTGGGTCTGGCGACCTGCCATAAATCAGTTGCAGTTAACGGCGTTGGCGCTGCCCATAATGATGACGCTTGAAAAGCGATGGCTAACAGACTGAAAGTGAAGCGCAATTTCATAGATGTAGTCTCTGGCGCAAAGGATGCAGCTAGCATAGGCCAAGCAAGCTGGCCCATGCAACCGTGCTTGGCGCAGTCAGCCAATATTTGATCGCAGAAACTGCTTATTTATCAGATGGTGGTGTCTTTGTCGTCGCTGGTGCTAGGCGAAACATCAAATCTAAATAACTGTGGTAAATCGCTTGGCCGCGATTTTGTGCTAACAGCTGCCACAGTTGTTCGGCGATGGCGCTGTGTTGATTATAAAATTGGTGGCTGAAAATCAAATAGCCGGTATTACTATAAAGTGGCGGCATTAGTACTTTCAGTTCGCGATCTTGAATATACGGCGTTACTGCATTTTCACCGGCGATGCGGCACAAGGTGGTAATAGCATTAACTCTGCCTCGCTCCAATAAATCCAGATCCATGGTGCCAGACTGGGTGTAATGCATAACAATTTTTTGTTTGGCTGGCGATTGTAACGGGGCATAACCTAAGGGTCTGGCGATGACTACTTGGTCGATGCCGACAAATTTGCTGCCATCCCAACTCCATTTGGCATCCGACCGAGTGACTAGACAAGTTTGATGCTCGGCAAAGGCTCGAATTGGATCTGGCTTTTTTTGGTGATTAAAAGGAAAGCGGCCAATTTTCTCCCGCTCTTTGGCGTAACTGCCAATAATGGCGTCAACTTCGCCGCTCGCTAATTTGGCTAAACAACGCTTCCATGGCAAACGCTCTAACTGTAATTCAAGTTCTGGCATTAAGTCGGTAAGCAGCTGCAGATGTTCAATGCTCGCACCAGGGCGTTCGGCAGGAATTTGATTATTGTCGCCAAAATAATATGGACGTAATTGCTTATCTTCATAACAGAAGCGCAGCACATTTGCGGCCAAAGCTGATGGGACCAGACAAAATAAAACCAATGCAGAAAGTAGTGTTGACAGCCGCACGACATTCATCTCAATTGCCGATAGTTACGCCAGTATGGCATAACTATAGAAAACAACCTAGTTGCCAGTTCCGCGCAACCTGTTATGCTGCGGCCGTTTTTTTAAGGAGTTGGCAGTGACAAAAAGATCCGCAAACAGCATTGATTTGGTGTTAGATGTCGCCGGTCGTGACTACAAATTACGAACCGCGCCGCAGCACGCATCGGGCCTTACCGAAGCTGCGCTGCAGTTAAATGAAAAAATCAGCGCGGTTCGTCAACGCGGTCGCAATTTAAGTAATGAGCAAGCTGCGGTGTTAGCGGCACTTGAACTCAGTTACGATTTATTGATTGAACGAGAAATGTTGGTGCAGCAGCTTGAGTCGTCAAGACTTTGAGCTAGCGCTGCAAAATCAACAAACTTTGTTCAAGTTGAGTCACGTCTATACCATCAGTGATAAACACCAGCTGGCTGGTGCGGTTTTCATCGGGCCAGTTTTCCATAACCCCGGCAGGATGGAGTAAGGTTTGCACCGCATGCACTGCGACTGGTCCGGGAAAGCCTTCGACATGTAAAATGGCTTTCATCCGCAGCAGTTGATGGCCCAAGGTTGGCAGTAGCGCATCTAACCACTGATCAAGGGCGCTGACTTTTATCGGTGTTGTGAGTTCGTAACAAAAGGACTGGATTCGGTCTGATTGACTGTGGCTAGTGCTCTGCACTTTTAAAAATGCGTTTTGTCCCGCACTGAGTGGTGCAAAAGACAAGCCTTTGGTCGGTAACCAATCCCGTAATGGTGTTTCGGATTGTACGGGCTCTACGTGATCAAGAGTCAAAATTTGACTGAGATCGACAGCATCGATTGTCCGATGAGTGATTGGCGCTGTCGGATTGAGTTGGCGAACTTGTGCGGTAAGCGCGCCAAGCTGCTCTGCGGTAGCCAGTTCAGTTTTACTAAACAGCAATAAATCGGCGACGCCAACCTGACGACGCGCTTCAGTATGAGTAGTGAGAGTCGCAGCACCGTTCACTGCATCAACCAGAGTTACCGTGCCTTGTAGGCGGTACAAATCAAAGAGATTTGGCGTTTCAATGACAGTGCGAAGGATCGGCGTTGGGTCGGCGAGACCGGTGGTTTCGATAATTACCCGATCAAACATCCGTTCATTGTTGCGGGAAAAACGCCAATGCGCATCACTGAGAGTTTTGGCTAAATCGCCGCGAATAGTGCAGCAGATACAGCCACTTGAAAGCTCGACAATTTGTTCTTCATTGCTTCGCGTCACTAGTTTGTGATCAAGCGGCGTCGAACCAAACTCATTAATGATCACTAAGGTGCGAGCAAAATCAGGGAGCTGCACTAGCTGATTAAGCAAAGTAGTTTTGCCTGCGCCTAAGAAACCAGTCAATAAATACAATGGGATGCGTTGTTTCATTAGTAGATGTCCACAAAACGAACTGAGGGTTGCCATTGCCAGCAAGCGCAGTTAATGACGAATAATTCGTGTGATAGTATCACATTTTCTTAAGTGTGAATTGGACTGTTACCGGGAATGATGACAAAGCTTGCGTCAACACAGTTCGCACGTTGACGCTGGCGAAGACCTAGTTAATTCATCGAGAATTAGCAGAAGCTTGCGACTATTGATTACCATTAGGGAAATCTGTCGAGCTGTTGCTGGTTTGTGCTGCTTGTTCGCTGATTTTTCGGGATTTGGCGCGCTCAAAGGCCTCGTTTAAGGCTTTGACTTTTGGGTCTTTTTTTAAATCGATGTCGCCATTTTTCCAACGATCTTCTTCTATTTTTTTCGATAAATAAGCGCCAGCGGCGACGTAAGAGGCTGCATCAACGACTTCATTGCCGGTATCTAAAGTGATGACATCATGTTTACCCACTGAGTGCCAAGTACAAGCTGATAGCGATGACGCTGCGATAATAACCAGACCCAGAAGAAGTGTTTTCATTTTATGTGCTCTTTGTAAATAAAATGAATCTAACCGTCGAAAACTGAAAGATATCTGAACGTTAAGATAGTGACGGGCACACGGATTTCGGAAGTTTAAAAAAAGGGCCTGAAAATCAGGCCCGGCAACATACACCGGGTAGGCACTTCACCCAATGACAGGACAGGGACTATTTCGCTAAGAATTGTTGGATAACTGGGCCGACAGTGCTGATGTTAAACAAGCCATCGAGATGACCGAAATCACCTTGAATTTCAACTAACTGAGCATTATTCCCAGTGGCTTGCAGTGCTTTTTGACTGGCAATTGCGCTATCAGCCGTCAGTAATAGATCGCCGCTTGCTGGTAAAAATAAGGTTTTGGCCTTCACTTTCGCCAATGCATGCTGCCAGTTATCACCCATGCCGGCGCGCCATAATTGCGAGGCTCGCACCAAATACAGCAAGTGATTCGCATCTTGTAAGCTGGAGCGCTGACGTGCCGTCGCCATTAGTTGGTCCCAAGCGCTAAAGCTCGCGGTGATCTCTATTGCTGCGGCTTTATCCTTAGTTAAGCTTGGATATTTTTGATTAAAACTACGTGGATGCAGCGCATCTTGCGTGACATATGCCATTGCCGTCGCTAAACCTTCCGTGGGTTTTTCGGCGCTTTGATAATAATCACCTTGCTGCCAGGCCGGATCTTGTTTAATCGGATAGGCCCAGCGTTCTAGTTTGACTGCAGTAAACGCATCAACCTCAGCAGAACCAATAACCGGCACTAGTCGTTCTACTTGGTCTGGATAACGGACCGCCCATTCAATTGCTTGAAATGAACCCATTGATGGGCCAATCACTGCATAAAGTTTGTTGATGCCAAGTGAATCTAATAACGCCTTCTGTACTTCGACGAAATCAGTAATTGTCACCACCGGGAAGGCTAGCCCCCATGGTTTGCCTGTTTTCACATTAATGCTGGCGGGACCTGTGGTAATGACGTTCGGATCGAAGGCATTTAAGTTGACCAAAGTGTCCGAGCTAATTACAAAAAACTTATTAGTATCAATTGCTTTTCCTGGGCCAATGATGGCATCCCAATAGCCAGCTTGTGCGTCAGTAGCTTGATATTTGCCAGCAGCATGCGAAGTCCCAGAAAAATAATGGGTAATTAGGATGACATTATCGCGTTTGGCGTTGAGCTTGCCATAGCTCTCAAAGCCAATGCGCACCGGTGCTATTACTGCACCATTTTGAGTGGTGAAACTTGCCAGTTCAAACTGCTGCTTTTTCACCAACATCGGTTCCAGCGCATTCGCGAAGTCGATGAAAAAACAACTGATGATGAAGGCTACGAACGCAAAGATGCGGCTAAAAGTCATGATTGTCCCTTAAAACCATTGGAAAAGAGCAATTGCCAAAATAGTGCCTAGCGCCGGGACTATCACCGTCACCGCAGCCATTGGCCAATACGCTTGTTGATGGCTTTCACCACAGATAGCACGGATGGTTGTCACTACATAACCGTTATGCGGTAGTGAGTCCAAGGCTCCAGATGAAATCGCTACCACTCGGTGCAATTGTTCTGGGTCGACGCCACGGTCTAAGTAAGTCGGGGCAATTTCAGGCAATGCAATTGCTTGTCCGCCAGAAGCTGAACCGGTAAGGCCGGCGACCACACTTACAGCAACTGCGGCACCTACAAGTTCAGGACCAGGCAAACCGGTCAGGGCATGAACGATGTCGTTAAAGGCTGGTGTTAACTTCGCCACTGCGCCAAAACCAACGACAGCGGCGGTGTTACCAATGGCCATTAACGCGCCGAGCACGCCTTCGTCTAAAGTCTTTGCAAGGTCAGCGACAAACTTGCGATTGGCCAGATATAGCGTCAGTACACCGCCGGTTAATGCCACAATGAGCGCGGCTTGTTGCAGGCTGTGATGTAATAAGTTTGAAAGGACTAGCACCACCAATAGCGGCAAAACACCGAAAAATGGATGAGGTAAGGCTCGGTCACTAACCGCTGGATCATTGGCTCTTGTGGTAAAGCTTTCGCCATTGGCCACGGCTTTTTTAATCATATGCTGAAGCCAAGCATAACCAAAAGCCGCCATAAAAATTGCAACGACTAAGCTCACTTCCCAGCCGGCATAAGGCGTGGTTTTGAGGAATTGAATTGGGATCCAGTTTTGAATTTCTGGCGAGCCAGCCGAGGTCATGGTGAAGGTAACCGAGCCTAAACCTAACGCCGCGGGAATAAAACGTCGAGGCAGGTTCGCATCTTTAAACAGCGAAATCGCCATAGGGTAGGCTGAAAAAGCCACAACAAAGACGCTAACACCACCGTAAGTTAATAGCGCACAAGCCAAAACTACTGCAGCAACTGCATGGGCTTTACCAAGCCGCGATACTATCCAAAGGGCAACCGCGTCAGCAGCGCCAGTGTGTTCCATCAATTTGCCGAACAAGGAACCTAACAAAAACATTAAAAACCAAGCGGCGACAAAACCCGAAAAGCCATTCATGTAGGCGTGCACGAAATCGGTAGTGCCAGTGGCTTGCCAAAAGGGGATTTGATTGGTAATTGCGACCAGCAGCGCACAAAGCGGCGCCAAAATAAATAGGTTCACGCCGCGCATGGTCAACCAGATGAGTAGGGTGAGTCCCGCTAGTAATCCGAGTAAACTCAGCATAAATAGTCCTTGTAATGGTTTTTCAGCAGTCTGATCTATCCCTCGCGACAACTCTATAGTACTAAGGTACAGATTAACATTTGCGCAGATCGGCCTAAAGTAGTGAAAACAAGATAGCCGATACTCAGCAGGAGATGCCTCATGGCAAATAACAATTATAAAAGTACTCGTTTCCAACCTAACCTGTTGGCACTTGCCGTCACTACCGTGCTTTGTGGCATGGTAACTCCACTGCAAGCCCAAGAAAATAAAGCAGCAACTGGCCCCGCAGCCACTGAGAACAAAGAACAAGCGGCACTGGAAGTTATTCAAGTGACAGCACGTCGCACCGCCGAAAACTTGCAAACAGTGCCAGTGGCTGTCACCTCAATTGGTGCCGAAGATTTGAAACAAAAAGGCATTGAGAACATCACCTCAATCCAGCAACAGTCGCCAAACACTACTTTGCAAGTTTCGCGCGGTACCAACAGCACCCTGACCGCTTATATCCGCGGCATCGGCCAACAAGATCCACTGTGGGGTTTTGAACCTGGTGTAGGTATTTATCTGGATGACGTCTATATGGCGCGGCCACAAGGCGCGGCAATGGATATCTATGACGTTGAACGTATTGAAGTTTTACGTGGTCCGCAAGGGACTTTATATGGTCGCAATACTATCGGTGGGGCCGTGAAGTATGTGACTAAAGCTTTGACTGGCGATAACGAATTCGCTGTGCGCGGGACTGTGGGTAGTTACGGTCAAAAAGATCTGAAGTTATCAGGGCAAACAGCCATCACCGACAAGTTATTTATCGGTGCTGCAGGTGCTACTTATAACCGCGATGGCTTTGGCACTTACTTAAATACCGGTGATGAAAACTACAACAAAGATATCCGGACTGGCCGTGTGAGTCTGCAATATCAAGCTCTTGATAATCTTCGTTTTAGTTTTGCCGCAGATAAAACCCAAGACGATAGTAATTCCAAAGGCGGCCATCGTTTAACGAACAGCTTGTTGACGGGCGAAGCGCCACTCGACAATGTTTACGACTCGAAAACTAGCATGCCAGTTGATAACAGTGTTGAAACCAGTGGCCAGTCGTTGACCATGGCTTGGGATATCAATGCCAACTGGACGTTAAAAGCTATCACTGCCAAACGTGAAGGCGTCACTGATACCAATATCGACTTCGACAGTACCATTCGCCCATCACTAGATGTTCCGGCGTTTTATGAAGACGAACAAACATCGAATGAATTGCAATTGTTGTTTAACAACGACAAATTTAAGTTCGCGTCAGGTCTATATTCGTTTACGGGTGATGCCTGTGGTGCCTTTGGCACTGTGTTAGTTGCCGGTCTTGGCGTGACCATCGAAAACGGTGGTTGTGTGAGCACTGATTCTATCGCTGCGTATGCGCAAGGGACTTACCAAGTGAACGACCAATGGTCATTTACTTTAGGTGGCCGTTATACCAAAGACGATAAAGATGCAGCGGTCTATCGTTACGTTTATTTGGGCTACAAATTGCCACGAGACACCGCCAACAAAATTGGCGTGCAGTCAGACTTTACTGGCGATGAAAGCTTTAACCACTTCTCACCTCGTGTTGGTTTTGAATATCAAGCCAATGACAATATGATGATGTACGGTAGTTACACCGACGGCTTTAAGTCTGGTGGCTTTGATATGCGCGGAAACCAGTCGGTCAACCCAAATGCTGGCGATCCGTATCAGCCAGAAACGGTGGATACCTTTGAACTGGGTGTGAAGAGCGAATTGTGGGATCGCCGTTTGCGCTTAAACGCTGCGTTATTCACCTCCGCTTATGATGATATGCAAGTCACTGTGCAACGCGCCGTCAATAACACTGTTGCATCACAGGTACTAAACGCAGCAAGTGCTGATATCAACGGTTTAGAGCTAGAAGCAGTTGCGGTAGCCAGTGATGCGCTGCAATTTAACTTAGTCTTGGGTTACACCGATGCTAAGTTTAACGAAGTGATGTTCTACGATGCGGTGACGAAAACTACCACGGACGTATCTGGGTTATGGTCATTTGCCAATACTCCTGAATTAACCGGTACTTTAGGCACTAAATATACGACGGCATTGCTGGGTGGCGAGTTGGTATTTAATGCCAATTTATACCATCGTAGTGAGACGCAAATCTTTGAATTGCCGTCAGTACTCGATTTCGGTGGATACACCTTGTTTAATGCCGGCGCTACTTGGTATGACGCCAGCGGCAACTGGGACGTGTCACTGCAAGGTCGTAACTTAGGCAATAAAGAAACGCGTATTGCTGGCTACAACTTCCCATTATTGGCAGGTGAGCAAACCATTACTGCGTATTATGGCGACCCAAGAACAGTAAGTTTAACAGTGGGTTACCACTTCTAACTAAAGGTTGTTACCTAAGGCGACCCTCGGGTCGCCTTTTTTCTATCCCAAGCAGTAAGTGGCTTGTTGAGTTCTCGGAGATTGCCTGCGGGTGCACCAATTATGGTAGTCTTGCAGTTCGTTTTCTGTTTTCTGTTCACGGGTCGCTCCACGGCTCACGATGACCACCTGATAAAGAGTGAATTGAGTTCATGATTGCAATTATCGCTGATGATCATCCGTTATTTCGCGTCGCGCTTTCGCAGGCGTTACAGGCAATTTTGGGCCAAGAGGCTACGCTGTTTCAGGCACATAGTATGGCGCAGCTGTGGCCTTTGTTGCGTGAACACCCTGATACCCAATTAATTTTACTAGATTTAAAGTTGCCGGATGCCGAAGGCTTCGCTGGGCTCACCGCACTTCGCACTGAATACCCAGATATTTCGATTTTGATGGTGTCGGCAATTGAAGATCCTGCGGTTATTAAGCAAGCCATGCAACTTGGCGCCGCGGCTTATCTACCTAAGTCTGCGCCGTTAGAAGTTCTGTCAGCTGCAGTTGCATCTGTGCTGGCGGGCGATACTTGGTTACCTGCAGAATTAATCACTGCGGTGAGTCAAGCCAGCGATTTAATCGACCATGATTTCGCCTCAAGGTTAGAGCAACTTACACCGCAGCAGTTTCGGGTGTTGAAGATGATTGCAGATGGGTTGCTCAATAAACAAATCGCTTATGAAATGAATGTGCAAGAAACCACTGTCAAACAGCATGTGTCAGCGATACTTCGTAAGCTCAATGTCAACAATCGGACTTTGGCTGGCATCATGTTTGAAAAGTTGAAACTGCCGGATTTCTTCCAGTAATAGCCATATCGCCAAAACGTTAATTTGCTGAGTTTCCGCTAGACTTGGCGTATTTCGCTGTTGCTTATAAAGTTGTATGTGGCAATATGCCAATATTGCTGGTTTTAGACAGCGTAGAATCGTCGTGTCTTGTAACTTGGTTATGTTTGGTGTCGCTTGGTAATTCAGTGAAAACAGCAACAGTTGGTCCAGGAACAAACCCCGTATTCCATGGCTGGATACATAAAGTGCAGCAATCTTTGCTGCTCCGCTCATTATTGCTGCTTGCTGGTTGGTTATTGTTATTCGAAATCGGCTGGTTAGTTGAATACACCAGTCATGCCAGTGTTTGGTTTCCCGTCTCTGGTTTCACTTTTGCCGCTCTGTTATTAATGGGGCTCACGGCTCTTCCCGCGCTGTTGGTTGGCTGCGTTATCATCACTTTTGTTTCTGCCTTTCATTATGAATTGCCGTTATCTAATTGGGATATTTTCAAAGGCGGTTTATTGTTTGGGATTGCGCATATCATCCCTTATGGTTTGGGCGCAGCATTGCTGCGATTTTTAGCGCGTAATGGTATTCGTGATGTCACGCGTGTCATTGTGTTCTTTTTGGTGATTGCTGCAGTCAGTTCCTTGCTCGCCACTGCGCTAGTGCTCAGTTCGTTGGTGGTTTCCAATATGATGCCGCTCGCTGATGTCGCCAAAACGTGGTTACCATTTTGGATTGGTGACATGGCTGGAGTCATGGTGATGGCACCGTTTTTTGTCGCACTGCTGAGTAAATTGGTGCCGGGCGTGTTGTTTCGGTTAACTGATTTGTCGGCGTTACAGCCGCAGCGGCATAGTCCACACTTTTGGTTAAAACTGCTGCTTAACGCGTTACTGCTGACCTTGGCGATGGTCTTGGCATATGTCACTCAATCGCCAAATAGTGCCTTCGCTATCTTCTTTTTAGTTATTCCGCATATGTGGATAGCTTGCTCTGAGTCGCCGTTTTATAACGTATTGAGCGTGGCACTTAGCAGTTTTCTAATTGCCTTTTTAGTACACGTGCTCGGGTTGATGGACTTTGTCATGGTTTATCAGTTTGCGATCAACGTGATTGCCGCCAACACCTTATTCGGTTTAGCACTGCCGACTTTGCTGGCAGATAACATGCAACTACGCAAAGTAGCCTTTACTGATAACTTAACGCAGGTTGCATCGCGCGATCGCTTAGAGCAACGAGCGCAACTAGAAATCACCAAAGCCCGCCAAGACGACGAACATTTTAGTTTGATGGTGTTTGATATCGATAACTTTAAGCAAATCAACGATGAATTTGGACACCATATTGGTGATCATGCGCTACAGCAGCTGTGTTTGATTGCTCAGCATTCGCTGCGGCCTGAGGATTTATTGGGCAGGTTCGGTGGCGATGAATTTGTGATCCTGTTGCCTAAAACTTGCAAACAAGCTGCACAACAAGTTGCTGAGCGTATTCTTGAAGAACTGCAAAACGTGCGAGTTGCAGATGTGCAGCGATTAACTGCCAGTTTTGGCGTTGCACAATTAAGTGACGACGAAGACTATGACATGTTGTTTATGCGCGCCGACCAAGCCTTGTATCGAGCAAAATACCAAGGCCGCAACTGTGTGGTCCAAGCAACAGATTAAGCTTTGATGCTTCATTCGCGACCTGACTTTCAGTAATCTGCTAAGCCAATATTTGCGTGGCAGCTAGCTACCTTGCAACCATTGGCTGCCAACCGGTAAAAATTCGTCGGCGCTTTGCCGAAGGGCGAATGCAGTCAGTTGATCGACGCCAACCACAGTGCAGCGAGTTGGGAATTTTTGTTTAATGTGGCTAAGTAACATTGCAAAATCACCATCGCCAGACAATAAAATGACTTCATCAACAGTTCCGGCATATTCAAGCATATCAATGGTGATGCCGACATCCCAATCACCTTTGCTAGTGCCATCGCTGCGTTGAATGAATGGCTTTAGTTTCACCGTAAAGCCGATATGACGCAGAGCGTCTTGGAATTTACGTTGTTTATCGTCAGCTCGCTCGATGGCATAGGCAAAGGCGTGTACCACGTCGCCGCGTTGCTGTAAAAATGCGTAGAAGTTGCGATAGTTCAAACTGCATCCAAATTGGTCGCGACAGGTGTAATACATGTTTTGCACATCCACAAACACCGCAATTGTAGTCAAAGCAATCTCCCGCCGATAAAAACTCACTATACCTTATTCTACGAAAGTTAGCGGATTTGCTTCCATGTTCGCACTTGGTGGTCGGGGTACTGCAAGGGTTTGCATAAGTACGCACAATGATTTTGGGGAGATAACGCAGCGAAAACAGTCGTAATCTGTTAAAGTAGCCGTTACTTAAATCGACGTAGCTAATTAGCAACGCGATGCTTTTTTAGCTAGGACATACCATGACCAATAACCAAATTTTACGCCGCCTCCGCTATGCTTTTGATTTAAATGATCAAAAGATGATCCAGATTTTCGCTCACGCTGAAGTGACAGTAACTCGTGCTGAAGTGAGTGATTGGCTGAAAAAAGATGACGACAGCGCCTTCTTGCCATTGCCGGACATCGCGTTAGCGGCGTTTCTCAACGGTCTGATCATTGAACGTCGTGGTAAAAAAGAAGGTGAGCAACCACCAGTTGAGCGTAAATTAACGCACAATATCGTGTTCCGTAAATTAAAGATCGCGCTTGATTTAAAAGACGACGATATTCTGGCTTTGTTGCAACTTGCTGATTTTAAACTGAGTAAACACGAATTAAGCGCATTTTTCCGCCGTGTTGATCACCCACATTATCGCGCTTGCCAAGACCAAGTGCTGCGTAATTTCATCCACGGCGTGCAACTGAAGTTTCGCGCCAGTAGCGAAGAATAACTCAGCGCAACTAACGCAATAAGCGCTGTAATAAGCGCTTAAGGCTGGCTTCTTTTAATGGCTTTAGCATGAAATGGAAGCCTGCATTCATTGCCGCATCGCGAGTACTTTGTTGTTGGTCGGCCGAATGGATGACCACTGGCGCTTGTACCCCAAAGTGCTGTTGTAATTGCACCGCGACCTCGACGCCAGTAGCTCCCGCATCCAAGTGATAATCAAATAGCAGTAAATCAGGTTGGCCGTGGCTTTGTACCATTGCCATAGCCTCAGCGGGTTTTGCAGCAACCAGCACCTGACACTGCCAACTGCGCAGTAGTTCAGCAACTGCAGTGCGTAACTGCGCCTCGTTATCTAATAACAACACAGTTTTACCAGCAAAATTGACTGAGTTTGGCAAACTTGGGCTGAGTGTATTGGCAAGACTGGGTGTTGGCGCCCGTGGCACCGTAATGGCGAAACAACTGCCGGCTCCGAGCGTCGATTGTAAAGTTAATGGGTGCTGCAGTAACAGACTGATCCGCTGACTAATGGCCAATCCAATGCCAAGACCCCGTTGGTCGGCATGTGCACCTTGTTGAAACTCTTGGAAAATATGCTGCTGTTCCGCGCTGCTAATACCAATACCGGTGTCCCAAACTTCTATTCGAATCGCTGGACTGCCATCTGCTAACTGGCAACGACGACAACCCAACACAATTTTACCGCGCTCGGTGTATCGGATAGCGTTTGACACTAAATTCTGGATCACCCGACGTAATAAACGATTGTCGGTCTGCACAAAAGCGCTGCAGTGTTGGTAGTGGAACTGCAATTGTTTTTCACCGGCAAGAACAGTCGCTTCGCGAGCAATATGGTCCAATAGCTGGTGCAAACTGGAAACTCCAGGTTGTGCTTTGACCACGCCAGAGTCGAGTTTGGTGAGCTCCAAAATACTCGCGAGTAAATCTTCGGCAGAGTTGAGCGAACTTGCCAAATTTTTCGCCAATTGCTGCACTTGTGGTAACTGTTGGGTTTGTTCACGGATAAGGCCGCAAAACAGCGCTGCGGCGTTAAACGGCTGCAACAAATCATGGCTAGCTGCGGCAAAAAAACGATTCTTGCTGATGGTCTGCTCTTCAAGTTGAAGCTTGGCGCTCGCTAATTGCTGGTTTAGCCGTTCTAACTCATGGGTACGTTCGGTGACCCGTTGTTCCAAGGTGTTGTTGCTGCGTTCAAGTTGCTGTGCGACTTCGACAAAAGAGCTGACATCATTATAAGTTGTGACAAAGCCACCGCCCGGCAGCGGATTGCCTTGCATCTCAAACACCCTGCCGTCTGGTTGCCGGCGCTGAAAGCGATAGCTGCTACCTTGACGCAAGTAGGTTAAGCGTTTCTCAATTTCCATGTCGATATCATTGCTGTGCTGACCAAACCAGCCGCGGGTCGCGTTATAACGCAGTAAATCTAGCACCGGGCGACCGACTTCAATCAAATCGGCAGGGTAGTTAAACATCGAAATATATCGCTGATTCCAAGCAATAAGTCGCAGATCGGCATCAACTACGCTGATCCCCATGCTGATATTTTCGATGGTTGCGCGCAGCAGAGCTTGGTTAAACAAATACACCTGGCTGGCTTCGTCGACAAATTGCGCCACCGAATCCATTGGTAGCGGATTATTTTTGCTGGCGGCCGTTAGCAATAAGCGCATTGAAGCACCACCAACTACCGCTGATAACGAGCGTTCTATGCCTTGCTGCAGATTAGGCGGCGCTAGCTGAGTCATCACCGGATTGGCAGTTTTTAGATGACGTTGCAGTAATTGCCGAGCTTCGCGTTCACCAGCAAATCGTTTAACCAGTAAATATCCATCCTGCACGGATAACCGCGGCAATTCGCGCGATTGTTGTTGCTGAGGTCTTTGTAAAAACCGAGCGCTTTCTAGCCATTCGGTAAAGCGCGTTTGGCTGAGTTGACTGACCAGCAGTAGCATCAATACGTTAGCTGTAAGGCTCAATACTACGCCAATGCTGATTGGGTCAAATTGACCATAAAACAGCTCGGCAGGGGCTAAATAGGTGAGGCCAAAAGGTCCTTCACTCAACCACTGCCAACTGAGTAAACCAGCACGATTGAGTTGTGGCAGCAGCAACATATAGGCCCAAATCAAGGCGCCGCTGGCAAGGCCGGCAATCGCGCCTTGGCGGTTTACTCGACGACTACTGAGGCCAATAATCAGCGCGGGTGCCAACTGCGCAATCAGCGCAAAGGCCATCAGGCCAAGTTGCGCCAGACCTGTTTCAGTGCCGATAAAACGGTAATAGGCATAGCCGAGCGTTAACACGGCAAGCATCGATGCACGGCGCAAACTAGCAATTTTAATCAGCGGTTTGCCATCACTTGGTTTTTGTTGCTGGCGGTAGATGAGCGGCGTCAGTAAGTCGTTGGTGATCATGATGCCAAGTACGACTGTAGCGACTATCACCATGCTGGTTGCTGCGGAAAAGCCACCTAAGTATGCGAGTAGGGCCATATCTGTACGGTTGGCGGATAAAGGTAATTGCAACACTACCAAATCGATATTGGCTGTTGGACCGAGTAACATCACGCCAGCCAGTGCCACTGGTAAGGTAAATACGCTCATCAGCAATAAATAAAATGGAAAAATCCAACGGGCATGGCGCAAATGTCGTAGGTGCTGGATTTCCACAAAGCTGACATGAAATTGTCTTGGTAAACATAACGTTGCGATAAATCCAAGCAACACATGGATCCAATACACTGAGGTGGAAGACGCATTTGCTTGCATCTGTGCCACAGCCGGTGTTGCTGCTGCTTTGGCAAAAATATCGCCGATGCCGTCATACAAACCGAAACAGACAAAACTACCTACCGCCAACAGTGCCAGTAATTTCACCAAAGATTCAAAGGCGATTGCGCTCATTAAACCGGGGTTTGGCTGATGCGCTTTGGCACTGCGGCCGACAAACAGCATCGCAAATACCGCAAGCCACAAACTGACGTAAAGCCCGGTGTCTTGATGCCAGGCCGAAGCTGAATTTGGTGTAGTGAGCACTAACGCATCGATGGATGTAGAAACAGCTTGTAGTTGCAAAGCGATATAGGGAATAACTGCCATCAGCACAATCAGTGTGGTCATCACGGCTAACAAACGCGAATGGCCATAACGCGTGGCAATAAAGTCGGCAACAGAAGTGATGCGATAACGGCGACAGGCAATGGCAATTCGAGCAATTAAGCCAAAGCCAAACCAAAACAACAGCAAAGAGCCGATGTAGGTAGGCGGGATCCACCAACCATTCACGGCCGCTTGCGCGGTAACCCCATAAAATGCCCATGAAGTACAGTAAATGGCTAAGGCAAAACTAAAGACCCAAGGGGCAAGGCGATGACGGCCGGTAATATGGCGACCCAAGCGCCCGACGCTGTAAAGTACTACCAAATATAACAACGACAGCATGGCAATGCTGCCGATGCCGATAGGGCCAGCCGGCAAAAATTCAGGGCTCAGCGTCATTGGGGCCTGTGGAATATACAAAGGAATTCCTTGGATTGTGCCTGAGAATTTTTGCCTTGCAAAGCGGCTTAACGAGCTGTCCAGCCACCATCGAGCACTAAGGTTTGTGCCGTCATGTGCCTTGTTGCTTTTTGCGTTAAAAACAACGCAGTTTCGGCAATTTCATCGACACCAATAAAGGCTTTTTGTGGCATTGGTGCCAACATGATTTGCTCAATTACCTGTTGTTCGCTCAGTTTGTGCTCTTTGCACTGCGCAGCGATTTGCGCGTCGACTAACGGGGTACGCACATAAGCTGGGCAAATTGTGTTGATGGTAAAATCAAAATCGGCATTTTCTAATGCGACAACTTTGCTAAAGCCGAGAAGACCATGTTTTGCTGCGACATAGGCGGATTTGAACGGTGAGGCCACCAAGGCATGTATAGAGCCGATGTTGATTACTCGGCCAAAATTGCGTTCGCGCATACCAGGTAACAGAGCTTTAGTTAGCATCGCAGGACCAGTAAGCATCACTTGCAGCAATAGTTGCCATTTTTGCTCGGGGAATTCATCCAGCCGCGCGACATGTTGGATGCCGGCATTATTGATTAACACGTCAATCTCTCCGACTTGTTGCACCATGTGATCAATGCTGGCTTGACTGGCTAAATCGAGAGCGATACTGCTTGCTGCAAAACCTTGATTCGTTAAGTTTTGAGCGTGCAAAGTCGCTTGCTCTAGTTGCAGATCCGCCAAAATGACGTGATGTTTTTGCTCAGCAAAATGTTGTGCCAAGGCCAAACCAATACCACCACAGCCGCCAGTAATCAAAATCCGCATATCCAAATCCTCTTAAGCTTATTGTCAAACAGGCTAAGCCTAGAAGGGGGGCAGGGCAACGGTACTTTAGTGCTATATCTCTGCGCTAAGTCTGTGCTTTGCTGGCGTGTTAGCGCGGCAAATTTAAGTGATTTATCGTGGGAGATAATAGAAAAATACACTGCTGAAAAAAACAACTAGGGAGCAATTTTCCTCTGATTTATTGCCTTAATTTTTTGTGCTTTTATTACATTTTTAGCGGCTTCAGCGCAAAAACTATGGCAAGTTGCAGTTTATGGCTTTTGACTTTAACCATGGCTTTATCTGTGCTAGATTGCGAGCATATCGATTTTTAGCTAGCAAGCTGCCAGCGACGAAATACGCCAAAGATAAAGTGCTAATGACCCGAAATGACCTACTCTTTGCCAATAATCGTCGAATTTATACAGTTGCTAAGTTTATAACTTTTTTCTGAGGACTAACCATGTCAGCAACCACGCCATTAATTACTAATGACGCCGTCGTGATGGGGCTTTTGGCCGCCATTCTTGGTTTCATTTTTTATACCAGCCATAGTGAAAACGCGAACTGGCAACGTTTTTACCGTTATGTGCCTTCGATTTTACTTTGTTATTTCATCCCGTCGCTGTTTAACACTTTTGGCGTGATTGATGGTGAACATTCCAAATTGTACGACGTGGCTAAGACCTATTTACTGCCAGTTTGTTTGGTTCTTCTAACGCTTAGTGTTGATTTTAAAGCGATTTTAGGGCTTGGTAGCAAAGCGCTTATTCTGTTCTTAACTGGTACTCTCGGTATCATCATTGGTGGCCCGATTGCCTTATTGGTGGTTGGAAGCTTCTTCCCTGAGCAACTCGGGGGTGAAGGTGCCAACGCTGCGTGGCGAGGTATGGCAACAATTGCTGGCAGCTGGATTGGCGGTAGTGCTAACCAGGCCGCGATGAAAGAAATTTTTACGCCAAGTGGTGAAATTTTCTCGGTGATGATCACCGTTGACGTTATTGTCGCGAACATTTGGACGGCAGTGTTGCTTTGGATGGCAGCGAACTCCGTGGCTATCGACCGCCGTAACGGTGCTGATACTTCGGCAATGGAACATCTAAAAAATAAGATTGAAACTTATCAGGCTGAGCACTCACGCAATCCTTCAACCACAGATCTAATGATGATCATTGCAGTAGGTTTTGCTGTTGCTGGCGTTTCGCATTTGCTTGCAGATTTTATTGCGCCGTGGATCGCGACCAATGCGCCAGAACTGGCTATGTATAGTTTAACCAGTGGCTTTTTCTGGATTGTGGTACTGGCGACGACTTTCGGGTTGTTGTTATCGGGTACCAAAATGAAACGTTTGGAAGCTGTCGGTGCGTCAAAAGTTGGCTCGGTGATGGTTTACATTCTGGTAGCTACCATTGGTATGCATATGGATGTGTCGGCAATAACCAAGTACCCAGTGATGTTCTTAGCAGGTTTAGTCTGGATCAGCGTCCACGCTGGTTTGATGTTGTTGATGATGCGGGTACTTAAAGCGCCAGTGTTTTATATGGCGGTAGGTAGTCAAGCCAATATCGGGGGCGCAGCATCTGCACCTGTTGTTGCGGCTGCATTTCACCCGGCGCTTGCGCCGGTCGGTGTGTTGTTAGCAGTATTGGGATATGCGCTAGGTACTTATGGCGGATATATATCTGCAATGATGATGCAGGCTGTTGCGCCATAAATTTATTTGCCTCTGGTGGAAAAAAACATCAAAGGCAAATTCAAGATACGCTAGTTAAAAAACACCCGCTCGTATGCTTACGACCGGGTGTTTTTTTGTGCTGATTTTTGTGTGGTAGATAGCGCTGGGTTTGGGCAAATCGCCGTGGATTCGCGCACTAACAATTCAGGAATAAATACTGGTTGTTGTTCTGTAGTATTGAGCTGATGGCCGGCTGGTCTCGCATGTTTGAACAGTAGTTCTGCTGCTTGCATAGCAATAGTGCTGTTTGGCTGGTTTGCAGTGGTTAGCGGTGGCCAAGTTTGCCGCGAGAACGGGCTGTTTTCAAAGCCAACAATCGACAATTCGGTAGGAATATCCACATTGGATAAACGCGCGGAAAACAGCGCTCCCGCTGCAATCTCATCGTTACAGGCAAAAATTGCGGTTGGTCGCTGGCCTAGGCCCAATAAGTGTTTTGCGCCTTTGACTCCGGATTCAAAAGAGTAACTGCCTGGCACTACAAATTTGGGGTTCGCGTGAATGCCGCGTTTAGTTAATGCGGCTTGAAAGCCTGCCAAACGTTCGCCGCTGGAGCTATGCTCCTCGTCACCACATAAAAATGCGATATCAGTGTGGCCTAATTCTAATAAATGGTTGGTGATTTTAAACGCTGCGGTAAAGTCGTCGACCAATACACAATTGGTTAATTTTGGTGACGGAGTTGAGCCTGAGATGATCCGCACAAAGTCCACGCCGATTTTTTCCAATGCCTCAGCAATTTCTGGCATTTCGGAAAAGGGAGGAGTTAGCACTAGACCGGCTAGCCGTGCATGCTGCACTAACTCGATGACTTCTTGCACTATCCCTGCGGATTTAGCGTTGGTTGGATGAATGAGTAATTCATAGCCGTTTTTGCGGCATGCATCCAGCAAACCCCTTTGCATATCAATCACATAATAGGCGTTCGGGTTGTCATAAATGTAGCCAATGCTATAAGACCGCGTACCAGCTAAATTTCGTGCTGCTGCGTTCGGTTGATAATTTAACTCTGCGATGGCTGCATTGACTTTATCGAGCGTGGCCTTTTTGACCGAAGGCTCGTTATTCATCACCCGTGATACCGTTTTGATCGAAACACCGGCCAAGTCGGCGACATCGTTGATGGTCACTTTCATGTTTTTACCCTAAACAAAGATGCATTTAATTCGAGGCCTTAACGCGGCAGATTGCGTGGCCAAATTGACGAATGTTGTCAAACAATGACAGCGTTGGTCATTTTGTAATAATTATTGAGTAAATGGATACAACTTTTTTGACCAAACAGCAATTGTTTATTTGCGATTTATAAATTCAAAAAAGGTCGAAATTACTTAGGTTTATTAATTTATTCTTTTAAATCAATGCTATTTGTGAATTCTCTGTTTTGGCCTTGTGCCATGATAGTCCAGAGTCAAAGCATAGCTCAGAAAATCGACTACAATCAGCGAGAAAAATGTCGGCTAAAAAATCGACTAAATGCGTTTGCAAATCGAAATATTTTTGTGTATGTTGAATCTCAATGACAGCGTTGTCATTACAGGACAGATAAAAAATACTCATCGCATACGAAAAAAAACAGGAATGGGAGAAGCTCATGTCGCACACCAAATTGAATAAATGTGCCTTAGCTGTGAAATTAGGTTTGTTCGTAGGTACAGCGGCCATGGCCGCTCCGACCATGGCGCAACAAGCCCCTGCTGCAGCGGCAACCGAACAAAAAGTTGAAGTGATTGAGGTTCGCGGTATTCGCGCATCGCAACAAGCGAACTTAAACGCAAAACGTTTTAGCGATACTATCCTCGACGTAGTTACCGCTGAAGATATCGGCAAATTCCCAGACAAAAACGTCGCGGAATCATTGCAACGGGTACCTGGTGTTACTATTCAACGCCAATTTGGTGAAGGTGCGGGCGTATCGATCCGTGGTTCTGGCCAAGACTTAACATTGACTACATTAAACGGTCAAAACGTTGCATCGACCGGTTGGTTCGTTTTAGAACCAGCACGTCGTAGCTTCAACTATGAATTACTGCCATCAGAATTGGTTGGTAACTTAGAAGTTTACAAAGCATCACAAGCTGACCTTAACGAAGGCGGCATCGGTGGTACTGTGGTAGTTAATACCCGCAAGCCATTAGATTTAGATGCAAACACTGCCTATTTCTCTGTTGAAGGTAGCTACCAATCAGATTCAGAAGCTTTGGATCCACAAGCTTCAGGCATGTACAGCTGGAAAAACGCTGATGAAACAATCGGTGCGTTAGTTTCTGTTGTTCATCAACAACGCAGCTTACAACGCCAAGGTAACGAAGCGTTTTGGGAATGGGGTGCAGGCCCAGTTGCTTTTGAACAAGACCGTGAGCGTTCAGCTTACACTGCGACTTTCCAATATGCGCCAACAGAAAACCTGAACTTGGTTTTCAATGCCATGAATATGGAAATGGCGGCAGATAACACCAACTACGCTTTGTGGTTAACACAAGCGGACAGCAGCTGGGGTTCAGGCGTTACTGAAAAATGGCTGGGTGGCGATGGTGTAACTCCAGGTAAACAAGGTACGCAAGTAAAAGGCCCATTAAATGTGGCTTATTACCAAGCGCGTCCACGTGAAGCGACTATGACTTCAAAAGTGTATGACCTGAAGTTTGAATACGAAGGCGACAACTACAAGTGGGCTACTCAAGTGGGCGATACTAGCTCAACTGGTGGTACTGACTTTGAAATGGTTGTTGATGACGGCACTGGCGGCACAGCAATTACTAACGGTAAATACGACTTTACTGGCGGCGCACAAACTTGGAATACCGGCAGCTTCAATATGTCGACGTACGATCCAGGTTCATTGGCGATGGGCACAGGTCCAAACTTCAACAAAACGCCAAAAACTGATGGTGAATCATATTTACAATCAGACGTGACATTTGCACTGAATTTAGGCCCAATCACCGAATTTAAGACAGGTTTCCGCGTAGCTGACCACAACACTACTAGCCGTCGTTTTGAATTCTTGCAACGTGCTGGCTTTAACCCAGTGATTTCGACCTCTGGTATCCAAGATGGCAATATGGATGTTGGTGCTGGTGATTACAGTATTCGCAAATTCGACGCGCAGAAACTGAAAGATTGGGCAAAAGCCAGCATCATCGGTGAGCGCGAAGATTTAGGCGCTTATAGCGAAATCGACGAAACCAATGCTGCAATTTACGGTATGGCTGGATATAGCACAGAGCATATCCGTGGTAACTTCGGTCTACGTTATGTAACTACCGATGCGACTTCAACCTATTATGTTGCGAACAAACGCACTGAATCTTCAGCTGATTACGCTGAATTCCTGCCAAGCTTCAACATGGTTGTTGATTTAGCAGAAGACAAAATTGTTCGTGTGTCAGCGGCTCGTGCCTTAGCACGTCCACAATATGTTGATATGTACGTGAACCCGAACGTGATGGGTACAAACGACGATACACCAAATAACCAACGTTGGATTGTTGGTAATATCGGTCTGAAACCGTTTATCTCTGACCAGTTCGATATCGGTTTTGAATGGTATTACAACGCGAACTCTATGGTGTCTGCTGGCGTGTTCTTAAAAGATGTGAAGAACTTCGTCAACATCACCCAAGGCACTGCAACTGCTGCTGAGATCCCATTCCCATTGACGCGCCCTGCTGAAGCGGCGAATGGCTGGATCACTGAGCAAAAAGGCAACGGTAAAGATGCATCAATTCAAGGCTTTGAATTGCAGTATCAAACTGACTTCGAGAACGGTTTTGGTACAGTAGTGAACTACACCTATACCGACACATCGACTGATGCTGATACTTTCACCGACCGCAACCCGTTCTTAAGTGACAGTTCGCGTAATTCATACAACCTGACAGGTTATTATGAAAACGATCAGTTCCAAGTTCGTTTAGCTTATAACTGGCGTAGCGAATACATGATCCGTGAATCTGGTTCATATGGTAACCGTCTGCATGACGACTTCGGTTCGTTAGATTTAAGCGCGGTTTATCATGTGACTGATTACATGGACGTGAAATTAGATGTTAACAACCTAACAGAAGAAGGCTCACGTCAATTCGGTAACAACCGTCAACAAACGAACTACTCTGGTTTCGTTGATGGCTTCCCGTTATACGAATATGAAATGGCTCGCCGTATCTCTTTAGGTGCAAGTTTCCGTTTCTAATGAGTTAGTTACAGCTTTTATTGTACGGTCGTTTTGTGGCTTAGATGAACAAAATGACCGTTCAAAAAGGTGAATACTGAATCTAGATGCCGAAAATCCTTTACGATTTTCGGCTCTGTTCAAAGCCATCTGTAACATAAAAGTTATCGATGGCTTTGGGCAGAACTCTTCGCAAACCGACAAATTCATGGTATTGCTGAGAGCCCTTTTTAGCTATATCGGAGCCGAAGTATGAGCTTACCTGTTGTTCCCCTGCATAAAGATGTGCACGGTGCCTTAAAATTAAACGCTAGCCGCAATTTAAATGAATTTGCTAGTCAGCATATGTTTCCAGTGTCAGTGCATGAGTTTGTCCGCGCCGGTGCCGAATTCCCCGTGGTATTTGTAAAAGATGCAGCCTCAGGCCAATTTCGTTCAGTGGCCCTCGCGGGCTTAATGCCAAACGAAAATATCTATGCTGTCGCCAATGTGTTGCCAACCTATTTACCTTTGGCCGTACAGAATTATCCGATGGTGTTAATTGCCGAAGCGAATGTGGAAAATCAATTTGCTATTGGTATCAATACGAATTCTCCGCTGGTGCAAACTGAATCGGGTGAGGCCTTGTTTACCGAAACTGGTGAAGAAACGACTTACTTGCAACAACGTAAACAGTTACTCATTCGTAGTTATGAACAACTGCAAATCACTGATGCATTTATTCAGTTGTTACAACAACTTGATTTGTTAATGGCACAAAGTTTTACCGTAGAAGTGAATGGTGAAGTTGCCAATATCAACGGTATTTACATTATCAACGAGCAAAAGCTTAACGAATTGTCGGTTGAGCAGTTCGAAGACTTACGTCGTCGTGGTTTCTTACCTTCCATTTATTCGCAATTGACGTCATTACATCAATTGAGTCGCCTCGCTTCGCTCAAAGCGAACCTGCGTCAGGAATAACGCATGAGCCAGCCAATCCGCAATGTCCTCATAGTTGGTGGCGGTACTGCGGGATGGCTGGCTGCTTGTCACCTCGCAAAAAAACTGTCGAGTAATTCTGCGCAAGGGATCGCAGTGACCTTAATTGAGTCACCAAAAATCCCAACTATTGGCGTTGGTGAAGGAACAGTGCCAGCGATGCGGCAAAGCCTGCAGTATCTTGGTATTTCCGAAACCGAATTTGTTCGCGAGTGTGACGTCACTTTTAAGCAAAGCATTAAGTTTGTGGATTGGTGTAAACCACTAAGTGCTAACTCGCAGCATAGTTATCATCATCTTTTTGATTATCCAGATTTAGCGAGCCTCGACATCACGCCATATTGGCTGCAAGGTTTGGCGGGGGATTTACCCTACGCAGATGCAGTCTCTGTGCAAAGTCGATTGTGTGATGCGGGTTTAGGCCCAAAAAACATGACTCACGCTGAATATGCGGGGATCACTAATTACGCCTATCACTTAGATGCGGCCAAGTTTGCTCTGCTTTTGACTCGTCACGCGACAACTAAACTTGGCGTGAAGCATATTAAAGACTTAGTTGAGCAAGTGCTTTGCGATCAAGATGGCAATATCAGCGGTGTGGTCACTGCGGAAAATGGTGTGCTGACGGCGGATGTTTACATCGATTGCACAGGCTTTCGCGCCCTGTTAATTGGCGACGCCTGCCAAGTGCCGTTTATCTCAAAAAGTGATGTGTTATTTGCAGACAGTGCGCTTGCCGTTCAAGTGCCTTATGCCGACGTCAATCAAGCAATTCCGTGTTTTACCGTGTCGACCGCGCAAGAGGCTGGCTGGATTTGGGATATCGGCTTGTCGACCCGTCGTGGCACTGGTTATGTGTACTCGAGCCGGCACACCAGCGATGAACGCGCTGAGCAAGTGCTAACGCAATATCTGCGCGGCACACAAGTGACTGGGTCAATCGAAGCTCGCAAAATTGAGATGCAGATCGGTTATCGCGAAAAGTTCTGGCATGGTAACTGTATTGCACTTGGCTTGTCGCAAGGCTTCGTTGAGCCGCTGGAAGCCACTGGCTTGTTGGTTTATGACGCTACTGCGCGCATGCTTGCCGAACAATTTCCAAGTCATACCGCATTAATGCCGGCATTGGCGCAGCGGTTTAATCAACGGGTGCGGCTGGCGTGGGATCGAGTGATTGATTTTATTAAGTTGCATTATTTCATTTCGAATCGAGACGATAGTCAGTTTTGGTTGGATAACCGCGACGTTGCCGGTTGCCCGACAAGCTTGTTAGACAACTTGGCAGTTTGGCGGCAACAGTTGCCAAGTGCTTATGATTTTCATAGCAAATTGGAAATCTTTAACTTAGAGAATTATCTGTACGTGCTTTATGGCATGCAATTTCCAACGGACTTAACTGACCAACAATTCCGCTTTCCTGATAGCGCCAAGGCTAAACAAATGCTGGCGTTCTATCAGCACAAAGCCCAACAACTGCAAGCTCAGTTGCTACCTCATCGCGAATTAATAGCGCGGATCAAACACTACGGTTTGTCGAAAATTTAATGCTCGGAGTTTGTTATGCAGCAGTCTAAAACGCCTTTACGTTCTATCTGTATTGTCGGCGGTGGTTCGTCCGGTTGGATGACTGCGATTTATCTAAATCGAGTATTTAATGGTGACCGAGTGGCAAACGGCAGCAGCGAAGTTGCGCCGAATATCGAAATCCGTTTAGTTGAAAGTGAAGACATTGCAATCATTGGGGTGGGCGAGGCGACTGTGCACAGCATCCGCTTTTTCTTTGCCGCAATGGGGTTAGATGAAGCTGAACTCATGCGTGAAACTAATGCCACCTTTAAAACTGGCATCATGTTTCGAAATTGGCGTAAACCGGTAAATGGCCAAACTCACCAGTATTTCCATCCCTTCGACCATCTGAAGCTTGGCATGGACATGGATATCAGCAGTAGTTGGTTGCAAGATGCGCGCTACACGCTAGAACGCTTTGATCAAGGGGTCAGTTTGTCCTCTCATTTGATTGCCGCTGGTCGCAGTCCGAAAACGCCACAATCAGAAGCTTACCAAGGCGTTGTTCCTTATGGTTACCACTTAGATGCAGTGAAAATGGCGCGGTTTCTTCGGCGTAAAGCGATTGAAGCAGGGGTTATTCACCAGGTCGCAACGGTCAAAGATGTGGTGGTGGCTGCTGGCAACATCAGTGAAATTGTGACCGACCAAGGTAATTTCACTGCCGACATTTTTATTGATAGTACCGGCTTTCGTGGTTTATTGCTGGACGCACTCAAAGCCGACAACTGGCAAAGTTTTACCGACGCCTTACCTTGCAATAAAGCGGTGGCGATCCAACGCGAACTGCCGGCGCCGCCAAAACCTTATACCACGGCAACTGCGCTTAGTCATGGTTGGGTCTGGGAGATTGATTTAGCCGATCGGCAAGGCACCGGTTATGTTTATGACGGTGAAAAACTCAGTAAAGAACAAGCAGAACAGGAACTTCGCAGTTATTTGGGCTCGGATGCGGCTGTACTTAAATGCACCCATTTGGATATGAAAGTCGGCTGTCGCAAAGAATTTTGGGTTGGTAACTGCATCGCTGTTGGTTTGGCTGGCGGTTTTATTGAGCCGTTAGAGTCGACGGGTCTGCATTTAATAAATTTAGGTGCGCGCTTGTTATCGACGCATTTGGCTGGTGAGCAACAATCGCAAGCGGTGCGCGATTCATACAACCGACTGATGAATGGTTTTTATACTGATTTGAAACAGTTTATCGTTTTGCATTACTGTTTAACTGATCGTGACGATAGTGAGTTTTGGCGCGCTGCCGCTGAAAAAGCTCAATATTGCGAGGGATTGCCGGCGCAATTGGCATGTTGGCAGCATAAGGTTTGTGAATACATGGATTTGGCTGGCACTTTCTCTACGACCTTTACCGATGAGAACTATCGGTTTGTGCTTTATGGTATGGGTCATTACCCGCAACTGCAGCGCCGGTTTACCACTCCTCAGTATGAAAGTTTGTTTGCGAAGGTCCAGCAGCAAGCCAAACATGCTGAACTTAGTACAATTCCATTGGCAACTTATCTGCAACGCTATCGCTGAAAATATCGGCAAAAATATAATGACAGCGTTGTCATTTATTGGTAAACTAGCTTTGCAGTGGCGTAATATCCTATCGAATTCCCTGCTGGTTCGATGTTATGCCGTTCAGTAAGCGCAAGCTTAACTGCCTTCTATGCTTAAATTGATAAGTCTCTCCCTTATCAGCTGTGTTCGATTGGTAGTTGGTCGACCTAGCAAAGCGTTGGATGTTGTGTTTATTTGCCAATCCTTATCCAAGGTTTTTCAGGATACTGTTCTGCAGTGTCCTGTTTTTTTATGGGCGAAATAAAACCGCTTTCACATAGGCCACCATTGATTTTTGGTCGACAGATCAACGACTATGCTTCGCTTGGATTAAGCGAAATTTTTCCCCCAGCCTTGACGCTGAGAGTCTGGATCTTGAAGTGAGCATGTGTTAATGCCTAAGCAAAAATTGTTTTGGATGTATCTGGTGGTTTTGCATCTGTTGTTAGCGTTGCTAGTAACCAGAACTGACGCCTATCAAATGCTATTGGGATACTTTGGTGTGCCACCGGCTGAGGGCGGGGAATATCAACGAAATATGTTGGCTTTTCAGTTGCGTCAACAGCCGTTTATTCAGAAGAATTCAGTGCATCTGCTCGGTGATAGTCATATTCAAGGCTTATATCTAAATGACTTTTGCCCAAAAGCGGTGAATTTAGGGATAGGTGGAGATACCACGAGTGGCATTTTAGCGCGGTTGCCATATTATTCGAGTATCCAAAGTGCAAGTGCTGTCGTTTTATTGATTGGTTACAACGATTTGCCTTATCGCAGTAATATTAAAATCATCGAGCAGTACCAGCAAGTATTGGCGCAGCTAGCGCCACGTACTAAGAAGCTTCTGGTCGCGATTCCACCGCCAGCGAGCACCTTTACTAACTTCGAGGCGGCGCAACGGGTTCAGCAGCTGAATGTCGAGCTGAAAAAACTCGCAGAAGGGTCTTCGCAGTTAGAGTTCATTGCTGGGACCTGGCAAACTTTGCCTGTGGAAGCGGCCGATAAGCTGCTGCTTACGGATGGAATTCACTTAGCAGAAAGCGGATATGATGTCTTACGAAGCCAATTAAGACAGGCGTTAGCCAAGGAATGTCATGAGTAAACAACGTCTGGAATATCTAGATGGCTTGCGTGGATTAGCCATTCTGTGGGTGATTTTGTATCACTTTTTGTCGCGTTGGGCCGAGTTGGTGCCTTTTGGTAGCACTTATCAACAATGGCCAATATTCGAGATGGGCTATCTCGGGGTGAATTTGTTTTTTTTGATTTCTGGCTTTGTGATTTTCATGACTCTAGAGCGTTGCGATAATCTACTTGGCTATTTGTATAAACGCTGGCTAAGGCTTTTTCCGGCGATGTTACTGGCGAGTCTCTTGATTTTTACCACTGCGTTTTGGCTACCAGAACGCCCACAAGGGATGCCGCAGGCCATTAACTTGGTCTCAGGGTTATTTTTTATCGATCCCTATTGGTTAGCGCGCGCCACGGGTTGGACTTTTGGCTCGTTAGAAGGTGCTTTTTGGTCGTTGTATATTGAGTTTAAGTTCTATGTGGTGGCCGGGATTTTGTTTTTCCGCTTCGGAGCAAAGGTTGCGTGGCTGAGTCTAGGCGCGATGTATCTGCTGTGGCTGGTTTGTGGTCATTTGCTAACGGCTGATTTCGTCGATGGACTAAGCACAAGCTTCAAGTTGCCGCTTAATTTGGTGCATACGCTATTGCATGAACTTGGTGCTAAATATTACGGCTGGTTTTTTGCCGGTGCAGGACTTTATTTATATCATCAAAAGCCGCAACGTCGCCTGTTGCTCGCAACCATAGTGATGATTGTGATCGCAAGTGCCGACGTTGCTGCTGGGCAACATCGAGTGTTGATTTCGGCTTTGCTCGTGTCTTGCTGGATGCTTGCTTGTGTGCTTTGGCAGCCTTGTCAGCACCTGATGACTGGGCGATTCTGGTGGTTTTTTGGTTTTATCAGCTATCCGCTTTACCTCATTCACGAAAATATGGGGGTCGCTTTACTGATTAAACTGCAGAAGTGGCACCCGCTGAGTTACAGCGAGCTTTATGTGCCTTTGGTTATGCTGCTAGTGAGTATGCTGGCATGGATAATCGCTAGATATGCAGAAGTGCCACTGCGACGGATACTGCAGTCGGCTTTCACTAAGCTGGCATCTCGCCAATAAAATCGCAGGGGCCAAATCAATTGGTTAGAGGATCAATGGGGCCGAGGATAAATGGGGCAGAGTCATTGATCACCAAAGCTATCAATGACTCTGAACCTAAGCTCCCCCAGTACTCGCCGGATTTTAATTGCTATACACAACTCGACTATGCACAGCTGGCTTGCTGTTACTGGCAGGAAGCGTAGTTCGCAGCCAGACTTTAGCTTGGTTGATGCCTTGGCTATTAATCTTGGTTGCTTCGCTGTAGCGCACCCAGCTTTGACCTTGGTCGACGCTATATTCAATCAGTAGGCCAGGGTAAGCGGAATTCGCGGTTAGCAGGCCATCTTTGATGGTTGCACCCGGTGGTGGCAAATAAAAACTGACACCTGCTTGTGCAAGCTTCGGTAATTCCTTCAGTGTCATGGTTTGCGCGAACGCTTGGTAATCGGCATCCCGACGTTTTTGATCCACAGTATCACCTTCCCAACTCGCCTGATGCCATGCGCGCTCAGCGATAGGTAACAACCGCGGATAGACCATTTGTTCAAGTTGTTCGCTGGTGCGAATCGTCTCGGACCAGACTTGACCTTGAATACCCAAAATATTCTGTGGCTGCTCAAGCTTTGGCAAGGCGCGTCCAAGCAGCGCTTCTAAATTGCTGATAGGCTCCCCCGCGAGAGTTTTATCCGCGTTGGCATAAAGATGATCCGGCATATAACCAAAGATCTTTTGCGCATCGGTAAAACGTGATGCCCAATAGTATCCGCGTTCTTCTGCTGCGACTTCGTTTGGATGATCTAAATACAAATGCGTACCATGCGATAGCACCACTTGATAACCGGAATTGGCCAGTCGGTAGGCGCGATCAGCCACTCCCCATTCCCAAATATTGTCCCAAACGTTGGCATAAACCTTATCGTTGGCAAATTCGCCCCGATTAAATGGGGTGTTGGCGTCATACATCAAGCCATCTTCCCAACCACCAAGCGCTAAACGACGTTTTTGCAGTAGCGCCGCGACGCGTCCGACGAAATAAGGTTTTAAGTCGCTGACTCCACTTAATCCCGGTAAGCCTTTTGCCATCAACGCCTGACAGGCTGGTGATTTTTGCCATGAACCAACGCCAACCTCATCGCCACCCATGTGATAAGTACTGAGTTGCAAGCCGGCTTGCCGATACATTTGCTGCAGTTCATAAACTACTTTGTCGATAAACGCATAACTTGAATCTAGGCAGACGTTGACTGAGTTGTCGCTATAGTTTTGAACGGTTAAATAGCTCGATTTGTCTTCTGGATCACTTAACAAAAATTGTGCAGCCGCTTGCAGTTGTCCGGCTTTTTTCAGGCGGTTATACCGAGCTTCCATCGCCACGACGGCTGCGCGCGCATGCCCGGGCATATCAATTTCCGGAATGACTTCGATATGACGAGCGGCGGCAAATTTTAAGATCTCAATAAAATCCGCAGTGCTGTAGTACCCATTACCAGAGCCTGTGCGATGCGGGCCAGTGCCGAGTTGGGTTAACAGGCATTTCTGCTCCGTTAAATCAAAGCATCGAGTGCCGCCGATGTCGGTGAGTTCAGGTAAACCCGGAATTTCTAAGCGCCAGCCTTCGTCTTCAGTTAAGTGCAGATGAAGCTTGTTCAGCTTGTAACGCGCCATTTGCTCAATCAACTGCAAAGTGACCGCTTTACCATGGAAATTCCGCGCCATGTCATAGTGCATGCCGCGCCAGCCGTATCTTGGCGCATCGCTGGCAACCAATTGTGGCAGGCGATAATTGCTGGCTTGTCCTGCTGGAATTAAATTAAGCAGCGATTGCACACCATAAAATACGCCGGCATTGTCGGAGCCTGTGATAATGATGCGGTCAGCGAGGATTTGTAGCTGGTAACCTTCCGCGGGCATCACGTCGTCAGGAGCCCGCTCAGCAACAACCAAAATAATACTTTGTGCAGATGGCGCGGCAACACCGGCATTTTGCGCCAACACTAGACCGGCGGTAGCAAGCTGTTGCTGCAGATAGTTCGCTTCATTCTTTAGCCGGCCTTGAAATTGGATCTGCCAACTTTGACTGATTTCGGTGCGACCTTTTTGGTAACTGACTGATTTTGGCGTCGGTAAAATCCGATCTCGCGCTGCCGCGACATCAATTTCCCGTTGATTGACCATTAAATTATGCGCATATCGTGAGCTGGTAGTGGTAGCAGGAAACAAATCTTTGGCATGACGCAATTGCTGTTCTGGTTTAGCAAAAGGTGCGACAAACTCACTAAGTTGTTCGGTATCAGTGTTGGCAAAAACCGCGGGTGTGAGGCCACGGCTAACCACAAAAGCCCTAGGCATCCAGTCGGTATAACTGACGATCCAAGGACCGCCAACCACATCAATCTGTACTGATTTGCCTGGCGCGAGTCCGACAAATTGCTCGGTCGCGACAATTCGATGCAAATCGCCTTGCACATGTTCAACCCGCAAACCCGGCGAGTTCACACTCTGTAATTTACGGATGGCGTGGAAATAGATTTGCCAGTCGTTGCTGCCTGCAGGGAGGGCGAGAGTTGAGCGGTTGCTCAGCAGGATCTGCGCGTGTAACTTGCCTTCAGTTGGCTTACCGTCAGTAGCTTTGCCGTTGGCGATTAGGGCAAATTGCACTGTGCTTTGTTTCGCGAAGTCATCCAAATTGCTTTGAGCGCTAAAAGGCGATGGCAAGGTCTTAGCTGCAGCAATTGCGGGCAAACTCAATGCGAGCAGCGCCAAACACAAGGCCCAAGGTCTCAGTTTGCTTGGTGTTGTCCCAGCAATTGTAGGCGTTCGGTCGCAAGCGAAAATTCGTGGTATTGCGTTCATCCATATTCCCCGAGTGCTGAAGGACAAGTGCCAAACTTTGGCTTTCGAAGTTATGTCTCAAAATCATGCGCTGAATTTATGGCATTGAAATCACTGCTTCGAAGCTTTGTCCTAAAAAAACATTTTAATTTTTATGTAGTTAATCCTAGTTCGAAACATTTATCGATGCTTTTTCAAACAAGGGTCTTGTTATTTGTCAGATTTATTATATGCTGAACTGAAAAAATGACAACGCTGTCAATTTAAAAATGTTGAAAAAAACTACAGTCAAATTTTGGCTTGTCTTTTTCTCGATTGCACAGTGAATTAAGCATCATGAGGGTAGCGGATGAACGCGAAAGCGGGGCACTCAGGCTCATTATATTTGGGCATCGACGGCGGCGGCAGTAAATGCAAAGTGGTGTTACTCGCCGCGGACGGTCAACTGCTGGGTGAAGGACTAGGCGGTCCAGCCAATCCATTGCGCGGCGTCAAAGTCGCCACAGATTCAATTCTGGCGGCAACGCAACAAGCATTGACGAGCGCAGGACTTGGTTTTAATGACATGGCACGGATGGTGGTCGGCGCTGGGCTTGCTGGCGTCAATATGCCGCAATACTTTCAAGCAATGAGTGAGTGGCAGCATCCGTTTGCCGAGTTTTATCTCACCACAGATTTACACGTAGCCTGTATTGGCGCACACCAAGCCAATGATGGAGCTGTGATTATCGCCGGGACTGGCTCTTGCGGTCTTGCTGACGTGCAAGGGCAAGTGCTGGAAATTGGCGGGCACGGCTTTCCATATGGCGATAACGGCAGTGGTGCTTGGTTTGGCAATCAGTTGGTCCATCATGTGCTGTTGCACAAAGACCAATTAGGCCCTGCCACCATGCTTACTGAGTTATTAGCTGAACAAATTAACGCTAGTGACACCTTAGATATTGTTGCGCATTTTATGCACGCAACCCCAACCATATTCGCCAAGTATGCCCCATTGGTGTTTGCTGCAGCAGAGCAAGGTGATGTGGTTGCGCAGCAGATTGTCATCTTAGGCGCACAGCATATTGAAAAAATAGCCTTACGTTTATTCAGCATCAATCCGCCGCGACTGTCGATGATTGGCGGCTTAGCTTACAAAATTATTCCATATCTTTCTGACGCAGTGCAGCAACGCATTTGTGATGCTGCGGCAGCGCCAGAATATGGTGCCGTCTGGTTTGCTCAACAGCAGCGCCAGAATCTGAATCTTGTGAAATGACCTTGAAGTGAGATAGAGAATGATGACCACCACCATTATGGCGCAAGAAGCCGCCGAAGCCCCAGCCCGTATTCGCGAACAACTGGTTAGCAATGCCGGTGTTATTGCTGCGGTTGTTAGCCAAATTCGCCAACGTCAACCGAAGTACGTGTATATGGTCGGTCGCGGCTCTTCTGATCACGCTGGGGTTTTTGGCAAATATTTAATTGAAACTGAAGTCGGTTTGCCGGTGGTTGCTGCGGCGCCATCCATTGCCAGTGTCTACAACAAGCAATTGCAACTAACTGATGCTTTAGTGATTTGTATTTCGCAAAGTGGCCGTAGCCCAGATATTTTGGCGCAAGTCGCGATGGCTAAAAATGCCGGCGCTTTAGTCGTTGCCTTAGTCAACGACACCACTTCGCCGCTGGCCGAGCAGGCTGATTTTGTAGTGCCACTTTTTGTTGGACCGGAAAAAGCAGTCGCAGCGACTAAGAGCTACTTGGCGACTCTAAGCGCATTATTGCAATTGGTCGCAGTGTGGTCAGCGCAACAAAGCTTGCTGGATGCAGTAAATCAACTGCCAGAACTGTTGCTGCAAGCGCAAGCCTTACCAGCGCAATTGACCGCAGAGTCGGTCGCTGAAGTTGCCCATTGTGTGGTGCTTGGCCGTGGTCCTGGTTACGCTATTTCTCGTGAAATTGCGTTAAAACTCAAAGAAGTATGCGGTATTCATGCAGAAGCATTTTCCAGTGCTGAGTTCCTGCATGGCCCAGTGACTTTGGTAAAAGACCAATTTGCCATTATTGATGTGTCAGTGCAGGATGAAGCTTATGCTGCGCACAAGGCGCAAATCAAGGAAGTGCAGCAACGTGGTGCTAGCCTAGTGCATCTGAATCATGGTGATTTGTTGTGCCATCCGCGTGTGCTGCCACTGCTAGTGTTGCAGCGGTTTTATTTAGATGTCGAGGCGGTTGCGCGTAGTCGTGGTGTTGACCCTGACGCACCTCCAGGATTAAACAAAGTGACGAAAACGATCTAAAACCTAAGTAAGAGTGCAGCATACTCGGACAATTATCGGGAGCGGAAGGTAGTGGTTTCACAGCATAACGAGCAAGTCATTGCTGTTGCCAAACTGTTTGATGGTGAACAGTGGCATCATAATGTGCAAGTTCATGTCAGCAATGGCAAAATTGCGGCGATTTCGCCTGCCGATAAAGGCTTGGTCACAAACGTCGCCTTAGTGCCTGGCTTTATTGATATTCAAGTCAATGGTGGCGGCGGCGCATTGTTTAATACTGAGCCAACGGTGAGTGCGCTCAAGACCATGGTTCAGGCGCATGCCCAGTTTGGTAGCACCGGTTTAATGCCCACGGTCATCACTGATTCGGTTACCGTGATGGAGCAAGCTGCTGACGCTGTTGCTGCTGCTATCGCGCAAGGTGAACCGGGGATCTTGGGTATTCATTTTGAGGGACCACATTTGTCGGTTCCCAAACGCGGCGTTCATTCCACGACTTATATTCGAGAATTATCGGAAGCCGAGCTTGCGGTTTATGCGCGAAACGACATCGGTATCAAGATGGTGACTGTTGCGCCAGAAAATGTCAGTGCCGAACAGATTAAGCAACTAGTCGCGCTAAATGTGCGGGTATGTCTTGGTCATTCCAACGCTGATGGTGCCACTGTTCAAAATGCTCTTGCTGCCGGTGCTAGTGGTTTTACCCATTTGTACAATGCAATGTCGCCACTCACTTCGCGTGAGCCCGGTATGGTTGGCGTTGCGCTCACCGATGCAAATAGTTGGTGCGGCATTATTCTTGATGGTCATCATGTTGATGTCACTGCTGCAAAATTGGCGTTACTTGCCAAGCCCAAAGGCAAAGTTTTGTTGGTGACCGATGCTATGTCGCCAGTTGGGACTAGCCAAACTGAGTTTCCGTTTTTTGCCGGAAAAGTCACGCGTGACGGCAGTAAGCTGACCAACGAGCACGGCTCGCTGGCAGGCTCGGTGCTTGATATGGCTGCTGCCGTGCAATTTGCTGTCGAGCATTTGGCGCTAAGCCAAGGTGAAGCGGTGCGTATGGCGTCACTGTATCCAGCTGAGTACCTTGGGATTGCCGATACGAAAGCTCGGTTGTTGCCAGGATTTAGCGCTGATATGGTATTACTTGATAGCACAGGTAATGCCGTCGCGACCTGGATTGGCGGTAGTTTGATTTTTCAACAGATTGAAAAGACTCATAATTAATAAAAAATAATTACAATAACCAGTATGCTCAACATTTATCGAGAATGAAGAGATACCAATCAACATGAGGTTTTTATGGTAACGGCGCAGCAAACAGCGAAGCCAGACAACACATTGTTGCCGATGATGATCATCGGCACATTGTTCTTTGTTTTTGGTTTTGTCACTTGGTTAAACGGCTCATTAATCCCGTTTTTAAAATTGGTTTGTGATTTAACAGAATCGCAGGCGATGTGGGTGACTTTCGCCTTTTATATCGCGTACGTGGTGATGGCGTTACCAATGTCATGGGTACTCAATCGTATTGGTTATAAAAATGGCATGGTGGCAGGCCTCGGTATTATGGCGGCAGGTGCTGTGTTGTTTATTCCGGCAGCGCTTAGTACACAATACGCGTTGTTTTTAGTCGCGTTGTTCACCTTAGGCACCGGCCTCACTATTTTACAAACCGCGTCAAACCCATACATCGTTTGTATTGGCCCGCGTGAAACGGCCGCAATGCGCATCAGTATCATGGGCTTGGTTAATAAAGGTGCTGGTGTCATCGTGCCTTTAGTGTTTACCGCTTGGATCTTAACTGGCATGGATGAATTCACGCCTGCAGCGCTTGCGACATTAAGTGCTGAGGATCAAGCAGCAAAAATTGCTGAGCTATCCAATCGTTTAGTAGTGCCATACGTGTATATGACCTTGGCATTATTGGCGTTGATGGCTTTTGTAAAGTTTTCGAAATTGCCAGAACCAGATCTGGACGTGGCAAGTGCCGAAGACGCAACTGATGCGTCGGCAACTCAAGCAAATAGCAACGCTCGAACTTCAGTGTTGCAATTTCCTCAGCTGGTGTTGGGTGTCGTTGCCTTGTTCTTTTATGTTGGTGTTGAAGTTATCGCTGGCGACACCATTGGTTTATATGGTCAGCATTTAGCTGTGAGTAACTGGGGTGCTTTAACCTCGTACACCATGGTGTTTATGGTGTTGGGTTATATAGTGGGGGTGACTTGTATTCCGAAATATTTGTCACAACCAAAAGCACTACAAGGTTCAGCGGTATTTGGCATTTTGTTTACCCTAGGGGTGATGTTCGCCTCGAACGACAGTCATCAGTTGTCATCAATTCTGTATGGTTGGACTGCACCGTTATTCGCATTTTTTGGCGGTAGTGGTATTCCAACAGTGCCAGATACCGTGCTGTTTTTAGCGATGTTAGGTTTTGCGAATGCCTTAGTTTGGCCTTCAGTGTGGCCGCTGGCGCTCGAAGGTTTAGGTAAATTTACTGCCACCGCTTCCGCCTTGTTAATCATGGGCATCGCGGGCGGCGCTATCCTGCCAAAACTTTATGGTTTTGCTGCAACGGCTTCAGGCAATGCGCAAACCGCTTATTGGCTGATGATCCCATGTTATGGCTTTATTTTGTATTACGCCTTCTTGGGTTACAAAAAACGTCAATGGTAAATCGAAGTGCATCTAGGTTGCAGTCCGAAGTGACAGCGGCCTTAGCGAAAATTACCCATTAATAAATCATAAGCGCCAGTAGCTGGCGCTTTTTTCGCATTAAAAGTCATTGCTTGCTGTTGGTTAACGCATCTAGCGGTGAATGGAGTATGGAAATGAGTCAGACGCGCCGGTTTTATGCGCTTGATGTATTGCGGGGCTTAGCCATTGCTTTGATGATTTTGGTGAATACGCCGGGTTCTTGGGAGCATGTCTACACGCCTTTGTTGCACGCGCCTTGGCACGGTTTTACCTTTGCCGATATCGTATTCCCCGGTTTTTTGTTTGTGGTCGGCGCGGCGATGGCCTTCTCGATGAAACAAGCACCACGCAGTCTGGCAACGGTGCAAAAAATCTTAAAACGAACCGCTTTAATGTTTGCGTGTGGCCTGTTTCTCAACTGGTTCTGGCTATTAGAGTGGGATAACCTACGTATCATGGGCGTATTGCAACGTATTGCGTTAGCTTACGGCGTCGCTGCTTTGCTGGTGTTATATCTACCGAAGATTGCGGTGTTACCAAGTGCGTTGGCATTAGTTGCGATGTACTTTGGCTTATTGCAATTAGGCGAAACGCCTTATGAACTTGCGGGGAACTGGGTTCGGCAGGTCGACTTAGCGGTGTTTGGTCCAGCTCATCTCTACAAAGGTTTCGGCATGCCGTTTGACCCAGAAGGGCTCATCAGTACCGTGCCGTCGGTGTTTAATGTCCTGATTGGCTATTGGGTCGCTGATTCACTGCAGTCTCGGACGCCACTTGTTGGCATTCGTTGGTTAGCCGCGGTTGGCGCAGTGTTGGTCAGTAGCGCCCTGTTACTTAGCTTTGTTTGGCCGATCAACAAAGCGCTCTGGACCGGCAGTTACGCATTTTTGGCAGCTGGATTGTTGGTCTGGTTGTTAGCTGTGTTGGTTTATTTGGTGGATGTCCGGCAACTAAAGCAACTCACCGAACCGCTGCGAATTTATGGCACCAATCCGCTCTTTATCTACATGCTGTCGTTTATTTGGAGTGTGGCGCTGGGGCGTTTGCTGCATATTGAATTTGCAGGTGAAATGGTTTCTGTGAGCCAGTTCATTTTTGATGGTTTAGCACTGGCGCTGCCGTTGAAAATTGCGTCGTTGCTGTTTGCGATTAGCCATGTACTACTGTTTTGGTGGGTTTCTAAGTGGCTGTATCAGCGGAATATTTTTATCAAGCTATGATAGTTTATTCAAAATCGGCAGGTACAAGCCAATAGCGACGATTGCTAACATCAGTCGTCGCGTCCATTAATGGGTTGGGGAGATGGATCCATACCTTCGGTTGGTATTCCAGCAGCGGAAATACATGGCGAGTGAGTGGATGTTGCTCCATGTAAGTATTGAGTTCTCCGGTACTGATCAGCTGCTCAAGGCCATCTTCAATCCATTTTGCCAGTGCTTCGTTTTCTTTCGAGGTGAAAAAATACACGGCAAAAGGGTAGTGCAGCATGATGTCTTGATAGCGCACCAAGTTTGGGTAATGCGCCGCACGCAGGCTCAATTCTGCTTTGCCTTCATGCAATCCACGCGGGAAATAATCGCAGGCGCCAGCATTCACTTGTTTAAATAACTCTTCGTAGTGATCGAACAGAACCACCGGTAAGCCGGAGTTTTGTAATATTTTTACGTCCGGCCAGTCACGACCTAAGCAGGCTTTATATTGCTGCAAATCCTTTAGCGTGTGTACCTCATCAAATTTATTTTTGAGTGTTCTGATTAAGGTAAATTTCCGAAAGCCCATCATCCCCCGTTCCAGCGGAATGCGAATGGCGCGCAGTGCTTGCTCTTTGGTGTTGTCGGTGCCAACCCAAAAAACCTCAAGTTGCTTCTCAGTAGTCAGAGCGCTGATGGCATTGCGCTGCTCGATAAAGCTGGTGGTGGTTAGTTTGGGGATCTCTCGGCCGTTTGCCGCTTTTTGCAAGGCAAGGCGAAGTAGGCCAACGTAATACTGATGGGATATATCGAATTCCGAGCGAGGTTTGGGTAGGCGTAACACTGCGGGGACGCCATTAGCCGATAATGAGGTAATCTCCTCTGCCTGTAGCGGCCAACTAGCAACGAATGTAAAACAAGGTACTAAACAAATGGCGCCGAAGCGAAGGCCGCTAAACCGCAAGCCTTGCATAATTGGCAGAATCGAGAGCCGCGCATATCGCCACAAATAGTGCATCAGATGACCCTAAATGAAGGTGGCATCCGTGCACCGATTTCCCGATTTGTTGAAAAGGCCAACCCCAGTTGGCCGCTTGTTGTTAGGCTAGTTTAGCCGATAAAGCAGCTAATACCACAGGGGCGACAAAACGACTAACATCACCACCATGACGTGCCACTTCTTTCACCAGTGTCGACGAGATAAAGGTGTTTTTTTCTGACGGCGTCATAAACAAGCTGTCTAAATCTGGGTTCAGTTGCCGGTTCATGCTGGCCAATTGAAACTCATATTCAAAATCAGCAACAGCTCGCACGCCCCGCAGCAACACTTGTGCTTGATGCTGGCGGGCAAACTCAGCCAATAATCCAGAAAAACCGACGACAGTCACATTAGGCACATGGCTAAATACTTGCTGTGCTAATTCAACACGTTCGGCGAGACTAAACATCGGTTGTTTAGATGGGTTTGAAGCCACCGCAACTATCACTTCGTCAAATAATTTGGCAGCACGGATCACTAAGTCAGAATGACCGTTGGTTAACGGGTCGAAGGTGCCAGGGTAAATTGCTTTTGTTTTCATAAAGATGTCTCGAATTCTGCCACGGCATTTGCCGAAAAATGCCAACACTAGAGTTTTTGATCTATTTGGCGTTACTATAACGCAATAACAACACAAAAAATAAGCTCATACGGCAATGGATAAGAAGTTACGCACCAAAGATAAAATTTTGCAGGCCAGCATCGAGCTGTTTAACCAGCAAGGCGAACGCCAAGTTACCACCAATCACATTGCCGCGCACCTTGGAATAAGTCCCGGTAATCTTTATTACCACTTTAGAAACAAAGAAGACATTGTTCGGCAAATTTTTAAAGAATACGCCAAGTTGCTGGACAATCGTCTGCAGCCGCCAACGCGCCCGTCAGAAGCATTAGATGCGCTAGCACAATATTTAGATGTGGTGTTTGAATTGATGTGGCGCTTTCACTTTTTCTACGCCAACCTGCCGGATATTTTGAGTCGTGATCCGATGTTGCAGCAAGATTACCTGCAAGTACAAAAGGGCGTTTTGGCGAAAGTAATTTCGGTGCTGCAAGCATTAAAAGCGGCGGATGTTATCGAAATTGAGAATGCCGACATTCCAAATTTCGCCCACACGGTGAAATTAGTGGTGACCTTCTGGGTAAGTTATCTAAAAACCCAAGCGCCACACGCAGCAATTGACCAAGCTCAGGCCTATCAAGGGGTACTGAAAATACTGCTGTTATTCAAGCCTTATGCAACAAACCAAGCAATGCCACGCATTGAAAAGTTACAGGCTCATTACCAGCAATTAGCAGGTCAGCCGCTGTTAGACTGAAATTTTATTCATTTACGCGCAAAAAACAGCCAAGCTTGTTGCATTCTGTTACAACTTGGCAAAACCGCTGATTGTCGAACCCTTGGCAGTCAGAGTACTATTACTTAGATTTTTACCCTGAACCAGGAACCAACTCCAATGAAAAAAATTACCCTGATAGCCGCCAGTGTTGCGCTGGCATTAGGCTTAGTGGCTTGTGATAAAGCGCCACAAACTGCCGCCCCTGAAACTGCGGCAGTAACGCCAGCAAAAACACTGGTTTCCGGTGTTGAAAAAGAAAACTTTGATGCTGGTGTTAAACACACTGAAAACTTCTTCTACAGCATCAACGGTACTTGGTTAAAAAACACCGAAATCCCTGCTGATAAATCAAACTATGGCGCATTCACCAAGCTGTATGACGATTCACAATTAGCAATGCGCACTATCATCGAAACAGCTGCGAAAAAAGAAGGCAAAGTTGCTGGTACTGACGAGCAAAAACTTGGCGATTTCTATAACAGCTACATGAATGAATCAGCTATCGAAGCTTTAGGCGTGAAGCCAATCAGCGCAGACTTAACTGCGATTGCAGCGATTAAAGATGCGACCGAATTAGCATCATCATTTGGCCAACTACAAGGCATGGGCGTTTCAATTCCATTAGGTTGGTACGTTAACAACGACGCGAAAAACTCAACTCAATACGCTGTGTATTTAGGTCAATCAGGTCTGGGTTTACCAGATCGCGATTACTACATCAAAGATGATGAGAAATCAAAATCAATCCGTGACGCTTATGTTGCTTACGTGAAAGATATGCTGACCTTAGCTGGTGTTGCTGATGCAGAAAACGCTGCAGCACGTATTATGGCTTTGGAAACGAAAATCGCTGAGAAACAATGGTCACGCGTAGAAAACCGTGATGCTGACAAAACTTACAACAAGTTTGCTGCTGCAGATTTAGCGAAATTGTTAGGCGGCTTCCCATGGGCTGACTACGCGAAAGCTGTTCAGTTAGACACCGCAAGTGAAATCATTGTTGAACAACCAACTTACTTCGAAGCCTTCGGCGCTATCTACAAAGAAACTGACTTACAAAGCTGGAAAGACTATTTAGCACTGCGTTTAGTGTCTGAATACTCAGGCAAATTAAGCAAAGCCTTTGTTGATCGTCAATTCGACTTCTACGGCAAAACGTTATCAGGCACCACCGAACAACAACCACGCTGGAAAAAAGCGGTGAATGCTTCTGACGAAGTATTAGGCGAAATCGTTGGTAAGTTATATGTGGCTGATCACTTCAAACCAGAAGCAAAAGCGCGGATGGAAGTGTTAGTTCAGAACTTGATCAAAGCTTATCATGCCAGCATTGACACGCTGGAATGGATGACGCCAGAAACCAAAAAAGCAGCGCATGAAAAGCTGAACAAGTTCACACCAAAAATCGGCTATCCAGACAAATGGAAAGATTACAGCAAGTTAGATATCAAAGCTGACGATTTAGTGGGTAACTACAAAGCTGCTGCAGCTTTTGCTTACAGCGAAATGCGCAATAAACTGGGTAAACCAGTAGACCGCTCTGAGTGGTTCATGACGCCACAAACCGTCAACGCTTATTACAACCCAACCAACAACGAAATCGTATTCCCTGCGGCAATTTTACAACCTCCGTTCTTCAACATGGACGCAGATGACGCAGTGAACTACGGTGGTATCGGTGCAGTTATCGGTCACGAATTAGGTCACGGTTTTGACGACCAAGGCGCGAAATTTGATGGCGACGGCAACCTGCGTAACTGGTGGACTGACGCTGACAAAGCTGAATTCGAAAAACGCGGTAAGCAACTGGTTGAACAATACAACCAATACTCACCACTTGAAGGCATGCATGTTAACGGCGAGCTGACGCTTGGCGAAAACATTGGTGACTTAGGTGGTTTAACTGTTGCGTTAAAAGCCTACAAACTGTCGTTAGAAGGTAAAGAAGCTGCAGTTCTGGATGGCTTCACTGGCGAACAACGTTTCTTCATCAGCTGGTCACAAGTATGGCGTCGTAAAGGCCGTGAGGAATACTTACGCAACATGCTGATGACTGATCCGCATTCACCAAGCGAATACCGTGTTATCGGTATCGTGTCGAACATCCCTGAGTTCTACACGGCGTTTGACGTGAAAGAAGGCGACAAAATGTATATCGCCCCAGAAAAACGCGTCAAAATTTGGTAATTGCCAACTTAAATTAGCGTAAAAAAAGGCCGGTTTCCGGCCTTTTTTCTTAGTAAAAGCAGCCAAATTGGTTTCACTATTAAATCTTTCAAGCAAAGAAAACGAAGTGTGCATCGGCATTCTTTATCAAACTTGTCGATATCGGCTGTTTTTCAGCTTAACTGCTCGCAATTTTTACACCCGAGTGTGCTTAGTTCATTTCAATCATTTGAATGGTTAATTTGATATTACTTAGCAACGTTGAGATCGCCCCCGATGTTCCTATAAACTGCATAAGTATTTGATTAGTAAGCTTAATTAGCGTGCAGTTAATGTCAGTTTTTTTTACAAACAAATCATATTCATACAAAAATATTATTTGAATCAATGGTTTAGATGTTGGCGTGAAAAGTGCATTTGCTATTTGCTACATTAAATCAACGAGGAAAATACAAAAAATGAAATTGTTTAAAGTATTGTTCGCAGTGTTGGCATTTGCGAGCTCTTCTGCTAGCCAAGCAACAGTTATCACATACCAAGGTTCGAGTGTGTTGAATAACGGAATCACGATGTCACCGCTTCAAGCAAGAACGGCGTGGCAAGGTGCTTTATTTTCTTACACAATCGATACCATCTTTGGTGCTACGGGGACTGGTGTTGCCGGTATTACCACTGCAGCAGGCAATACCTATAAAAACACCGGGAACGGCAGCAACATTTCTATTAACAATACCAGCGCTCTAGGCGCAGTTCCTGCGATTGGCGGTAGTAGAAATGGCGCATCAAGAATTAGTTTTGATGTTTTTTTCTCATCCCCAGTCAATGCAGTTGGTTTTGATGTATTGGACAATGATGGTGGTGGCATGCAGTTGATTCTGACAAATGCTATTACTGGTGTTGAAACTCTGTTCAACTTCACTTCTTCAAGTGGTTCAGGTCATAGTGAATTCTTTGGTGTGGTTTTTGACCCAACCTATTTTGTTTCAGCATTAAGAGTTGGTGGTACTGATCCAGGTGGTATCACAACATGGGATAACTTTACCTTTGGTATTGGTCAACAAGCAGTGGATTCTTGTGTGCAAAACCCATCTCAACCACAATGCGCGAATGTAAGTGTCTCTGAACCTGTTTCTGTAGCCTTATTCGGCTTGGGACTCATTGGTATGACTCTTCGTCGCAGAGTTAAGCAATAAGATATCCATATTCCTGGTGCGTATATATGCATACGCACTAGGAATTTCCACACACTGAGTTAAGTGTTGTTCCATAACGTTCTTCAAAGTTAACAGCTTCCTAGTTCACAACTAAACCAGTTAGAAATTGGAAAATGCCGTGGTGTCATCTTGGACTCTTGCTGAGTCCAGACTATTTTATTTGCATCGGAATCTACAGAAAAATTTACCCAACTCAGCAAGTCTTTGCTTCGAAGTGCCTGATTCTTTTGTTAATCGACTAACAGCCGCCACTTTCAAAAATCCGCCACCACAGTTGTAATGTTATTACCTAAAGAATTTTCCTGCGTGCAGTGCCGAGTTTTCACATCCTGGCAAGTATTTCGGCATGCAGGCTTACAGTTGAATTTATTATCAGCAGTTAGCCTCGTCGAAGCGATCCTTTCAGGCGCTGCCAACTTAGGCTTTGAGCCGAGTTTGCAAGTTTGCTAACGCAACCACGTTTGCAGAACCACGTGAGATCTCGTCAGTTGCCGCGACTGGCTGGTTTTTCAACTGATTGATGCGCTGTTTTAGGCTGGCAATTGAGTCTTCAGCGTTGAGGTCAGCGTTGAGGTTTGGGTTGAGTGCAGTTTTGCTTATTGGGGTTGGCGCTTGTGGCACTAACGCATTCAGCTTGTCGCGCACTTTGTCTAACTTATCAAATTTTTGTACGGTTTCGACGATAGCTGCATTCACCCCGAACTTTTCTAAGCCAAGTCCTTCGTCTTGCATCCGTTTCAGCAATAGTTCTGATGGCAGTTTCAAATGTGAGGCGGCACTGGTGAACATATCGCGAAGCTCAGCTTGTTGCGACAGGCTCAAGGTCGCTAGCGCGTTATACAATTTGGCTTCGTCTAAAAAGGCTGCGCGCAAGTGGCTGCGCAGCACAGTTTCAGACATTAAACTCCAATCGGTTTCTGCCTTTGTCGCCTCGTCGATGTCAGTTAACGAAATACCTTCTTGGCGCATTTGCTCTAACAAAGCTCTTGATGGGATTTTTAAGCGCCGAGCCACCAAATCAATATTGCATTTCACTTTGACCGCTTCGATGGTGCCGAAACTGGCAAACACTGCTTCAAGATTGCTTGGGTTAGAAAATAATCGGTACATAACATGCCATCCTTAAAAACTAGCCACACTCAATTAAATGACCCACACCTCAACCCGACGGTTACGTTCCCGTCCGGCATCACTGTCGTTATTTGCGATTGGTAACATCTCGCCATAGGATTCAACTGCTCGCACAGCGATGCCGCGAGAAACCAATTCAGTTTCAATTACTTTGGCGCGGCGCATTGCTAAATCAGCGTTCACTAACTCGTCGCCCGTTGAATCGGAAAATCCCATCAGCACCAAACGGCGACCGCTGTTTTGTTCCATGAAACGGATCAGGCGCTCCAAATCGCGTTTGCCTTTGTTGTCCAATTCGTTTTCGCCGTGGTTAAAGCGAAAGTTCAGCGACAAACGTTGGCCGGTTTCGGCGTAGCGGTTGTAAGACGCTGGAGCGTTATCTTGCGGGAACGTTTTCTCAACTTTGATGTTTTGCGAAATCAAACCCGCTTGTTCCACGAGCGCCTGACCTTGCTCTGAAATCGCAAATTGGGCGAAGTCTTTGGCCATTTGTGATGATGAGGTTGGCGTGTATAAATACAAACGACGGGCTAAGGCGTAATCCTCAGTGCTAATAGTAAAGCGTGTTGGGTAGATTGGCGTGGTGTCGGCACCTTCGGAAATTGCCAGCGCTTTATTGTAGGAAATAAAATCTAAGCCAATAAAACCAATAGCATTTTCATCTTGTGATACCGCGACCGAGAGTTCAGTACTCGATTCAAATCGACGCGCTTTGGCACTTAATGTTTTAGTGAATTTCTTTAACACTAGGCTATTGAAGGTGTCAAAAGTGCCTGAGTTGTCATCACGAGCCAAAATTACAATTGGTTTATCGGCGCCGCCAAGTTCTGACCAGCGACTGACTTCCCCAGAGAAAATCTTTGCCAATTGCTCAGTAGACAGCGCTTTTAACGAATTGTTTTGGTTGACGATAACAGCGAGGCCGTCCAACGCGATAATGTGTTCATTACCAATTTTGCTCAAATCGCCAAGCTTTAACATGCCTTTGTCGACTTCATCTAAGCTGATGCGGCGTGAGGACATGCCGATATCTGCTTTGCCGCTCAATAAGTCTTTAAATGCGGTGCTAGACCCATGTGCGTGCAGTTCAACGAGCTGAGTTTTGCCATCATCTTTAAAGCTCACTTGCCGCTCATTCGCATGCGCTTGTTGTTGCCATGAAAATTCAGCGCCACCTTGTTGCGCCAAAAAGGCTTCAAGTAATGCCGGGGCCAATTTCTCGCCAACCGTATTTGAACCGTGTAAGCGAATGAGCGCAGCGGTTGCTTGTGGTGCTGTCGTGTTTGTTTGCGCTTTCGCTGTAGAGATGGATGCTGGGTTGCCTTTTGTCACAAACCAAGCTCCCGCGCCTAGGCAAAGTACTAATGTTGCGGCGACGGCCCAAACTTTAGTTTTATTACCGCGGGGTTCTGTGGTGGCGTGAGCAGCAGTTTGAACAACTGGAGCCGGCGCTGGCTCTGCCTGCGGTTGCAGCATTACCTGCTTAATTTCTGCAATCAACAATTGCAGCGGATTGTCATCTAATTCAGAAAGCTCAGCCAGCACGGCATCGCGGTATGCTGCGTTCTGCTGCAATTGCGATAACGAAAGCTGGATTTGGAAATTGCTTTGGCACAGTTGGACTAATCTGGCGAGCGCAGCGGCCAGAATCGCGGAATGTTGTGTACTCGAGGTCATCACTCATACCTAAAACTACTGAGATAGAAGCGCAATAGCCTAGACCAGAGATATTTCAGAATCGTGACGTTATTGTTGAGATTGTAATCGATAGGGGCAAATCAATGGGGGCAGAATCACTGAAAAACAAAGTTTCAGTTACTCTGATCCCATTGATCTCACTGCTTTTTCGCCACGTCACAAAGTGTTTTTACCGCAGATTGATGCTGTAGGTTTTTATCAAAGGCCAGTACCAGTTGTCGCTCGAGCGCGAGTCCTTCGATGGGGCGGCATTGCATGGTGGCTTTGTTGCGCTGGCTTTCAAAGGCCGGTAACAAGGCGCAGCCGATGCCGGCACCAACTAACCCTATGGCATATTCGATGGTGTGAATGTTGGCGCGAATATCGGGTTTCACGTTGTGGCGGTTCAGAGCCAATTGCACCTGCTCCCAAGCTTCACAAGGCGTGCGTTTAATCAGTGGCAGTCGCTTAAAGTCGCTAAAAGCAATTTCTGCCTTGGCGCACAGTGGATGTTGGTTCGGAATTGCTAATAAATAGTGGTCATTCCAAAGGGGTTGATAAAGCTCTCCGGCTTTTAATTGCCGAATATTGATAATACGGGCGTCGCAGGCTTCATCCGGCTCTACCAAATGTAGCTCAAGCCCAGGCAATTCCGCGTTAAAGTCATTAAGTAGCTGACACATGCGCTCGACCCCCAAGGCGCGCACCAACCCCAGCCGAAATTGCAGGCGTTTGGCTGGTTTTTTAAAGGACGCTTTGATCGCTTGCAGCTGGCTTAAAATCTGACAAGCCTGACTATACAAACGCTCGCCTTCTTCAGTGGCGCGTACACCCTTTGGTAAGCGCAAAAATAGCGGACAGCCGAGCTGGCTCTCTAGTTGTTGCAATGCGCTGGAAACAGATGGCTGAGCCACGGCGCAATGGCGAGCCGCTGCGCTGATACTGCCTTGCTCGTAAACCGCGACAAAATAACTAAGTTGACGCATATCCATAGTTAAATCCTATACTACCAACAGGTTCTATATATTTTTACTTTAAACCGAGCCTTCATAAGATAGCAACATCAACCTAAAATGCTGGATTTATCACCATGAGCAAAACCCCGTTTAACTGGCAAGACCCATTTTCTTTCAATAGCTTACTGACCGAAGAAGAGCGGATGATCCAAGACGCTGCGCACGCTTATTGCCAAGAAAAGCTGATGCCGCGGATCTTGGAAGCAAACCGCCATGAGCGTTTTGATGTCGAAATCATGCAAGAGTTAGGGGCGCTCGGCTTTTTAGGTGCGACTTTGCCAGAACAATACGGCTGCGCGGCGGTGAATTACGTGAGCTATGGCTTAATTGCCCGCGAAGTCGAGCGGGTTGATAGCGGCTATCGCAGTGCGATGAGCGTGCAATCTTCTTTGGTGATGCACCCAATTTATACCTATGGCTCAGAAGCACAGCGCATCAAGTATCTACCAAAACTGGCGACGGGCGAGTGGATCGGTTGTTTTGGTTTAACTGAGCCAAATTCAGGTTCTGATCCAGCCAGCATGAGCACCTACGCCACACGTATTGATGGCGGCTACAAAATTACCGGCAATAAAATGTGGATCACCAACTCGCCAATCGCCGATGTCTTTGTGGTGTGGGCGAAGCTAGACGGCGAAATTCGTGGCTTCATTTTAGAAAAAGGCATGAAAGGCCTGTCGGCGCCAAAAATCGAAGGGAAGTTCTCACTGCGCGCCTCTATCACCGGCGAAATCGTCATGGATGAAGTGGAAGTGAGTGAAACGCAATTATTACCAAATACCAAAGGTTTAGGCGGCCCATTTGGCTGTTTAAACAAAGCTCGTTACGGCATCGCTTGGGGCGCATTAGGTGCGGCGGAGTTCTGCTTTAATGCGGCGCGCCAATACACACTGGATCGTCAGCAATTTGGCCGACCATTAGCGCAAACCCAGCTTATTCAGAAAAAACTGGCAGATATGCAAACCGATATCAACTTAGGTTTGTTGGGCTGTTTACAAGCCGGTCGTCTGATGGATGCCAACGCTTTGCCAGTGGAAACCATTTCACTGATTAAACGCAACTCATGTGGCAAAGCTTTAGACATCGCTCGCGTTGCACGTGACATGCACGGTGGTAACGGTATTGCTGATGAATACCATGTCATTCGTCATGTGATGAACTTGGAAGCCGTCAACACCTATGAAGGCACTCATGATGTGCATGCGCTGATTTTAGGCCGCGCCATCACTGGCTTACAGGCCTTTAGTTAAGGGGTAAAAAGCGGCGATGTGCTTTTGTGTCAGCGCCGCTTGTTGTTTTTGCGCCTGTAGTTTTAGTAGGCAAAAGAAATCAAAAAATAAAACTAATAAAGCCTAAATTCTTCATACAGTTTGCGTCTGTGTGCTCGAAACATAAAAGGCTTAATCATGCACCCAAAGTCAGTGCAAGCAGCCAACAGTTGCAATGACGAGGGGTAAACAGACAGGGATCCACCTATGAGCACATTCGAGCAACACGCTTGGACGCTCGGTTATCTTGATAAAATTCGCTCGAACGCGCTGCCAACGCTGCTCAGTCGTGCCGAACTGCTAACAGATGCCGAGATCGCCCGTTTCTATAATTCCATGCTAACCAGCCGTTTATTAGATCTGCGCTCGCGGTTATTGCAGGCGAAAGGTCAAAGTTTTTATACCATCGGCAGTAGTGGTCATGAAGCCAACTGTGTAGTTGCATCCGCACTGCGGGTCAATGATCCAGCCTTTTTGCACTACCGCAGCGGCGCTTTTTTTATTGAACGCAGTAAGCAACTCGCAGGCTCAACGCCGATTTATGATTTGCTGCTGTCGTTTAGCGCCTCCAGTGACGACCCAATTTCCGGCGGTCGCCATAAAGTGCTTGGAAGTCTGGCGCTTTCGATCCCGCCACAAACCAGTACTATCGCTTCGCATTTACCCAAAGCGGTCGGCACTGCCTTCGCGATTGATTTAACACAAAGGTTGGGTCTGGAAGGTAAGTGGCCAGCGGACGCAATCTCGTTGTGTAGTTTTGGCGATGCCTCGGCGAATCATTCAACTGCGCAAGGCGCCATTAACGCTGCTTGCTGGACTGATTACCAGCATCTACCGGTTCCGGTATTATTTTTATGTGAGGACAATGGTTTAGGTATTTCGACACCGACACCAACCGGCTGGATCCACCATACACTTAGTCCGCATATGCAAACTTATGTCGCGGATAGCCGCGATTTAGCTGATGTTGCTTTGCAAGCGCGCGCTGCGGTTGAGTTTGTCAGAACTGAACGTCGGCCAGCGTTATTGCAATTAAAAACCTATCGCTTATTTGGTCATGCTGGCGCAGATGCGGAAGTGGCTTATCGGCGCAAACAACAAATTGAATCCGAGCTTGAACAAGATCCGCTGTTATTCGCCACAGCGCTAATGCTGGCGCGCGGCATTGTCGATGCTGAGCAACTCGCCGAACAAGTGCAGGCCTTAGATGCACAAACTGCGCGTGTAGCGGCAGTTGCGGTCGGTCGGCCAAAACTCACCAGTGCAGCTGCGGTGATGAAGAGCATTGTGCCGCCGCATTTAGACAAACAACTACCGGCGCGACAAGCTCGTGCTGATGTGTTGGCGTTTGATAAACACAATTTAGGCAAACCACAACACCTCGCCAAAATCATCAACTGGACGCTACATGAAATCATGGCGCAGCTGCCAACGACTGTGGTGCTTGGCGAAGACGTCGGCAAAAAAGGCGGCGTTTACAACGTCACGCAGCAATTGGTGCATCAGTTTGGCAATAATCGGGTGTTAAACACGCTGCTCGACGAACAAAGTATTTTGGGTCTTGGCATTGGTCTCGCGCAACAAGGCTTTTTGCCAATTCCGGAAATTCAATTTCTGGCTTATGTGCATAACGCTGAAGACCAAATTCGCGGTGAAGCCGCAACCTTGCCATTTTTCTCAAACGGCCAATACACCAACCCGATGGTGGTTAGGATCGCAGGTTTAGGCTATCAACGCGGTTTTGGCGGCCACTTCCACAATGACAACTCCTTTGCGGTGTTTAGAGACATTCCTGGCGTGTTGCTGTTCTGTCCATCCAACGGTCACGATGCCAGTTTGTTATTGCGCCAAGCGGTGGAACTCGCCTATCGCGAACAACGTCTGGTGATTTTCTTAGAACCAATCGCGCTTTATATGGTGCGGGATTTACACGCGCCGGGTGATGGCTTGTGGTGTCACGAGCTGCCTTTAGCTGAAACACCGCTGCCAGTACTTGGCACGCCGGCAGTGCGTGAATCGAGCTTAGTTAAAGCTGCGCCCGATTTGGTGATCATCAGTTATGCCAACGGCTTTTTCTTAAGTTGCCAAGCGCAGCAGCAGCTCGCAGATCAGGGCATTGCCGCCAAAGTTCTCGATATCCGTTATTTGGTGCCGCTGCATGTTGATGCGATCAGTGAGGCGATTGGCGATTGTCGCAAGGTGTTAATCGTTGATGAGTGTCGTCAGCGCGGTTCGTTAAGCGAAGAATTGTTTACTGCCCTTCACGAATTAAAACCTGAGCATTACCAAATTCGTCGCTTATGCGCCGAAGATAGTTTTATTCCGTTGGGCGCTGCGGCCTATACCGTCTTGCCGTCAGTGAAGCAAATTCTAGACAAAGTGACAGCGCTACTTGGTGAAGCCAAGCGCGGAGGCCTCTCATCATGAAAAAAACAGCTGTAGTGCTTTGCCCTGGTCGCGGTACTTACCAAAAAACTGAATTGGGTTCGTTAGCAGCCTATTACCAAAACCCTTTGCTTGGCCAAATTGATGGCGTGCGTCAAGCGCTTGGACTTGCCACCGTCAGTGAGCTCGACCAAGCCGAGCGTTATTTACATGCGTTACATCAATTGCCTAGCAACAATGCGGCACTGATTTATGCGGCAGGTTTATTGCAGTTTCAGGGGATCGACCGCGACGAATACGACATCGTGGCAGTGAGTGGTAACTCGATGGGTTGGTACACAACCCTCAGCTGTGCCGGCGTCTGGGATGCCGAGATTGGCAGTGAAATTGTCTCCGGCATGGCCAGTTTGACGGCAACAGCCGCCGGCCAGCAGTTTATTTATCCATTACTCGATGAGCAGTGGCGCTTAGATCCAGACAAAGTGGCTGCAGTTGCCAAGCAGCTGGAAATGCCAGATTTATACAACTCTATCCAATATGGCGGTTACGCCGTGTTGGCAGGCAGTAATGCCGCAGTGCAGACGGCGATGGCCGAGCTGCCGCCGCTAGATCAGCGCTTTCCGCTGTTGCTGCAAGGGCATGCTGCTTTTCATAGTCCATTGATGCAAGAAGCATCGACGCAAGCCTTAGCGCGTTGGCAAACAGGTGTTTTTGCCAATCCACAATTGCCAATGATTGATGGTGAAGGCCGCATTTGGCCAGCAGCGCCAGTGCAAAAGTCAGCATTGCATCATTATACTTTTGGTACCCAAGTCAGCGCTTGTTATGACTTCAAAAAGGCTGTGCAAGTGGCTGTGCGAGAATTTGCACCGGACTGCGTGATTTTACTCGGACCTGGGCAAAACTTGGGCGGGGCAGTGGCGCAAAGTCTGATTGAAATCGGTTGGCAAGGCTTGCACTCGAAGCAAGACTTCACTGATTTACAGCAATCAGCAAGTCCATTTTTGCTGGAAGCAGTGGCGTGTCAGCGTCAGTAACAAAGCAGCTTTGCGTTGATGCGGTGCGAGCAGCGGATGGGAGTTGGGGACGACGTTGTCAATCGGCATTTTCCCCGCTAAGCTAACGCTGTTTTTTACCTCATTTAAAAAGGAGTTTTACAATGTTGATGAAAATGTCGATGAAGTTAGTTGCCGCTGTGGCTTTAGTCTTATCAGCTTCAGTTAGTGCAGAAATCAAAAGCTGCGATACGTTAAAAGCGGAAATTGATGCGAAGTTGCAAGCCAAAGGCGTGACCAACTACGTCCTAGAAATTGTTGACGCGAGTGCTATCAAGGATGAAAAAGTGATTGGTAGCTGCGATGGCGGCACTAAGAAAATTACCTATCGTAAAGGTTAACTATAACTTTTACTGAAAACGGCCGCTGATGCGGCCGTTTTTGTTTATCTGTCTGTCGTTATCGTCTTGCAATACCCGAGCTTAGGTTTGCCAAGCAGATTAACTCGCCGATTTAGTCGGAGCAAACAAGGCTCTGATCCGGGTTAAATGATCAGCGGCATAATCTGGGATTTTACTGATATCGACTGTAGCAAACATAGTGGTTGCGGCTGCAGTTTTACCTTGCCGGTACAATGATTCGGCTAGATGCATGCGCGCAAGCGCTGTCAGTATTTGGTCGCCAATTTCATGGTAATAACCTTCCGCATGCACCAAATGTGGCTCGGCATCGGCCCAGAGTCCGCGATAAGCCATCACCCGAGCGAGATTGTAATGACCTTCCGCCAGTTTTGCTTTGTTGGTGGTTTTTTGAATGGCTATCAGCGCTTTTTCACGATGTTGTTGCGACTCTTCCAGACGTTTTAAGAAATGCGCACCGTGGCCTAAGTTATTGTATAAATCGTATTTCATTAATTCATCGTGGCTGCGTGAGAACTGCGCTTCCAATTTTTGCAATGTCTCGTAACCAACCAGCGGATCGCCGCCGACATAAGTCTGTACATTCACCAAGCGAATGGTAGTGAGCGGGTTAGGGGCCGAGCGATTGAGACTTTCTAGTAGCTTCACCGCTTTATCTAAATAATGTTCGGCTTGCAGTTTGCTGCCTTTCGATGACAACATTTTGGCGTGATAGATATAAATCCGCGCGCGAAATGACGCGGGCGAAGTCTGGTCTAACACTAGTTTTGAGGTGGCTTGCCATAATGGCTCATCGTATTGCAGGGCAAATAGAGTATCGAGTTTAAGTAAGGTCAGTTCATACCAACGAGCACTTTTGGGGTCGGCTTTAGCGATCTCTGGATCGATTTGGTCGATACATTGCTGACTAGAGTATTCGCAGATAGCGAAAATATTAGTTTCAGTCTGCGCAAATGACGGCACAGCGGTAAGACCGAATACCAGCGGAAGACTGCGCACTATATGACTCAACATCTCTAACCTCGACAACAGCGCCCAAAAGGATGAAACAATGGCAGGGCCTACCAATCGATAGTAAACAACTTTGTACTGAACTTAAATGATTTTGCGATAAATCCCACAGCTCATTTTTTCTTGCCGTAGAAGCTATAAATGACAAAGCCGCATTTGTTAGCTGCGGCTTTGTCTTCCTGAACTTAGCGCCGTGGCTGCACTAATTGGCGCTCGCGCGAGCGCTTGGTAAGCGATTGCGGAAAAACACCATATAAAGCGCTGGTACAAACAGCAAAGTTAACACAGTACCGACACCAACTCCGCCGATCAGCACAAAGGCGAGTGGCCCCCAGAACGTATCAAGAGTGAGTGGCACAAAGGCTAACATGGCTGCCAGTGCAGTAAGTAACACTGGGCGAGCACGATGAACTGTCGCTTCGACCACGGCATCTTTACTTTGATAGCCTTGTTTTAAATTGTCGGTAACTTGTTGGGTCAAAATCAGCGTATTGCGCATTAAGATGCCAGCAAGACCAATTAAGCCGAGTAGAGCCACGAAGCCAAAAGGTTGGTTAAACACTAACAAACCAATAGTTGCGCCAATCAAGCCCAGTGGCGCTGTTGCCAGTACCATCCACATGCCGGTAAATGAGCGCATTTGCAGCATGATAAAGATCAGCATCAATGACACCATCAGCGGCATCAATTTTTGTATTGAGGCGTTTGCTTTGCCGGATTCTTCCACTGAACCAGCTTGCTGGATGCGATAGCCATGTGGCAGTTTCGCCTGAATGTCGGCAAGCTGTGCCCAGATGCGGTTGGAGACATCGTTCGCTTGCGCACCTTGAATATCGGCAACAACTGCTAAATAGTTTTGGCGGTTGTAGCGCTTCAATAACGGTTCTTCATAGCCGATGGTCAAATCACCCAGCTGGCGGATCGACACGGCTTTACCCTGATTGGTTTTGATTTCAATAGATTCTGGTTGCAGCGCTTGGTCACGAGCCAATCGAGCCACCACGTCAACGGTGCGAATGTCCTCGCGCAGTTGGCTGACGGTGCTGCCGCTAAACTGGAATTGCAGTTGCTGAGCGACATCGGCTGCGGTGAGACCATAAGCAATTAGCTGATCGGTTTTGAGGCTCAGTTGTAACACTGGTACCCGTTCATCCCATTCTAAATGCGCGCCAACAATGTTGGCATCTTTGGCCATCACTTGTTGCACTTGGTTGGCGATTTCACGCAGTACCAACGGATCTTTACCAATCACCCGGAAACTCACCGGCCACGGCACTGGCGGTCCGAATAACAACCGGCTGACGCGAACGCGCGCGGCGCTAAATTCACCAGCAGTGATATGCTCTGATAATAGATGCATGATACGGTCGCGGCCTTCAGCGTCTTTGGCGACGATCAGTATTTTGGCAAACGACGGATCTGGTTGTTCCGGGTTTGCTGATATGAAAAACCGCGGGGCGCCGGCACCAATAAAACTCGACAAAGATTTTACGTCTTCATTACCGTGCAGCAGTTGTTCAACATGCAGCGCTGTGGCGTTGGTGTTAGCAATCGCGGTACCGTGCGGCATAAAGATACTGACTAACACTTCTGGTCGGTCTGAGCTTGGAAAGAACTGCTTTTGTACCAATTTGCCCATCCCAAGAACCGCCAAGACAAAGGCGACTACGGTGATGCCTATCACTGCTTTTTTGTGCTTGATACACCAGAGGATCAAGGCGCGCAGTTTACGATAAAACGGTGTTTGATAAGGGTCGCGATGGTGTTGCGTGACTGCAGGCAGCAGTTTCACGCCAAGGTATGGGGTGAACGTCACCGCGACCACCCATGACACCAAAAGCGCAAAACCTACGACCCAGAAAATGTTACCGGTATATTCACCAACGCCTGATTTGGCAAAGCCAATCGGCACGAAACCAGCGATTGTAACCAAAGTACCAAATAACATTGGCGCAGCAGTGGCAGACCAAGCAAAGCTTGCTGCTTTAATGCGATCAAGGCCTTGCTCCATTTTCACCATCATCATTTCAATGGCAATAATGGCGTCATCAACCAGCAAGCCAAGCGAGATAATCAGCGCGCCCAGCGTTATCCGGTCAAGGTTGATGCCAACCATCTTCATCAATAAGAAGGTGATGCCAAGCGTCAGCGGAATGGCGATTCCGACGACCAGACCGGCTTTTAAGCCAATGGCTAAGATACTCACTGCCATCACCACTAAAACTGCAACTAAGAACTTAATCTCAAATAAATCAACAGCTTTAGAGATTGCGTCGGCTTGATTGGTTAATTGATGTAATTCCATGCCAAGCGGTAAACGACTTTGCATTTCATTAAGTTTTTCTTGCAGGGCTTTACCCAGAGTTAAACCGTTTTCACCTGGTTGCATTACCACACCGACTAACACGGCATCTTGGCCAGCGGTGCGGGCAATCAGTCGGGCAGGCTCTTCATAACCACGACGAATGGTCGCAAGTTCTGACAGACGGATTAACTTACCGCCAACGCGGATTGGTAATTGTTGGAGAGAGGCTAAATCATCGATCCGCGCATCGATTCGAAGTGCGAGGGCAGGCCCTGCAGTTTCAATCTGCCCGGCCGGCAATAAACGGCTCGCCGCGTTAATTTGTTGCTGAATGTCGTTGGCACTGACGCCTAAAGTCGCCAGTTTGCTTTGATTAAAATCGATAAAAACCCGTTCTGGACGGTCGGCGATAATCACGGCTTTATGCACACCAGGCACTAAACTTAGCTCATCACGAAATTGTTCGGCCTGACGACTTAAATCGCGAAATGGCAGACCAGGAGCTGTTAATGACAATAAGCTGAAATACACATCCGAAAACGAATCATTAACCACAGGGCCAATAACGCCTGCCGGTAAGGAACCAGCCTCTTCTTGCATACGTTTACGCACCTGATAAAACAAATCAGGCACCATCTCGGACGGGGTATAGTCTTTGAATTCAATGGTTAAGTTTGCTGCGCCTGGGCGAATTTGACTGTCAATTTTGTGGATGTTGCGCACTTCTTGAATGCGTTTTTCCAGCCGATCGGCAAGCTGTGATTGCATCTCTTCGGCAGTCGCACCTGGCCAGTACACTGAGACCACCATGGCACGAATGGTAAATGATGGGTCTTCAGCGCGACCTAGCGATAAAAACGCATAAACGCCACCGATAAACGACAGTAGGATAAAAAACAGCGTGATGGCGCGTTCGCGCACCGCTAATGTCGATAAGTTGAAGCTCATGGTTTGAGCTCCTGCACAGCCATGCCAGCAGTTAACAAGTGCGTGCCCAAAGCAATCACTGGCGTGCCATTGGCTAAATCGGTTTTCACCGTAGCGACATCACCATCCATCGCCACTACTTGCACTGGTGCCGATTGGGCTTTGCCATCAACGATATGCCAAATTTGTGCTTGGGTGCCGCGTTCATCTAAGGCCGCGATAGGTACTTGCACATCACTGCTGCCGGATAATAAAGGTAAAGAAACTGGCAATACTTGGCCTAATCGCAGCGACTCGCTGTTTTCGACAACTTGATAACGCGCTTGGCGCGTCAGGCTAGCACTGTCGGCACTACCGGCGGCACTGCGTAATTTTAGTGGAATCTTGTTGGCAGAAACCTTCACAAAGCCAGCCGTTGGCGGAGTGATTTGTTCTGGCAATTGCACTTCGATTTCTAAATTTTGAATAGTAGCTAACGCAGCTAAACGTTGACCTGCACTCACCACTTGACCTGGTTCTGCGCTGATGTCGGTGATGATGCCTGCTGCGCTTGCACGGATCACTGCATAACTCAGCGCATGCGCTGCTTGTTGCTGCTGGGCATTTGCTTTGTCGAGGTTGGCTTTGGCTTCGTTAAATTTAAGCTGCGCTTGTTCGCTTGCTTGTTCGCTGATAAAGCGTTTTTTGATTAGTTCTTGCGTGCGGTTTAGTTCAGCGCTGGCGGTATCCAAGCTTGCTTTGGCAGCTGCTTGACCGGCTTCGGCAACTCGCAGTGCTTCGGTCAGATCTTTTGGATCAAGCCGATATAAAACGTCGCCTTTTTTAACCAATTGCCCGGCTTCAACTGCGCGCACAGCGATGCGACCGTTAACTTGAAACGCTACCGGAATTTCTTTGCGGGCCTTCACCGTGCCTGTCAATTCAAGACTCTGATTTGCATCATGCTTGATTGCATAGGTCATTACATAAGTAGGTTTGACGGCAATAGTTTGTTCAGAGGGCGCATCAGAGCAACCACTGAGCATGGCGCCAAGCACGGCACTTAACAATAAGCTTTGAGTAATCAGCGAAAATCGATTGGAAAGACCAAGCATAGCCACCTCTGGCAGATTCTGATATTATTAAACGACAGCGTTCAGAAACATATTATTGAACGTTATCGTTCAATAAACAAGAGTAAAGTATGAATTTGCAAAGTGGCAGACCGGTTGATCGCAGCAAAGACAAAGCTATCTTATTGGCAGCAAGAGAAATTTTGCTGCGCGATGGCGCGAGCGCATTGACGATGGAAGCTGTTGCGACCAAGGCCGCGGTGTCAAAAGCCACTTTGTATTCTCGTTATGGCAATCGTAACGTGCTGATTGAGGCCGTGTTACGCGCACAATCTGATTTCTTCGTTGAAAGCTTAAGCTTAACCGTTTCGAATCGTGAGCAATGGTTTGTCGCGGCAGAAGGCTTTAGCCAGCGTCTACTCGACTATTTATTTAGTGATGACCATCTGTGTTTACTCAAGACCTTACAAGGCCACGAATGCATGCCCGTTGACCTGCGCGAGCGTATGTATGAATTAGGCCCGTTGGCGACATGCCAACAAGTGGAAAATTTCCTCGCCCAATCCCATCAAGCCGGGGTCATTCATTGCCCCGATCCGGTGTTTAGTGCTGAATGTCTGTTTGGCATGCTAGTTGGTATGGATATGCTGCGAAACGTCTTCCAGCAACCAGCCAAACGCCGGCCGGACAATATTGCCGAGCATGTAAAGCGGGTGCTGACGCTGTTTTTAATGATGCACAGCGAATAGCCAAGGTTTACCAGTAATTTCTCATCGTAAAATCTAAGCACTGTCGTCGCTAATTTCACCCTCTTGCGGCTGCGGATCGCCTCAACTGTATCTCTGTTCTGGGCAGAATCTGCTGACTGTAGCCATCTCTTTACTAATTGACACAAATTTATTATTGGCAAATGGTTCTATTCGATATGGCATTTCGATTATAACTAGTTGTTGCTTAACATTTTGTTGTAGTCCGTGATGGTACGAGTTGTCTGAGCATCAACAAACCGCAGTAAAGCGGTATCAAAAATAACAAAGACCCAATCCAGTTCGTAAGGAAGCAAATGAAAACTACAATTTTTAAGTTGAGCCAGTGTGCGCTGGCCGTAAGTGGCCTGATGTATGCGTCATCGGCGCTTGCGCAATCAACGGAAACTGAAACAAAAAAAGAAGTTGAACGTATTCAAATTACTGGTTCGAACATCAAAAGAACCGACTTGGAAGGCCCGTCACCAGTTACTGTGATTACTCGTGATTTAATCGATAAGTCTGGCTTTGACAACTTATCACAGTTGTTAGAACGCATGCCTTCAACAGGTTCAGGAACTTTCTCAACACGTGGTAACAGCCAAGACTCTACCGCTAACGGTGCAGCAGGTATCAGTTTACGTGGTTTCGGTGCGGACGCGACTTTGGTGTTAGTTAACGGTCGTCGTGTTGCTTCAAGTCCATTTGCCGAAGGCATTGTGAACTCATTTGTTGATTTCAAAAGGATTCCAGTATCGGCAATTGAACGCATTGATATTTTAAAAGACGGTGCGTCAGCAATTTACGGTTCTGATGCAGTTGCCGGTGTGGTTAACGTCATTTTACGTAAAGACTTTGTGGGTACTGATGTTTCGTTGGGTTATGGTCAAACGACAGGCCCAAGTTATGACGAGACCACTTTTAGCACTGTTTGGGGTGCTGGCGATGAGAAATCAAACGCGACTCTGATTTTCGATTATTTCAATAACGGTCAAATTGATAACTCTGAGTTAGGTCGTTGGGGTACTGCGAATCAAAGTCCTTACGGCGGTGAAGATTTCCGTTCTTCTCGCGGTTATCCAGGTCGTTTTATTGTTGATGGCGTGGTAACTCGTGATCCAAACTGTCCTGCAGATCGCATCGCTGGGCAAACATGTTTGTATGATTATGGTCCATCTTCAATTGCTATTCCTGGTGCTGAGCGTATTGGTGCAGTGTTAAACCTGCGTCGCGAAGTGGCTGAAGATATTGAGCTTTTCTCTGAAATTGGTATTCAGCATAACAGCTCAGAAGCGGGCGGTGCTGCAACGCCACTTGATGAAGGTGCAGGCTTATATGTACCGGCGAACCATCCGAATAACCCATGGGGCAAACGTGTTGAAATCAGCCGTTATCGCACAGTTGACGCTGGCAACCGCCGTTGGAGTATCAGTTCGGATTCTATGCGTGCTTTAGCCGGTATCCGTGGCAAAACCAACAATTGGGAATGGGAAGCTGCAGCGCAAAAAGGCCGCAGTGCTTCAAACCAAACTGGTGATCGTGACCAAGGTTGGGTTCGCACTGACTTGTTGCAACAAGAAATCAATGCCGGACGTTACAATCCATTTGGTGGCGTGAGAAACCCACAATCGGTGATCGATGCCATCACCACTAGCTTAGTGCGTCGTGGTGTATCTCACATGACTTCACTCGATGGTAAAGTTAGCGGTGAGCTGTTCGAATTAGAACACGGCACAGTCGGAGTTGCGTTTGGTGCAGAATATCGGAAAGAAGATGCACGTGACCAACCTGATGATCAATTTGTTCGCGGATTAATTTTCGGTACTGAATCAGTGTCTGCTGCGGCTAGCCGCTCACAAAAAGCTACTTATGTTGAATTTTCAGTCCCTGTATTAGCGGATTTAGAATTACAACTGGCTGAGCGTTACGACCATTACAGTGATTTTGGTGGTACTGCTAACCCGAAAGTCGGTTTCCATTACACACCGACCGATTCATTCAGTCTGCGTGGTTCATGGAGCCAAGGCTTCCGCGCTCCATCATTGGCGCAAGTTGGTTTAGGCCCTTCACAAGAATCGCAATTCTTCGTGGATACTTTCCGTTGCCCAACCCCAAATGCCAATAACCCTGCTTGTGCGTCAACAGACTACACCATCGTGTTTGCTGGTAACCCGAATCTGGAAGCTGAAACTTCAGAAAGTTGGAATATCGGTGCGGTTTGGCAAGTAACTGATGACTTCGATTTTGGTGTTGATCTGTGGAATATCACCCAAGATAACAAGATTGATGAAGTGCCATTTGGCGATGTATATCAAGCCGAGTGTGGTAACCAAAGCAGCACCGTCTGTGTTCGCCGCGCACCATTGCCAGGTCAAACTTTGGGTGAATTGGATCGCATCAATAACACCTTCTTCAACGTAAGTTCTCAAGAAGCACAAGGTCTAGATTTGTCTGCAAATTACAAACTAGATCTGAAAGACATGGGCTTACTGAAGTTAAATCTTGAGTGGACTTACTTAAGTAATTTTGAAAAAGATGGTCTGGATTACACTGGCGAATATCGCTACCCACAATTCCGTTGGGTAACCAATGCTGATTGGTCAATGGATGATTGGGGTGCTGCGGTGTCGTTAGCTTACATCGGTGAGTTTGAAGATACTCCAGATATCGATTTTGACGGTTCAATGGATTTCACCACCAACAAGTCACGTATGGTTGATGCCCAGTACACTGTTGATACTCAGCTGTATTACAACCTGAACAAAGCGACCAAGTTAACTTTTGGTGTCAGCAACTTGTTTGATGAAGAGCCGCCGTTTGCTATCGGTGATGGTGATGGCGACCTGTACGGTTATGTCACAAGCATGTACAGCCCACGCGGCCGTTATGTCTACGGCAAAGTGAGCTATCGCTTCTAAACCAACTTGGTTTATTAGCTGACAATTACGACTGTCAATTTAAAAATGCTACTTGTTCAACAGCAAGTAGCATTTTTTTTGTGTTTCTTCTAGATGTTTTGCCAAACAGCGCTGCTTAAGAACAGGCAAGCAATCTTATTCCTAGCTATGACAATATTTTCATTTGCATGTATCTAAATATTTACATCGCAATTTTGGCAACCTTCTAATTTGTAACTAAATGTTCCTTAAATGTGTTTCCTTTTACAAAATCTCAGGCGTATATTAGTTCTTGGAGAGCCTTTCGGAACTCTCCTTATTAAAATAATAAAACGGAGCATAGAATGACCATAATGAAAAAAAGATCCAACTTTAACCGCTCTCTCTGCGCGATAGCGGTTTCCTTTGTACTGGGTACGGTGTCTCACATGGCAGTAGGTGCGGACTCAGCATCTTCAGGGTATGTATCAGGAACAGCAAAAACAGCGACAGGTGAAAGCGTTGCAGGTGCAACTATCGTAATTAAAAACCAAGACACCGGCTTGGAGCGTCGTATTACGACTGGTGCGAACGGTTCATATCGTTTTCCACTGTTACCGACAGGCAATTATTTGGTAACAGCTGAAAAAGATGGTTACCAAATGGCTAGACTGGAAAATGTAAAAGTGAGCATGGCCCGCCGTGTCAGAGTAGTTGTCCGGTCTTTTTTTCACAATAGTTAGAGTCAGACGGCGGGTGGTTAGCAGGTTGGAATGGCTATATCCCCAGAAAGAAAAGAAGCGATTTTAAAGAAGTTATTACC